>JAZRHI010000010.1:0-141872 GCA_045644685.1 Candidatus Onthomorpha sp.
GTTGTGAAAGTTTTTACTTCGCCATAGTTTGTTCCTGACACGTTTGTGATATACGCTCTAAACTTATAGGTTTTATTTTCTGTGAGATTGTCTATTGTTTTGGAGAATGCTCCTTCGCTTTTATCACATTGAATTTGTTGAACGCTATCTGTCTCCAATGTAAAGTCTTCTTCTGCTCCTAAATACAAGAGAAAGCCTATTGTATAATCACTTGCACCTCCTTTTCGTATGACTTCGCCATTTAATTTAGCACTTGTTGTAGTTATTTCTGAGGCTTCTTTTGTTTCTACATGACCTTTTCCTATTCCCATAATATATTGTTCTTCGCAAGAGGTGAAAAGTGTTACTAATGCAAAGATAAGGCTGAATATTTTAAGTTTTTTCATTTTTGATTGTTTACTTTATGTTACTGATTTGCAAAGATAAGCCTTTTATACTAAATAACAAGACAATTTTCCTTTACTTTTTCATTTTTTTCTAAGAGAAAATTCATTATCCCTTAGAAAAAATCTATTTTCTCTTAGAGATATTTTTCTAAGTCTTAGAAAAAATAAACTCAAATACGCTTTAAGTTTGATTTATTTTTTGTATATTTGCAGTTTTGAAAGAAATAGAACAATAATTTCGTAAAATAATAAACACATTGACAAGATATGGATTTTAGTTTAACTAAACAAGAAGAGTTATTCTTGCAAATGATTAAGGATTTTGCAGAAAACGAAGTTAAGCCTTTGGCAGCAGAAATTGATGACCTTGAACGCTTCCCAGAAGAGACAGTAGTAAAAATGGGAAAGATAGGTTTAATGGGTATTCCTGTACCTAAAGAATACGGAGGTCAAGGAGGAACAAACCAAATGTACACAATGGCGGTTGAAGAGCTTTCAAGAGTTTGCGCAACCACAGGAGTAGTAGTTTCTGCTCATACTTCGTTGTGTATTGCTCCTATTATGGAAAACGGAACCGAAGAACAAAAACAAAAATATCTTCCAAAACTTGCAAGCGGTGAATGGATTGGTGCATTCGGTCTTACAGAACCAAACGCAGGTACCGATGCTGCTATGCAACAAACAACAGCTATTGAAGAGGATGACGCTTATGTATTGAACGGAAGCAAGATATTTATTACTAATGCTGGATATGCTCACGTTTATATCGTGTTTGCAATGACTGATAAAAGCCTTGGAAATAAAGGAATCTCTGCTTTCATAGTTGAAAAAGGCACACCAGGATTCTCAATCGGTAAAAAAGAAAAGAAACTTGGTATTAGAGGTTCAGCAACATGTGAATTGATTTTCGAAAATTGCAGAATACCAAAAGAAAACTTATTAGGAAAAATTGGAAAAGGCTTCGGAATAGCTATGAAGACGCTTGACGGAGGTAGAATCGGTATTGCATCACAAGCCTTAGGTATAGCACAAGGCGCAATGGACGAAACAGTAAAATATACTAAAGAAAGAAAACAATTTGGCAAAGCAATAGCACAATTTCAGAATACTCAATTCCAATTAGCCGAAATGGAAACTAACGTAAACGCCGCAAGATTTCTTGTAAGAAGCGCTGCGTACAGAAAAGACAATGGTTTACCATACTCAAAAGACGCTGCAATGGCTAAATTGTTTGCTGCACAAACTGCAATGGAAGTAACAACAAAAGCAGTTCAACTTCACGGAGGATATGGCTACACAAGAGAATATCCAATTGAAAGAATGATGAGAGATGCTAAGATTACAGAAATCTACGAAGGAACAAGCGAAGTTCAACGTATGGTAATCGCAGCCGCTTTGTTAAAATAATTTTAATATAGTATAATAAGAAAATAAGATAACGATGAAAATAGTAGTTTGTATAAAGCAAGTTCCAGATACAACTGAGGTTAAACTTGACCCAAAGACTGGAACTCTTATCAGAGACGGCATTCCTTCTATTATCAACCCAGATGATAAAGGCGGATTGGAGTATGCTCTTCAATTAAAGGAAGAATACGGTGCAGAAGTAACTGTTATAACTATGGGACCTCCACAAGCAGAGGCTGTTTTAAGAGAAGCATTTGCTATGGGTGCTGACCGTGCAATTCTTTTAACAAGCCGTAAGTTTGCAGGTGCAGATACATTGGCAACTTCTAATGCTTTGGCTGGCGCTTTACGCGTTTTAGATTACGATTTGATACTTGCAGGTCGTCAAGCTATTGACGGAGATACTGCACAAGTAGGTCCACAAATCGCAGAGCACTTAGGAATTCCACAAGTCAGCTATTTAGAAGACTTAAAATTCGATGGCAATAAAACATTCCGTATAAAAAAACAATTAGAAGACGGTTATCAAATTGTTGAAGTTGAGAGTCCATGTCTTTTAACTTGTCTTGCTTCTGCTGTTAAGCCACGTTACATGAGCGTAAAGGGTATTGTTGAAGCTTGGGATAAAGAAGTAGAAATTTGGACAGAAGAAAAAATCGAAGTAAGCGAAGAAAAACTTGGATTAAAAGGCTCTCCAACTAAGGTAAAGAAAGCAGGAGCGAAAGAAATGAAAGCAGCAGGTCAAGTTCACGACGGTTTATCACCAGAAGAAGCGGCAGACCTAATCATTTCTAAGTTGAAAGAAAAATACATTATCTAACAAATTAAAGGAATAACACAATGGATAAATCACAATATAAAAACGTCTTTGTCTTCTGCGAACAAAGAGAAGGCAAATTGCAAAACGTTGCATTAGAATTGTTGGGTAAGGCTCACGACTTAGCAAAAGATTTAGAGCAAGAAGTGTATGCAATCTTGTTAGGACACAATGTAAAACCTCTTGCTAACGATTTGATTGCACATGGTGCTGATAAAGTATTGGTTGTTGATGACCCAGCGCTTGCAACTTATACAACAGAACCTTATACACAAGCAATATATCAAATAATCTGCGATGAAAAACCTTCAATCGTACTTATAGGAGCTACAACCATAGGTAGAGATTTAGGCCCTCGTCTTTCAGCGAGAGTTACAACAGGTTTAACAGCCGATTGTACTAAATTAGAAATTGCAGAAGATAAAGAACTTTGGTCAACTCGTCCTGCGTTTGGCGGAAACTTAATGGCAACAATCGTATGTCCAGACCACCGTCCTCAAATGAGTACTGTACGTCCGGGAGTTATGAAAGCCATGGAAGCAGACGCAAGCAGAAAAGGAGAAGTTATTGATTACACAATCAATTTCGATAGAGAAAAATTCCGTGTTAAAGTACTTGAAACAGTAAAAAGCACAGATAACATGGTTGATATTTCGGAAGCGAAAATTCTTATCTCAGGTGGACGTGGCGTTGGCACAAAAGAAGGCTTTGAAATGTTGGGTGAATTAGCTAAAACATTGAAAGGTGAAGTTTCTTCTTCAAGAGCTTGTGTTGATGCTGGAATAATCGGACACGAAAGACAAGTTGGACAAACTGGAAAGACTGTAAGACCAGACCTTTATTTAGCTTGCGGTATTTCAGGTGCGATTCAACACCTTGCAGGTATGGAAGAAAGCGAACTAATCATTGCAATCAATAAAGATAAGTTCGCTCCTATCATGTCAGTTGCCGATTTAGGAATCGTAGGTGATGCAAAAAAAATCATACCTATCCTTACTGAAAAATTAAAAGCAATAGTTAAATAATTGTTTCTTAATTTCATAAAAATAAACCTAAGAAAAAATAAAATATTTCTTAGGTTTATTTTTTTATTCCTTAGGATTATTTTCTTAAAGCTAAGAAATAATTTAGGCTATTTATCACTCAATAATTCAGGACGGCGTTGTCGTGTTCTTTCTAATGATTGTTGGAAACGCCATTCATCAATTTTTTTATCATGTCCGCTCAATAATATCTCAGGTACTTGCCATCCTTTATAATTTGCGGGACGCGTGTAAACAGGTGGCGAAACCAAATCTTGCTGAAACGAATCCGTTAAAGCAGATGTTTCATCGTTCAAAACGCCTGGTAGAAGCCTCACAACACTATCGGCAATTACAGCAGCAGCTAACTCACCCCCACTTAAAACATAATCACCTATTGAAATTTCTCTCGTAATCAGATGTTCTCTTATGCGTTCATCCACTCCTTTATAATGACCACAGAGAATGCAAATATTGTTTTTCAAAGCCAACTCATTACTTAAACTTTGGCTTAAACGTTCTCCATCTGGCGCAGTATAAATTATCTCATCATAATCACGTTTTGACTTTAAAAAATTCAAGCAATTATCCACCGGTTCTATCTGCATAACCATTCCTGCGCCACCTCCATACGGGTAGTCATCAACATTGTGATTTTTATTTAAGGAATAATCTCTAAGATTATGAAATTCAACTTCAAACAGCTTCTTATCTTGAGCTCGTTTCAATATACTTTGAGAGAATATCTCAGTAAACATATCGGGAAACAAAGTAATAATATCTATTCTCATTTTATGCGTTTTTTAAACCTTTGTAACGACAAATTATTTACAAAAATAGAAAAAAAAACTCTTTTTTATATATTTTTCTTTGTTTTATTCGTATATTTGCCGTTTAAAACCAAATAATTTAATTATGTTTATGAAAAATAAATGTCGTTTTATTCTTTTTATTTTGTTAGCGATATTTGCTGTAAATGAAAGTTTTGCACAATTAAGACAATATAAACATCTTCCAGATTTCGATTATGCAGACTACGACACACACTTAAAATTTATGAACACACCATTTGCAATGGTAGGTCAAACACTTTATTTACAAGATGTGCCAGATTCAGCTTTAAACAAGTTCTTTTTCGTAGGCAACATAGCAATTCCAGAAGAGGATGACGACACTGGAATTACTTATTACAAGCTTTCAAGAATGACTCCTGAGAGAATACAATCCCTTAAAGGAGAATGGTTTGTCGTTGCTGACTATGTAGCAGACCAATTCGCATTTGCAAAAATTTTCAATGCAGATTACTACATGCAAGACTTCAAAAAAATGCAGTATCCTTTCATGAAATTGATTATTGGTTCAACTGGCGACACTGTTTTTTACAATTATCAAAATTATTACAACCGTTACAACTTCCCTTTCACACCTATGAGCTACTATAACGAAAATAAAAATCAGTACCCTATGAGTAAATGGTCGCATGAGGACATAAATCTTGTAGATTACGACACAAATAGCAATTATGCACACTTACCAATGAGATTAGTTGGATATAAAATCACCCTACCTGTTGTTACAGATGCAACAATTAAGAGATTATTTAACGGAACAAAACTATACAACTACGATGACGACAGTCGTAAATATTCTTTCACAGATTATCCTATCGGAAAAGCAAAACTATTAGCAGGAAAGACATTTACAGTTGCGGATTGGTGTCATAGCGCAGAGAATCTTACAGATGTATATCTTAAACTCGTACAAAAAGGCGGTAGAGACACAGTTTACTACAAGTATCCTACGATTAAAGAAAGAGGAGAATTTGATTTCGTTATCGAAGCTTACTATAAAAAAGTTAGAGCATACTATAAAGACAAAGACTTCGTAGTTAGAGGAGATAAATTCCCATTAACAGTTATTGATTTACGTTGGGAAAAACCAATAACAGTAAAACAAGGAGATATTTTCCATTGTTTAGACTTTGTTGTTAAAGATGGCAAATTCCAAATGTTGATGCGAAACGAAAAAGGACGTAAATTCTATATGCCAGCTGACTTTAACTTAGGCGATAGATTGAGTTTTGATTTGTATTTAGCAGATGGCAACAAGGTATTAAAATACAAAGACACCTATCCTACATATCACAAAGCAATATTACAGAAAGAGCTCATCAAAGATATGACAATGGATATGGCATTCCTTTCTTGGGGAAAAGCAGACCGAGAAGTGCTAAACAATTTTGACGGAAGCAACAGACATTGGTTTTACATGGGGAATATATACATAATATTCCGTAACAATAAGCTGTTCCGCGTCGCAATGATTCCAGTAGAATTAAGATAGCACCAAAGACATGGGATATTTTGACGATAATGAAGAAATTCTTTTCTTGTTAAAGGATTTCTCAAACAAGCTAAAAGATAGAGAACCCTTTATTTTCTATGACGCAGAGGAATGGTTAGACATCATAGACTACTTTTTCTTAGAAGGAGACTATGACGAGCTGTTAGTAAAAGCCGTTCAGCTTGCCTTATTGCAATATCCAAAAAACGAAGACTTAATTGTAAGAAAAGCAGAACTTATTTCAAGAGAAGATTACAAAGAAGCCCTCCTCTATTTGTTAAATGAAAAAAAAGAAATCAACGACAAAAAGAAATTAACTCTTTTAGCATACCAAGGAGCTCAAATATTATCAAAAGCAGGCAATCATAAAAATGCTTTAAAAACAGCCTTAGATTGTTTAAAACACGAAGAAAACGAATATCTCCTTAACCTAATTGCACAACAGTATATAAAACTAAAAGAATACGAAGAAGCAAAAAACTATCTTTTAAAGGCGTTTGATTATTGCTACGAAAAATACACAAAACATCGAGATGAAGAAATCAGAAGCTATGGAGCAACAGATTATATGTATTCTTCCACAGTTATTCCCGATGACTTAATTTCCGTAACAGCAGAATTATGTACCGAAAGCCCTAATTACAAAGAGCTATTCTTTCCTTACATGGAAAAATTCGTAGAATTCGACCCACAAAACACATGCTATTGGGAAATGCTTGCGGAATTCTACGAAAGATGTTACGAACCCCAAAAAGCATTAAACGCATGCGACTATTTCCTTTGTTTAGAACCAAACGATTTAGACGTAATTCGAAGAAAATATATTAACTATGTAAACTGCGGATACAAGAAAGACAGAATTAAAATACTAAAAAAAATATCTGTATTATTGGTAAAAGAATTAGAACCAATAAAAGTAGATATTAAATACAAGCATGAGCTACTTTCATCCTTGACCGCAACTTACAAAGAGCTTACAAACGTTTACATTGAAGAAGAAAAATATGAAGATTGCATAGAGGTCTGCAAAGAAATCCTTGAAAAAAGCACATCTTTTCCTATTTTGACAAATTCTTTCTTGTTTACAAAAGCAAATGTCTTTTTTTTACTATCTCGAAGCTATTACAAAGTAGGCGATTTCTCTGCCGCAAAACAATATGCCTTAAAATCCATAAAAGAAGAGCCTGACAATATTTCTCACAAAATAAACCTTGCTGAATTGCTTTACCTAATTGGCGAAATAAACAAAGGAAACGATTTATACCAAGAGCTTTTTGAATTCATAAAAGAAATGATTGCAGAAGAAAAGTCAAGAGACGAACAAGACGGTTATAGCATCGATTTGTTATTTGACTACATGACTGCTCTAATCATTTCATGGGCAAAACAATTATCGCTGATTGAAAGAGTGGATGAGGCATTTAACTTATTAAAATCTTACACTGCCGAATTGTTTTTGGAAGAAAATAAAGAAGAGAACGTAGTTGCTATTATTTTAACATGCGCAGAAATTATTTTTAACACCAAAACATCAAACCACCCCTTAATAGAAATAATTCAAGAAGCACTTATAGTTTACGGAGACTCTATTATAGAATCTTTAAGCGAGTCGTCATTGATTATAAGCAATGAAAACTTAATTTCGGACTTACAACAAATAATAGAAAATTTAAAAAACAATGAAGAATTACTTTAAAACTTTTATTTTAAGTTTAGTTTTTATAAGCATTAGTTTGAGTACAACTGCCCAAACAAGCAATAAAGTTGAACAAACAGAAGAAAAAACTGCAATAGAACAAGTTACTTCTTGGTATATGGACAATATGAACTACGGAACAGTAACTTTGTTAATGGCTGTTGAGAGTAGTTTTATTCCTTTCCCATCGGAAGTTGTTGTTCCGCCAGCTGCGTACAAGGCATTGGAGGAAGAGAGTGATATGAACATAGTTTTAGTTGTTGTTTTTGCAACTTTGGGAGCTATTTGTGGAGCTCTGGTAAATTATTTCTTGGCTTTGTGGCTCGGACGCCCAATAATTTATAAGTTTGTAGAGACTCGTTTCGGCAAGATGTGTCTTTTGAGCAAGGAAAAGGTAGAAAAAGCTGAAAAATACTTCGATAAACACGGCAAAAGCTCAACTTTCATCGGCAGATTAGTACCTGGCATTCGCCAACTCATATCTATACCTGCTGGATTAGCAAAAATGAATTTGATTTCTTTCACTTGCTTTACCGCATTAGGAGCCGGAATTTGGAATATCATATTAGCTGTTTTAGGATACATAGGACACGGCAACAAAGACTTAATTGACCAATACAGTCATGAGCTTTCATACGTCCTTCTTGGATTAGGCGTTTTGTTTGTCATATATTTAATCTACAAAGGCTTATCGAAAAAGAAAGAAACAAAAGCCTAAGTTTCGGACTCTTAGGTTACCCTCTCTCTCACTCCTATTCTAAAAAACATTTCGAAAGAAAGTTTGAAGAATTAGGCGTAAACTATGATTTTTTCCTTTTTGAAACAAAAGAAATTGACGACATCAACACCTTAATCCGCAAACACAAAAACCTAAAAGGCTTTTGCGTAACCATGCCTTATAAAGAAAAAATCTTAAACTATTTAGATAGCCTAAGCCCTACGGCAAAGGAATGTGGGAATGTTAATTGTGTAAAAATAATCCGTAAAGAAGACACCATAAAACTACAAGGCTACAACACTGATGCTTACGGATTTGAATACAGTTTATTAAACCAATTATTCATATCAAACATTCAGCAAGCATATATATTAGGTAGCGGTGGCGTTTCTAAAACAATCACTCATATACTAAACAAACACAACATTCCCTCAAAGGTAGTGAGTCGCAATCCAAAGGAAAACCAAATCTCTTACGAAGAATTAAATCAAACCTTTGGCGACAACAGTCTTTTTGTCAATGCTTCGCCCGTAGGAATGCACGATTTAGAAAATCAAATACCAAATATAGATTTAACAAAGATTAACTCTACTCATCAAATCTTCGACTTAATCTACAATCCCTCACCAACTTTATTTATGAAAGCATGTAAGAAAAAAGGCGCAACAAGCATTGACGGTTCGCAAATGTTATATCAACAAGCAGAAAAGGCATGGGAAATCTGGCAGTCAAAATAATAATCCTATTTATCTGTACAATACTTAGTTGCACCAAGAAACCGGGAATGTGGTTAAATACTTTAAACACATTTTTCCACGAAAGCTTTCACGCCTTAGTGTCTTTGATACTTGGAAACAAAGTGAAAGAAATCGTAATCGAAAAAACAACAGAAGGAAGTTGCATAAGCGTTAGCAAAAGCAAACTACGCACATTTTTCAGTTCGCTTGCAGGCTATATAGGTTGTAGTTTAATTCCCCTACTCTTTGTTTTTTGCATATCAAAAGAAATTTCCTATTACACAATTTTAATAATAACAACCTATTCCTTTTTCATACTATTATTTTTCATTAGAAACACTTACGCACTCGTTTGGACAGTATGTTTTTCCTGCATAAACCTTGCCCTTGTCTTGTTACCGACATCCCCTTACTTAAAAAACATTGTACTATTCATCTATTCCACAATCATACTCATAGAGAACACAAAATCCTGTTTCATACTACTTTACCTATCCTTAACTAAACCAAAAAAGAGTGGCGATTGCACAATACTTGCCAAGATTACAAAAATACCTGCCTTTATTTGGGGATTAGTTTTCAACGCTATAAACATAGCTGTTATTTACAAAATTTTACACCTCGTGTTTTTAGAAAATTATATCTAAGGATTAAGAAAATAAAGCTAAGAAAAAATTAAATAAAGCTAAGAGAAAAAATAATAAAGCTAAGAATTATTTTTTTCAATTTAAATTCATAACTTTGCAAGTCTAAAAAACATAAAATACAATGCAAATAGAAGTCGTAAAATCTAAGATTCACAGAGCAATAGTTACGCAAGCTGACTTGAATTACATAGGTTCCATCACTATTGACGAAGACTTGATGGATGCAGCCAACATAATAGAAAACGAAAGAGTACACATATACAACATAAATAACGGAGAACGTTTTGAAACCTATGTCATAAAAGGAGAAAGAGGCTCCGGAACACTTTGTCTTAACGGTGCAGCCGCACGATTAGTTCAAAAAGGGGATTTAGTCATTATTGTATCGTATGCAACAATGGACTTTGAAGAAGCAAAATCGTGGAAACCAACCGTTATTTTCCCACAAGAGAACAAAATAGTTTAAGATTTTGAAATCTAAGCTTAAAAACATAATCCAAACTCTTTTCTTCATCTGTCTTGGATTAGCTTTTATTTATTGGTTTTGGCAAAAACTTGGCAGTGAAGAAAAGATTCAGATTTGGCAATCTTTAAAACAAACTAATTATTTTTGGTTTGGCCTTGCAGTAGTCATAAGTTTGCTTTCTCATTACATTAGAGCATTGCGTTGGAGGCTTATGAGCAAAACCTTTAACTGCGAAGTTTCTCGCACAAACAGCTTTCTCGCTGTCATGAGTGGCTATCTTACAAATTTAGCTGTGCCACGTCTTGGAGAAATTGTGCGTTGTACAATGTTAAAGCAAAGCGATAATATCCCTATTGAAAAATCGCTTGGAACAATCATTACAGAAAGAGTAATAGATATGCTGATTTTTGCACTATTATTGCTTTTCACCCTCGTTATTCAAAAAGATTTATTATTAAACTATGTTGAAAAAAACTTCAACTTGAATATTGATAGTCTTTTTCAATTAGCTATAATAGGTTTCGTATGCTTAGCAGTAGTTATTGCATTGTTTTTTGCTTTCAAAAGAAAGATTACCAACAACAAGTATTACAATAAGATAAAGAATTTACTTACAGGATTTATTGAAGGATTAAAAAGCATTTTCAAACTTAAAAACCCTTTACTTTTTATCATCTATTCGTTATTGATTTGGGTATTATGGATAGTCGGAACCTTTATTTGCTTCCAATGCCTTAAAGAAACACAGTGTTTAGACTTTATTCAAGCTCTCGCAACTACTGTTATAGGAGCCTTTGGCCCTATGATAACTCCGGGAGGTATTGGTTTACAACCTGCTATCTTTGCCGAAGTGCTTTCGAGTTATGACATCAGTCGTGCAATTTCTTACGTTATTGGCTGGTTATCGTGGATTAGTTCTCAAATTGGCACTATCGTGGTAGGATTGATTGCTTTTATTTATTTTTCTTCAAAGAAAAATCTTAAATAACATGACACAAATAGATTTAATTGAGAGTAAAATCATAAAAAGCGAAGATTTAGAAAATCTTATTGCTAAATGGAGAAAGGAAAATCAAAGGATTGTTTTTACAAATGGGTGTTTTGATTTGCTACATCTTGGACATGTAGATTATCTTGCTAAGGCTAAGGATTTGGGAGAACGATTGATAATTGGCGTAAACACGGATTCTTCTGTAAAACGTTTGAAAGGAGAGCACCGTCCTTTGCAAGATGAAAAATCTCGTTTACATATTTTAGCTGCTTTACAGTCTGTGGATGCTGTTATTTTATTTGACGAGGACACTCCTTACGAATTGATAAAGAAAATTCAGCCTGATATTCTTGTTAAGGGAGCTGATTATAAGATTGAAAACATTGTAGGTTACGATATTGTTACTTCACGAGGCGGATGCGTGAAAACAATAGAATTTATTGAAGGGTATTCTACTACTTCTATTGAACAACGTATTTTAAATTCAAGATAAATTATGAAAAAGATTGCAGTTATTTTAGCAGGTTGCGGAAATAGAGATGGAAGTGAAACGCATGAAACTTTGTCCGTGCTTTTGGCTATTGACAAACGCGGTATGGAGTATCAATGTTTTGCTCCTGAAATGGAATTTAATGTATTTAATCATATAAAAGGAGAAGCTACTGGTGAAAAACGCGATTTGGTAACTGAGGCTTCAAGACTTTGTAGAGGTAATATTAAGCCTTTAAAAGAGTATCGTGCAGAAGAATTTGATGCTTTGGTACTTCCGGGTGGTATGGGCGCTGCTCAAAATTGGAGTAGTTACGCTTTTTGTGGCAAAGCTATGGAAGTAAATCCTCAAATAGAAAAAGCGGTTAAAAATGCTTTCCATGCACAAAAGCCTATTGGCGCTTTGTGTATCGCTCCTATGATTTTAGCTAAGGTTTTAGGTGATAAAAATCCTACAATAACACTTGGAGGTGATTGTCAAGCAGCTAAGGATGCTATTTCTTTGGGTTGTAATCATCAAGTTTGTAGTGCAACTGAGGTTGCTGTGGATGAAAAAAACAAACTTTTAACAACCCCTGCTTATATGGTAGCTACAAGAATTAGTCAAATATTTGAAGGCTCCGACAACTTAATTCAAGCTCTCGCTACTATGCTTTAATTTTTTTAAGCATAATTTCAAAACAAGCATACTTTACTTGCAAAAAAAATATCAAAAAAAAAGTTCGGAAAATTCCGAACTTTTTTTTAATATCCTTTAATTAAAGTCTTATTTTTCTGCTCTAATTCTTTTGCATTGCATTAAAGCATTTTGAAGACGTGTTTTAAATTCTTCGTTTCCTAAACATTCTTTTATTGCAGCTTCTTGTTCAGGAGCTTGTTTCAATAAGTCAGAGAAAGTTTTTAAAGCTTTAACTCCACCAGCTTTATTCTTTTGTGCAGCTGTTAATTCATCAACGAATTTTTCAAAAGCTTTTACTTTTGCTTCACAAGGATCTGCTTTCTTTTCTTCTTTTGCAGGTGTTGCTGCTGCAACAGGAGCTTCTTCTACTGGTGCTTCAGTTGTTTCTTCTACTGCTTCAACTGCTGGAGTTGCTTCAACTGTTGTTTCTGTTGCTGTTTCTGTTGCTTTTCCACCACAAGCTGCCATCAAAGCTACGATAGCTGCGCTTAAAAATAATCTTCTTAATTTCATAACATTTAATTTTTTATAGTTTAATTTTAACTTCGTGTTACAAAAGTACATATTTTTTTATTTATAACAAGTATTTTTTGTTATTTTTTATTGTTCTTTTATAATTTCGTCTTGAATTCGTACTGATTCTTTATGAATTAGCTCAAAGATTTCTTTTGTAAAATTTTCGGAAAGTCCTTTTGAATTCGATTTTTCTATCCTATTTAATAATAATTGACTCCATCTATTGACTTGTAATACGGATAGGTTTGATTGTTTTTTAACTTTTGCTATTTGACTCGAAACTTGCATTCTTTCATGCAATAGTTCTATTAGTTTTTCGTCTATATTGTCGATTTTATTTCTTAATACTTCTATTGTTTCTGGTAAATAGTTTTCATCTGTGTTTGCAACGTTAAGATTTTTCATTAAATCGGCAAAGTCTTGTAATGATAATTGTTGTTCTGAGTCTGTTTTCGCAATTTCAGGCTTGTGATGAACCTCTAACATCAAGCCATCGAGTCCGAGATTCATTGCTGTCTGAGAAAGACTTGCGACTAATTCTCTTTTTCCTGCGATATGGGATGAGTCTGATATGATTTTAATTTCTGGAAATATACGTTTTAATTCTATAGGTATTTGCCATAGTGGTGTTTGTCTATATAATCCGTTATCGGTTAGCGAAAATCCTCTATGGACTGCATAAACATTTTCTATGCCTGATTGTTTTAGTCTTTCTATTGCGCCAATCCATAGTTTTAGGTCGGGATTTAACGGATTTTTTACAAAAACCGGTATTTGTTCTCCTTTTAAGGAGTCTGCAATGTCTTGCACCGAAAAAGGATTTGTGGAAGTCCTTGCTCCTATCCATAGTGCGTCAATTCCTGCTCTAAGACATTGCTCTACATGATTAGGATTTGCAACTTCGGTACATACTTTTAAGGAATATTTTTGTTTGATTTCTTGCAACCATTCTAAGGCTACACTCCCCATTCCTTCGAATGCCGAAGGGCGAGTGCGTGGTTTCCAAACTCCTGCTCTGAAATAGTTGGGACGAAAGTGTGATATTCCTTCTGCTATGTATTGAAGTTGTTCTTTACTCTCGGCTGCGCAAGGTCCTGCTATAAGAATCTTATTAGTTAAGCCAGATTGTAATGTTTTCATCTAAGGTTTCGCTGTAAACAGATTGTGTTCTGGAATAAGAGATTATGCTTTGAATCAATTCTTCTCGGTGATTTTTTTCTTCTCTTATTAAGTCTTGTTCCCAACTCTCGATTTGTTCGTAAAAATTATAATAATCTATCATAGGCTTATTCGTGTTTTTTTTCTTAACGCAAAATAAACCTATGATATTGTTTTATCTTAAAAATTAAATGCTTAATATTAGAGATTTTTCTTCTGCCATTTTACGCATATTCAGCAAAGCATAGCGCATTCTTCCTAAAGCTGTATTGATTGAAACGCCTGTTCTTTCTGCGATTTCTTTGAAAGACATATCTGCATAATGACGCATAATCAACACTCTTCGTTGTTCTTCTGGTAATTGTTTAACAAGATTTCTTATGTCTTTATTTATTTGTTTTTTTATCATAAGTGTTTCTTGTGAGTCTTCAAAATTACCTATTATATCAAAGACATTGACTTCGTCATTCGAGCGAACGTATTTAACTTTTTGTTCTTTGCGGAAGTAATCTATGATTAAATTGTGTGCTATTCGCATTATCCATTGTACAAACTTACCTTCTTCTCTGTAAGTGCCACTTCTAAGTACGTTTACTACTTTTATGAATGTGTCTTGAAAGATATCGTCTGAGGCGTCTTTGTCTTTGACAACCGAATTGATGTAATTATAAAGTTTTTGCTGATGACGGTGAACCAAAATATCAAAAACGTCTTTTTCTCCTGCGATATATGCTTGTACTAATTCGTAGTCGTTTCTTTTTTCTATAGTTTTCATAAGATTAAACTTTTTTATAATAAAGTATCCCTAAGAAAGGATTACCCATTATCGTTATACAATTAAAAAATCTTCTTTGTTTTTCTAATAATTAAAAAAAGTAATAATCTTATCTATAGGCTTCTATTTTGGTTTCTAATACTTTTCGTTGCAAAGTTAAGAAAAATATTCTAATTTCAAAGAAATCTTTTATTTTTTCTTAGCTTTTTTAAATTTTTTCTTAGCTTTTTTTGATTTTTTCTTAGGATTTTTAAACCTTTCCTAAGTCTCGGAAACATCTAAACAAGATTTTTATATCATTATACACTGTATAATTTCTTGCATATAAGAGTTTTAACTTTTGTTTGTCAAGTTCGTTTAGGTTTTCTCCTTTAAGCATATCGATAGGTGAAAGGATTGATTTTTTTAATTGCGGCAATCCTTTTACATTCTTTTCGTTAAGATTTCCATATCCTATCCATGTTCTAAAATTCAAAAGAACTAAAACACTGTTTCTAACAAAACCTAACGGTTGTTTAACAAACCACATTATAACTACGGCAA
Organism: Candidatus Onthomorpha sp.; assembly: GCA_045644685.1. Classification (GTDB taxonomy): domain Bacteria; phylum Bacteroidota; class Bacteroidia; order Bacteroidales; family P3; genus Onthomorpha. Next base: position 15,391 of record JAZRHI010000010.1, read on the forward strand.
AAATCAAAGATAATAACGATGATAGAAAATCGAAAATACGTTTCTTTCTCTTATTGTCTTCATTGCTAACGCTATTTAGGCTAACGACATATAAATCTGTTGGAGAGTTTATTGTATTGCTACCTATTATGAAATCAGCTGTCGGTGGCACAATGGTAAACTTAACGTTGGTTTTCGCAAGTTTATTCATTAGATTATTGATTGTCGATTGTGTTAGGCTCTTGGCGCAGAATATGACTTCGTTTATTGAATAAATTCTGATAATATCGTCAATTTGAGAAATATTTCCCACAAAGCTTTCTTTATCTGGCTTTTTTCCTACGCTAACAAGGGCAATAAATTCTGGTTTTAGGCTTGTTGTGTGAATCAAGTTTGCAACTCTTTCTGCCTCTTCTTCATCTGCAATTATGGCACAGCGCAAAAAATCTTCATCCTTTAAAGTTAGCTTACCTGAACGAATAAATTTGATAACAAATCTAATGAGAAGTAAGATGCAAAGGCTCATTACGGAACCTAAAACTACTAATGCTCTTGAATATCTAAGCTCCGAAGGTAACAAAGAATAGAAAACTAAAAGCACAAGCATGCCTGAGAAAATTCCTGAAATGATTTTTGGAATTCTTATTTTCCTTGAATATCCTCCTGCTACATAAACCGAAGTCAAAAGAATGAGAATATAAGACGGAACGGCAATTAACATATAGTGTGGCGGATAATAATCTGCCCTACCCCAATAATAAATTGCCCAAGTCTTTTCTAAAAAACAGAAAGCTACATAAATGAAAACAAAATCAAAGAAAGGAAGTGCAAAGTTTTTGAAAATTCTTGTAAAAAAGCCAAAAAATGCTTTTATCCAAATGGCTAATTTTATAATAAAGCTATATAGTTTGTTTTGTTTGGCATCTAAGTGTTTTTTTGCAAAGATTGCCATTGCGTTATAAAAGGTATAGACATAGTTAAGGCTTGATTTCTTTGTAGATTCTCCCTTATAGTGAATGATTGTCGCCTCCGGGAAATAATAATTCTTGTATCCGCCAAGAGTAATTCTATAAGATAAATCAATATCTTCGCCATACATAAAATAATCTTCATCCAATAATCCCACCTTATCAAGACATTCTTTTCTCATCATCATATATGCGCCAGCAAGTATATCAACTTGATTTGTTTCTTCGTAAGATAAATGTCCCATGTAATACTGTGCATATTTTTTTGACGTAGGGAACAAAGAGGTTAAGCCACTCATTTTACAAAAGCTTGCCCATGGAGAAGGAAATCCTCGTTTACTTTCTTTTAAAATATTGCCTTGTCCGTCTATCATCTTAATTCCTAATCCTCCACAGTCGCTATGCGAATCCATAAAGGCAATACATTTTTCAAAAGTATCTTCTTCTACGACTGTATCTGGATTTAGCAAAAGTATGTATTCACCTTTTGCGATGCGCATCGCTTGATTGTTCGCCTTTGCAAAGCCTACGTTTTCCTTATTCTCAATTAAATAGAATTCTGCAAACTTTTCTTTTAGCATCTTTACAGAACCATCAACCGAATTATTATCTACGATTAACACCTCTGCATCTATATTTTTTATTGCTTTTTGTACGGAATACAAACAGTGTTCTAAAAAATATTCTACGTTATAATTTACAATTACTATGGAGAGTTTCATTTGTTATTCTTTTTCTAAATTTAGTAAGATAAAACAATCGCTAAGGCAAATGCGATTATTACAACTATAAAACGAACAAAATTATATTTATGACTTTCTTTTGAGTCAAAAAGTGTGCTAATTGAAACATGAAGCAAAATACCTACAACAAAACCTATTACATATCCCATATAATCTTGTAGGAATTCAAAGTTCATGCTTAACATTGAGCCAAGAACTCCCATTATTGCAAAAATGGATAGCAATAAAAAGGATTTGATTTTCGAGCAATTAGCAAGCATAAAGGCGTTTACTAATAGCATTGCAATAGGAATATTATGTAAAACTACGCCTGCAAGAAGCGAATAATTGACTTCTCCATTCACAACAAGAGCAAATCCTTCTAAAAAGGCGTGTATGGAAACTCCAAGCAAAATCATCAAGGCTTTTACAAAGAAATCTTTATCGGAATGATGTTTATCATCGTGTATATGCCCATGTTCCGCTCCGTTTGAAAGCAATTCCAAAACTAATTGTAAGATAAATCCAATTAAAACAAAGAATCCAACACTCAAAACGGAGTGTCCGTGTGAGTGTTCATGAGAATGTTCGCTACAAACGTGAGTTTCACCCTGTAAGGTTAAGGCTTCTGGCAATAAATGCACAAAACAAACCGCCAATAGAAAGGCTCCACCAAATACTCCTATATATGATAATAAATTTTGATGCTTATTGAGAACAAAAACTAAACTTCCGCTCAAAATACACGCAACAAAAAGAATTAAATACGATATTATAATTTCAATCATATAAGAAAAATGTTAATTTACGTTTGCAAAGATAAAACTTTTTAAGTTTAATTCGTATCTTTGCAACAATTTCTAAAAAAATTATCAAATATGGGTATCATAAAATGGGTAACGACAATATTAGGTCTATTCAGTGGCGGATTTTGGGGTAGCATTATCGGATACGCTGCGGGATCTTTTATTGAGAAGCTTGTAAAAAAAGAATACGCGCAAGGAGAAGAGAAAGGCGATTTCGTAATGGCGTTGTTAGTGCTTTCAGCTGCGGTTATGAAAGCCGATGGCAAAATAATGAAATCGGAACTTAATTTTGTAAAAGACTTTTTAGTTAAAAATTTTGGCGAAGACAGCGCAAGAAACAAGCTTGATATCTTACGACAACTTTTAGATAAGGATATAGACCTTTATCAATCTTGCGAAAAAGTAAGACTCAACCTACCCTATTCAACAAAACTACAATTACTTCATTATCTTTTCGGAATAGCATGCGCAGATAGTTTATGTTCTGACGTAGAAAAAGATTTGATTGCACGCATTGCAAATCTTATTGGACTGTCTCAACAAGATTACAAGACGATTGAAGCAATGTATTTTGAACAAACAGATTCTGCATACATTATCTTACAAATCTCAAAAGAAGCCTCAGACGAAGAAGTCAAAAAAGCATATAAACGTATGTGCATAAAATATCATCCAGATAAAGTAGCGCATCTTGGAAGTGAAGCACAACAAGCAGCAAAGGAAAAGTTCCAAGAAATAGCTAACGCATACGAAAAAATAAAAAAAGAAAGAGGAATAGCATAATAATATGTTCACAGAATATTCTCTTTGGTGGTTAATCCCATTCATCATTATCTCATCAGCAATCGCTTGGTTTGTATATTTTTACACCAAAAATTCATTTTCAAAGCAACAAAGAATAATTCTATTCGCACTAAGGCTAATCGGGGTCTTAATGTTGTTACTTTTATTGTTAAATCCAATAATAAAAAAGACAACAAACGTAACAGAAAAACCCATAATTGTAATCGCACAAGACAATTCTGCTTCCATAATCAAAACAAAAGATTCTCTATTTTATAGAAACGATTATATTAAGTCTTTAACTTCTTTATCAGAATCTTTAAATAAAAACTTTAAAGTAAAGCTTTACTCTTTTGGAAGCGAAGGAAAAGAAACTACAACCTTTGACTTTAAGGATTATCAAACGGACATTGCACAAATATTAAGCGATATTCAAAACGAATATTTTAACCAAAATCTTTCCGCAATCGTGTTAGCATCCGACGGAATAAACAATTACGGAAACAATCCTTTAAATTCACTCAACAACATCCCTTGTCCTATTTACACAATCGCATTAGGAGATACAAACAAGCGAAAAGATTTAAGTATTACTTCATTAAGATATAACGAAATCTCTTATTCTGAGGATATTTGCCCATTAGAGATAACCATAAACGCAAAAAAAGCAAAAGGAGAGCAAGCAATAGTAAATTTATCCTACAAAGGAAAATCTATTTTCAGTAAAAACATAACAATAAACGAAGAAGATTTTTCATTAGAAGTCCCTACAATGTTTACAGCTCTTGAATCTGGCTTACAATCATATACAGTTAGCATTACCACTCTAAAAGACGAGATAAATACAGAAAATAATACAAGAACTTTCTTTGTAAATATTTTAGATTCTCGTAAGAATATCGTATTCCTTTCCGCAGGCGCTCATCCAGATATCGCAGCTATAAAGCAAAGTGTGAATAAAAACAAAAATTATAAGCTAACCAATATTCCAAACCTTAAAGAACTTTCACAACAAAGCGAACTTAATTTAGTGATTGCTCACCAATTACCTTACGACAACGCATCTTACGAAACGCTAAAAGCACTTCAAGAAAAACATATACCAATTTTATATATTATAGGTAAGAGAACAAATTTCAATCTATTTAATCAATTAAATAATGGTTTGAAAATAACTGTTTATAACAAAAACACAATTACTCCTTCTTTGGCAAGATACAACAATAACTTCTCTTTATTTTCCCTTAGCGAGAAAACATTAGAGATGTTTAACAACCTCCCTCCTTTAACTACACCTCTTGCTCGCTACGACGTATCACAAGGCTTGCAAACATTGACTTATCAAACTCATAACTCGTTAAAAACAGATTATCCTTTAATCGCATTTAACAATGACGCAGACAATAAATCCGCAATTATATGTGGTGAAGATATTTGGAAGTGGCGTTTAAGAAACTATTTACTTAACAACACCAATAACGAGATTGACGAACTCATACAAAAGACTATACAATATTTAGTAAGCGACAAAGACAAAAGCATCTTTAAAATCAAACATGAAAACATATATAATCAAAATCATAAAATAAAATTAGAAGCAGAACTCTACAATCAAGCATATCAACTCGTTAATACATCAGACGTAAAGATAAACTTAAAGAATGAAGACGGCGATACTTACGATTATATCTTCTCAAAAACACGCAATTCCTACGCATTAGAAATCTCCGAACTTAAAGCCGGAAAATATACCTTTACAGCAACAACAAATTTTGGCGGAATAAACTACATAGACAAAGGAAGCTTTATAATTTCCGCAAACGAATTAGAAGCAATCGACCTTGTAGCAAAACACGACTTACTTTACACCCTGTCAGTCAAAACAAACGGACAACTACTCTACCCTTCACAAATGCAAGAATTAGAAAAAATAATAGAAAACCAAGAAGACGCAAAACCAATCATACACGCAATAGAAACAAACGAAAAGATAATAAATTCATTCTTATATTGGTTAATCATTATCTTATGTTTCTCTTGCGAATGGTTTTTAAGAAAATATTGGGGTAAGATTTAAAGAAAAGAAATCAAAAGATAAAAAATGGCAAAAGCAAAACCTTTCATCAAATGGGTTGGAGGAAAAACTCAACTCATAGAACAACTCGAAGCATTGCTTCCAGCTGACTTTTCAGAAAGGGAAAACGTAACATATATTGAGCCTTTTGTTGGCGGAGGCGCCATGTTATTTTATATGTTACAAAAATATCCAAATATAAAGTCAGCAGTTATAAACGATATCAACCCTGATTTAACATTATGTTATAAAGTGGTTAGAGATAATCCTACAGAACTAATAAATTCTCTAAAAGACATTCAAACACAATACTATTCTATATCAACAGATGAAGAACGTAAAGAATTCTTCCTTAAACAAAGAGATTTATTTAACTCAAAATCACTAAACAAAATAGAGAATACAACTTTATTTTTTTTCCTTAACAGAACGTGTTTTAACGGATTGTACAGAGTAAATAAAGCTGGTAAATTCAACGTTCCTTTTGGTAAATACATAACACCTACAATTTGCGATAAAACAACAATTTATGCAGATAGCAAACTACTTCAAAATGTAGAAATAATGACTGGTGATTTTGAACAAACGTTTGACAAAATAAAAGGAAATACTTTCTTTTATTTTGATCCACCTTATAGACCTTTAAGCAATACTTCAAGTTTTAATGATTATGCAAAAGAAGATTTCAATGATGATGCACAAATTCGTTTAAAGCAATTCTGCGACAAACTCAATGAAATAGGAATTAATTTTATGCTCAGCAATTCTGATTGTTTAGGCAAAGATGGGAAAGACTTATTCTTTGACAATTTATTCATTGATTATAAAATTGACAGAGTGTGGGCAAAAAGAAATGTTAATGCAATAGCTTCTAAACGTGGTAAATTAACAGAACTTCTTATTAGAAATTATAAATTTGAATTAAGTAATAATGCAATTTAAGCTAGTATGATTAGCAGTAAAGTTATAGAATATATGACGCCTTTGTTTAATATTATCACCAATTCAAAAGGCAAAACAATAGGACAAATAAAAGATGAATTAAATATTGAACGTAACAAAATGGTTAAAGGCGCCGCTGGTTTAATCGTGGAAAATCTTCTTGGTTTTAAAAACAATAATAAAGACGAAGCAGATATTCCAGAAATTGGTTGTGAGATAAAAATACTCCCCCTTCAAAAGAACAAAAACGGAGACATTAAAGCAAAAGAGCCAACTGCCATTCAAATGATAAATTACATGGAAGTTGCAAAAGAAACTTGGGAAACTGCTAAATTAAGAGGTAAGATTGCTCTTACGTTTTGGGTGGTTTATTTAGCAAAAAAGGCAGGAAAATCTTTAAATCAAAACGATTACATAATCGTAGATTACTTTTTAGATCACCCAAGCGATGCACAAAATAACATATTCAAAAAGGATTGGGAAGTAATACAAGAATATATTAAAACAGGTCGTGCTGATGAATTATCATGTAGTATGGGGAAATATTTAGAACCAAAAACAAAAGGAGCAAATAACCAAGATAAAACAGATGCTCCCGACGGCAAAGGTGGCACACTAAGAGCTAGAAGAAGGGCGTTTTATTACAAAAAGAATTATACAAATACAGCTATAATACCTAACCTTGATTTATCCCATATCGAAAAGAATGATTAACCCTTATTATAAATCGCAAAACAGAAACTTTACTCTACTTCACGGAGACTGTTTTAAATTACTTAAAGACTTTGATTTTAAGTTCAATTGCATATTTGCAGATCCACCTTACTTTCTTTCTAATGGTGGAATTAGTGTTCAGTCGGGTAAAATCGTAAATGTAGATAAAGGAAATTGGGATAAGGGTAAAAGTTTGCAAGAAATGATGGATTTTAATTTTGAATGGCTAAAACTTTGCAAAGACAAACTCAAAGATAATGGCACAATTTGGATTTCTGGTACTTATCACAATATTTTTTCTATTGAAAATTGTTTAAGAGAATTAGGTTACAAAATCTTAAACATAATAACATGGGTAAAAACCAATCCCCCACCAAACATTTCGTGTAGGTATTTTACTTATAGCACTGAATTTATAATTTGGGCTCGCAAAAGCGAAAAAAAACCTCATTATTTCAATTATGATTTAATGAAACAAATAAACAATAACAAACAAATGACAGATGTTTGGCATTTACCTGCTATTGCATCTTGGGAAAAATCGTGTGGAAAACACCCTACTCAAAAACCAATCAACTTGTTGGCAAGAATAATAATGGCCTCTACTCAACCAAATGAATGGATTCTTGATCCTTTTTGTGGTAGTGCCACAACGGGAATCGCTGCTAATTTATTAGGAAGAAGATTTTTAGGAATAGAACAAGAAGAAGAATTTGTAAAAATAAGTAAAAACAGACGTGAAGAAATAGAAAATTTCAGTATTTTTCAACATTACTATAACAAAATCAAAGATTTAAAATTCTTAAATCAAGACTCTCTTCTACTTAATGAAAATTCAAATAACGCTTATGGCGATTTACCTTTTTAAAAGCTAAGAAAAAAATAAAAAAAGCTAAGAAATAAAAAAATAAGTCTAAGAAAAAATTTAATTTTCCTTAGACTTATTTTAGTATTATCTTACTTTATATTAGATAAAGTTGATTTCTTTTAATGCTTCTTGGATTAACTGGAATGTATGTTCCATATCATTATCCAAACCTACTGAGTAACGAACTAATCCTTCGCTCATACCCATTTTCTTTTGTACATCTTCTGGAACTTCTGATGAAGTTGATTTTCCAGAGCATGAGAATAATGTACGGAAGTAACCTAATGATACAGCCAAGTAACCAACGCCTTTATTTTGCATTGCTTCCATGAATTTGTTTGCACGTTCTGCTGTTCCAAGGTCGATAGCTATCATACCGCCAAAGCCATATCCTTCGTTCATTTGTGATTTCATCAATTCATGATCCACGTGGTCAGCGTTACCTGGGTAGTTTGCTTTTATACCTATTTCATTAAATCTCTTAGATAAGTATGCTGCATTCTTAGAGTGTTGTTGCATACGAATATGTAATGTATATAGGTTTTTCAATATAGAAGTTGAACGGAATGAGTCTAAGACTGGTCCTAATAACATTGCTGTTCCGTCATTTACATCTATCATTGCGTTGATTGTTGCTGCGTCTGCACAGATTGCTCCTGCTACACAGTCGTTCTTTCCATTAACAAATTTTGTCATAGAGTAGATTACTACGTCTGCTCCTAATTTGTATGGAGAGAATATCATTGGTGTAAATGTGTTATCTACTAATAATTTTGCTCCTCCGTTTGCTGCTATTTCTTTTAATGCAGGAATATTTGCTATTCTCAATAAAGGATTTGACATAAATTCAGTGTAAACAACTTTTGTGTTAGGACGCATTGCTGCTTTTACTTCTTCAAGGTTTGTTGTGTCCACAAAAGTAACTTCTACTCCGTATTTAACGATGTAGTTCTTTAAGAATGCGAATGTTCCTCCGTAAACTGTTTGAGAAGCTACGCAGTGATCACCTGCTTTTAAGAAGTGCATTAAAGAACATGTAATTGCAGCCATTCCAGAGCCTGTAACCCATGCAGCTTCTGTGCCTTCCATTGCAGCAAGTGCTTGACATAATGAAAAATTAGATGGATTCCAGTGACGAGAGTAAAGGTAATATCCTTCTGTTTCGCCGTGGAATGTATCTGTCATCGTTTGTCCGTAAGGGAAAGTAAAGGTTGCTGAATCGTTTATATTAGGATTCACTCCTCTTTCTGGTGAAATACTTTGTACAGCGCTGATTGCTGTTGCTGGATCAAATTTTTGCATATCTCTATCTATTTTTTAATTTATTTTCTTAACAATTCATTGCTCCGCAAACGTGAATTACTTGTCCTGATACATATGAACTTAAATCAGATGCTAAGAATACGCATGCTTTTGCTACTTCTTCTGGTTTTCCTCCTCTTCTTAATGGAATTTTTTCTTCCCATCCTTTTCTTACTTCTTCTGATAATTGAGCTGTCATATCAGTTATGATAAATCCTGGCGCGATTGCGTTGCAACGGATATTGCGTGAGCCTAATTCTTTTGCGATACTCTTTGTAAATCCTATGATTCCTGCTTTTGAAGCTGAGTAATTGCTTTGTCCTGCATTACCACTTACTCCTACAACGCTACTCATGTTAATGATTGAGCCACTTCTTTGTTTCAACATTATCTTTTGGCAAGCGTGAGTTAAGTTAAATATACTTTTTAGGTTCACATTTATTACTAAGTCCCAATCTTGCTCTGTCATTCTCATAAGCAAGTTATCTCTTGTAATACCTGCGTTATTTACAAGCACGTCTATTCTTCCAAATTCTTTTACTATATTTTCTACTAATAAAGCACTATCTTCGAATGATGCAGCGTTAGAAGCGTATCCTTTTGCTTTAACACCTAATGCTATCAATTCTTGTTCGCAAGCCTTCATATTGTCATCTTCTCTTACGTCTGTGAAAGCTATATTACATCCTTGTTTTGCAAATTCTAATGCTATTGCTTTTCCAATTCCACGAGAAGCTCCTGTAATTAGAGCAACTTTTTCTTCTAATAATCTCATTTTAATTTCTATTTTTATTTAGTTTTTTGCAAATGTACGAACATTTTTTTAAAAACATAGGTTTTTTTCTTTGAAAAAAGGATTGTATATTTGCATTTTAAATTGAATTTATGAAAGTTTTTAATATCAATTTCAACAACGACACTTCTTCTCCTAAAAAAAGCTTTTGGATTAGAGCTTTGATTGCTTTTATTTCCGCAATCATTTGTTTGCTATTATTTAACAAAAGTGTAAAGATTGATTCTATTCCTATCGCTATTATTTTTTCCGCAATTATTGCTTTATGTAATAGTTGTTGTAAATTTATCTTAAAGATTTCAAGTATTTTAGCAAGCATTTTAATTACTTTTATTATAGCTATTTTTGCTGATAACGTGAATGGTGTTGAGCTTCGTAGCTTTATATCTACTTGGGGCTTTACTATTGGAATTTATATCATAAGTTTTTTCATAAATATTACTATAAAGGTTAAACAAGTTAGGAATACATTTTCGCAACCTATGAATAATCAGCAGGATATTGAAGAAGTGGAGGAAGGTTTTACTGCATACGAAGAAGTAATTGAAGAAAATGAAAAAGATTTTAATAATAAATAATATATAATCATTATGCAAGTTTGTTATAAGATAGACGAATTATTGTCTTGTGTAGAGAAACTAAAAGAAGAGAAAAAATCTATTGGACTTTTGCCTACTATGGGAGCTTTACATCAAGGGCACTTATCGTTAGCTAAAAGAGGAAAAAAAGAAAACGATGTTTTGATTTGCAGTGTCTTTGTAAACCCAATTCAATTTAATAACAAAGAAGATTTAGAGAAGTATCCAAGAGATTTAAATGGTGATTTAGCTTTATTAGAGGAAGTTGAATGCGATATAGTCTTTGCTCCAAGTGCAGAAGAAGTGTATGCAGAAGAGCCAGAGTTTACTTACAACTTTGGAAGTTTAGAAAACGTTTTAGAAGGTCCACAACGTCCGGGGCATTTCAATGGTGTAGCAACTATTGTTCATAAATTATTTAATTGGTCAAAAGCAGATAGAGCTTATTTTGGCGAAAAAGACTTTCAACAAGTTGCAATCGTAAAAGATTTAGTTAGACAATTTAACATTCCTATTGAAATAGTGGAATGTCCTATATATAGAGATGAAGATGGCTTAGCAACAAGTTCTCGAAACAGACGTTTGTCGCCAGAAGCGAGAGCTATTGCACCTAAAATTCACGAAATTCTTGTAAAATCTGCATCATTGATGAAATCTTTATCAATATCGCAAGTAAAAGGTTATGTAGAAAGTGAATTCAAAATGAGAAAAGAATTCACATTAGAATACTTTGAAATTGTTGATGCTAAGACTTTACAACCTGTAAAGATAAAAGGCGACAACAAAACCGTAGGTTGCGTTGCTGTTTGGTTAGACGAAGTTCGATTGATTGATATACAAAAATACTAAACTAAAACTTATCTTTTATATATTTTGAAGTGGGAGTATCTTCTTTTAGAATGGATTTAGGTTGTCCTTCAAAGATGATATTCCCACCGTTTTTTCCTCCCTCAGGCCCTAATTCTATCAACCAATCTGCTGTTTTTATAATATCTAAATTATGTTCTATGATTACAACCGTATGACCTAATTCTACTAACTCATCAAAACATTTATTAAGTTTTAGAATATCATAAAAATGTAGCCCTGTTGAAGGTTCATCAAATATGAAAACGGTTTTCTTTTCTGTACTTCCTTTTGATAAAAAGTAGGCTAATTTTATTCTTTGCGCTTCTCCACCGGATAAAGTTGTAGAACTTTGTCCTAACTTTAAGTATCCTAATCCTACTTCTATTAAAGAATTTATCTTTTGAGTAATTCGTCTGCATAAATTATTAGAATCTTGCGAGAAAAACTCAAAAGCTTCTTCTATTGTCATATCTAAAATTTGCGCAATATTCTTTTCGCGATAGGTTACTTCCAATGCTTCTTCTTTATAGCGCTTTCCTTTACAGTGTTCACACTCTAAAACTATGTCTGCCATGAATTGCATTGAGATTGTAACGCATCCTTCTCCTTTACACTCTTCACAGCGTCCGCCCTCTGTGTTAAAAGAAAAGTATCCTGGCTTTAAACCTCTCTTTTTCGCAAGTTGCTGTTCTGCAAACAAAGCTCTAATATCATCAAATGCGCCAAGATATGTTGCAGGGTTAGATCGCGAAGAACGACCTATTGGATTCTGGTCTATCATCTCGACAGCTTCAAGTAAAGACAAAGACCCTGTCAATGGAGAGCTTTTCGGAACACAATCCATCGCCAATCCGAGATATCCTTGTATGTTTGGCAACAATGCTTTCTTTACAAGAGTAGTTTTTCCCGAACCAGAAACTCCGCAAATTACGGTTTTAATTTTCAAAGGTAATTTAAGAGTAATACCTTTCAAGTTATTTTCAGTTACATTGTCTATTTGGATATATTCTTTCCATTTCCTATTTGTTTTAGGTAAAGGAATAGAACGTTCGCCTCTTATAAACTGAGCAGTAAGTGTGTTAGCATTTTTCAACATCTCACCATAAGCTCCGCTAAACACTACTTCCCCCCCTCTTTGTCCAGCAAATGGACCTATATCTACGATATAATCTGCCGCTTTTATTACTTCTTCATCGTGCTCTACGACAATTACGGTATTACCTACGTCCCTTAATTTAAGAAGTACGTTAATCAATCTTTTAGTATCGCAAGAATGAAGTCCTATTGTTGGCTCATCTAAAATGTACATACTGCCTACCAATGGGCTTCCTAAGGATGTTGCAAGAGAAATACGCTGACTCTCCCCTCCCGACAAGGTTGAACTTTGGCGATTTAAGGTTAAATATCCCAAACCTACCTCTATGAGATAGGTTAGTCGAGTTTTGATTTCTATTAAAAGACGTTGCGAAACCTTTGCTTCGTATTCGTTTAATTCTAAGGTGTTAAAAAATTCCAAAAGCTCATCTATAGGAAGTAACATTAAGTCTATTATGGATTTTCCGGAGATTTTAACATACGAAGCATCTTTTCTTAATCTTGTTCCTTTACATTCAGGACATGTTGTGCGTCCTGTGTATCTTGACAACAAGACTCTATATTGTATTTTATAACTTTCTGATTTGATAAACTCAAAAAACTGATTTATTCCCGTAACTTTTCCTTTTGCATTCCAAAGAAAATCTTTTTGTTGTTCAGTTAATTGATTATAAGGCTTGTGTATAGGAAATTTTTCAAAAGCTTTATTGATAAAATCCTTTTGAAATTTTTTCATTATCTCCCCTTTCCAACAATTTACTACGCCATCGTAAACCGACAAATCGGGACGCGTAATTACTAAATCCTCAGATATTCCCTCAACTTGCCCAGAACCTGAACATTTTTGGCAAGCCCCGTAAGGATTGTTAAAAGAGAAGAAATTAGCAGACGGTTTCACAAATGTTATTCCGTCAGCCTCAAAACGATTTGAATAATTGTAGATTTTTCCTTCCGATGTTATTATATCACAATAACCATCTGATTCATTAAATGCGGTATGTACAGAATCGGATAAACGCATATAGACTTCATCGTTATCCTTTTCTATCGTCAATCTATCTATCAATAGATTAAGCTCTTGTAATTTTAGTTTTCCTTCGTCTAAAACATCTTCAATCCTTTTGATTTCTCCATTTATTATTATCCTTACATAACCCAACTGTATCAATAATTCTAATTTCTCTTTAATATTTTCTGTCGGATTAAGCTTTAATGGAGAAACAATAAGGATTTTGTCTTTTTCTTTAAAGTTTTGTAAAACATCATCAACAACATTTTGCACACTATGACGCTTTACTTCCTGATTTGACACAGGTGAGTAAGTACGTCCTATTCTTGCAAAAAGAAGTTTAATATATTCGTAAATTTCTGTTGTAGTCCCTACCGTAGAACGTGGATTTCTATTCATAACTCTTTGTTCCACAGCGATAGCAGGCGACAAGCCCGAAATTTTATCAACTTCGGGCTTATTCATTCTTCCTAAAAATCCTCTTGCATAAGAAGAAAGACTTTCAACATACCTTCTTTGTCCTTCGGCAAACAGAGTATCGAAAGCAAGTGATGTTTTTCCACTCCCCGATACGCCTGTTATAACAACCAACTTATTACTTGGTATGCTAACATCTACATTTTTTAGGTTATTTACCTTTATTCCTTTTGCAACTATCATTTACCTTCTTTTGGCTCTACAACTGAGACCGGTTTTGCTATGCTTTCACGCATTTCTGTATCGGCTTTGATATTTTGCATTCTGTAATAATCCATTATTCCAAGATTTCCCATTTTGAATGCTTCTGAAAGTGCCAACGGAACTTCTGCTTCTGCTTCTATAACCTTTGCTCTCATTTCCTGAGCCTTAGCTTTCATTTCTTGTTCTACTGCTATCGCCATTGCACGTCTTTCTTCTGCTCTTGCTTGTGCGATATTTTTATCAGCGTATGCTTGATCCATTTGAAGTTGAGCTCCAATATTTTTTCCTACGTCTATGTCTGCTATATCTATTGAAAGGATTTCAAATGCTGTTCCTGTGTCTAAACCTTTTGAAAGCACAAGTTTAGAGATTGAATCTGGGTTTTCTAATACTTCTGCATGACTTTGGGCAGAGCCTATCGCTGTTACAATTCCTTCTCCTACTCTTGCAAGAACGGTTTCTTCACCTGCTCCTCCTACTAACTGACGAATGTTTGCTCTTACTGTAACTCTGGCTTTTACTATTAACTGAATACCATTGCTTGCTACGGCTGTAACGGCAGGAGTATCTAAAACTTTTGGGTTTACTGACATTTGAACTGCTTCAAGCACATCTCTACCTGCTAAGTCTATGGCTGTGGCTGTTTTAAAGTCTAATGACATATTTGCTTTATCGGCTGAGATTAGCGCATTAACGACACTCTTCACATGTCCGCCTGCTAAGTAGTGCGCTTCTAACAAATCGGCACTCAAATCTAAACCTGCTTTCTTTGAGTTAATCATTGCGTTTACTATAATTGCAGGTGGAACTTTTCTCCAACGCATAAATACCAATTGAACTATTGATATTTTTACTCCATTCAAAACACATTGAAACCATTGATTGATTGGAACTAAATAAAGGAACACAATAAGAAATACTACTATGAGTATGGTTCCGAAAAAGATTGAATTCATAATACTAACTTTTTAATTATTACTTTTTTACATTAACTCTAATTCTGTTTCCTTCAACTGCTTCTATTATTAAAGGAGTATTGGCATCTATGTACGAAGTTGAAGTGTATACTTCTACTCTTTCTCCGTTGAATTCTGCCATTCCAACTGGTGCTAAACGTGTTATAGATACTCCTTCTTCGCCTGCTTTTATTTTTTCATCAACAAGATTTACTTTTGAGTCGATTGAGGCATTTAAAGAAAAGCGTTTCCATATTTTTGCTCGTAATGAATAAATCAATAAGCCTATACAAATTACTGAACAAATCAAAATGGAAGTATAACCCCACATATCTCCAAAGTTAGTAAAGACTTCGTAATTGCCATATATAAGAAGACCGCAACCACACAAGCCTACAAGGGTTGTTCCTGGTACTGCCAAAAGTTCAAGTACGATAAGGGCTAAGCCTCCTAATAAAATCAATAAAATTACAAAAACATTCATAGCTCTATTTGTTTATAATTTTTACCTAACTTCGCAAATAAGTCCTTTTTTCTCCAATTCTATGCACATTTGCTTTAATTTGTCGTAAGACCCGTGCTTTACAATACATAATCCTTTGTAATGAATTATATTGGTGCAAGTAACGGCTTGTTCTTTGCTTAATTCACAAATTGTTTGCAAACATTCTATAACGTATGTGAAAGTATGAATATCGTCGTTAAAAACAATAAGTTCATTTCCTCCTTCTTTATTGTCTGCAAGGGCTTTTTTTTCTTCGGTTTGTATTAAAACTTCTTCCATTGTGTTAAAAAGAATTTAACTACATCCTCTCTGGTACTTGTATTCCTAACAGATGCATAGCTGTTTTTATTGTATTTGCTGTGAATCGTGTTAAAGAAATACGCATTTTTTTCAAATTTTCATCTGTTTCTTTCAAAATTGGTGTGTCTTGATAGAAAGCATTGAAGTTTTTAGCTAAATCGTAAGCATAGTTTGCTATTAAGGCTGGGGAATAGGTCTTTCCTGCTTGGATTATCACGTTTCCGAATGAGTGTAGTGTTTTTATTACTTCTAATTCTTTGGCATTGAAGTTTGCTTCAAAGTTCAATTCTATATTGTCTAAGCAAATATCTTCTGAACTACGTCTTAAAATTGAGCATGCACGAGCGTGTGTGTATTGAATAAAAGGTCCTGTATTTCCATTAAAGTCTATGGATTCTTCTGGATTGAATAGCATATTTTTCTTCGGATCTACCTTTAAGATAAAGTACTTTAAGGCTCCTAAGGCTAATTGTGAGTAAAGCTCTTCTGCTTGTTCTTGTGTGAAGCCTTCGGTTTTTCCGTGTTCTTCTGTTTGTTTTTTTGCTGTTTCTATCATTTGTTGCATCAAGTCGTCAGCATCTACTACTGTTCCTTCTCTTGATTTCATTTTTCCATTTGGTAGTTCTACCATTCCGTAAGATAGGTGGAATAAGTTATCGGACCATTGCATTCCAAGCTTTTGTAGAACAAGTTTTAGCACGGCAAAGTGATAGTTTTGTTCGTTTCCGACTACATAAACTAATCTATCTGAATCGAAATCTTTGTGTCGTAAGCATGCTGTGCCTAAATCTTGTGTCATATATACGGATGTGCCGTCTTTTCTTAACAAAAGTTTTTCGTCTAAGCCGTCTGATGTAAGGTCTATCCACACTGAGCCGTCTTCTCTTCTGTAAAATACTCCTTTTTCTAAGCCTTCGTTTACTAAGTCTTTGCCAAGCAAGAAGGTTTCTGATTCGTAATATACTTTATCAAAATCTACTCCAAGTTGTTTGTAGGTTGCGTCAAAGCCTTCATAGACCCAACCATTCATTGTCTTCCAAAGGTTTAATACTTCTTCGTCTTTTTCTTCCCATTTCTTTAACATTGCTTGTGCTTCTAAAAGAATTGGAGCTGTTTTTTCGGCTTCCTCTTTGTCAATTCCCTTTTCAACTAATTGATTTATCTCCGCCTTGTATGCTTTGTCGAATTCAACATAATATTTTCCCACTAAATGGTCGCCTTTCATGCCACTGCTTTGTGGTGTTTCGCCATTAGAGAATTTTTGCCAAGCAAGCATCGATTTACAGATGTGAATACCTCTATCGTTTACCAAATTAACTTTCTTAACTGTGTATCCGTTTGCTTTTAGTATCTCAGAAACTGACCAACCTAAAAGATTGTTTCTTATATGTCCCAAGTGCAAAGGCTTATTTGTGTTTGGAGATGAGTATTCTACTACTATGGTTTTGTCATCTTTTGCTTCCTGATAGCCAAATGCTTTATTGTTGTTTTCATTCAAGAATTTCAACCAATAATTCATTGATATTTCAAAGTTCAAAAAGCCTTTTATAACATTAAATCCTTCTATTTCTTCTGATTTAGAAACGACATATTCTCCTATCTTTTCAGCTAAGGCAACGGGATTGCGTTCTCCACATTTTTGAGTAAAAGGAAATACTACCAAAGTAAAGTCTCCTTTAAATTCTTTTTTAGTTGCTGTTAAAGAAATGGTATTTGCTTCAATTTCTACTTTATATATTTCATTAAAAGCCTCTGATATAAGTGCTTGCAATTTACTTTCCATCCTCTATCACTTAATTTTATTATTACTTCTGCAAAGATAAAAAAAATAAAGCAAAGAAATAAAAAAATAAATCAAAGAATTAAAAATTTAATTCTTTGATTTATTTTTTTAATCCTAAGACTTATTGCGAGAAACTATTTAACTAATAATTTCTTTGTTGCAACGCCGTCGTTAGAATAGATTGTTACGAAATAATTTCCTGCTTCAAGAGATTCAATGTTAATGTTTGCTCCGTTAGCTCCTATTTCTTTTGTCATAACTACTTGTCCTAAAACGTTTGTTATTTGAACTCTGTCTATGATTGAAAGAGATGAAACATTGATATGACTGTTTGCTGGGTTTGGATAAAGATTTGCTTCAACGTTTGTCATAACATCATTTAATCCTACAACACCTTCGCCCATTAAAACATCAACTAAATTCACTGTTCCTAATTCATTGTTTCCGTTGTATGGGAATGTGTAAACTTTCATTATAGTTCCTTCTTCGCAATCAGAGATTGTACCACCTAAATCTTCATATGAAGCTTCTCCGTTTTGAGCAAAATAATCTAAAATAGCATCTTCAGTTGTTAAACCATATTCTTCTAACACTGTTTCTTCTGCTATTAAGTAGTAATAGTAAGCTGTTTCTTGGTTCATTTCAAAAGCAACTTCAAATTCTGTTGCTGCAACTTCGCCAACTATGATTTCAACTTCTGCAACTCCTGTTCCACCAAGAGTAAGTGTTGTTATTGTTGTTTGAGAAACTGTTCCCAATTCGTTGTTTGCATTGTATGGAATAGCATAGCAAATATATTCTGTTCCCATCATTAAATCGCCAACTGTTCCAGCTAACTCTCCGTAATTTTTTTGTTGATTAGCTTCTGCCCAAGCAGCAATATCAGCTGTTGTTTCTAAGCCTAATTCAGTATAGAATGATTGATCTGCAATTAAATAGTAGTAATAATTTGTTTGATCGTTAGGAACAAATGAAATATCGAAAGAAGTAGCTGTTGGATTTGTAGCAGTCATTGCAACTTCTGCAAGACCTTCTCCTCCATAGTAAGTAGTTGTGAAGCTAACTTCATAAAGTTCACTTGCAACTCCGTCAGCGTTGAATGCCATTGCATAAACTAAATATTCAGTTGAAGGATCTAATCCTGGCATTTCTTCATCTAATTCATAATAGTATTTTTGATATTCTGTTCCGTTAAAGTATGCTATTAAAGAATCATCAGTAAAGCCCATTCCATCTAACTCTGTTTGTGTTGTAAGCACTAATCCGTAGTGTGCTGCTTGATCATTTGGAGTTACTGTAATGAAAGCAGAAGTTTGTGCTACATCATGTACATTTATTGTTAAAGTAGCATCTCCTGAACCACCAAGAGAAAGTGTTGTAAAGTCAGAAGTAATTACTTCGTATGTACCATCGTTTAACAAAGCTGCAACATAAATTGAAGAAGCAGTATTTGGTGTAAATCCTTCTACATCTACTGTCATTTCAACATTAGAAGAATCTTGTGCAACGTAAGTTACGTATTCTGCAACTGTCATTGACAATCCAAACATTTCATAGAATGCTACTAACTCTTCAATCATTCCTGTTTCTGTACCACAGAAATAATATTTAGTTACATTTTCAGCAGGAGTAAATGTTGCATTTACAGTTCCAGCTTGAATATCATTGATTGTAATTGCAACAGCAGGATTTGTTTTTGGTGTTTGAGTGTGCACGCCTTTGTTATTTTGTTTTGCGTACTCAATTGCTTTTTGCTCAAAAGTCTTATCTCCTTTTTGGAAAGTGAAGTTTTGAGCCATTGCTCCGAAAGTCATAACTAACGAAAGCATTAAAACTGATAATTTTTTCATTTTTCTTTTTATTTTTATTAAACAAAAACAACAGAAGTAAATTCTTTCAGATTTACTTCTGCTGTTAAATAAATTATTTCGTTATTATTCAACTACTAATTTTTTAGTTGCCATTCCTGCTTCTGTGTACATTTTAACTAAGTAGTTACCAGCACCCATTTCAGCAGTGTTTACTTTTACTGAGTTAGCGTTTACGTCAGCTGAGTAAACAACTTGACCTAACATATTAACGATTTCAACTCTTTCCATGTTTAAAGAAGAAGCTACCATAACTTCATCTTTTGCAGGGTTAGGGAAAACGTAAGATAAAGAATTAACTTCTGCTTCTGTTAAACCAACATTTCCTTCTATTATAGGGAATATGAAAGCATCTACATAAAAATCTTGGAATAATTGTGAGGCAGGTATCCATTGTCCTTGGTATAATAAGAAGTTATCATTTCCAGAATAACATCCAGCTTCAGTTGTTGCAACTATGATATCTGTTGATGTGTCTGTATATTCAGGAAAATATACTGCTATTGCAAATTCAGATAATGATTGAGGTACATTGAAATTAACTGTTACAGGTGCAAAACCTTCTACTCCTGCATCAGCAGTTGAATAAGTAGTATAAGCAACTTCTTCAAGATCTGCATCTGTTAAAACTACATCTGGTTCAGCTTCATCTCCTGCGTATCCATTTACTAAATACATTTCAGCTCCTACAACTTGAACTGGAGAAGAGAAAGAATATCCTTGAGCTATAGCGCCAAACATACCAGAACCTGTAATCCAAAATTCATATCCTTCCGCTTCGGAAGAGTACACAATAGGCTCTTCCAAAGATGCACAATCATTAAAAGCTTCTGGATAATAAGCACTTGCTGCTTTTGGAGCTTGAGTTGCTTTTGCTTTAACAGCAGTAAGAGTTTGAGTTCCATCTAAATTAACAGAAGAAACCATTGTTTTTTGAGCCATTAAGCCCATTGAAAGTCCTAATGCAAGGACTGAAAGAATAATTTTTTTCATGTCGTTAAATTTTTGTTAATAATTTATTTCCTTTTTAAAACATTGTTTTGCAAATATAACAACAAAATCTAATACAACAAACATTTTTAAAGAAAAAACACTAAGAAAGTACTTTTTTTCATTGTTAAAAAAATGTTTTTCCTATTGAATATCAAGCAAAAACATTAGAAAACATCTGTTTAAAACTAAATTTCATTTTTTTTTCATACTTTTGCCACAAAATAATAAAGAACAAAAATTATGTATCAAGAACTTATAGAACGAACTTGGGAAAACCG
Organism: Candidatus Onthomorpha sp.; assembly: GCA_045644685.1. Classification (GTDB taxonomy): domain Bacteria; phylum Bacteroidota; class Bacteroidia; order Bacteroidales; family P3; genus Onthomorpha. Next base: position 36,237 of record JAZRHI010000010.1, read on the forward strand.
AGAATTATTAAAAGAAGAAAGCACTAAGAAAGCAATATTAGAAATTATTGACTTATTGGATAAAGGCAAGATAAGAGTAGCTGAAAAAATCAATGGCGAGTGGCAAGTAAATCAATGGGTGAAAAAAGCAATTATAATGTACTTCCCTATCTGCGAATCAAAGGATATGCAAGCCGAAGACTTAAAATTCTGGGACAAAATCCCTACAAAACAAAATTATAACGAACTTCAAGTTAGATGTGTTCCGCCGGCAGTTGCACGATATGGCAGTTTCCTTGCAAAAGGCTGTATAATGATGCCAAGTTTCGTAAATATTGGAGCATATGTTGATGAAGGAACAATGGTAGATACTTGGGCGACAGTTGGAAGCTGTGCACAAATTGGCAAAAACGTACATCTTGCAGGAGGAGTCGGCATTGGAGGAGTCTTAGAGCCTGTTGGAGCAAATCCTGTCATTATAGAAGACAACTGTTTCATAGGTTCACGTTGCATAGTTGTAGAAGGAGCAATCATAAAACAAGGAGCCGTACTTGGAGCCAATACAGTAATCACACAATCCACCAAAATAATAGACGTATCAGGCGAAGAACCAATAGAATACAAAGGAATAGTTCCAGAAAACTCGGTAGTAATTCCCGGAAGCTACACAAAGAAATTCCCAGCAGGTGAATATAACGTAAATTGCGCCTTGATAATAGGCAAAAGAAAAGAATCGACAGATAAAAAAACGTCCCTCAACGATGCATTGAGAGACTTTAATGTTGCTATTTAAAGCTAAAATTTATCTTCTGACCAACCGCGTCCAATATTCCAGTGTTCGTCTATAACAATTTCGAAATCGTCTGGAAGATTGAACTCATCTGCTATTGCCTCTCTAACAGCTTGTTGATTTACTACTTGTTTACCGTTAATTTCTCCATTTATCCATGTCCCCACAGCAACATATATACTTTCGTCTTTACGAACAAAAACTCTACCTCTTGGAATTAAGGTATAATTTTTTTCAACATAAAATATTGAATTAACATCTCCTTTTGCTACTGCTCGGTGATGTTGTTTGTGCCAATAGGTTCTATGTAATTTAGGTAAGGTATTGACTTTTTTTTCGTCAATATATTTTTCCGCATCGTCTTTTTGGACACCAAATAGTGTATTATGAACATAATCTAACCAAAAAATACCAACCTGAGGCTTACCATCATCAAAAAAATTGCTCATTACATCTATCATTTCTTGATGAGATACTGCGTCCGATTCCGTAATTTTATTATTAGGTGTTAATTCGTTGTTTGTTTCGTCAAGCATTACTTTTTCTATTTTATAATTCAAGTTATTTATTTAATACTTTCTAAATACCATTCATAGAGTTGTCGCACTCCTTGTGGCAACTCTATTTTATGTTTCCAACCAAGGGAATGTAATTTCGTACAATCGGTAAGTTTTCTCATTGTTCCATCGGGTTTATCGATGTTGTAAACAATCTCAGATGTGTATCCAACAGTTGCACACACCATTGCAAACAAATCTCTTATGCTAATTTCTTTTTGAGTACCTATATTGATATGACAATTCTTTATATTCTTGTCTGTTTGCGAGTAAGTATCTTTAAAATCCACGTTTTCCATCAAGAAAACACAAGCATCAGCCATATCTTCGCTCCAAAGAAATTCTCTTAACGGCTTTCCACTACCCCAAAGCTCTATTTCAACCGAATTTTTCTTTGATTTAATTCCGTATTTACTCAATATAGTTTCTATTTCACTTTGAGAACGCTCTCCATTTACCCCTTCTATCGGACGAGTATTAAGGTCTTTTCTAAGATTTTCCCAATCCTGATTTTGCAAACACTTTCCTAAAAACGCCTTTCTTATCAAGGCGGGCATAACATGTGAAGTCTCTAAATTGAAATTATCATTTGGCCCATAAAGATTCGTAGGCATAACCGCAATAAAGTTGGTTCCATACTGCAAATTATAGCTTTCACACATTTTTAAGCCAGCAATTTTTGCCAAAGCATAGGGTTCGTTTGTGTATTCTAACTCATCGGTAAGCAAAGACGTCTCTTTTATTGGTTGCTCTGCATCTCGTGGATAGATACAAGTGCTTCCAAGAAACAAAAGCTTCTTTACACCATATTTATATGAGCAATGAATGACGTTATTTTGAATTTGAAGATTATTATATATGAAATCGGCTCTGTAAACCGAGTTTGCCATTATTCCTCCTACGAAAGCAGCTGCTAAAAAGACGTATTCAGGACGCTCTTTCTCGAAAAAAGCTTCCACTTCTGCTTGATTACACAAATCCAACTCTTGATGTGTACGAAGAATAAAGTTATCGTATGATTTAGATTGTAGATTTTTCAAAATAGCTGAGCCAACAAGTCCCCTATGTCCCGCTACAAAAATCTTAGAATGCTTATCCATAAAAATCTTTCTTAACTTACAGTCTTTAAATCGTGTTCTACCATTATTTTAACTAAGTCTTCAAAAGATGTTTTTCTTGGATTCCAACCTAAAAGTGTTTGGGCTTTTGTTGCATCTCCAAGTAATTGTTCAACTTCTGCCGGACGGAAATATTTTTCATCGACTTCTACCAACACTCTTCCCGTTGATACATCTATACCTTTTTCATTTACGCCTTCGCCTTCCCATTTCAATTCTATGCCTGCGTATTTGAAAGCAAGGGTACAAAACTCTCTTACACTATGTGCCTCACCTGTCGCAATAACAAAGTCTTCCGGAGTTTCGTGTTGTAGCATTAGCCACATACATTCAACATAATCCTTTGCATATCCCCAATCCCTCAAAGCAGAAAGGTTACCTAAATAAAGTTTATCTTGCAATCCTTTTGCAATTCGTGCAGCGGCAAGAGTAATCTTACGAGTTACAAAGGTTTCTCCCCTTCTTTCGCTTTCGTGATTAAACAATATTCCATTAACTGCAAACATTCCATAGCTTTCTCTATAATTTTTTGTTATCCAAAAGCCATATAATTTTGCAACTCCGTAAGGCGAACGAGGATAAAACGGTGTTGTTTCTTTTTGTGGTATTTCCTGCACAAGACCATAAAGCTCTGAGGTAGAAGCTTGGTATATTTTCGTTTTATTTTCTAATCCTAATATTCTGATTGCCTCTAATAAGCGAAGCGTTCCCACAGCGTCGGTTTCAGCTGTGTACTCCGGAACATCAAAGCTTACCTTTACATGGCTTTGAGCCGCAAGATTGTAAATTTCATCGGGCTGTACTTGTTGTAAAATACGAATTAAAGACGAGGAGTCAGTCATATCACCATAGTGAAGGTTAATTGCGCGTTCTTGTTTCTGGTCTTTAATCCATTCTTTCAAATAAAGATGTTCTATTCTCGAAGTATTAAAAGAAGAACTACGGCGAATAATTCCGTGAACTTCATAACCTTTTTCAATTAAAAACTCAGCTAAAAAACTACCGTCTTGACCTGTGATTCCGCTTATAAGAGCCTTCTTCATTTTTCTTTGATTTATTTATTTTTTTCTTAGGTTTAAAAAATTATTCCTTAGGTTTATTTTTTTATTTCTTAGACTTATTTTTCTGTTTCTTCAACTTGATTTTCTTGAACTGTAACAGCCTTTGGTTTTCTTTTGAGATGAGATTTAAAAACAAATCTAAATAACACATTCATTTTAGGTTGTTTTTCTATTAACAAAATCATGATTGAGCAAATCAAGATTGAGAACAATACAACCGAGAATGTAATGTATTTTATTTCAGCTCCCGAAGGCATTCCTAATTGTTCCGGAACGGATGCCAAAACCGCAGCGGCCAATCCTTTTGGAATCATAAGTCCAACTGTACTTTTATCAAATATATTCGCACCTTTTGGAGAGCAATACTTTGCTATTATTATTCTACTCAACAATAATCCGATTGTAATCAAGCCTCCTATCAATATAGATTTTGAATCGGAGAACGGAATGCTTATTCCGATATACACAAAAAAGAATGTCTTTAACACAAAGCTTATTTCGCCAACGAAAGACGTTTCACTATCGTTTAATTTCAAGTTTTTATCTTTTTGATACTTTTCTAAAAACTTAAAATTGAAATATTCCATATTAGCTATTGTGATTCCAAAGGACAAAGATGCGATTGCACCGCTATATCCCAAGACTTCTGCTAAACCATATATGATAAACAAATAGGCAGGCGTAAGGAACATGGAGTTTCTTAAAGAACGGATTTTTTGAAGCAAAGAAGCCCAAATCATAGCGGAAGCAAATCCGAGAAATGTCGCAAGAACGAATGAGGCAATGACATTTCCTGCAATTTTTCCTACGTTTAGGTTTGCTCCCATTCGTGCTGCATCGATAAAAGCCAAAGCAAAAACGATACATAACACGTCTGTGATTGCAGATTCTAAGATTAGAGATGTCTTAGTTGTGTTAGATAATTGAAGATGTTGTGCAAGTGGAATAACAACTGCGGAAGATGTTCCTCCAAGTATCGCTCCGAGTGTAATACTATCTAATAATTGCATTCCAAAGCTAAGACACACTATTGTAACAACAAAGGCGGCGACAAAAAATCCTGTAAAGGTAAGCATAGCTGTGGGTCTCCAAGATGTTTTTAGGTCGTTTATACTAATACCTGTGCCACCCTCGAAAAGAATTACGATTAAAGTTACACTGGTAAACACACCTCCTACCGCGCCAAAGTCAGATGGGGAAACTATCTTTAAGACTGGTCCTATCAAAACACCAATCATCAACAACAACAGCACGTCTGGAATTTTCTTTTTGCTGAATATCATTGCGAAAAGGTGTGCTGAAAACACCAAAATTCCTAAAAATATTAACGTTGCGCCCATATTGTATTTTTTTATTGTTTAATAATTGATTTCTCCGCCCATTACCTTTACTAACTCTGCCAAATGTGGATTGTTTTCTTTCATAAACTTTAACACTTCTCGCGGTTCGTAAAGTTTTGGCTGATGTGTGTATTCTTTTACTTTTATATTGAGGTTTATTTTTTTGCAATTTGTTCTGTTTTCTATAAACGACAAAATATTACTTTTGTTGCCAAGCAATATCTTTTCTTCTTGCTGATTTAAAAGTATGATATCCACCCATTCATCATTCTTTACAGAAAATTCTGCTGTGGATAAAGTAAACGCTAAGTTGAGTGCGTCTGGGTAAACATTGGGATCGAGTTGTTTTAACTCTTCTGCGTATATTTTTATGGCGTCTAAGAAAGATGTTATATTGTATTGCTTTTCTTTCTTTTCTTCTAATTCGTTTTGTTTTTTGAATTTCTCTACGAGTTCAATATTTCCTTTTATGGAATATGGACTACAAATATTTAAGTCTTTCTCTATTTTGGGTTTTTCTACTAATACGTCATTTTTTTTTTAATCTCTTCAACTTGAACTTGTGGTTGTTGAGGAGTAACGATTTGTTGTGTTGCAGGAGCCTTGACTTTATTTGTTATATAGGCGAGTTTCATCAAACAAAGTTCTACACAAAGTCTTTTATTGTACGATTCCTTATATTCTAATGCACAACTATTGGCGTAATCCAATGCTTTTAGAATAAAATTCTGTGGAGATTGTGAGGCCTGTGTTAGGTATCTTGTTTGTAAGTTTTGACTTGCATCCAAAAGGTTTACAGATTGCGGGTCTTTGCATACTAATAGGTTGCGCAAGTGCGCTGCTAATCCGTTAATAAAGGCACTTGCTTCAAAACCTTGCTTCAATACTTCGTCGAAAAGCAATAAACTTTCTGTCAATCTACCATTCAAGAAATTATCTACAAGCTTAAAATAATATTCATAGTCTAATATATTAAGGTTGTCTATGATATTTTTGTATGAAAGCTTAGCTGAGGTAAAGGAAACAAGTTGATCAAACATAGATAGTGCATCTCGCAATCCTCCGTCGGCTTTTTGTGCTATTAGATGTAAGGCTTCTATTTCGTATGCTATGTTTTCTTTTTGTGCAATGTACTCTAAGTGTTGTGCAATGTCGTTTGTGTTTATTCTTTTAAAGTCAAAGATTTGACAACGTGAGATAATGGTTGCTGGTATTTTGTGTTTTTCTGTTGTGGCTAAGATAAATTTTGCGTATGCTGGTGGTTCTTCGAGTGTTTTTAAGAATGCGTTAAACGCTGCTGTGCTTAACATATGTACCTCATCGATTATATATACTTTATATTTACCATTTTGAGGTGGAATCTTTACTTGGTCTGTGAGATTTCTTATATCATCTACTGAGTTGTTAGAGGCTGCATCTAATTCTACTATATTGAATGATGCTGATGCGTTAAACGATTTACAACTCTCACATTCATTACATGCTTCGTATGATTCGGTTGGATTAGTACAGTTTATTGTTTTCGCTAATATGCGCGCGCAAGTTGTTTTTCCAACACCTCTTGGTCCGCAGAAAAGAAAGGCTTGTGTTAATTGGTTGTTTTTTATAGCATTTTGTAGAGTTGTTGTGATATGGCTTTGCCCTACAACTGAATGAAAGTCGCTTGGTCTATATTTTCTTGCAGATACTACGAAATTGTTCATATTTAAAACTTGTAAATCGGACTCCAAAATTACTATTTTTTTTGAAAACAAAAAAATTTCTAAGAAATATAGTAAAAAAGCAGTAATTTTGCGAAAATTTTTAAAGATGAATACTGAAACAATCGCACTTATAATTTTTGTAATTACTTACATTGGAATTATTTTTACTCGTTTACCTAAGGTAAATATTGATAGGCCTTCTGCTGCCTTTATTGGAGCGGTGGCTATGCTTGCTTTTTCTGTTGTAAGTTTTGAAGAGGCAGTGAGTTTTATTGATTTCAACACTATTTTCTTGCTTTTAGGTATGATGATTGTTGTTGCGGCTCTGAAATTTGACGGTTTCTTTAATTTGATTACAGAAAAAACTCTTCAATATGCTAATTCTCGACTTAAACTCTTGGTTGGGGTGGTTTTTGTTACTGGTATTGCTTCTGCTTTCTTGGTAAATGATGCGGTTGTCTTGATTTTTACTCCTATTATTATTAGTATTTGTTCGCGTGTTAAAATAAATCCTTTGCCTTATCTTATTGCGGAAATTCTTTCTTCTAATATTGGTAGTGTAATGACGATAACGGGAAATCCTCAGAATATGTTAATTGGTTTAAATAGTGGTATAAGTTATGTGGACTTTCTTTTGAAACTTTTTCCTGTATCTTTCATAGGTTTGATTCTTTGTATTGTGGTAGTAAGGTTTGTTTACAAAAAGGATTTTAAAGACAAATCATTGTTAAGCTATACTCCTACTCATAATTATAACTTTAAAAGTATGTATTCTTCTATAATCGTTTTTGCTTTGGTTGTTTTGGCTTTCTTTTTCGGTAAATTATTAGGTATGTCTATTGCTGTGATTGCCTTAGCTGGTGCAAGCTTGATTATTCTCTTTGGAAAGCATAAGCCGGAGAAGCTAATAAAGGATGTGGATTGGGTTTTGCTTTTGTTTTTCGCTTCTTTGTTTATTGTTGTTGGTGCTGTGCAAAAGGTTGGCTTGCTTGACGGAATTTTAAATATTGGTTTGGAGGAAAATCTTTCTGGTTTGATTTCTATTCACTCTATAAGCTTGGTTTTAAGTCAAATTTTGAGTAATGTTCCTTATACTGTATTGATGTTACCTTTAATGAACGTTATTGATTCCGAAATTTTATGGTTGGCTTTGGCGTCGGCATCAACCTTAGCCGGCAATGCAACAATCATAGGTGCGATGGCAAATATCATTGTCATTGAGTCGGCTGATAATTTTGGCGTAAAAATTGGTTTTTGGGAGTTTTTCAAAAGTGGTATAATAATAACGATACTGACTTTCTTAGTGTCAGTATCGTTACTCTTAGTTTTATAAAATTATTCCTTTGCTTTAATAAATTATTCCTAAGGATTAGAAAATTATTTCTTAGACTTATTTCATCTTACTTGCGGCTTTCACAAATGAAATAAATAATGGGCTTGGTTCTTCTACGGTTGAACGATATTCTGGGTGGTATTGCACGCCCACAAAGTAAGGATGCTCTGGTATTTCTACTACTTCTACTAATTTAGATATAGGATTTACTCCCGTAGCTTGCATACCTGCTGCTTCAAATTGCGATAAATATTCGCTATTGAATTCATATCTGTGTCTATGTCTTTCACTTATCAATTCTTCTCCATAAGCTTCGAAAACTTTACTGCCTTTTTTCAACTCGCATTGGTAAGCGCCTAAACGCATTGTGCCACCCATATTTGTAAGATGCTTTTGTGTTTCCATCATATCGATAACTGGATGTGTGGTTGAGCCCATCATTTCAACAGAGTGTGCATCTTTGAAATTTAATACGTTTCTCGCAAATTCTATTACGGCACATTGCATTCCAAGACATATACCTAAAAATGGGATTTGGTTTTCTCTTGCATATTTTACGGCTAATATTTTTCCTTCTATGCCTCTTGAACCAAAGCCTGGGGCAACTAAAATTCCATTTAAGCCACCTAATATTTCATCTAATGAGTTTTGTTTTTCTTCTATGGTTTCTGAGTGAATCCATTTTAGCTTTACGTTGCATTGTAGCGTTGCGCCTGCATGAATAAAGGCTTCTGATATTGATTTATAGGCATCCTTTAACTCAACATACTTACCTACTAATCCAATTGTTACTTCTGTTAATGGATTTTTAAGTTTGTATAAGAAAGATTTCCATTTTTCTAAATTAGGTTCGCCTTTCGCTGTTAAGCCTAACTTCTTTAATACTTGGATGTCTAATCCTTCTTTAAGCATATTAAAAGGCACTTCATAAATTGTAGATGCGTCTTTTGATTCTACAACACTTGCTCTATCAACATTACAGAATAATGAAATTTTATCTCTAACGCTTTCTGTTAAGTCGTGTTCTGTTCTGCAAACTATAATATCTGGTTGGATACCTTGTTGCAACATTTCTTTAACTGAATGTTGTGTTGGTTTTGTTTTTAATTCCCCAGCAGCAGTAAGGTAAGGTACATAAGTTAAGTGAACAACTATTGCGTTACCTTCTAATTCCCATTTTAATTGTCTAATACTTTCTAAGAAAGGTAGGGATTCTATATCGCCAACTGTACCTCCTATTTCTGTAATAACAAAATCGTAGTTGCCAGTTTCGCCTAAAAGTTTAACCCTTCTTTTTATCTCGTCTGTAATGTGTGGAATTACTTGAACAGTTCCGCCAAGGTAATCTCCTTTTCTTTCTTTCTCAATAACCGCTTGGTAGATTCTTCCTGTGGTTACGTTATTTGCCTGAGAAGTTCTAACATTCGTAAATCTCTCATAGTGTCCCAAGTCAAGATCTGTTTCAGCTCCGTCTTCGGTTACATAACATTCTCCATGTTCATACGGATTTAATGTTCCCGGATCGATATTTATATAAGGATCTAACTTTTGTATTGTTACTTTATAACCTCTTGATTTTAACAACACCGCTAATGAAGACGATATTATCCCTTTTCCCAATGAGGAAGTAACACCTCCTGTAACGAAAACGTATTTTGTGTTATGCATAATAGTCTATTGTTTTTAAAAAATTAAATAACGAACTGCAAAGTTAAAGAAAAAATGTTTTGTTAAGAAATTATTTTGATTATTTCTTCGGCTTTTAGACTTAAAGCATCGAAACAATAATCTGCCTGAGTGTAATATTTTTCTCTTTCTTCAAGAGTTTTTGTTATGTAATCAAGAGCCTCTTCATCCGTTTTATCTTGTAATAAAGGGCGTGTGCGTTTTGAAATTTTATGTCTTGAAAGTATGGCAGCAGGACTAAGTTTCAAATAAATAGAAACACCTTTTGCTTTCACCCATTGCATATTATCGTTGAAACAAACTAGACCTCCACCTGTTGAAACTACAATATTATCCTTCTCTCCTATGTTTTCAAGAATTTTTTTCTCTAAAACACGGAATACTTCTTCACCATATTTTTTAAAAATGTCGTTTACGCTAAGTTTATACTGATTTTCTATTTCTTTATCTGTGTCTATAAAGGTATAATTTAAAAGTTTTGCCAATCGTTTGCCGATAGTACTTTTGCCACTCAACATATAACCAACTATAAACACCCTCATAAGAAATTATCTTGCGTAAGCCGTTAAACCAATATGGGCAAAATCTTTTTCTAAGTATTTGAATAATCCAACAACTGCGACCATTGCTGCATTATCTGTTGTATAAGAAAATTTAGGTATAAAGACTTCGCATTTATGTTTATCACCTAATTCTTGCAATCTTCTTCTTAACTCCGAATTTGCTGAGACTCCTCCTGCTACTGCAATAGTTTTTATCTTTGTGTCTTTAATTGCCTTTTCAAACTTATTGAGTAAGGAATCTACAACTGCTTTTTGAACAGAGGCTGCTATGTCTGCAAGATTTTCTTCTATGTAATTAGGATTTTCTTTTAGCTTATCTCTTAATGTATATAAGATACTTGTTTTCAATCCCGAAAAACTGTAATCGTAATTCTTTATATTGCTTTGTGAAAATGTAAGAACAGGTTGTCCTTCCTTTGATAACCTATCAATATGAGGCCCTCCCGGATAAGGCAATGATAAGATTTTCGCAGCCTTGTCAATAGTTTCTCCTGCCGCATCGTCGATAGTCTGTCCTATCACTTGCATTTTTCGTGCGTTTTCTACCAAAACAATTTGTGTATTACCGCCAGAAACAAGCAAACATAAGAAAGGAAAATTCGGAACCTTTTGTTCCTTTGTATCTTTTATAAAATGAGCTAACACATGTGCTTCTAAATGATTAACATCTATTAGAGGTATATTTAAAGCCCTTGCAAAACTTTTCGCAAAACTAACACCCACTAATAGCGAACCCATAAGTCCAGGTCCTCTTGTAAAGGCTACGGCTGATAACTGATGTTTACTGATTTTTGCATCTTTCAATGCCTTATCAACAACGGGTATAATATTTTGCTGATGCGCCCTTGAAGCAAGCTCAGGCACCACTCCACCATACTCTTTGTGAACTTCTTGTGAGGCAATAACGTTTGATAAAACACAAAACTCGCTATCAATTACAGCACATGAAGTATCATCACAAGAAGACTCTATTGCTAAAATATAAAACATAATATTAAATTTATCCTTGCAAAGATACATAAAAAAAGATGTATATTTGCAAAGAATTAAATAAATGAAGAAACATACCACATCAAGAATTCTTATTGGCATAGCAAAAGTGTTAGGAAAAACGCTTTTGGGTGTGTTTATTTTCCTTTATCTTTTCATTGCAATTCTTAATAGTACAATCGTACAATCCTTTTTAGCGGCAAAGGTATCGGACTATTTTTCAAAGGAATGGAAATCCAAAGTTTCAATTGGCGGATTAGAAATCAGGCCTCTTCTTACCGTTGCATTGAAAGACGTTTATCTTGAAGCGCCTAATAAAGATACTGTTGCAACTGTATCATATTTAGAAGCAAGTTTTAAGAAATTAGAATTCGTTAAAGGATTAGAATTTTCAAGCGTAAGGTTAGATGATGTAAACTTTAACTTAGATATAGGAGATGGTAAACTTAATTTAAGTTTCATTATAGATTATTTCAAAAGTGATAAACCCAAAGAAGAGAAAGATAGAGAGCCTTATGTAATTAAGGTAAATAGATGTAAATTAAACAATGTTAATTTTGCCTTAAACCTAAACGACAACCCAACTCCTATACCTGAATTTGGCGTTGCGATAAATCACATGCAATATAACCAAATCAACGGAGTATTAGACGATATTGTAGTTATAAATGACTCAATAAACGTAAACATTAAAAGATTCTCCACAAAGGAACGTTCAGGTATGACATTAAAAAACCTAAAAGGAAAATTTACTGTTAGCCCTAAGGGAATTATTTGTAGAAGCATGCAAGTGAAAACCGCAGAAAGCGATTTAAAGCTATACGCCAGCATAAAAACTGATAGTTGGAAAACCTATTCTTCTTTCATTGACTCTGCCGACTGTTTCTTATTTCTTCAAAAAGGAAGCGAAGCAGGAATGAAAGATGCAACATATTGGGCTCCTGTCTTAAAAGGGTTTGACCAAAAGTGCGAAGTAGCCGCCATTATAAAAGGAACAGTTGCTGATGCAAAGTGTTCTTTTCTTGAAGTTAAAGCTGGCAACACATACGTTAAAGGAAAAGGTAGCATAAAAGGCTTACCAAATATAGAAAACACAGTTTTCGATATTGAATTAAACGAATTAAAAAGTTCTTCCTTAGATTTCAATAATATTCAGTTTGGAGAGATGCTCGCAAACGTAAAATTACCAGAACTTTTACATAGTTTAGGCGAAATATCTGCAAAAGCAGACTTCAAAGGCTTGCTACATAACTTCAAAGCCAATGCAGAAATCTCCACAAAGATAGGAAACGTAAACCTAAAAGGAGCTTCAATTCGTGAAAACATAAACGAAAACATAACATATCAAGCAAATATAAAATCAAATCACTTTGATATTGGAAAATTCTTAGGAGTTAAAATGCTTGGTAGCGGAGTTATTGACGTAGATGCAAAAGCCAAAGTTGGAGATTTAAAAGAACTTAAATGCGAACTCGTAGCCAATCTATCCGACTTTAACATTAACGGCAACAATTACAATTCCATTGAAATAGAAGGCGAGATGAACGAAGGCGTTGTTAGTGCGCAATGCGACATTATCGATAATGCTGCGGTAATCAACCTAAATTGTGAAATGGATATGCTAAACAATATGAGTTTAGTGCTAAGGGGTGATTTGAATGAAGTAAATCTTCAAAAAATGAACTTTTTCAGTTTCCCAGATACCACAACCCTTATCTCAACTGACATAATCGCAAGACTAAATGGCTTTAATCTGGATTCGTTAAGAGGATTTATTGATTTCAGAAACGCAATGATTAGCACACAAACAAAGAATTACGATATAGATTACCTAAATATAAGAACAAGAAACGACAGTACAGCAAACACCCTATCACTCAATTCCAATATTTTTTCATTCGTAACAGAAGGTCAATACAATATTTCCTCACTTGTAAGCAACATAACACACATTATCGACAAATATATTCCAGACTTTTCACTCCTATCGTCAAAGCAAGAAAACACGAAACCAATAACAAAAGAAGAAACAATACACCTTGCAAACGACAAGATAAATCTTAAATTAGAAGTAAAAGATTTCGCAACCCTTAGCGAATTGTTTGCACTCAATATGAATATTGCGCCACAAACAACACTAACAGCCAACATCAGTCCAGAACAAGACCTAAATCTCAATCTACATTCCGATTATTTTGTTTACGATTCATACATTTTCGAAGACATAAGCCTATTATCTCAAACCAAATACGACATATTTAAAAACCATTTAAAAGTAAATAAAATCAGAATAAGCGATAGCCTAAGCATAAACGCGAATGACTTAATTCTTGACTTCACTAAAAATGACATAGACTTAGCATTAAAAGCAGGAATGAGCGAAAACGATGAACTTTCCACACAACTAAACTTCAAAGGCTTTTTAACATCAAACGGATTACAAGGATACTTTAAAAATTCCTTTATAAACATAGCTAATTCCAAGGTAGAACTAAACGAAAACCATACATTAAGTTACTTTGACGAAAGTTTATCACTAATGAATTTTAGTTTAAAACAAAATAAAGGTAGCATAACACTAAACGGAGAAGTTTCAGACCAACCAAACAACAAATTAGACGTAGTATTCAAAAACTTAGACATTTCAGCCTTTAACCCTATCTTAAACAAATTCGGATTAAATCTCAGAGGCGAAATAAACGAAAAAGTAGTATTAAGAAACATATTAAGTAATTTTAGTTTAACATCAAATTTAGTAATAGACAACCTAACAATCAACGACATCGCACTTGGAAAAGCCACATTCAATGTAAACAATGCACTAACCAAAGATGTATTTGCCACAAACATAAAAATGCAATATAAAAATCCTAACAACAAAATCGTACTACCACTTTCAATCAAAGGATTTATAAACACCAAAAGCAAAGACAATAACTTAGACCTTAAACTCTCTATGGATAACCTTGACTTAAAAATAATAAGCAACTACATCTCCTCACTTAGTTCCGACATTGGAGGTACCCTTTACGCAAAAGACCTAAAAATAAAGGGACCTTTCACACAACCAAACATACAAGGAGTTTTAGAAACTAAGAATGCACACTTAAAAATCGACATGTTAAATATTACATACGAGTTTTCAGATAAGATTTATTTGGATAACAATGTATTTTCTTTCAAAGACTTTACTCTAACCGACAAACAAAAAAACAAAATCGTACTTAACGGAAACCTAAGCCATACAAACTTTACCGATTTTGACATAAATATTAAAGCAGTTGCCGATAAACTAAAAATATTAGACACAGACGAATACTCAGAACAAATGTATTACGGAACGGCTTTCGCATCTGCCACTGCCGATATAATAGGAGATTTAAATTTCTTAAACATTAACGTTGCTGCACGAACAGAAAGAGGAACCGTTCTTACAGTTCCCGTATCCTCAAAGACCTCTGCAACACAAAATTCCTTTATTAAATTTGTAACAATACAAGACACAACATCCTCAACACCAATTCCAATAATTAAAGAAGAAGAACAAAAAAGTTTAGGCTATAACATCACAGTAGATTTGAGCGTAAACCCTAACGCACAACTAATCTTACCAATGGATTTCAACCAATTAAAAGGAGATTTATCGGCAAAAGGTAACGGAGATTTAAGAATAGACCTAAGTAGCGAAGGAAACCTTTCTTTAATGGGAACATTAGAAATAGATAACGGACAATTCAAAATGTCTGTTATGGATATGATGGCGAAAACCTTTGAAATAGAACAAGGAGGTACGCTAACCTGGACAGGAGAACCAGCGGGAGGAAATTTAGACTTACAAGCAATTTACAAAACAAAGGCTTCTCTAATGCCAATTCTTGGAAGTGAATATTCAAAAGCTGTGGATGTACATTCTATAATCAAGCTTACAGGAAGTATGATGAACCCTCAGCCAAAATTTGACATAAGATTACCAAACACAGACGACAATACAGTAGAAAGACTCTTTATGAACATAGACCGAAACAACGAAAAGGCTATGTTAGAACAAACAGTCTCTCTCCTATTCTTACATCAATTCTATTCATCCGAAGGAAACTACGAAAATACCGTAATGGAAACAGGTATTTCCTCAGCATTCGAAGCCGCATTTGGGCAAATCAGTGGTATGCTTACCGATGTCATAAAAGTAGTTGACGTAAATATGAACTATTCTCGCGGAAACGAAACAACATCTGACCAATTTGACGTAAACCTTTCAAAAGATTATGGAAAATGGGTAGTGAATGTAAACTCTTCTTTCGGAACAGGCGACAACGTTTCTACAACTAATCAAGAGACAAACGCAATAATTGGAGATGCTTACGTTGAATACAAAATGACAGACGCATTCCGCATAAGAGTATTTAACAGATCAAACGCCAATGACTTCACAAAATATAATATTGCACCATTTACGCAAGGCGTAGGTTTGTTCTACAAAAAACAATTCGGCAGTATTCCAGAGATATTCCAAAGAAAGAAAAAAGAAGTTAAAGAATAGAAAAAGCAAACCAAAGAAATAAAAAAATAAAACGCTCGTTTGTCAAAATAAAACTAAGACTCACGAGCGTTTTTCTTTGAGTTTATTTAAACTGTGAATTTGTTTTAAATTTATTCACCAAGGTCTTTTCTTACTTTTCTTTCTATTTCAGGAGTGATATGTTCCTTACACATTTTTACAACTGCTAATAATGCCGCCAAATCATCTGTATATCCACCTACAGGAATGAAATCCGGAATTAAGTCAATAGGTAAAATCAAATATCCCAAAGCTCCTATAATCAAACTCTTTGTATCAAACGGAGTAGATGGCTCTTTCATCACATAATATAATTGTAAAGCAGGTTTCAATACCTTTTTCCCTAATTTTTTTACTTTATTCCAAAAACCAGAATCAGAATAATTATCCCCATAACCTGATAATTCACTTGTTCTTGGTGCTTTTTCCACAGAGTATTCTTCATCGTATTCATCATCTTCGTAATCTTCTTCTTCATCGTATTCATCGTATTCATCATCTTCTTCATAAAGAATCTCAAGAGTTTCTATCATTTCTACTGCATCATCTCTATAAAACGGATCGTCATTATTTGTTTTTTCCAAATACTCTGTAAAATAAATTAGAGCGTTATTATTATCTCTCAATTTGAAATAACAATAAGCAATAGCTAATCTACATTCTAATGAATACATTTTATCGTAACTTTCTTGCTTGTCAAAACACTCTATTGCCCAAGCATAGTAATTTATTGCTTCATTATAATTTTTTTTGCCTTGATAACAACGTGCAATATAGTCATCCATATGTGCTGCATCAGTAACATCGTAACCAAATACTTCTTGTATAGCTCTTTTTGCTTCGAGAAAACAATCTATTGCTTCATTATATTTTTTCTTTTTAAGATTTTCCCTACCTAATTCCTCCTTTGCAGCAAATTTTTCTAAAAGAATTGCATCTTCGTCTTCATCTTCTTCGCTTTCCTCCTCTTGCTTTGGAACTACTGATGCAGTGTTTCCGTTTGATAGGGCTTTGGTTAGGTAGGTTAAGGCTTCTTCGTTTTTGCCTAATGCTTTGTAGCACATTCCTATGTTGGTATAAACTTCTTTTGTTTTTTCGTCTTCTGCTCCTAATGCTTGCTCAAAAACATTTAATGCTTCTTTGTAAGACTTTATAGCGTCTTCATATTTTCCGCTTTCTTCGGCATTTTTTGCCAAGTCAAAGATTACATTGGCTAATTTCAAATTTGTATCATTATTTCCCATATCTTAAATTATTAAAATTAGTAATTCGCTTAATTAAATTTAAGACTTCAAAAATACAATCTTTACTTATTTTTTATGAGAGTTAAGACAAAGTGTTGCAAAAATGTTGCAATTCTCTATTTTTCTTTTGATAAAAAGAAAATAAAAAAGACGTGAGCCTTGTCTTACCGTAAATTGAGGTTCTGGACTACCTGAAATGCCAAATAAGAAAAGCCCACGATATACTCGTGAGCATTCTTTCCTTATTTATTTGGCATTCTATTTGAAATTGTCCAGATTTCAATTTACCAAAAATAAGCAAAAACGCTTTTTATTGTCGTTAAATTTTCGATTCACAAAGGTATAACAAATTTTTAAAAGCACAAAAATTTGGCGCGCTAAGTTTTTGCACTGATTTCAAAAGAAAGAAGACATGTAAATGAAAGAAAAATCTAAAAAAATCTTTCTGTTATAAATATATTATTATTTTTTTGTTATTATTTATATTATTATTCATGTCCTACATTTAAATTGACACCCCTTGTGAAGTTAAATTGATACCCCTTGTAAGTTTAAATTGACACCCCTTTTTAAGAGAGAAAAAAAAGCAAAGAAAAATTTTAAAAATCCTAAGGAAAATTCTAAAAAAGCAAAGAAAAAATTAAAGAATTCTTTGCTTTTAAAAATTAAATACTTGATTTAATATTAGTTTGTTGGCTTTTGGGTAGTTGAAGTGATAACAAAGAAAAAAGAAACAAAGAAGAGCGAAATTTTAGTTAATTTCGCTCTTCTTTTTAATATTTGTAGTATTTACCTGCTCCCCATACTGCTTTATAAACTCCCATTTGAGTATGATAACGAGCAAAAAGAATAAGAATTAAGAATAATATCAAACTTAATGATGCTATTAACCAATTTGGTAATATTGATGGTGGTTCTAAAATAAATATACATTCATATAAAGTACCTTCTATCCAAGAACAATAATAACATAAATGATATGCAACAACAATCAACGTAATATTTCTCAAAAAAGCCTCTTGTGTTTCTAAAATACTTATAGTGCTATATGCAGGTTTTACCATAATTGAGTAATAGGTTTTATTTTCATAATCTTTTTTTAACTCTTCACAATCTTTACTACTACCTTCATATATTTTGTCATACGCTTTTTTAATTGCTTTTTCATTATTTCGTTCAAAAATAGTTTGTAACCAAACAGGTTGTTTTATTAAGAGTATTAGTAAAAATGCAAGAATAATTACTGTCATTATTAAATAACAAGTACATTCTTTACACTCAATTTCTTTTTGACAGAATAATACCAATAATAAACTTATTGGTAAAATAAGTAAAAACCATTTTCCTTTTTTACTCCTAATCCGTTCTAACAATCTATGATAAATAATACCTATTAAATATGAAAATATTAGTAAAAATATCCAATTGTATGATTCTGTAACAGTTTCTCTACCGTTTGTTGGCATAGGAATAAACAACGCAAGGATAAGAAAGCCACTTATCAACTGCGTAAGTATATCATACAAAGATAATTTTGAAGTAAAGTCTTTCATATAATTAAATTATTAGAATAATAGATTTGGAACATTTTCCCATTTACCATAAGTTTTTTCTAAAACTTTTGTAAGTTGCATTAGCATTGCAGGAGATTCATATTGTTTAAAATGAGGATGATCAATTTCACTCTTACCTTTGTCATGCAATATGCTATTATATCCCTCTCCCGTATGATGATCTTTACGAAGTATAGTATAATTAGAACCATGCGTTTGATTATCATGATGAATTTCTCCAAAGCTTGCTTTTAACTTACGTTTTGGATCAGCTGGAAAGATAGGATTATTTCCTTCTCCCATTAAATCCATATTTGTATAATCTTTCCATTTATTCCAATTCTTCTCTCCTATCAATTCTTTGGCGCCTGGCATATCTTTAACCTTAGTTTGTAAAGGTAGTTCCTTGGGAAATTTCACATTTCTTGCAGGAACGTCTATTCCTTTAAATTTTGTTCCTGGCACATCAAAGTCTTTTAACTTTAATTCTTTAAAAAGTGCTGCTTGTTCTTCTGTTCTGATATGCTTACAAGCATTTGCAGACAGTCCTGTCTCTCTTTGCAATTTTTTTCTTCCAACATCTGTCAAGGCTGTACTATTATCAGGAAGTGGTCGCCCATTTACCTGTTTTAATACTTTCTTAGAACTCTTTTTTCCTCCTTTTTCTGCTCCTTCTTCTACAAATTCTTCTGCAACTTCTTTGTATGCTTTTTTTGCAACCTTGTCGCAAGAAGATAATGAAGCAATAACGAAACACGCTATAAAGCAAACAACTATTTTTTTACTTATATTTTTCATAAAATTTAACTGTATTTTTATCTAAGTCGTTTAATATACTTTCATAATCCAAAGTAATCTCCGTTTTTTGCTCTCTAAAAGAATCCAAAACCTTATTATCGTTTCTTATTGAGAGTATAATTGACACAACAATCGTTATTCCTGCTATTATCAAATTGGCACCTGGTAAAACCCAACCTATTGTTAAGGCAAGAATAATTACAATAAACAAAATAAATATCCACACAAGAGCACCTGTTGCAAACTCTATTAACATATTATTACCAGTATGATTTTTCATACCCATTAAATCAACATTTTCTTTTGGCAAATCAAGGTTTATACTCTCAGGCATATTAACAGTTCTCTTAGTTTGATAAAAAGAAGAACGAAGTTTATTTATTTCATCAACGTGATTTTTATACAATAAAGCAATTTCTTGTTCAAGATCAAGATTATTAAAATATTTATTACTTTTTAATCTTAACTCTTCTTGCCACTTTGCTTCGTCCTTAAATATATAATCAAACATATATCCATAGTTTGAAAAGAAACCTAATTCTTCATCTTCAAACTTTTCAAGTTTCTTTTCAAAACTATTGTCAATTAATTCATTTAAATCATTAACAAATTTATTATTTAAGTTTTGTTCCATCTCAACATATTGTTGAGCAACTGCACGACTACTCTTTCCTCTTTTGTACTGTTTTGTTACTTCTAACTCTTGACTGAATTTTTCTTTTAGTTTATCTTCTTTTTCGTTAGAACAACCTACAAAAACAAATAATGAGAATATTAAAATAAAGTTTTTACAAATTTTATTCATATTTCATATTTATTTTAATTGCTCTATCGTAGGATTTATACTATCTGTATAAACATCTTTTATTTGTTCTGGGGAACAACACAAAGAAATTACCCAAGCCACTATATAAAATAAGAACGCTGCTATAATTGGAAGGCCAAAAACAAAAATAGAAGCTATTGATAAAATAATAACTATAACGATAGATAATGTAATATTTTTACCTGGAAAATGTACAACATATTCATACCAAGCGTATTCTTCATCTAATATAGATCTGAGTTGATTAAAATTCTGATCATTTTGCATAAAATAAACACTTGCTTCAATAATTCTTTCTTCAAAAGCAGGTGTTGGTTTTGTTTCTCCTTTTCTTAACCTTTCAATACTTGAAGGAGTTGCTTTTAATACTCGTGCTAATGCTTCAATATCGCCATCACTTGCTACATACAAATCATTTAACAAAATTTCTGTGCTACGAGATCTTGCTATTTGTTCAAATTCAGCACGTTTTTCTTCATCGCTTGAACAAGAAACGAACATTCCTACAAACAATAAGGCGAATAAGCCTTTTAATACATTTACTTTTCTCATCTTTTATAAGTTTTAATTTTTAATATTTTCATCTTCAGACAATAATTCTCTCACAAGATCTGGAAGCCAATCATTTAATTCTTTTACTGAATCTTTTAGATTTTCGTATCTAACGCCTTCATTACATACTCGTTCTAAAGTTTTTAGATAATCTTCTTTTTCTTCTTTAGATTCTAGAGAATGAAAGAATAGACCTGTAGTACTACCTATATTATACATAACATTTCTCTGCAATTCACTTATTTCTTTAGTAGATACAAAACCATTATTATCAAAATAGCATAGCAAATTTAAATAATCTATATACAATTTGCCATGTGCCGCAGCATTTTTTTTAATTATAGAATCTTCTTCTTTCAGATAATCATCTAATTCTTTGTAAGAATAACCTTCTTTCTCCGGATAAAGAGTTGAATCTGAACAAGCAACAAACAAACCGGCTGTAATAATTATAAATAAGCCTTTTAATACGTTTAGTTTCATCTTTAATACGTTTTTTAATGTTTATTATTTCTACTAATTATTTAATTTTTCTTTGGTTACAAAAGGATATAAAAAAGTCGTGAACTTTATCTTATTGTTATTTGAGGTCCTGCAATTACCTTTGTGCCAAATAAGAAAAGCTCACGATACTCTCGTGAGCGTTTTCCACTTATTCTTATTGGCACTTAATTGAAATTTTGCAGGTTTCAAATAACCAAGTATAAGCAAAAACGCTTTTTTATTGTCGTTAAAATTTCTGTTTTGTTATTTCTTTACATATTTTCTTCTATTAAAATTCTTGCTTACAAAGGTATGTAATAATTATATAACTACAAAATTTTATTTGTTAAAAGATTTTGTTCTGATTTCTCACGAAAATTAGTCGGAAATCGTGCTTTGTTTTGCTTAAATGCGAAGAAAATAAATTACTCTCCAAGGGTAAGACTATTACTTTCCTATGGTAATAGGATTACCACTTAGTGGTAATGCTTCTACTTCAAAGAAGTAAAAAAAATAAAACAAAGAAAAATTTTAAAAATCCTAAGGAAAATTCTAAAAAAGCAAAGAAAAAATTAAAGAAATCTTTGCTTTAAAAATTAAATACTTGATTTAGTGAATTTTATTTAAAGCGAAATACTTCAAAAATTTCGGATTAGGATTTTAAAGTCCAAAATTTTTGAAGTATTTCGCAGTTTAGTTTTAAGAAAAAGGCGTTTATTGCCTATTTTTCATTGAAAAAACTGTTTTAGTTTTTCTATCCCTTGTTTATATTTTAAAGGATTGGTTTCTTTTAGGTTAATAATATTTTGTAATTTCCATTTAATTGAAGGATAATTACTCAAATCTCCTGCACTACATTTACTCCAATCTGGATTTCCTTCTTCAAATGAAAGAATAAAGGCTTTATCTGTTTCTGTCAATAATGTGTTTACTTGGTTTATCAACTTTTTCCTTGTTTTTTCGTAATCTTCATAAGTAAATTCAATGTCTGACATTCCTTTAAATTGATTTTCTAAGACTTTACTTTGGTCTATATCATTTGGTTGCAAGGATTCTATTATAGGTTTATCGCTACCGAGTAAACATAACATAAATCCATCTTTTACTTCATTAAATGTATTTATTTCCATATACTTGCAATCAAATAAATCTCTTGGATGCTGTCGGCTTAATGCAGCTGTTATCTTGCCTCCATATAATTGTGAATAGGAAACGGTGCGTGCTTTACATGCCATACTGAATTCTTGTTGCGCTTTCTGACAAAGCATTTTTTCTTCTATTTCTCCTATTACGCCTCTTTTGGTTCCATTTACTTCTATTTTCACTGTTGCACCATTGAGTGTACATTGTAATTTCCAAATATCGTATTTTGGAATCACTTTTATATTAGGTATTGTCTTTTCTATATTCTTTTTTAGTATCGTAAGATGTTCTTTTATTGTTTTTAAACTTTCTTCTCTCTCTTGTATATGAATATATGTTAAGTCAATATCTACCGAATAGCGAGGCATATTTTTATGAAATAGATTGATTGCTGTTCCTCCATGTACAGCAAAATCTTTAATTTGATAAATCAAAGGCATTATGCGTATCAATAATGCTACTTGTCTTTTGTATATTTCATTCATAATCGTTCAATTCTTTGGGAATTGTTATTTTATATTTGTTTACATAAATTCCATTTTTTACTAATTGTAGTTTAGATGTTCCTATGTTTATTTTATTTATGTCTAACATGTCAAACCAATAATGTCCTGCTTTTTCTGCCATGTATAAAAATATCCTTTTTACTCGCTGATTCTTTATGTTTTCAAGCAATATCTGCACAACATCTGCACGCAAAGAGGTTAATTGTTCCATTATATAATACAAATCCATATAATTGTATTGATCTTTGGCTAAAAGTAAGCATTCCATAAAAGCTTGTTCGGGAGAAGAAACCAACAAATTAACACCTTCTATATTTATATTACTTGTTTGTGGAATTTCTATCATTTTTGTGCTAAATACTTTAAATGTTCTATCAAAACAATCCTTTGACATCCATTTAGGAACTATTGAACAAGGACAAGCAACCATAAGTATTGGTTTTCCCATAGGTACATAATGATTAAATCCGAAAAGTTCTAATGCGGAATGAGCGGCAATTCTAACTTCTTTTTCTAATTGTTCGTTGTAGCAAGCTAAGGATACTATTGCAGATAATTTATCTCCTGTGCGATACATTACGCCTTTATCTAAGGAAGATAACCAACCAGATTGTCGATACTTTCTTATTAGTTGATCGGAATAGCCTTTTTTCTTTAACCAATCAGAGAAAAACAACCCATTTTTCTTGCCTAAAACGAGTAATTGGTTTAATTTACTTTGAAATTCTAAACTCATAGTTTATAATCACACACTAAATTCAACTGCAAAGATAGTGTATTTTCATAGAATCACAAATAAATAACAACAAAGCCCAAAATCTTTGGTTGATTTCGGGCTTTGGTTTTTGGTTGTCAAAGGTGTGGTTTTACACAACTATGTTTACTATCTTCTTTGGTACGAAGATGATTTTCTTTATTGCTTTTCCGTCAATGTATTTTTGTACTTCGGCGTTGGCTAAGACGATTTTTTCTACTTCATCTTTGTCTAAGTCTAAGGCGATCTCTACATTGGCACGCATTTTTCCGTTTATGGAAACTGGATACTTGAATGTGTTTTCTACAAGTACGCTTTCGTCAAAGGCAGGGAAAGAGGCAAAGCTTATGCTTGTTTGATTTCCCATTAGATTCCAAAGTTCTTCGGTAATATGTGGTGCAAATGGCGACAATAAAATACACAATGGTTCAAGGATTTCTTTTTTGTTGCACTTCAAGTCTGAGAGTTCATTTACGCATATCATAAATGTAGAAATTGAAGTGTTGAAAGAGAATCTTTCTATGTCTTCTTGTACTTTCTTTATGGTCTTATGTAATGCTTTTAGTTCGTCTTTTGTTGCTTTTTCTTCGCTTACCGAGTAGTTATTGTCTTTATCGTGATATAATCTCCAAAATTTTCTTATAAATCGGCTGACTCCTTCTATTCCTTTGGTGTCCCAAGGTTTGGATTGTTCTAATGGTCCAAGGAACATTTCGTATAATCTTAGTGTGTCGGCTCCATATTTTTCTACTAAGTCGTCTGGGTTTTGTACATTATAAAGACTTTTACTCATCTTTTCGATTTCGTGTCCGCAAATGTATTTTCCGTCTTCTAAAACAAATTCTGCGTCTTTGAATTCTTCTCTCCAAGCTTTGAATTTCTCTAAGTCCAAAACGTCATTATCGACAATGTTTATATCAACGTGCAATGGGTCGGTTTCAAATTGGCCTTTTAGATTATAGGATACATATTTGTTTGTTCCTTTTACTCGATATACGAAATTGGAACGGCCTTGTATCATTCCTTGGTTAATGAGTTTTTGATATGGTTCTTCTTTACAAACTGCTCCTATATCGAAAAGGAATTTGGTTATAAAGCGTGAGTATAACAAGTGGCCTGTTGCGTGTTCGCTTCCTCCGATATATAAATCTACGTTTTGCCAATATTGGTTTGCTTCTTTGGATACTAAGGCTTCTGTGTTGTTTGGATCCATATATCTTATGGAATAGGCGTTTGAACCTGCAAATCCCGGCATTGTATTGCAGTCGTATGGATAGCCGTCTTTGGTTTTCCAATTTTTTGCTCTTGCTATTGGTGGTTCTCCGCTTTCTGTCGGTAGGTATTTATCGACTTCCGGAAGTAAAAGTGGTAGTTCGCTTTCGGAAATAGGAGTTGCTATTCCGTCTTTGTAGTATATTGGGAATGGTTCGCCCCAATATCTTTGGCGTGAATAGATTGCATCTCTTAATCGATAGTTTATTGTGCCAAAGCCTAAGTTTTTGTCTTCTATGTGTTGGATTGCTTTCTTTATTGCGTCTTTTACGTCTAAGCCATTAAGGAAATCGGAATTGATTACCTTGCCTGCTTTTGAGTCTTTGCTTTCTTGCCACAAGGAAGTGTCTTCTTCTTGTTCTCCGTGTGGAACTACTACTTGTTTTATAGGAAGTGAGAAGTGTTTTGCAAAGGCAAAGTCTCTACTATCGTGTGCTGGCACTGCCATAACGGCTCCTGTGCCATAGCCTGCTAAAACATAATCGGAAATCCAAATAGGAACTCTCTCGCCACTTAAAGGATGAATTGCGTAAGAGCCAGTAAATACTCCCGAAACTTTCTTTACTTCTGCTTGTCTTTCTCTTTCGCTACGGTTTTTAGCCCAAGAAACGTATTTTTCTACTTCTTCTTTTTGTTCTTGTGTGGTTAAGTCGGCGATTTTGTCGTGTTCCGGACAAAGAACCATAAAAGTAACTCCGAAAAGTGTGTCTGCTCTTGTTGTAAACACTTCTAAGCTTTCGCCATTCTCTAATTTAAAATACACAGCTGCTCCTTGACTCTTGCCAATCCAGTTTCTTTGTATTTCTTTCAATGAGTCTGTCCAATCAAGCTTGTCTAAATCGTTAAGAAGTCTTTCTGCGTATGCTGTGATTCTTAAAGACCATTGACGCATTGACTTTCTTTCAACAGGATACCCTCCTCTTACAGATACGCCATTAACAACTTCATCGTTAGCAAGCACAGTTCCAAGTTCGCTACACCAATTCACCATAGAATCTGAAAGGTATGCTATTCTATAATTCATCAAAATGTCTGCTTTTTCTTTGTCTGAAAAGTTTTTCCATTCTTCTGAGGTAAATTTTTCACTTTGTGATGTTGCTGCGTTTATGTTTTGGTTTCCTTCTTTCTCAAATACACAAATCAATTCTTCTATTGGACGTGCTTTTTGTGCGTCATTGCAATAGTAACTGCCAAATAGTTTTAGGAAAGTCCATTGTGTCCATTTGTAATATCTGTCATCGCAAGTTCTTACTTCTCTATCCCAATCGTAAGAAAGGCCTAAAATATCTAATTGCTGACGATAACGATTTATATTATTTTCTGTGGTGATTGCAGGGTGTTGTCCTGTTTGTATTGCGTATTGTTCTGCTGGCAATCCATAAGCATCGTATCCCATAGGGTGCAATACGTTGAAGCCTTGTAGGCGTTTGTATCTTGAAAATATGTCTGAGGCTATGTAACCAAGCGGATGCCCTACGTGAAGTCCTGCTCCCGATGGGTAAGGAAACATATCTAAAACGTAATACTTTGGTTTGTCTTCTCTAATCTCTGCTTTAAAGGTTTTATTCTCTTTCCAAAAGTTTTGCCATTTTGGTTCGATTTCTCTAAAATTGTATTCCATATATCGTTTTTTTTAATTCTCTTGTTTTAAGTTTAATTCTACTACGTTTTCTACATGATGAGTGTGTGGAAACATATCTACCGGACGTATTTTCCCTACATTATATAAAGGAGATAATAATTCCAAATCTCTTGCTTGCGTTGCAGGGTTGCAACTTATGTAAACTATTTTGCGAGCCTTTATCTTCATAAGTTGATTTACAACACTTTCTGCCATACCTGCACGAGGTGGGTCGGTGATTACTACATCTGGCGTTCCATGTTGTGCAATAAAATCGTCAGTTAGTATCTTTGCCATATCTCCTGCTATGAATGTGGTATTGTAAATTTGATTATGCTCTGAGTTTAGACGTGCATCTTCTACCGCATCTTCAACATACTCTACTCCTACTACCTTTTTTGCAAGGTGTGCTACGTAATTTGCAATTGTTCCTGTACCTGTGTATAAGTCATACACAATATCTGAGGGTTTTATCTCTGCAAAATCTGCTGCTATTGAGTAAAGACGTTCAGCTTGTTGAGGATTTGTTTGATAAAATGTCTTTGGACGGATTTTAAATTTAAGTGTTTTTTCGCTTTTGTAAGCTTGCATTATTTCTGTTATGTGATCGTTGCCCGAATACAATAGGATTTCTTGGTCTGATATAGAGTCGTTGAATTTTTCGTTAATACAATACATCAATGATGTGATTTGTGGGAAATGTTGCTTTACATTATCTAATAAAAGGTTTATTTCCTCACTTTGTTTTGCAAAAATTACAATCAGCATCAGCTCTCCTGTAGAACTTGTTCTTACAATCATTCCTCTTAAAAAGCCTATATGATTGCGTATATCATAATATTCTAAGTTTCTTTCTTTGGAATATTCTCTGATATGATTTCTTATTTGATTGGAAATATCATCTTGTAAAATACAATGTTTAATATCTATTACCTTGTCAAAGAAAGAGGGTGCGTGAAACCCTAATGCACCTTGTGGAGATTTTGTATCGTCTGGATTTTCCACCCATTGCTTTGTTGAAAATGTAAATTCTAATTTATTTCTATAATACATTACATTTTCCGATGGTAGAATTTCTTGCATTTGTGAACAATCTACCTTGCCTATTCTTTCAAGATTATCAATTACTTGTTGTTGTTTGTATTTTACTTGTTCAGAATATTGCATTGTTTGCCACTTACAGCCTCCGCATTGTGTAAAGTGCGGGCATTGTTGTTCAACTCTTTTTTCTGAATAATGATGAATCTTAACTGCTTTGGCTTGTGCAAAAGTCTTTTTTTTACGATATATTTCTAAATCAACGATATCGCCAGGTACAACAAAGGGAACAAATATTACCATTTCATCTACTTTTGCAATAGCATTACCTTCTGCCGCTGCATCTGTGATTAAGACTTGTTCTATTAGTTGTTTTTGTTTTGTCTTTCTCAATTTCATATTGTATTAAAAAAAAAGAAGCATTGTTTTCTTCAATGCTTCTCGCAAAAATATCTTTCGATTTTTTCTTTTGTTCTCCAAAGAGCGGTAAATAAACTATCTTTCGTCAGAAACTGTTAATTTATGTCTTCCGTGTGCTCTGCGAGCAGCTAATACTCTTCTTCCGTTAGCTGTTGACATTCTTTTTCTGAACCCGTGTTTGTTTACTCTTTTTCTGCGTGAAGGTTGATATGTTCTTTTCATTTTATATTATTATTTTATTTTCTTTCGGAGTGCAAAAGTACTATTTTTTTTTGAAACAGCAATACTATTCTGTAATTTTTCTTTGATTTATTAACTTTTTTCTTTGATTTTCTTGTTACAAATAACATTTTTCGTAAATTTGCCAATCATTTCAACATATTTTTCTTTAATGGATAAAAGATTAAATGAGATAATAGCATTAGAAGATTGGCAAGTAGAACTACTAAATTTGCTAAACGTGGAAAGATTGATTACAAAATTTCCATATTGCAGTATATTATATATGTATGCAGCACGTTTCAGTTCTCTACTCAATAATCAAAATAAAGATACTCATAAAGCTCTATCTGCTGTCTATATTTCAGATAGAATAAAACTAAAAGAATTTTTAGAACGTCCTGCTTCTGAATCCCCTTACAAACTAAAACAACAACAAAAAGCAAATAATATTACATTAAGCAAGGATATTCTTGACGAAATCAACCAATATACCGAACCAGACTTATCAGATAATCCTACAAAAGAAGAATTGATTGAAAGATTTTTAAAGATAGAAAATCCAAAGGTATCAACCGTTGAACACGAAGGGGCAAGTCTATTCACTATCGATAAGATTATCAAAAATAGTGCATCAAAAGAATTTAAAAATGTAACAGAAACCATGGCGAAAATTTACTTGCAACAAGGAAATAAAAGCATGGCTGTAAAAATTTATGAGCAACTAATGATTGATAATCCAAAAAAAAGTGTTTACTTTGCAAACCGAATTAAGGAAATAAATAGAGAATAAACAATAAAAATAATTTAGAAAAATGTTTGTATTATTAACAGTATTGATTGTTATCGTTGCAGTTTTGTTAGCCGTAGTTGTTCTTGTGCAAAACTCAAAAGGTGGTGGATTAGCGGCAAATTTTGCTTCACAAAACCAAATTATGGGCGTAAGAAAAACAGCTGACGTATTAGAAAAAGCAACTTGGATTTTAGCTGTGGCAATGCTTGTTTTATGTCTTGGAGCTACAGCACTAACTCCTGGAAAAGTTAGAGTAGAAAACGCAAAAGGAACTCAGTTAGACCCTAACGCAATTAAGACAACAGTTCCTGCAAAACAACAAGCACCAGCTCTACCTGTTGCACCTACACAAAACGCAACAAATACTCCTGCTAATTAAGAGGAAATTCATAAATAAAAAAGGCAGTGAATAATCACTGCCTTTTTTATTATACATTCTTACCAAGTAATTCAAACATATTTTTCTTATACGCCTCAACTCCGGGCTGATTGAAAGGATTAACTTTCAGAGTGTATGCACTTAAAGCGCAAGCGTATTCAAAAAAGTACAATAACGCACCTATAGTTTTTTCATTCATTGACTCAACAGAAATTGTTATTTGAGGGACCCCCCCACTCACATGAGCCTTATGCGTAGCCTTTAATGCGACTTGATTTATCTCGTTAAGACTATGAGATAACAAATAATTCAACCCATCTTTATTTGCTTCATCGTATGGAATCTCCACTTTCTTATTAGCATTCTTTACTTGCAAAATAGTTTCAAACATCAATCGTTCACCCTCTTGTATATATTGCCCCATAGAGTGTAAGTCTGTTGTATTTAACAAGCAAACAGGAAAAAGTCCTTTACCATTTTTACCTTCACTTTCGCCAAAAAGCTGTTGCCACCAACGTGCAAAATATTGTAAAGTAGGTTGATAACACAAGAATACATCTATTTTCTTTCCTTTTGCATACAATAAATTCCTAAACGCAGCATATTGCCAAGCAGGATTATTCATTGACTTATCATTTATCAAGCATTCCCTCATTTCTTTTGCACCTTGCATCATTGCCTCAATATCAAATCCAGCTACTGCAATAGGAAACAAACCCACAGGTGTCAAAACAGAAAATCTTCCACTAACATCATCTTTTATTTCAAAGGTTTTATATCCATTTTCATTAGACAACAATCTTAAAGTACCTTTTTCTTTATCTGTTATAGCAATTATTCTATCCTTAGCCTCGCTTTCGCCATATTTTTCCTCTAAAACCTTTTTCAAAATACGAAAAGCAATAGCAGGCTCCGTAGTAGTCCCTGATTTAGATATAACACAAAGAGAAAAATCCTTAGACTTCAAAACCTCCAATAAGTCTGCCATATAATCTTCTGAAAGATTTTCGCCAGCATACAAAACCAAAGGATTTCCCTTTTCCGCAAATAAATTAGCAAAAGAAGAATTCAATGCCTCTATCACCGCTCTTGCGCCAAGATATGAGCCACCTATTCCTATAACAACAAGAATATCAATTTTCTTTCTCACAGAATCCGCAAGATTTCTTACCTTCCCTACAATATCTTCGTAAAGCGGCAAATCTCTCCAACCCAAAAACTCACTTCCCTCGCCATTTGCATTTGCGATAAGGCTATCTGAGAAAGACATCTCTTTCTCCATGGATTGCAATTCACTCTCTTGGCAAACTCCTGCAAAGTCAAAATCTATTTTTAGCATAAATGCAAATATTTAGTTTACAAATATACAACATTTTACCAATCTATTGGTTCAATTCCCTTAGATTGCAAAAAATTATTAGCCAAAGAAAAATGCCTACATCCGAAAAAACCTCTATAAGCGCTTAATGGAGAAGGGTGTACTGCCTTTAAAACCAAATGTTTATTAGCATCAATAATTTTTCCCTTTTGTTGAGCGTATGAACCCCAAAGAATAAAAACTAAATTTACCTTTTTCTCCGACAATATCTTTATAACACTATCAGTAAATCGTTCCCAACCTCTATTTTGGTGCGAACCAGCTTTGTGAGCCTCAACAGTCAAAGTTGCATTCAATAAAAGCACACCTTGTTTTGCCCAACGCGATAAATCTCCACTTACAGGAGGAATTTTTCCCAAGTCATCAGCAATTTCTTTGTAAATATTCCTCAAAGAAGGTGGCAATATACAACCATCTTGCACCGAAAAACACAATCCATGTGCCTGTCCCGGTTCGTGATATGGGTCTTGACCAATTATAACTAACTTAACATCATCAAAAGGACATAAATCAAAAGCAGCAAATATGTTTTTAGCTTGCGGATATATGATTTTGCTTTTATATTCTGCGTGAATAAAATCTCTTAGTGCCGAAAAATAATCTTTTTCAAACTCTTCGGACAATTCCTTTCGCCAACTTTCTTCTATTTTCACGTTCATAGACTTATTTTTTTACAAACAACACAAGTTTTTTCTTCATTTGCGAGGGTAGTAAAGAACAAATAAATCTCCCCTCCCTCCTTTATCTTAGTTTTATTTCTAATTTCGCTAACCGTTTGCGGAAAATTCCTAACCGTAATATTAGCCTTCTTTATATCTTTCAATGCTTTTGGACTTGCATTTCTTTGCTCCAAAATCTCAAAACAACGACCTTCAAAATCCTCTATTAAGTTTTCACTTGTAAAAAGATGAGAATTTCTATGCAATTTCTCTAAGTTATACTTTTCAATCAAAGCATCAAAAACGCCTAATTTTAATATAGAAACGTTAGGCTCGTACAAATATTTAAAAAGTCTTTGATTTATTTTTTTATTCCTTAGGTTTATTTCATTTTTTCTTTGAATTATTTTTTTAAAGCTAAGGAAAATTTCATCGTTTTCAAAGGAAAGTGATTTTATATCTACACAATGATAATTTACATCTTTAACTTCTTCATTTACAATCTCAACTAAAATTTCCTTACACTCGTTTTTCAGCGACACAATGTGTATATCACTAATATTTTCAAAAGCATTCTCAACTTGTTTTATGTCTATCATAGGAGAAAGCTTTAAAATAATTCGCTTAGCCTTTGAACGCAAAACTCCAATCAACTGCAAAACATTTGGTTGCGAAGACTCTATATCAAAAACCTTATTTTTATTTTCATCTCTTCGAGCAGGGTCAAGATAAATCACGTCAAAATTCTCAGCACTCAAAACATAATCTTCCGAATTTGCATTAACACAAAGAAAATTCTCACGATTCAAACACTTAAAGTTATGAGATAGCAACTCAACCAACATATTATTTTGCTCAACACAAACAATCCTACTTGCCTTTCTTGAAAAATAAATATCATCTATACCAAAACCTGCCGTCAAATCAAGAATACTTTCCCCCTCTTTAAGAAGCAAAGATTTATACATCGCAGTATGCTCAGAGGAGCTTTGTTCTAAATTTAGCGAAAGCGGAAAAAGAAAATCATCTCTTTGAACGAAAGAAGGAAATTTATCAGAAAACTTTTTTCTAAGCTTAATTTGATTTATGCAAAAGGCGTAATCGATAGTGTCATCCTGCTCTTTATGATACTTTAACATAAGTTTATCCGTATCAAAACAAAACTTATCCTTTATAAATCTTAGTTCGTTTTCATTTAAAACCTTCATAATTAGAAAAAATCAAGTATCTTTGCAAAATATTCACGATTTAATATGCAAAGCTATGAAAAAATTATTAAAATTCTTTGTTTTAGCGGTTTTAATTTCGTCTTTCGCTTCTTGCATTGACGAAGAAGATTTCGATTTTGACTCACTCGCACAAACAACTATCACACCTTCTTTAAACGCTCCTTTGATAAATTTAGACATTCAGCTAAACAATTTTCTCGACTTAGAGCAATTATCCGACACAGCTAACGGATTTGAAATAATTCAAGTAAATGAAAACGGAGATTCTTACTTAGAATTCATGTTTTCTATAAAAGACTCCTTTAACATCGGCAGTTTTATTCAGCAAATAAACGCCGAAAGTGAGGTTGAATTGAATTTAACAAACATTACCATACCTGATTTAAGCGATTTAGGACTTAACTTTACCGATTTACCAGAAGTGAATTTTTGTTACCCAGATACAAGTGTCGCACCTGAGAATTTAAGCATAGAAATAGAAGAATTAGAAAACGGAGTACGTATCGACAGCATTCAAATCTTATCCGGAGGAATTAAAGTATTACCTGTGGACGGACTTCCTTTGAATGTTTATTTGGAATTAACATCTAACAGCATGAGAGATAGAACAACAGGAGAATATTTCTCGAAAAAAATACAAATTTCCAATAGTACAAACAATATAAATCAAAATTTCAGTTTAGCAAATTACACAATATCCTTAATAGACTCGGTTGTAGGCAACACAACTAAGCAATTTCTTGATTTAAAATATAGACTTGTGTTTGACCTTGCAAGCAATGAATTGTTCCA
Organism: Candidatus Onthomorpha sp.; assembly: GCA_045644685.1. Lineage (GTDB taxonomy): Bacteria > Bacteroidota > Bacteroidia > Bacteroidales > P3 > Onthomorpha. Next base: position 69,574 of record JAZRHI010000010.1, read on the forward strand.
AGGCGGAAATTTTGACATAAAACTTAACTTAGCATTAGAGCCTTTTATGATTGATGCAATATTTGGCGATTTCGGAGATACAGAATTTAACATTAGAGATGCAATCGCATTAGATTTCTTCAAAGATTCGCTACTTAATTCAATAACCGGTAGCAATAGCATTGATTTTGAAAAGTTCCTTATCGACATATCAACATCTACAAACATAGGTGTCGATATGAATATCTATCCTAACCTATATACAGTAGCATCTGACGGAAATACCTATAATGTATTTAACAATACAAATTCTATTCGTATAAATGGTGCCGATGTTTTCGGAGGAATAGGATACTCAAACAATATTATTTTAGAATCAGACGCAAGCGCAATTGAAGTTTTCCCTGATTCATTGATTTATGATGTTAAATTTGATTTCAAAGACGAAGCATCAAAAGCAACAAACTACAATTTCATTTCACCAGATGATGCGTTTGTAGCATTGGATGCAAAAGCGATTTTACCATTAAAAGCAAAACTAAAAGACCTTCATTATGATACGGAATTCGATGCGTTCAATTTCATCGAGGAAATGAATTATCTTAAATCAACTACGCTGAATTTCTACATAGAAAGCACATTCCCTGCTGAATTATCCGTAAATCTTTATTTAGTTGATAGCAATAGTGTTGTTTTCGACACATTACTACTCTCTCCTTTCGTAATACCGGGTGCTAAAATCGACAATGCAGGACATATTCTTTCGCCTTCATCAGAGAATGCCAAGATTACCCTTGATAACTCTAAGTACGATAGTTTGAAAAAGGCTGCTAAATTAAAATTATCAGCAATTCTAAATACATCAAAGGACGAAGAAGGAACACAACCTTATGTTAGATTTTCTAATGACGCTAACATAAAAATCAAAGCAAGCGTTAGTGCAACAGGAAACATTACATTTTAATTTAAAACAGAAAGGGCAATTTTATGAAAAGGACAAGTGTAAAAATAATATCAAGCGTTATAATTTGCTTAACATTATTTATAACTAACAAAGCGAATGCGCAAAAAGACATCCTTTACTTTTTAAGAGAAGCTCCGCAAGTTACTCAATACAATCCCGCAATCACTCCAAATACTGACTTCTATCTAACTTTATTGCTCGGAACTACTGATGTAGGTGTACACACTTCCGGATTTTCTTACCATGATTTAATCCACAAACACCCTATTCATGCAGATTCTCTACAACTTGATTTACAAAATTTCAGAAATACTCTAAGCGATGACAATTTCATAAATTTCAATTATGATATGGATTTATTCGGTTTAGGATTTAAGGCTGGAAAGAACTACTTTAATTATGACCTTTCTTTGGTTTTAGATACCCGTCTTAACTTTTCGAAAGGTATTTTTGACTTATTATTAGACGGAAGCAACGCAGAAAATGGCTCAATCAGACTTTTAGACGGACATTTTTTAGAGTTAAATGCTTATATCTGCAATTCATTTGGTTATGCTAGGCAAATAAACGATAAATTACACGTTGGCGCAAAGTTTAAACTATTATTAGGTTTAGCGAATGTACACACTAATAACGCAAATCTTGAAGTAAAGTTTGATAATAACGAAAAAATTTCTGCACATGGGGAGATTGACATTTTAACTTCAAATATTTTAGGTGATATAAGCATAACTTCACTCTTCAAAGAGAACGCAAGCGCTGATTTCATAATGAATCAAAATATCAATGACATACTTACTCAAAGCAAAGGTAACATAGGCTATTCTTTTGACTTGGGTGCAAGTTATAGATTATTTGATAATTTAGAGTTAAGTTTGAGTGTGGTTGATGTATTTAGCGTTTTGAATTGGAAAACACACACTTCTCAACTGGTAAACAACAAACCTTATGAGGAAATCGTATTTGAAGGTATCACTTCAAGCATCGATAGTCTTGAAACTAACTTTGAATCTCAAATGACTACACTTGTAGATAGCTTAACCTCAGCCTTAGATATTAGTTCTCAAAACATAGCTCCTTATACCTCACACCTGCCTGCTAAAATCTATTTAGGAGCAACTTTTAACTTTGGCAAAGTAAATTATTTACATGCTTTATTTAACACAAAGATAGGAAACGGAAAAATTTACGACACTCACCTATCTTTATACTATTCTTTACACACAAAATTGCTTTCTTTGAGCTTTGGAAATATGTTTAGAAGTTCTAATCTCTTTAATCCAAGCGCTTTAATCAGTCTAAAATTAGCCGGTTCTCAAATATATGTAGGCGGAAATCTTCACACAAACAAATCTTTCAATGTAGGAGATGTTAATGGCTTTGACATATTTGCAGGAATCAATATGTCGGTAGGACATAACAAATATTGGGAAAAAGATAAATTTAATAAAAAGATAGAAAACGAAGAGGTAATTTTAGAAAAACAAGAAACTTCTCCTATAAATTAAGGGGGAGTTTCTTGTTTTCGTTCCCCAAATTTTCCAACGCCTCATTCCCTAAAAAAACTCAAAGAAAACGTAAATTATTTCTTAGCTTTACGAAATTATTTCTTAGTTTTAAAAAATTATTCCTTAGAAAAAATTTAGCGCTTTTAAGGAAAAATTAAAAAATACATATTTATTGATTGACAATACAAAAATTTAAAGTATCTTTGCAAGACTTTTAAAGAAGAAAATTAGTTAATTACATTGTAAAATATTAAAACAAACAAAAGACATGGCACAAGTACATAACTTTAACGCAGGTCCTTGCGTTTTACCAAGACAAGCAGTTGAATCTGCTATCGAAGCAATCAGAAACTTCGACAACACAGGAATAGGAATCTTAGAAATTTCTCACCGTACACCAGGTTGGGAAAGAATAATGGCTGAAACAGAACAATTATGGAGAGATTTATTAAACATTCCTGATAACTACGAAGTATTATTCTTAGGAGGTGGAGCTTCAACTCAATTCTTCCACGTTGCAGCTAACCTTTTAAACAAAAAAGCTGCTTACTTACAAACTGGTGTTTGGGCTAAAAAAGCAGTAAAAGAAGCAAAATTCTACGGAGAAGTAGAAGTAGTTGCATCTTCTGAAGATAAAACATACTCATACATACCAAAAGGATACACAATCCCAACAGACGTAGATTATTTCCATATCACAACAAACAATACTATATATGGAACAGAAATAAAGTATGACATGGATTGCCCAGTTCCATTGGTAGCAGATATGTCTTCTGACATCATGTCAAGACCTGTTGATGTTACAAAATATGCTTTAATTTACGGTGGAGCTCAAAAGAACGTTGGTCCTGCAGGTGTTACTTTCGTTATCGTAAGAAAAGACATCTTAGGAAAAGTTGAAAGAAAACTTCAAACTATGGTTGATTACAGAACTCACATAGGTGAAGAAAAAAGAAATAAATCAATGTTCAACACTCCTCCTGTGTTCCCTATTTTCGTAATGCACGAAACTTTGAAATGGGTTAAAGAAGAAATGGGCGGATTAGAAGGAATACACAAAGTAAACCTTGAAAAAGCTGAATTATTATACAACGAAATCGACAGAAACAAAATGTTCGTTGGAACAGCTGAAAAAGAAGACCGTTCAATAATGAACGTTTGTTTCGTTATGGCTCCAGGATACGAAGACAAACAAGATGCTTTCATGGCATTTGCAAAAGAAAGAGGAATGATTGGTATAAAAGGACACCGTTCAGTAGGAGGATTCCGTGCTTCTATTTACAATGCTTGTCCTATTGAGTCAGTTAAAGCATTAGTTGCTTGCATGCAAGAATTTGAAAAATTAAACGCATAATCAATTTTAAAGCAATGACAAAAGTATTAGTAGCAACAGATAAGCCTTTCGCAAAGGCGGCTGTTGATGGCATAAGAAAAATAACAGAAGATGCTGGTTTTGAATTAGCTCTTTTAGAAAAATACACAGACGTTAATGATTTCTATGCAGCAGTTGCTGACGTAGATGCTTTAATCGTTCGTTCTGACAAAGTTACTAAGGAAGTTATTGACCACGCTCAAAACTTAAAAATAGTAGTTCGTGCAGGTGCTGGATTTGACAACTTAGATCTTGAAGCTTGTACAGCAAAAGGAATCGTTGCAATGAACACTCCTGGTCAAAACTCAAACGCTGTAGCTGAGTTAGCATTAGGTATGATGATTTATATGGCGAGAACAACTTTCACTCCTGCAACTGGAAGCGAGTTAAAAGGAAAAAAAGTTGGTATTCACGCATACGGAAACGTTGGTCGTTTGGTTGCTGAAAAAGCAAAAGCAATGGGAATGGAAGTTTGGGCGTTTGACCCATTTGTTCCTGCTGAAAAAATGCAAGAAGAAGGCGTTAGACCAGCTGAAACAATAGAAGAACTTTATTCTAACTGCGATTACGTTTCTTTACACATACCTGCAAACGAACAAACAAAGAATTCTATCAACTACGAACTTCTTTCAAAAATGCCAAAAGGCGCTTGCTTAGTAAACACTGCAAGAAAAGAAGTTATAAACGAAGCTGATATGGCTAAATTGTTAGCAGAACGTACAGATTTCAAATACGTTACTGACATAGCAGCAGGAAATAATGATGAGTTAGCAGCATTTGCTCCTCGTTACTTCGCAACTCCAAAGAAGATGGGCGCACAAACAGCAGAAGCAAACTTAAATGCAGGTTTAGCAGCAGCTAATCAAATTGTTGATTTCATTAAAAATGGTGTAACTAAATTCCAAGTTAATAAATAGGATTTAAGATATCCCAAAATAAAAAGAGTTGTTGATTTTTCAACAACTCTTTTTTTTATATATCTATTTAAGATTAAATTGTTTCGTTGTATGCTTTGTTTAAACGATTCATTGCTGTAATCAATTTATAGAAATAAACGTATGTTAGAATTGCAGGTACACCACCAGAGATTGATGCCATATTTTCTTCAACTCCACAAAATTGTAAAATAATTATTATTGAATAAACTGCAACCAAAGGAACAACAAAATATGTTACAAATGTAGATGCTCCAAATTTATAATTTACTTCTCTTCTTTTTAATTCTTTGCCTATTCTATCTGAGATTCCAAACAACCAAATAAAGATAAAAATTGTTAAAACAAAGAGTAAAACATAAGAAATCTTTGTTATAATCATTGATTTCACATAGAATCCTAATGCAAAAAGTAAGCCTGCTCCTATAAGCATAAGCCACAGATATATATAATTAAAGGTTTTCTTTCCGTCTTGTGCTACAATGTTAATTTCTTTTGACATTTTAGAAAGCATAAACGCTTGATAAATATGTCCTGTTATTATATCAAGCAAGACATACATAGGAAAACTTCTGTCGGTTGGTAATTTTTGTTTTTCTTCCATTGTATTATATTTTTAAATTTTTACTTACTTTTGCAAATGTAAGAAAAAAAATTAAAAATATGTCAATTAAGGATAATATTATAAGTTATAACAACAAAATAAACGGCAATGCGAGATTGATTGCTGTGTCAAAAACAAAACCTATTGAAGACTTACAAGAAGCATACGAAGCAGGGCAACGACTATTTGGCGAAAACAAGGCATTGGAAATGAGAGATAAACACGAGGTTCTACCAAAGGATATACGTTGGCACTTTATTGGTCATTTGCAAACGAATAAGGTTAAATACATTGCCCCTTTCGTTGAATTGATTCATTCGGTTGATAGTCTTCATCTTTTGCAACAAATTAACAAAGAGGCAATAAAAAACAATAGGGTGATAGATTGCTTATTGCAAATAGACATTGCTCACGAGGAAACAAAGTTTGGATTAGAAGAAACAGAGGCTGATGAGTTATTATCAAGCGAAGAATTTGCCAAATTAGAGAATGTAAGAATCTGTGGCTTAATGGGAATTGGCTCTATTACGGATGACAAAAATAAAACTAAGAAAGAATTTAATAACTTAAAGGAATATTTTCTTAAAGCTAAGGAAAAATTTTTCAAGTCTAAGACTTATTTTTGCGAACTTTCGATGGGGATGTCAGAAGACTTTGAAATAGCTCTTCAAGAAGGTGCAACATTAGTTAGAATTGGCAGTTCAATTTTTGGTGCAAGAGATTATGCTTCAAAGAATTAAATAAAAAAAATATTTTTTGATTTAAAAGAATTGTCGCAGTTTGAAAATAAATTAGTACTTTTGTAAAAAATAAATCATAAAAAAGACATATTGACATGGATTTTGGAGAATCAAGAGAGAGAGAAAGAGAAGACGTTTTTTCCAAAGCTGTTAAGGCAGGGAAGAGAACATATTTTTTTGACGTAAAGGAAACTAAACAAGGCGAAAAGTACCTTACTATCACTGAAAGCAAGAGAAAATTTAATGGTGATGACGGTTCATTTTCTTATGAAAAGCATAAAATATTTCTATACAAAGAAGACTATGCTAAATTTCAAAATGCACTAAGAGGAGTCTTAGAATACATAGAAACAGGCGTAGAACCTGTTTTTGAAGATGATGCTTTGAATGCAGTAGAAGATGAATTTAATGCAGAAATTGAAAACATTAAGTTCGATTAGTTAGTAAATTAAAAGATAGTTCAAAAGCTGCTTTTGCTTAGCAGCTTTTTTTTGCAAGAAAAATTTAAGATAATATAGATGGGTAAAGTAATAGCTATTGCAAACCAAAAAGGTGGAGTTGGGAAAACGACAACTGCTATAAATTTAAGCGCAGCTCTTGCAATATTGGAAAAGAAGACTTTACTGATAGACGCAGACCCACAAGCAAATGCGTCATCAGGAGTAGGCGTTGAACAAGATGAAGTAAAATTCTCTATTTACGATTGTTTGATAAACGATACAGATGTAAGAAACGCCATAGTAAGCACTTCAACTCCAAACTTAGATTTACTACCAGCAAGCATTGACCTTGTTGGAGCAGAAGTTGAATTACCTAAAATGGAAGACAGAGAAGAAAAACTAAAAAAAATTATCGCTCCAATAAGAGATGAATATGATTATATCATAATAGACTGCTCTCCTTCCTTAGGATTAGTAACCATAAACGCCTTTACAGCTGCAAATAGCGTTGTTATCCCTGTACAATGTCAATACTTTGCCTTAGAAGGCTTAGGAAAACTATTGAATACCATAAAAATAGTACAATCAAGACTAAACACAGAATTGCAAATCGAAGGAATACTACTTACAATGCTTGATGCCAGATTAAGACTAAACAGACAAGTTGCAGAAGATGTTAGACATCACTTCAAGCATATCGTATTTGACACCCTAATCTATAACAATGTAAAATTAGCAGAAGCACCAAGTCATGGTAAAAGCGTGATTATGTATGACGCAAGCTCAACAGGAGCGGTGAACTACATGAATCTTGCAAACGAAATCATAGAAAAAAATACTTCTGTAACAAATTAAAACAACAAATTGATATGGCAATAAAGAAAGGTCCTGCATTAGGAAGAGGATTAGAAGCTTTGTTAGGAAATATAGACACAAAAAGTAATAGCGAAACAAACATTAGTTCCGTAACTGCCGAATTATGTTATATACCTCTTGAAAAAATAGATCCAAATCCCGACCAACCAAGAAAGGAATTCGACAAAACTGCTTTGGAAGAGCTTGCTCAGTCAATTAAAGAAAGCGGTGTAATTGTTCCTATCACAGTTAAAAAAGAGGGAGAACGCTATATACTTATTGCAGGCGAAAGACGTTTTCGTGCAAGCAAGATAGCAAACCTTAAAGAAATACCTGCCTATATCAAAATCGCCACCAAGCAAGAAATAATGGAGATGGCTTTGGTGGAAAACATACAAAGAGAAGACCTAAACGCAATAGAAATTGCACTTTCCTTAAAAGCCTTAATAGAAGAGTGTAATTTAACACAAGAAAAGATGAGTGAACGAATTGGAAAAAGCCGTTCAGCAATCACAAACTACCTAAGACTTTTAAAACTTCCAGCAGATGTACAATTAGCCCTTAGAAACAATTTAATTTCCATGGGACACGCACGTTGTTTGATTAACTTAGAAGACGAACTTGCACAAATCAACATCGTAAACGACATTATAAACAAAGATCTTTCAGTAAGACAAGTAGAACAAATAGTAAACAGACTGAAAGAAGAAACAAAAACACTTCCAAAGAAAAAAGAGAAAAAAGCCTTACCCGAATTTCACAAAACGAAAAAGGAAAATCTCATAACAAAATTAGAAACCGAAATAGAAATCACACGTTCTCAAAGAGGAAAAGGCACTATCAGCATATCATTTAAAAACGATGCCGATTTTGAAAGAATAATATCCTTATTAGAATGAAAAAGACACTAATTTTTTTATTGACATTACTTTTTTCTATCTCGTGTTTATTCTCTCAAAATATAGCAACAAAACATTCTTCCAAAAAAGCAAGTACACTATCAGCTATTTTACCGGGAGCAGGACAAGTTTACAATAAACAAGCTTGGAAAATACCAATCATATACGCAGGAGCAGGAGTCGCAACCTACCTTGCAATAAACAATTACAATAACGCAGTAAAATTCAAAACGGAATATTACAACCGAATTGAAAACAACACTGCCGAATTGCTAACAGATTACAGTAAATATAGCGATGAGAGCATTCTATCTTTATACAATGCTTACAATAAGAACTTTCAACTCAGCATAGTTGCGGGAGTTGCTGTTTATTTGCTTAACATTATTGACGCAATGGTTTATGGGCATTTATACGAATTTAACATTGATGAAAATTTAAGTGCAAAAATTTCTCCATATTACCTACCCCCTACCACATTTAGCACACATAACATAGGATTTAATTTAAGTATAAAAATAAAATAAAAACATAATACAGAAATGAGAACACTCATCACAAACATTAAAAGTTTAGTTCAAGTAGAAGAAAACAAGAGAATTGCCGTATGCGGAGAAGACATGGCAAATCTTAATTGTATTGACAACGCTTACCTAATTATTGAAGGCGATCAAATAATTGACTTTGGTCAAATGAAGGATTTACAAGAAACAAACGCAGAAAAAATCGTAGATGCAAAAAATCGCTTTGTTCTTCCTTCATTTTGCGATTCACACACACACTTAGTTTACGCTGGTTCAAGAGAAATAGAATATATAGATAAGATTAAAGGATTAAGTTACGAAGAAATAGCAAAACGAGGAGGAGGAATATTAAACTCTGCTAAACGTCTACAAGAAACAAGCGAAGACAAACTTTACGAAGACGCAATGCAACGTTTAGAAGAAATAAAATCCTACGGTACAGGAGCGGTAGAAATAAAATCAGGCTATGGATTAACAACAGAAGCCGAAATAAAAATGTTAAGAGTCATAAAAAGACTAAAAGAAAACTCACCTTTAACAATCAAATCTAACTTCTTGGGAGCACACGGTGTGCCAATGGAATACAGAGGTCGCCAAGGAGAATTCGTAGATTTAGTAATCAACGAAATGATTCCGCTTGTTGTAAAAGAAAACCTTGCAGATTTCATTGACGTATTTTGCGATACAGGATTTTTCACAGTAGAAGAAACTGACAGAATGTTATTTGCAGGAATGCAAAACGGATTAGTACCAAAAATTCACGCAAACGAATTAGACTATTCAGGAGGAATACAAGTTGGAGTTAAGTATAACGCACTTTCTGTGGACCATTTAGAATGCGTTGGCGACGAAGAAATTGCTTGTTTAAAGGCTTCACAAACCATGCCTACAATCTTACCTGGCGCTGCTTTCTTTTTGAATATGCCTTACTCGCCTGCAAGAAAAATGATACAAGCAGGACTTCCAATTGCTATGGCATCAGACTTCAATCCAGGCTCTTCTCCTAGCGGAAACATGCAAATGGTATTAACTTTCGCATGTGTAAACTACAAACTTACACCACAAGAAGCAATAAACGCAACAACATTAAACTCAGCCTATGCAATGGGAATCAGTGAAACACACGGCTCAATCGCAAGAGGTAAAAAAGCAAACTTCTACATAACAAAAGACATACCAACAATAGAATACATACCTTATTACTATGGAACAAATAAGGTAGATAAAGTATTCTTAAACGGAATAGAACAATAAGGAAATAAAAACTTACTTCTTCTTTTTCTTTTGAACAGAAAAGCCGAAGAAACCTAATTGTTCACCAACGGAATAATACTTACCATGAGAGTAAGTAATGAGTTGAGCGGATTGTAAGTCAAACAGTCCGCTTTCTTTATTGATATATTTTTCATCAGCATGCACTCCAACTACCGATGCAATAAACATATCATGCGAACCTAACTCCTTAATTTCTGTTACTTTGCATTCTATACATAAAGGACTCTCATCTATCATCGGAGCAGAAACATTAGGAGCCTTTATCGGAGTTAATTTCATTTCTTCAAACTTATTGAAATCTCTTCCTGACTTTACGCCACACCAATCGGTTTGTCGAGCCAATTTTTCAGTAGTTAAATTCAACACAAACTCCTTTGTGCGCGATATAATCGCATGAGAATATCTTGATTTACGCAAACTAATGTAGCACATAGGAGGATCAGTACACAGAGTACCGGTCCAAGCCACTGTTGCTATATTATATTCCTCTATTGTTTCACCACAACTTACCATAAGTGCAGGTAAAGGATATATCATCGTACCCGGCTTAAACGAAACTCTACTCATGTCGCAAATCATTTGAAGTTATAACTATCTTTTCAGGAATAAATTTAGACACATCACCATTAAAATTCAATATCTCTCTAACCAAAGAAGAGCTTATAGCGGCATCATCCGGTTTTGTTAAGAGAAAAATTGTTTCTATCTCATCATCAAGCTCTTGATTTATCCTTGCGATATTTCTTTCATACTGAAAATCCACCGAATTACGCAACCCTCTCAATATATACTTAGCTCCCTTTTCTTTACAAAAGTCCACAGTTAAGCAATCAAAAGTTGCGATTTCTATATTATCATAATCCTTAAACGTTTCTTTAATCCATTCTATTCTTTTTTCGAGAGAGAAAACAGAATTCTTAGCACTATTACTACCTATTGCGATAATAATTTTATCAAACATAGATAAAGCTCTCAATACTACTGATTCGTGTCCCTTTGTTATAGGATCAAAACTACCAGGGAATAAAGCAATTCTTTTATCCATAATTTTAATAAGAAGTTTTGTTAATATTTCTATCCAATTCCCTACTACTTCTCTCGTTTATCATATATATAATTCTGAAACTCATATAATTATTCTTGAAATCACGAGACCAAGATTGAAATTCCTTAGTTCCAGCAGGGTATCCATTATAAAACCAAACGTCATCCCTAATTGGCAAAAGAGAATATTGATAACGGAAACTAAACTTAAACTTTTCCCAAACTGTAAAGCGAATATCTGCTACTACACTAAAATCATTTTTGTTGAAACTTGGCAATACACCATCCACAGGACGTTCAAACGATTGTATGATTTGAGGAGGTAAACCCCAATCTTCATTTATCTTAAATAAACGACCATATTGAACTCCTGCACCAAAGGTTAGCCCTCCTCTTGTATCAACATAATGTATCAAAAGGGGAATATCTACATAGTGCAACGAAGTATTGTATTTGAAAGGGTCATAAGATTCTTTCGCACCACGTTGAGAATAAAGCAATTCTAAGCTTGCGTGAAAGCCTTCATGCGGTTTTCTCATATTAAACGGTGCAATAATTCCCACTCCCGCCTGCGGAGCAAATTTAGAGTAACCAAAAACTTCATCTCCGTCGATTTGAGCAGCATTTATCCCTGCCACAACGTATGCTTTCAACATTTGAGCCGACACATTTGCCGAACAAAATAAGGCTAATGCACAAAACAATAATAATTTACGACAATTCATATTTCCTTTTTATAATTTCATACTTAAAGATATACGTTTCTTTTCATAATCAACAGAAAGCACTTTCACTTTCACCCTTTGATTAAGCGATAACACGGCACTCACATCGGCAACAAAGCTATTTGAAATTTCACTCTTATAAACCAATCCATTACAATGCACACCTATATCGACGAATGCACCAAAAGCAGTTATGTTTGTTATAATTCCGTTTAATATTTGCCCTTCATACAAATGCTCAATGCCATCTACACCTTTATTAAACGTAAAGTCTTCAAATTTAGTACGAATATCCCTTGACGGTTTTGCCAATTCGCTTATTATATCGTTTAAAGTATGTAATCCACAGTCGCCTGCGACATATTTATTCAACTTTATAGCTTCTCGTTTCAAAGGGTCTTCAATCAAATCTTTTACTTTACATTTCAAATCCTTTGCCATTTGCTCTACAACTGCGTAACGCTCAGGATGAACGGCTGTATTATCCAATGGATTTTCGCTTTGACGTATTCTAAGGAAGCCAGCAGATTGCTCAAACGCCTTTTCGCCAAAACGTTTAACCTTCATCAAGTCTTTTCTCGAAGAATAGCCACCCTTTTCGTTTCTATACTCAACTATATTCTTTGCAAGCGCCGGTCCAATGCCAGACACATAAGATAATAACTGATAACTTGCAGTATTAAGCTCCACTCCCACTTGATTAACACAACTTTCCACAGTTTTTTGCAAGCTTTCGTTAAGCTGAGTCTGATTAACATCGTGCTGATACTGTCCTACGCCAATAGATTTTGGGTCAATCTTAACCAATTCCGCCAAAGGGTCTTGCAGTCTTCTACCAATGCTTACTGCACCTCTAACAGTTATATCATAATCTCCAAATTCCTCTCTTGCTTCTTCCGATGCTGAATACACCGATGCACCACTTTCGTTTACAACACTAATGATTATTTCTTTATCAAATGCAATTCCTCTTACAAATTGTTCGGTTTCTTTCGATGCAGTGCCATTTCCAATTGCTATTGCTTCGATTTCATATTTCTTTACTAAGGAAAGCATTATGCGTTCGGCCTCTTGCTTGTTAGTCATTGGAAAAATAACATCATGAGCAAGAAGTTTGCCATTTGCATTCAAACAAACAATCTTACAACCCGTTCTTATTCCCGGGTCTATTGCCAAAGTAGATTTCTCTCCCATTGCGGGAGCAAATAAAAGCTGACGAAGGTTTTTAGAAAATATGTCTATTGCTGTTTTATCTGCCTTTTCCTTTATGTAGGCTCTTAATTCGTTTTCTAATGATGGTGCTAAAAGTCTTTTATATGAATCTTCGCATGCTTTAAACTTTTGTTCGCTTGCCTCGGTGTTTGATTTCACAAAACCGTTTACGAAATAGTCTATTGCCATTGTGCTATCCTCTGGCAAAAACGACAAATTCAATTCTCCTTCTGCCTCTGCTCTAAACAAAGCCAATGCTCTATGACTTGGAATGTTTATTGTCTTTTCTTTATGTCCTACAAGGTGCTCATATTTTGAGTTTACCTTAAATCCTTTCGCCTTTACAGCTTTCGTAATTGAGTTTTGATTGAAATATTTTCGCATTTTTCGGCGGACAAATGTGTTTTCATTTATCCATTCTGCACAAATATCTCTCGCTCCTGCCAAGTCCTCATCGCTATACTTTGCAAATGAAAATTGTTTCTCACTCATAATCATTTTTGCAAGTGGTTCCAATCCTTTTTCCTTTGCAATAGTAGCTCGTGTTCTGCGTTTAGGTTTATAAGGTAGATAGATATCTTCTAAATCTATAAGATTTTCGGTTTGTTCTATCTTATTTCTTAATTCTTCTGTTAAAAGATTTTGTTGTTCTATGCTGTTAAGAATCACAGTCTTTCTTGCCTCAAATTCTTTTGCTTTTTTCAAAGCATTAGCAATAGAGTCTATCTCTACTTCGTTTAATCCGCCTGTTGCTTCCTTACGATAGCGTGCTATAAAAGGTATTGTGCAGTCATTTTCCAACAATTCCACAGTTCTTTTTACACAATCGGCATTTAAAGATGTGGTTTTTACTATATAATCTATGTATTTCTGCATTTTTATAAGCCAAATAGTCTTTTCATCAACTCTTTTTCTATCATATCACTCCTTCTTATTGAGCGTTTTGCCCACTTTATAAGAGTTTCTACCCTTCTATCGGGATTTAAATGATAATCTACTCCGCTTGCTCTTAGCCTTTCTGTAAGATTGTACATACATATTGCAGCAGAAACCGATATATTGAAACTTTCTGTAAAGCCGAACATAGGAATCTTCATATATATGTCAGCATTATTAACAACCTCTTGCGACAATCCCTCAACCTCGTTTCCAAATACGACAGCCATTTTTTCGGTTACGTCTAATTGAGGAAGGAATACGTCTTTCTCGTGAGGAAGTGTGGCAACTATTTTATAGCCTTGCGATTTCAATTTGTTGATGCAGTCAAGCGTGTTGTTTTCTTTTTTATTATAGCGATGCAAGTCTATCCATTGACTCGACCCTAAGGCAACATCAGGATTGATTTGATAGGTATTGTTATTTTCTATAACGTGAACTTGTTGAATACCTACACAATCACATGTCCTTAACACGGCTGAGGCATTTTGTGATTGATAAATATTTTCTACAACTACACATTGCATATCTGTTCTTTCACTTACAACTTTCTCAAACAAGGAAACTCTTTCCGGTGAAATCATTTCGCAAAGTGCTGCATAATAAGCCTGTTTTTGTTCAAAGGTTAATCTCTCAACATAGTTCATTGCAAAAATTGTTTTATTGTTATATTTTGCAAATATACTATTAAATATTGGCAAATCTAAGGAAAAGGATTTTTTTCCTTAGGTTTATGAAATTATTTCTTAGCTTTATGAAATTATTTCTTAGAAATATTCGTAATTTTGCAAGCAAATTTTAATTCATTATGACAAACGTTAAACAAAACCTTTCAAGTACATTAAAAACTGTGGGAAATATTATTACCACTTCTAAATTTTGGGTAGAATTACTCATAATGACTGTCGGAATGATGGTTACTGCGTGTGCAGTTTATTACTTCCTTGTTCCAAGTAAATTGATTATCGGAACAATTTCGGGGTTATCTATCGTAATAAGCGGAGTTTCAGAACAATTATTTGGAATGGCTTTGCCTGTTTCAACAGTTATCTTCGTGATTAACGCAATTCTGTTAGTATTAGCTTACTTCCTAATCGGGAAAGAGTTCGGCATTAAAACAGTTTACACAGCTTTGATTCTCGGACCTATGATTAGTATTTTGGAAACTTACTTTCCATACGAAAACTTCATAAGAGAAGGCGGTGCAATCCCATCTATCATGGGTGATATATGGTTTGACCTTTGTTGTTTCGTACTTCTTTTGAGTGCTGCACAGACCGTGCTTTTCCGAATCAACGCTTCAACCGGTGGACTTGACATTTTAGCAAAGATTGTAAACAAATATTTACATTTTGACATAGGTGCTTCCGTTTCTGTTGCGGGTGCGATAATTTGTTGTACAGCTTTTGCAATCAATCCTTTCCATATGGTTGTTATAGGATTGATTGGCACTTGGATTAACGGACTTGTGATAGATTATTTCACAGCTGGATTAAACAACAAAAAGCGTGTGTGCATTATTTCTTCACAACACGAACGCCTAAGAGAGTTTATCGTTAATGATTTAGTAAGAGGAGTTACTCTTTACGAAGTAATAGGTGGATATAGTCAAGAAAAGAAAATAGAAATTGAAGTATTGCTTAACAAAGATGAGTTTACAAGATTGATGAAACTAATAGATGAAGAAAAAATTGATGCTTTCGTTACAGCAGGTAATGTAAGCGAAGTTTACGGTCTTTGGATGAGCAAGAAAAGCAAACAAAGAAGAAAAATTTAATCAAAAAGAAAAAAGCTTAATTTTTGACTTCGTAGGTTTGATATATAATTACTTCACTTTCAGTAAAGAGAGTGAAGTTTTCTTTTATGGCTTCGTTTAGGCTTGCTTCCCACCAATATTTGAATTTACGATTTTCTATCGGGTAACGTAGGTTTTTTGATGTTAGGGGATTGTTTGCATCAAGCGAAAAAATGGATACTTGTTGTTTTGCAAAGGAAGAAAGGGTTGTTGTTTGGGAAATTGGAACAAAAACGCCATAATCGGTAAACATTCTTACGTTTACTTGTTTTGAATATTCGATAAGTAGTGAGATATTGGCTAATGTGTGGTCTTCTCTTTTGCCTGTGGCTCCAAGTATTGCAACTTCTTTAAATCCTTTTTCAACACAGAAATTCATTGCTTTGGTTAAGTCGTTTGTTTCTTGGTCTGCAATAAAATACCACCTATCTAAGTATTTGTTTTTCAATTCTTCGCTTACCGAATCGCCATCTCCTATTAGTGCTAAGGGCGTTTTGCCAAATTTATCCAAAGCCTCTATCGCTCCATCGCAACATACAACGGGAATAGGTCTTTGTAATAGCGAAAGAGGTATTTGATTTATTGGAAATTCTCCGTTGGCTAATACAACAACTTCTATGTTTTCTATATTTAATGTATTGATTGTTTTTTCCATTTAAAGTAACCCATTATTGCTATTATGGTATAGATTAGATAAAGCACGGCTGTTGCGTACATCTCTGTTTGTAAGGACATTAAAATAATGATTGGCTCTACTATTATCCAAAATATCCATTGTTGATAATACTTTTTGGCCAATAACCACATTGCTACTACGCTTAATGCTGTGGAAACACCATCTAAAAGCCAGACTTCATTGCCTGGTATTTGTTTTAAGATTAGGGAAATTGCGATTGAAAGTGCTATTGTTATGATAAGGAGTGGTAAATAATGCTTTTTTGGTAGTGAGGTGATTGGTTTTTCTTCTTTTTTACCGTTTTTTAGCATTCCTTTCCACTCTAACCAACCATAAACGCCAATAAATACATAGTAAACTTGGATTAGCATTTGTGCATAAACGCCATTGTCAAAAAATACATAGACATACATCAATGCCATAAGGATATTAAAAGGCCATAGCCAAGGTGAGGCTTTGTATTCTAAGACTATGTATATCGTTCCTATGATTGCTGCTATTATTTCTATCATTGTTGTATTCTTATTTTAAGTCCATCGTATGCTAATTGCACGTTTTCTGGCAATTCTTTTGATATTTCTTTATCTTTTCCTAAGAAATGACTAATATGTGTAAGGTATGCTTTTTCGGGTTGGAGCTCTGCTATGAGATTTAAAGCTTCGCTTAATGAGAAGTGTGAAAAATGTTCTTCTTTCCTTAGTGCATTTACCACTAAGTGTTTGACGCCTTTTAGTTTTTGTTTTTCTTTTTCTGAGATTGTTTTGGCATCGGTTATGTAAGCAAAGTTTCCTATTCTATATGCTAAGATTGGGAGTTTGAAGTGCATCACTTCTATTGGTATGATTTCTAATTCTTTTATTTTTATTTGATTATGCTTTTCTACGTCTATTTCTTGCAAGTCAAATTCTGGTAATCCTGGATATTTAACTTGTGCAAATGCGTAGGAAAATTCGTTTTTGATGCTTTTAATTGCATATTTGTTTGCAAAAATTGGCATAGGGCTTTGTTGAAGATAATTATATGAACGCACATCGTCAAGCCCCGAAACGTGATCTCTATGTGCGTGTGTTACAAGTATTGCATCCAAATATTTAACTCTTTCATTCAACATTTGCGTTCTAAAATCGGGCCCTGCATCTATTGTTATTTGTGTTCCTTTGTCGGAAGTTATCAAAATAGACGAACGCAATCTCTTGTCTTTTTCTTCATTAGAAAGACAAACCTCGCAATCGCACCCTATAACTGGTACGCCTTGCGAGGTTCCTGTGCCTAAAAAAACTATATTTAAATAGCCCATTTAACTAATACTGCACCCCAAGTAAATCCTGCGCCAAATGCTGTCAAAATAAGATTGTCTCCTTTTTTGAACTTATGTTGATTTTCAAACATTAGCATAGGAATGGTTGCAGATGTCGTATTTCCGTATTTTTCTATATTGACTAAAACTTTTTCATCTGGCATTTCTAATCTCTTTCCTGTCGCTGAGATTATTCTCATATTAGCTTGGTGAGGTAATAGATAGGCAATGTCTTGCGAAGTCATATTATTTCTTTTTAATATTTCTTCTGTCGCTTCCGCCATTTTAACAACAGCCCATTTAAATACGGCTTGTCCTTCTTGATATATGAAATGTTCTCTTGCATCAACAGTTTCGTGCGATGCTGGCTTAACTGAACCTCCTGCAACTTGATGTAAGTGTTTTACTCCTTCACCATCAGAACACAAAACTTCATCTATAATTCCGTATTCTCCTTCTGTTGCCTCTAAAAGAACGGCCGCTGCTCCATCTCCAAAGATTGGACATGTTGTTCTATCTTGATAGTTTACTATTGCAGACATTTTTTCTGCCCCAATAACTATTGCTTTTTTTACGAAACCAGATTCAATATATTTTGTAGCAGTTGTCAATCCGTAAAGAAAGCCTGAACAACCTGCGTTTACATCAAATCCAAATCCGTTTTTAATTCCACATTTGTGTGCTATGACATTAGCTGTTGCAGGAAACACCATGTCTGGCGTTACTGTACAACAAATCACCAACTCTATCTCCTCAGGAGAAATATTCTTTTTCTCCAAAATTCTTTTAACTATTATTTCCCCCATATCAGAAGGTCCTTTTTCTCCCTTCAAAATATGACGTTCTTTAATACCAATTCGAGTCATTATCCACTCATCACTGGTATCTACCATTCTACTAAGTTCATCGTTAGTAAGAATATAGTCTGGGACATAGCCCTCAACTGCGGTTATAGCAGCTCTTAACTTTGACATCTTTCCGTGTTTTTTATTACAAACTAACTAATTGATAAAACTTCTTTTAAGTTTCCTATCAAATTAGTCTCGTATATATTTTTTGATTGCAATACCATGCTTCTTATTGCCTTAGCATTAGAAATGCCATGTCCAATTAGAACAATAGAATTTGCGCCAAGCAAAGGCAATCCTCCATATATTTCATAATTGAAACGTGCAACATATTCATCAACAAGACCTCTTTTTGCAAAAACTCTTGCAAGCGCTTCGGTATGTTTCATTAACATATTGCCAATAAAGCCATCACAAACAACTACATCTACATTATCTTTGAATATCTCTACAGGTTCTGCGTTTCCGAAGAACTCAAAAGATTTATTTTCTTTCATCAATGCGTGTGCTGCTTGTGTTTGTTGATTTCCTTTCTCTTCTTCCTCTCCTATGTTAGCTAATCCAACTTTTGGATTAGCTATTCCCAAAGCGGTCTTAGCATAAACGCTACCCAATGTAGCAAATTGCACAAGCATTTCTGGTTTTGCATCAGGATTTACTCCTACATCTGTCAAAAGTGTAATACCTCCGTTCACTTTTGGAACAAGAGCAGCAAGGCAAGGACGCATAACGCCTTCCACTACTCCAACAGAATACATTGTTCCTACAAGCATAGCTCCTGTATTACCTGCGCTAGCAAAGCTATCTATCTTTCCTTCTTTCAAGTAACGGAAACCTACCGCCATACTCGAATTTGGCTTCTTCGCAAATGCTTTTGCAGGTTTATCATGCATGTCAATAACCTCCTCAGCCTCTACAATTTCGAACAAAGAAGCCGACACGCCGTTTTCCGCAAGAACGTTCAATATATCAACACTACGCCCAAAAAGAACTATCTTATCATTTTCAGATAATTCTTTTTGAGCCAATATTGCACCTTCAACTATAGCTTTGGGAGCATAATCACCCCCCATAGCATCAAGCCCTATTCTCATATTAAAAAGTGTTAGGCTTCTGCTTCTTTCTTAATTGCTTCTTTTCCTCTGTAATATCCGCATTCTGGACATACTCTATGCATTATTACAGACGCACCGCAGTTGCTACAAGTTGTCAATTGAACTCCTTCTACCTTATCATGAGTTCTTCTTTTTGCTGTTCTCGTTTGAGAGAATCTGTGTTTTGGATGTGGCATATTAAATCAATTTATTTGTTTCAAAATTTTAAATTCTTCAACGCTTCCCAACGCGAATCAATTTCTTGTTCTTTTTCTATTGGTGTTTCTAAAATATTTACAACTTCACTATCGCAAGTTTGATTATTACCATCTGTTTCTCCATGAACGCATCTCATTGGCTTTTCTAACGTAACGTATTCATAAATAAACGAAGCCAAATCAATAGAACTTTCATTAAACGGAATAACGTATAAATCTACATCTTGCTCTTCAAACTTTTCCCCAAATCTCACATACAATTTTCGTTCAAAACTTAAATTCAAGTCCATATCATCACCGCACCTATCACAAAGCACACTGATTCTACCCTTGATATCAAAAGAGAACTCCAATTGTCTTTCACTCTTTTCCAAAGATAGCTTAACTAACAAATCAGCATCAAGAATCTCCTCACAATCAAAGTCTTTAAACAAATCAGCTCCGACAGTGTACTCAAACTCATGAAGATTATTTGAGAGTCCGCTAAACTTTAAAACATATTTCCTACTCATCGTCCTAACAAACTATATGCTTTTAGAGTTTGCAAAGGTACAATTTTTCTTCAAGTTGAACAAAAAATTTACGAAAAAAACAATAAAAACGACAAAATACTATTCGTTGAAACGGATATTATTCATTGTTTTTTCGCAATAATGACATTGCATTTTCAATGGTTCTTTGCTTAAAACCTTAAACTTAGTTTCTATATTATCCTCTATATTTGTAATACAATTTGGGTTAATACATTTCACAATCTTTTTGATTTCAGAAGGAATTGTTAGCTGTCTTTTTTCAACAACGTCATAACCCTTGATGACAATAAGAGTTGCATTTGGCGCTACCAAAGATATTTTATTAACTTCCGTTTCCTCGAAAAATTTATTCTTAACTTTTATAATACCTTTTTTACCGAATTTTTTACTTGAAAGATTTGTTCCAATCAACACCTCATCCTGATATTCATCTAGGTTAAGAATTTTCACAACCTTATATATCTCGTTTGCAGGAATATGATCTATTACTGTACCATTATCAATTGCAGAAACAACTAGTTCTTTTTTTCTATCGTTTGACATATATTTGAAATTTTATTTTAACAATATTACTTTACACCTAAAATTGCAGCCATTAAAGCTTGACGAACATACACTCCATTCTGAGCTTGTTGGAAATAATATGCGTAAGGAGTAGCATCAACATCAGTAGCAATTTCATTAACTCTTGGCAATGGATGAAGAACTTTTAGATTTGGTTTACAACCCTTTAAAGTTGATGCTTCTAAAATATAGCAATCCTTCACTCTTTCATACTCCAAAGGATCGGAAAAACGTTCTCTTTGAATTCTTGTCATATAAATAATATCAGAGAACGGAATTACATCTTCCAATTTAGTATATTGATGATATTCTAAGCCCATATTTGTAATGTGCATTTTAACAGAAGACGGCATTTTTAACTCTTCAGGAGACACAAAATGGAATGTAGCATTAAAATTACACATTGCTTGCACCAAAGAGTGTACTGTACGACCATACTTTAAATCTCCCACCATTGTTATATGAAGATTGTCCAATCCACCTTGAGTTTTTTGAATTGAATACAAGTCTAACATACATTGTGTCGGATGTTGATTTGCTCCGTCACCAGCATTTATCACAGGAACATTAGAAACCTCTGCGGCATAGCGCGCTGCTCCGTCTCTTGGATGACGCATGACAATTAAATCTGAGTAACTGCTTACCATTTGAATGGTATCGTGCAAACTTTCACCTTTTTGCAAACTTGTTGCCGCAGGATTGCTAAATCCAATCACTCTTGCTCCCAACATATTCGCAGCACTCTCAAAGCTCAAACGAGTTCGAGTTGAAGGTTCAAAGAATATAGAAGCCACAACTTTGTCATTTAAAATTGATTGTTTAGGTTGTTTTTCAAACTCCGCAGCCAATTCTAATATTTGCAAATACTCTTCTTTTGTGTAATCTGTAATAGAAATTAAGTTTTTTCCTTTTAAGTTTGCCATAATATTTAAATTTTCTATTTGTTTATTTCCTTATTGTATATAAAAAAAACGACTCTCTAAAAGAAAGTCGTTTTTCTGTTATTCTTTAAAATATTCAGTCAAAGAGTTGAAACTCTTGCAGTAACACATAACCTTTGACATTGAATATTTCATATTTCTTAATCTTTTTTAGTCTCGCAAAGATAAGTCTTTTTTTCAGAATAGCAAAATTTTTATTTATTTTCCTAACAACGCATCAGCTTTTTGTCTATCTGCGTTTGCCTTTTCCATTTCGCCCAATTTCTCATAAGCTTTTGCCCTATTTGCATACGCTTGCCAAAATAACGAATCCGCTTTTATAGCAGAAGTAAAACATTCTATTGCTATATCATACTCTTGCTTTTCTTCATAATTTATATAACCCACATTATGCAACGCATCTGCGTGATCAGGTTTTATTTCCAATAACTTTTGATAAGTTTCCAAAGCCTGACCAATAGCACCATTATCTTGATAGAATAAAGCCAAAGAATACATAGCATTATAGTTGTTATTATTTATATTTATCGCACTATTAAGATACTCAACCGCGAGAGGGTCATTCTTAATCGCATAAAGTAAACCCAATTCCTCGTAAGCTTGTTCATAATCCGACTTTAACTCTATCGCTTTTTGATAATCCTTAACTGCATTCACAGTATCGCCTTGTTCTTTCAAAGCCCAGCCACGCAAAAAGTAAGCAGTAGGATTTAATTTATCCAAAAGAATAGCTTGTTTTACGTTAAACATAGTTTTTTCGTAATCTCTAACATACAAACTCAATTCAGCAGTTTTCAAATACGCATCAATATATTTGCCATCTACCTCCTTAGCATTTTGAAGCGAAGAAAAAGCCAATGCACTCTCCCCTTGCGAAAACAAAATATCAGCTTGCAAAACATGATACTCCACTTTCTTTTTATTTATCGAAATAGCCCTTTGAATATCCGTAAGAGCCGCAGAATAATCTGCCTTATTGTAATACAACTCTGCACGCATATAAAACAAATCCGCAGAATTAGGTTCTTTTCTTATTTTCGCATTCAAATAAGACATCTTTTCGCTCTCTTGCATCTGCTCATAAGGCACAGCATTGTCCTTTCCACAACAAGCAAACAATAAAACAATTACTGAAAATAAAAATATTCTCTTCATTTTTAACATATTACTATTTTTAGTCTTTAAAATAACATTTGCAAATATAGAATAAAAAAACTAAATCTAAGACTTTTTCTCTCTATTCTTAGATTTATAATACTTACACACCTCTTGCAAGCTACACTTTTCACACATAGGTTTACGAGCCTTACAAATATATCGTCCCAACAAAATAAGCTGATGATGAATATCCGCAAAATTACTTGCACCCTTTAAATTAACAAGCAGTTGCTTCTCTGTATCAACCACATTCTTAGCCCCATTAGTCAAACCTATACGAGCCGAAACCCTATGCACATGAGTATCAACCGGCATTACGTCTTGCTTCCACAAAACCGCCGCCATGACCATTGCAGTCTTACGTCCAACACCCGCTAACGTTTGCAACTCATCCGTATCCTTTGGAATTTCTCCTTTATACACCTCTTGCAAACGTTCAGCCATTTTTTTCAAATTCTTACTCTTTGCATTAGGATATGAAATACTCTTTATATAGGAATAAATCTCCTCATCCGTACTCTCTGCCATAGTCCTCACGTCTGGATAACGCTCAAACAAAGCAGGTGTTACCATATTCACTCGCTTATCCGTACATTGTGCCGAAAGAATTACCGCAACCAAAAGATGAAATGGAGAATCGAAGTTCAATTCCGTGTCAGCATCGGGAAATAATCCCCTAAGCCTTTCCAAAACCAAAGAATAACGCTCTTGCTTTCTCACAACACTAATTTATTTTAAAATCTACAACCACAGGATTATGGTCTGAGTAATCAAAAACCTCTTGTTTATAAGACTCAACTCCTATTTTATCGCTTGCAAGCACATAATCAATTCTGAATTTAGGCGCAAAAAAATTGTGAGTGCCAGAAAAACCACTTCCTTTCTCAACAAAGCTATCCTTTAACTCCTTTGTAAGAATTTGATATGTGTAAGAATAAGGCGTAGCGTTAAAATCGCCAACCATAAGGAAAGAGCCCTCAGTTTCATTTATTACATTAGATAACTCTCTCACCTCTTGGGCTTGCTTTTTATTTGTTTGCATCAATTTTTTCAATACACTCTTACTTGTTTGCTCAGAGGTGATTTGTCCTTCCTTTATATCTTCAACTTCTTTCTTTTCCTCCTCGCTCAACATATAAGAATCCAAATGCACATTGTATATTCTAACCTTTTGTTTCTTTACATTGATGTCAGCATACGCCATAGAATAATATTTTTTGTCCATAGGGAAAAGTGTACCTGAGCGAGATATATCGTATTTTGAATAAATCACACTTCCCCTTACATAGTTCGCCATATTATCTGGCGCAAAAAAATGCTTATATCCCAACTTATTTACCATAATATAATGAAAGCAAGACTCAGACTTCTTAACTGAGGCATATTCTTGCAGACATACAATATCAGGAGCATACTTTTCTACAAGGGATAGTATAGAATCTTTATTCCTTATCGCTATTGATTTATCATCTTGCGCACCTTCTTGAAAATTCCTAACATTATAAGTCATAACTCTAAGACTCCCTTCCGCAATGTTATCATTCTCCGAATTTAAACCAATAAAACGTGGAATAAAATTAACACCTATCAAAACCACTGCCAAAGGCACAAATAAATATTTCCATTTTAAGAATAGCCATAGCAGACAAAACAAAACATTTACCACAAGCAGAAAAGGGTAAACGTAAGATAATAAAGAAAGTTCCGCAATATATTCGGGACTTACGCGAACCCCAACATAAACTCCTAATAATAGAAGTACGAAAACCAAATTAACAATATACAATAGCTTTTTTATCATACAATTCCGTATTCAGAGATTTTCCATTCACCATTTATTTTCACCAAAGTCCAATTACAAACAAACTTATTACCAAATTCATCTACGCACTCCACATCTACCACTGCCGTATTACCATTTATAACAACATTCTTTACCTTATAGCTTTTGTAAATCACCAAATCGTTGTTTAGACTTTTGAAATAAGCTATCTTTTGTTGTATTTGAGGCGACATATAGCCCTTTAACGACTCAAAATCTCGATTATTCAAAGATTTATAAAAGCCATGTATATTTTTTTGTATAACTTCCTGTTCTCTTTCATTAGAACAAGACGCCAATACAATGCAAAAAAGCAAGAATGCTAATACTCTTTTCATAAAAACATTATTTCAGCCTACAAAAGTACAAAAAAGGTAAAAATAATCCTAAGAAATAAAAAAATAAACCAAAGAAAAATTTTATTTTTTCTTTGATTTATTTTGATAAAGCTAAGAGTTTTTTTTCACTCTCTTAACTACTTGATTTTTGTTTTAAGAATTTGGCTTATTTGATTTAGATAATTTTCTTACATTTTTAGTTTTAATCCTATATAATATGTTCTTGGCATTGTAGGACCATATATGTATCCCGAATCTCTATCCATTCCTTTATCAAAGTCCTTTTGGAAAGAATTAAATAGGTTATTCACTCCTAATTTTAATTGCAACGTATTGCTCTTGCTTAGCTTAAAATCATAGTTTACTGCAAAATTCAAGTCAAAGAACCTTTGTGTTGTTTCCATTCTGTCTTTTTCTATATAGCCTGCGTAGTGTGGAACTTGCATTTCGCCAGTATATGTTCCCGAAAGGTTAATTCCTAATTTTTTTATCGGATTATAGTCTAAGCTTATGTAGCCATAATCATCCGGACTACGCATTAGCTTATCTGTTCCTGCAACATCGTCAAATTCTGACCAATATTCTGTTTCTTTATAGCGACTTGATTGTAGCGTATAGGCTGCTGAAAGAACTAAAATGTCTTTATACGCCATTTTTGCTGTAAGACTGATTCCTTTTACTATGGCTCCCGATGCGTTATAGCGTTCTTGCCATGTTGTTTGTGTGATTGAGTCGTGTCTTATCGTTTTTAACGCAAATACATCATCTAAAACCGTATAGAATCCTTCTGCTAAGAAATTCAACTGCATATTATCGTTTACTTGTACATAGTAATCTGCTGACAAACTCGCACTATGAGAATATTCCGGACGTAAATCTTCTGCTAATTGTGTTCTTACGCTTTCCCCTCCTACTTGTGTAACATGCAAGTCTTCGTCATAAACTTGTGGAGCACGATATCCGCTTGAATAACTCGCTCTTAATTGAAGGCTTTCTAAGGGTTTGTATAATATGTTTATTCTTGGTGCAACTACTGGCGAACTTAGAAGATTGTGTTTATCGAGTCTTGCTCCTAATAGTAAGTTTAATTTTTTGCTTTTCCACTCCGACTGCGCATAAGCTCCAATAACATTTGCTGTTTGTTTAGTTCTTATATTGTATGCTTCAAATATATCATCTAAACTATTGCTACTATATTCTACTCCGTAAGTTATGTCTGCCGATGCGAAGAATAGTTTATCTAACTTATGCAAAGCCATTGCCCCTGCTAATAATGTTAAATCTGTTGTATGACCATAGGCATTTGGGTCTTGATATGCGCCGTAGTAAGAGTCTCTATCTATGTATTGTGTCGAGAAATAAGTATTCAATCTATTCTTTCCATCAAGCGAAACATAGTTATAGTTTGCGTTTAGCGACTGAATTTGATGTTTTGTCATCTCACAAATATCGCTTTTATGAGGTTGCAAGTCTAATTTATTACCTCCACGTCTGTCTTCATTGGTTGTGTGATATTCTAGATTGATTTTATTTCTGTTATCTATATTATAGAATATGTTTGTTCCGAAAGATAAGTTTTCTAACATACCTAATTCTGTGTAACCGTCTTTATCCGCATCGAATGCTGAACGTGTGCGATATGTTTGATAGAATGAAGCTCCTGTTTTTTTATCTTTACTTAGGATTGCTCCATTTACGTTTACGTTTTGTGCGTATGAAGTTCCGCCTATTAACTGTGCGTCAGTGGAAACTGAGAGACTTGGCGTTGTTGGCTCTTTTGTGATAATGTTTATCGTACCTGCAATGGCGTTTGCTCCAAATAAAGCTGAGCCTCCGCCTTTTACTACTTCTACTCTTTCAACCATGTTTACTGGAATTTGCTCTAATCCATACACTCCACTGAGCGCACTCATCACTGGACGTGAATCTATAAGAATTTGTGTATATGGTCCATCTAATCCGTTTATTTTAACTTGCGGAAATCCACAGTTCTGACAATTATACTCTACTCTGACTCCGCTTTGGAAAGGAAGGGCTTGCACAAGGTCCTGTGCATTTGTTTTTTCGAATTGTTTGTTACTTAAAACGTTTACTATAACGGGCGCATCCTTTCTTGATGTTTCGTTTCTGTTAGCAGAAACAACTACTTCGTCTATTATAACTGCGTGAGGCTCCAAAAGAATGTGTGCATGAGGTGTTTCTTCTTCTGTAAGTACTACTTCACTTTCTAAGGTCTTATACCCTAAGCAGCTAATCACTAAGGTGTATTTACCAGGTTTAAGTTCTCTTATTATAAAGCTACCTGTTTCGTCTGTTGTTGTACCTATTGTTGTGTTTTTCAACATTACGGTAGCATAAAGCACTGCTTCTTCTGTTTCTTTGTTAAATACATGCCCTTCAATCGCGTATCCTTCGTATTGTTTGTGAGGATTTTGAGCAAATACTTGTAATGTCATTGACAAAATCAAAGTAAAGATTAAAATAATTCTTGCTTTTCTCATTTTATGTTTTAGTTTTATTTCGGCGCAAAATTACTTCCTCTTATCAATCTCGACAATACTCAAAAATAGTGATTTTAATATTTTTAGAACTTTTTAATTTGATTGTTTGTTACTTAGTTGCTTTAATTTAATATTTTATTTTATGAAAAAATTTGTTGTAACTTCTGTTCTAATGTCAATGGGTATTACATTGATGGGACAAAAAGATTTGATTAAAACCGCTATTGATGGTAGTTTTTTCGATTTTCCTCAAATAAGAGAAAGTGTTTGTGATATGCGTGTGTTTTTCCCAACTAAGGGTGTTAAACCTGCGGAATACAATCGCTATGAATTTAAATCAAAAAACGATGATGCTATTGGGGATATTTTGTTTGAGACTTTAAATGGTGAATTGATTTCATTTAATGAAAGCCTTGAATTAGCCAAAACCGATGGTATTATAATATTGCACAAAGGTAAGATTGTGTTTGAACGTTATTATGCTTTTTTAGAGCCAGATGGTACTCACGCTGTTATGTCTGTGAGCAAAACTCTAACGGGTACTTTGGGGGCTGTGTTGGTTGCGGAAGGAATTCTTGATGAAAATCAAAGGGTTGATTATTATGTTCCTGAATTAAAGGGTTCTGCTTTTGGCAATGCTACTATTAGGAATTTATTAGATATGACTACTGCTTTGGATTACGACGAAAATTATAATAATCCTAAATCTCGAATTTGGGAATTTTCGCAAGCAGGTACGCCTTACCCTAAACCAGAAAATTATAAGGGAGCAAAAAGTTACAGGGAGTTCTTGCAAACTGTTAAACAAAAGGGAAAGCATGGTCAAAGGTTTGCTTACAAAACTATAAATACGGATGCCTTAGCTTGGGTCATTACAAGGGTATGCGATAAGCCTATTTCTGAATTGATTTCCGAAAGGTTTTGGAAACCAATGGGTGCGCACGTTGAGGGTTATTATCAGTTAGATGCAACAGGTACTGAATTTGCGGGCGGAGGCTTTAATGCTTCTTTGCAAGATTTGGCTGCATTTGGAGAAATGATAAGAAATGATGGTTATTTCAATGGCGAACAAATTATTCCTAATGGTTTGATGAAAGATATTATAGAAAACTCTAACGCTAATACGTTTGATAAGGAGAGTTATCCTATGTTAAAAGGTTGGGCTTATAGGAATATGTGGTGGGTTACAAAGAATAATAACATGGCTTTTTGTGCCAGAGGCGTACATGGGCAAACTATTTACATAGATCCCGTTGCAGAAATGGTAATTGTCAGACTTGCTTCTCATCCTCAGGCATCTAATAGTGTGAATGACCCATTTTCTTTACCAGCTTACGAAGCTGTGGCGGATTATTTAAGAACAAAATAAATAAAAGAAATAAAGAGTGGATTTTACCACTCTTTATTTCTTTCTTGTTCCATAGTTCCTTCGTCTATTTCTTGAATATAGTTGCTACAATCCATATCTATACTCATTGTTGGCGGACGATCAAAATCTCCTTTATAAAAATTGAGTTTTGAGTCTTTCTCACATCGTTTCATAAACAAGGCGTAAACTGGTAAAGCCATAGATGCTCCTTGTCCTAAGGCTGTCGAGCGGAAGTGAATACTTCTTAATTCTCCTCCTACCCAGACTGCGGTTGCTAACTTCGGATTTATACCTATAAACCAACCGTCTGAGTTATTGTCTGTCGTACCTGTCTTTCCTGCAATCGTGCTTGTCAATCCGTATCTATACCTTAGTCTTCCTCCTGTACCGCCATCTACAACGCCTTTCATCAATTCTAACACCAAATACGAAGTTTCTTCGCTCAATGCTGGGTTACTTTTTGAGTTAAACACTTCTAAAACCATTCCTTTATTATCACAGATTTTTGTTATAAAGATTGGTTCTTTGTGAATGCCCTTATTAGCAAATGTAGCCATAGCTCCCGCCATTTCCATTACAGAAAGGTCTGATGTTCCTAAACAAATAGAAGGGTAAGCCTCCATTGGAGTTGTAATTCCCATTTGCTTTACTAAATCAACTACGGCCTTCGGTGTTGTGTAATCTTTGATTAAGGCTGCTGAAATATAGTTTACTGAATTTGCTAACGCCCATTTAAGTGTTACGCTTTCGCCTTCTCTTGCGTCATTTGAGTTTTTAGGAGTCCAATTATCGAAATCTTCAAATGTTACTGGCGAATTTTCTAACTCATAGCATGGAGATAATTCACTATCTCTCATTGCTGCTGCATAAACAAATGGTTTAAATGTAGAACCAACTTGTCTTCTTCCAAGTTTTGCGTTATCGAATTTAAAATGTTTATAATTTATTCCTCCAACATATACTTTTATATACCCTGTTTGTGGTTCTACTGAAACCATTCCTGTATTCAAAAAGTGTTTGTAATAACGCAATGAATCCCAAGGCGACATTACGGTGTCTTTATCGCCTTCCCATGAAAAGACTCTCATTTTTGTCTTCTCTTGAAAGTTAGATTTTATTTCTTTTTCCGAAAGTCCGTCTGCTTTTAGGTAGCGATATCTATCGGAATTCTTCATTGCTTGAATGTAATACTTATCTATATCGTCTTTGCTTATACCTGTAAATGGTGCATCTTTATATCCTTTGGTGTGTTTAAAGAATTCTGCTTGTAAGTTTTTGAAATGTTCTTTTACTGCTTCTTCTGCATTTTTCTGCATCCTATAATTGATAGTTGTATATATCTTTAAGCCATCTTTATGCACGTCATAATTTTCGCCATTGGCTTTATAGTGAGTTTTACACCATTCTTTCATATAATTACGCAACATTTCTCTGAAATATGTTGCAATCCCCTCATCGTGAGATTGTGGATTATAACGTAATTTTATTGGTTTTGATGTTTTTTCCTTGTATTCTGCCTCTGAAATATATCCATATTTTTGCATTTGGCTTAAAACCACGTCTCTTCTCTTGTTCGCATTTTCTGGATTTCTAACAGGAGAATATGTTGTTGGTGCTTTCAATAAACCAACTAATACTGCAGCTTCTTCAACTTCTAATTCTGACGGATGTTTGGAAAAGAATATTTGTGAGGCTGCTTTTATTCCAAAAGCATTGCTACCATAATCAACTGTATTTAGATACATTGATAATATTTCTTCTTTGGAATAGTTTCTTTCAAGCTTGACTGCAACTACCCATTCTTTAAGTTTAGCAAATACTGTACCTATCATTGATTTTTTCTCTCTTGGAAAAAGATTTTTTGCCAACTGTTGTGTAAGTGTACTACCTCCTCCTGAACTTTTATCTCCACCTAAGACTGTTTTTGTTAAAACTCTCAACAACGAACGAAAGTCTATTCCCGAATGTTCGTAAAATCTAGCATCTTCTGTTGCGACAAGAGCATTGATAAGGTTAGGAGATAAATCTTTGTATGTTACATTAGAGCGATTTTGTATGCCAATGTATCCCATTAATTCGCCAGAATCAGAATAAACTTCCGTTGCGAGATTAGCTTTTGGGTTTTCTAATTGCTCAAAAGTAGGCATAAATCCTAAGACTCCTAAAGATAATAATATAAAAAACACTATTACTGCTACTAAAAAGCAGATATAAGTTCCCCACATTACCTTTATATACTTTTTAAAGTTGTTTTCTTTTTTCTTTTTCTTTTGTGTTTCACTCATACTCTAAGGTATTTTGTTTCCTAATCTTGATATTCTATATGCAATCCGACATCTGAGATGCCTTTCAAAAGACTATCTGTAGTAGCTTGGCGCAATTCAAATGTATATTTACCAATTTGATTAAACTTTACGTTTTTCGCTATCCAAAAACGGTTATCTTTTATTCTGGAATTGCCTTTGCCTTTCCAAGTTCCGTCAGGATAGGCAAGATAACATTCAATTGTATCTCTCTTTGTTACTTTTCCGTCTGGCAATATGGTATTCATATAAAAATATATGTTACTATATGGATATTCTACCGTATTGCGTATATTGATTGCTAATTTATATGTTTTTAATGTGTCTTTTACATCTATTTCGTAATACAATTTATCTGTTGTTTTCCACGATTCTTGGTTTACTTCTTTGTTTTCATCGTACACAACATTAACATTGCAAGCCGTAAACGAAATAACTATCAATAAAATCGTAATTCTACTAATTATAGTTTTCATTGAACTCATTTTTGTGTAAAGATTTTTCGTTTTCTAACTTTTCTGCGTATGATTCAAGGTCTTTTACAATTATATTTTTCGCATTCTTATTCATTATTTGACGAACGCTATCTGCCGATAATGGGAATAATTCTGTACTTCCTTGATATGAATACCAGAACAGGCCTTTGAAAACATCTACTTTATGATATATTGCTTTGCCTTTTTCAGTTTCAAGATTAACTCCTAACTCTGGTATTTTATTTAACGATTCCACATAAACATCATACTCATAATTCAAACAGCATTTTAACTTTCCACATTGTCCTGCTAACTTTTGTGGATTTGGAAACAACTGTTGAGTTTTTGCAACTATGGTTGATACAGAATTAAAGGTATTTAACCAAGTGCTACAACACAATTCTCTTCCACAAGTACCTATTCCACCTAAACGACTCGCCTCTTGCCTTGCTCCAATCTGCTTCATTTCAATTCTAATCCTAAATTCCTCTGCCAAAGACTTAATCAACTGCCTAAAATCCACCCTTTCGTCTGCCGTATAGTAAAAGATTGCTTTTGTACCATCGCCTTGGAATTCCACATCATTTACTTTCATTTTAAGATTATAACGATTGGCATAATCCCTTGTTTTAAATATCATACCATCTTCTTTCCTTACAGATTGCAACCACTTCTCTATATCTGCTGCTTTGGCTCTTCGGTATAGTCTTTTTAAGTCTGAATTTATATCTATTTTCTTTTTCTTCATTTGGATTTTGCATAGTTCTCCTGAAAGCGTAACTATACCGATGTCATGCCCAGGATTTCCTTCTACTGCTACAACATCCCCTTCCGAAATTTCCAATCCTTCCGGTAAACGATAGAAATCTTTTCTTGAATTTTTAAATCGCACCTCTACAATGTCGCAAGCACTTCTATTTGATGGCGAATGAATATGCCCCATCCAATTATGGACATTCATTTTTGAACAATTATCCAACTCTTTCTTTGGAATAGGTTTGTAAGATATAGGATCCTTGCTACAACCTCTTGATAAAAGATCACTAACTTCAAATTTATCTTTTTCAATATCGGGATCTTCATCAAAATATGGGTGAACAAATTGTTCTAATAACCTATTTTCTTGTTCTATTTCTTTAATTTCGTTTTTTTCTGCTTCCATATTATAAAAAATAATTGAGTTATATATTATTTATTGTTAGTATTCTTTATCAATTTACCAATGTTAATAGCCAACGTTAAAAATATCATTTTTGCATTTCCATTACGCATAACTTCTAACATTGCTTTTTCTGTCAATTTTTGTATTTGCAGAAGATTTTTCGGCGTAATAAACTTCGCAAACTTAACTTTAAAATCTTTTTCCTCAGAAGAAAAATTACAAAGTTGGTCAATATTTAATTCTCCTTGCTGAAAACATTCTCTATATAGTTCAAGAGTATAATTTAAGTATATTTTAAGTTCTTCTCTTCCCATTTTACAAATCTTTTCCACTAACTTGTAAATTTCAGCCAAAGAAGAATTATAAGAAAATGCCAACCTATTAAACTGAATAAATAATTGCCTATACTCTGACTTGTTATCAGAATTCCAATTTAATGCTTTAATTAAATCTCCGTCAGCAACGCCAACTATTTGCTCCACTTCATCAAAACCCTCGTTTGATAAATAGTTTGCAATGTCCTTATCCGCAATCGGTGGCACCTTTATAAGTTGAGTTCTTGATAAAATCGTAGGTAATAACGCCTCACTATTTTCTGCAATCAAAAGGAATAAAGTATTTTCGTAAGGCTCCTCCAAAATTTTCAATATTTTGTTAGCCGCATCTACCTGTAACTTATCTACACCCCAAATAATATTGATTTTATATTGAGACTCGTAAGTTTTAAGCGTTAAATTCTTAATTATAGTATTAGCATCCCTAACATTTATTGCACCTTGCTTATTTTCAACCCCAAGTTCTTGATACCAAGATTCCAAATCTATATAAGCATCCTTAGAAAGGACATACTCTCTGAATGTTTCCAAAAAACTTGCACTTTCATTATTTTTTTCAACAGCCTTTGTAGAAGTATTAGGGAAAACAAAAAACAAATCAGGGTGAGAAAGCTTTTGATATTTCAAACAAGAAGGACACTTTCCACACGAATCCGCTTTCAATTCTCCCTCCTGCGCATTCTCATATAACTGTTTATTCGTACAAGACACGAATTGAGCATAAGCCAAAGCGAGAGCAAAGCCACCATATCCCGCACTACCTAAAAATAGTTGTGCATGACTTACTCTATTCTTTAACACCACATCTATTAAAGTGTTAATTAAAGCTCTTTGTCCTACAATTTGCTCAAATCTCATAAAACTACACTCTTTTAAACTTACAAAAATACGACAAATTCCAATAAAAAGGTAAGATAATGCAAAAAAAAGCGAGTTTTATCCTAAAATAAAACCCGCTTTTCTCTTAAATATTTATTTCTTAGTATTCAAAAGAGAAATTTTCTGACATAAATTCGTCTTCTGTTTCTGGCTTTTGAACTTCTTCTTGTTTATTTACTCTGTTTGTAACTGACTTTTGCAAAGAGGCAATCATAGCTCCAAGCATTTTTGTCATTTCCATCAAAACTTCAATCGAAGCATCGTTTTGTTCTTGTGTAAAGATGCCTTTTTTGAAAGCCACAGTTGTATAAACAACACATTCTCTAATTGAAGCTTTTGCGTCTTTTAAAAATTGAATCAATTGAGTTTTATGACGAGATGAGCCTTCTGCTATGCTTAAAGACACTTTGCTCGCTGAGTTTACTAAGGGTTTGAATACTAAATCAGCATCTACTCCGCTCAATTGACAATTTTGATTAAGCAACCAATTAACATAATCCAAAGATTTATGATAAACTCTTAAATCTTCAAATCTAAAAAAGCTGTTTGAGTTGATTTGTTTTTCCATAACAATATTTTTTTAGTTTAGTTATTTCGTTTATTATTTTATTCCTGCAAAATACTTCATGAATTGCACTCTTAGGAAAGCAGAACTTTCACTATTTTTTGCCACAGCAAGCTTTCCTCTGAAATCATTCAAGGATTCAAAATTATTCTTTTGCATCCACTCTTTCAAAAAGGCAATAGACTCTTCAATAAACTCTGTTCCTTGCTCATAAATAGCCGAAACGGTTTGCACTGTGTTTGCTCCTGCCAACAAAAGCTTAATAACATCTTGTGGTTTATGCACTCCACCACCAGAAGTTATAGGACAATTTACCACATTCGCAAGAATTGCAGTCCATCTTATTGTTCTATGTAAATTTCCTGGCGAAGAAAAAACATTTGCTGGCTCTATTGTCATTGTATCTATGTTAATATCTTGTTTAAAGAACTGATTAAAAATACTTAAATTTTCAATTCCCATCCACGAAAGCTTTTGTGCAAATCTTGCAAGGGAAGAAAAATAAGAGCATATTTTAACTGACACCGGTATTTTTACAGTTTTCTTTATGTCTTTTATGACTGTTTCGTATAATTTCTCAATTTTTTCTGTTGTCATATTGACATCAGAAGGTAAAATTAACATATTAAG
Source organism: Candidatus Onthomorpha sp. (assembly GCA_045644685.1). Classification (GTDB taxonomy): domain Bacteria; phylum Bacteroidota; class Bacteroidia; order Bacteroidales; family P3; genus Onthomorpha. The sequence goes on from JAZRHI010000010.1 coordinate 105,093, forward strand.
TTCTATTCCGTCGGCTCCTGCTTGTTCCATTCGAGTTGCGAGTGCTGTCCATTGAGAAGAAGAAACGCAATTTACGCTTGCAATAATTGGAATAGACACTGCCTCTTTTGCAGCCTTTATTAAACTAATATATTTAGCCAAAGATTGTTTTTCTGTGTGAGCAACAATATAGTCATACGTTTCATCAGCGTATTCAAATGTGTTAGACTGAGAATAACTGCTTGACATCTCTTGCATAATCTGCTCTTCAAAGACAGATTTCAAAATAACGGCACCTGCTCCTGCCTTTTCTATTTTCTTTAACGTTTCAACATCAGAAGTTAATCCGCAACTACCAACTATAATAGGGCTTTTAATATTTAAACCCATAAATTTAGTTTCTATATTCATAGTTTTTACATTTTTAGATGAGCAAAAATAACAATAAATTCATAATCAACAAAGTTTTTATATAAAAAATTACCTATTTAGTGTTTGAATGCTAATATTTTTTTACTCAGTCAAACAATTTTATTAAAGTTTTCCTTAGATTTAATATTGTTTTTTTACAAGAAAAACGTATCTTTGCAATCTGAAATTAAAAATAAAACATAATGAGTACAGAAAACATCAATCTAAACCACGAAAACGAACAAGAAAATAAAGGTTTAAACGTAGGAGAAATCGTATCAAATTCTGAGAAGTTTATAGAAAAAAACAAGAAAATCATCATTACAGTTCTTGCTGTAATAGTTCTTGGAATTGCTGCTTGGTTTTCATACCAAAACTTCATTGTAGCGCCTCGCGAAACTAAGGTTCAAGAAGAATTATTCGCAGCTCAAAAATATTTTGAGCAAGAAGATTTCAAAAAAGCACTTGAAGGCGATGGTAAACACGCAGGATTATTATCAATAATTGACGAATATGGTTCTACAAAGGGAGGTTCGCTTGCTAATTACTACGTTGGTAATATCTATTTAAGACAAGGCGAATACAATAAGGCAATAGAATTTCTTTCTAACTACAAAGGAAATGATAAAATCATATCTGCACAAGTTAAAGCGTTGATTGGAGATGCTTATGCTGAGTTAGGACAATTAGACAAGGCGATTAACAATTACAAAGACGCATTAAAAACAAGAAACATAATGACAACTCCTTTTGTTCTTTTGAAATTAGGACAAGTTTACGAGATGCAAAAAAATAATGCAGAAGCTTTGAATTGCTACAAACAAATAAAAACAGAATTTCCTGAGTCAATAGAATACAGAGAGGTAGAAAAGTATATCTCACGCTTAGAAAACCTTCAATAAACCTAAGGAATAAAAAATTAAAGTAAAGAAATAAAATAAAAATAGCGAGGATTAGAAAACTAATCCTCGCTATTTTTTTCATTTTTGTTTGGTTTATAAAAAAAAACTTTAATTTTGCAAGCATAAACCAATAAAAATTTATGCAATATGAAAAAATTATTGTTTTTAAGTGCGTTTTTATGCACATTAAGTTTTGGAGCATTTGCTCAAAGTGAAGTATCAACAGATGATGCAGTATTTGTAGTAGTTGAAGAGCAAGCAGAATTTCCGGGAGGCTTAGATTCAATGTATGCTTACATTGTAAAAAATCTTAAATACCCTGAACTTGCAAAAGAAAAAGGCATTGAAGGAAGAGTATTCGTTAGTTTCATTATTGAAAAAGACGGTTCAGTTTCAAATGTTAAAATTTTACGAGGCATAGGAGGCGGTTGCGATGAAGCAGCTATGGAAATGGTAAAAAATATGCCGAAATGGCAACCTGCAAAACAAAGAGGAAAACCTGTAAGATGTCAATTCAACCTGCCAATCAACTTTGAACTACCAAAAGATAAAGAATAAAAAATACAAAACTAAAAAAGCGTGGTGAAAAACTTCATCACGCTTTTTGTTTACTTTGTTTCAGATAATTACTTCAAAGGACTATAATCCTTAGAGTATCTTAACATTTGTTCAGTGTAACCTTCGTCATATGAAATCTTAACATCAGTAATTTTTCCGTCCTTATCCTTAACCGCAGTGTAAACAGGATTTACAAATCCCTTATAAGGAGCAATGTTTAACTTAGCATAACGGTCAAGAATTTCCTTATGTAATTCAGTATCTATTTTAACCGCATAATTTTCTACAAGATCTCTTGCAGCATTTAAGTCCCCTGTTGATTTAATTCTTTGGATTTCTGCAAGAAGTTTACCAAATAATTGACGTAACATTTCGTAATCGTTGATTTTTACAAAAGTTTCGCCATCGCGTTTAACCATTTCTATCACGTCTTTGCCGTCTTTGCATGCGCCTTTACCATGTTCGTAAGCCCAACGTGCGATTAAAGCTCTGTCTCTCATGTGTGATTCTTCGATTTGGTCGCCTAATTTTATTCTTACTACTTGTGTCAAAAGCCCGTTTTGCATTTGGCTTATGTAACTCGCTTTATACGCTTCCATATCTGGCAATAATCCTAATTCTACCATTTTTGCATCTCCTAAATAGTACAATGCGAATAAGTCAGCACGCGCTTCTTCGATTGTACTGCCGTATGCTTTCAACGCCTCAGGATCTACGCCCGGCAAAAGCTTACCACTGCCGTGTCCTAAGCACTCATGCAAATCTGTATGTAAGTCATCGGTAAATTGTCCGTACTTTTTAATAATGTCAATCTCAGTTTGGCTGTAAGCAAACTCTTCAAGCATTCCGCTACCGTTAGAAGACTGAGCATAAGCCTCAGTAAGATTTCCTATTGTTACTGATTTACTTCCGTGTTCTGCTCTAATCCAGTTGCTATTTGGCAAGTTAATTCCTATTGCTGTTGAAGGGAATAAATCTCCTCCAAGAATAGCAGCGTTAATTACCTTTGCAGAAACTCCTTTTACGTTTTCCTTTTTATATTCCTTAGCAACAGGTGAATTATTTTCAAACCATTGTGCATTATTACTCATAGCTTCTGTTCTCTTTGTCGCTTCTATGTCTTTAAAATTAACAATACTTTCCCAAGAAGCTTTCATTCCAAGAGGATCTCCATAAGATTCTATAAATCCATTAACGAAATCTACAACAGGCTCTGTGTTTTCTGTCCACGCAATGCTGTATTCATCAAATATTTTCAAGTCTCCTGTTTCGTAAAAGGCAATTAACTTATCTATAACCTCTTGTTGCTTTGCATCTTCCGCGTATGGACGAGCAAGTTTTAAGTTTTCAACAATCTTAGTTATAGCCTTGCCATATTTTCCGTTAGCAATCCAAAGGTCTTCGTATATTTTACCGTCAGCACCCTTAACTAATGTAGAGTTCATTCCATACATTACAGGACGTTCTTGGTCACCTTTTGCTTTTAAATCGGCATAAAAAGCCTCAGCTTCCGCTTGTGTAACTCCTTGATAGTAGTTACAAGCGCTTGTTGCTATCAAATCAGCTCCTTCTGCAAGGTTTATCTTTTTTGGCATTACGTTTGGATTGAACAAAACTTCGGCAATTTCTTCCGAACACTTAGTTTGCTCTACAAACCACGCTCTATCAAATCCCGGAATAAACTTTTCGCTTCCGTAATGATGATGAATACCATTGCTAAACCATACTCTCTTTAAGTATTCTTCGAAAGCCACAAAATTTTTGTCGTTTTTATCACCTTTATAGTTAAGATAAAGTTCCTCCATCATTGTACGGATTTCTAAATTGTAACGTCCGTTTTGGTCAAACAAAATATCTCTACCCCAAAGTGCTGCTTCCTGCAAATAATATATGAAAGTCTTTTGTTGAAGGCTTAAATTCTCAAAACCTTCTACCTCATAATGCAAAATTTGCACGTCAGCGAAACGTTCATCTGTGTAATTAAATTCCTTTTCTTCTTGAACTTTCTCGCTACAAGCAAAAGCTGAGAAAGCCGCTGTAAACAACATCATTGTTTTTAAGTGTTTCTTCATAATTAAATTATTAAACTGTTTTTTTAATTCCTAAAAAATTTCTTTATACCTTATTATAATTGTTCTATATGTGTCAATCCGTCTTTATTTCCTACGACAAAATCGCAAGGTGTTTCGTTTTCATGAATAAACTCTTCCAAAAAGCAAGGTTGATTCTTGTAAAACGATTTGCAAAGGAAAGTATCTCCTACCGCAAGTTTAGACTTTTCAGAATAAATTACCAAAAACTTTTCTTCTCCCAAATAACGCAAACGACAAACCCTGTCTGGATTCCATCTAATCTCGATTTCCTTTTCCAATGCTATATCTTTTGCATACAAAGGCTTTAAAAACATTCTTTGAGAAGATAGAGTTAATTCGCTTTCACAATACTTTTTCACAAAAGATAGGAAGTTTGAATAACCAACGAACAGACTTAATACATTCAATGTCGTTTCCCTTACATTTTGATAGCCACCTACATATCCCCATAGGCGTCTTAGTGTGCTAATCGATAGAGTAACACCTGTTTTTTCTTTCAATTCTACTGATAAACAAGAAAAATCTGTTGTCGTTTTTAACTTTCGTCCGATTGTTTCTTCAACAAGATTTTTTAATAACAAAATATTTTGATTCGTATCTGTCATATATTCTAAAATTATTTTATTCTATTGCCTGTGGATTTAACTTTGAAAACACAGTATCTTGTTTATATAAATCCAAAGACTCTTTCGGCACTAAAAATACTAAATTTGGTCTATCCGTTTCTAAAAATACATTATTACCTGTTGCAGGTGGAGTTTTAGCTCTTAGTATTAGTGTATCCAAGTAATATAATTGAGAAAAAACTGACTCTTGTATAGTTTTTAAGTTTTCTCCTATTTCTATTTTTCTTAAATTTGACATTGTAAAAGCATAACCTTTAATCACTTCAACCGAGTTTGGCAATACTATTTCTTCAATTCCTGCATAGAAAAACAAAGACCACCCAACTGTCTTTAAGTTTTTAGGCAGTTGAACATAGCCCACTCGTTCACAATCGGAGAACAGGGCTTCCGAAGTTTCTTTTAAATCACACAAAAACAAGACTGTATCTACGTTTTTCACATTTCGGAAAAGTAATTTCGGAAGAGATTCTACCGTTTCTTCAAATACTATTTTCTTAATCGTAGGACAATTAAAGAAATAGTTATTTACAGTAACCGTATCAACAAGTTCTAAATTTTTTGATTGAACTAAGATATGCGAAAACTTAGTTCCCGTAAACGCATCTCTACCTATTTTTGCTAAGTTTAAAGGTAAAACTAAGGTGTCTTTCAAATCTAAACACGAAGCAAAAGACCACTCTCCTAAACGTCTAAGATTGTTTGGCAATTTAACCTTTGTAAGTTTTTCATTTCCGAAAAAGGCGTAACGCTCTATTGTTCGCAAAGGGAAATATCGCAACCCACACTTTATTTCCTCAGGAAGAATCATCTCTCCTTCTACTTTCTGATTAGATAACACCACTGCGTCAGAATCTATTATTTGAACACGCAAAGTTTGTCCTGAATCAATTTTAGTTTCAAATGGATCGGAATAGTAATGTATTTGATTATAAACTATATACGAAATAAAAGCACACAATAGCAAAGCAATGAAAGATGGTATCAGCCAACGCTTTTTAGAAAACATTGCATCGTGAACATAAGTTGCGTTTGGGTAACGATGTTTTCTTGAATGCTTGCAACATTTCTTTGCAACACGTTTGTAGGAGTTTGGAAAAATTTGCTGTAACACCCTTCCGAAACTATAAATATCGCTTCTTAAATCGAGTTTTCCTCCTTTTAATTGTTCGGGTGAGGCATATTGCATTGTGAATGCGGGTTCCTTGAAAACAGCATAGTAATCTGTATCAGCAAGTCCGAAATCTATTAGTCTTAAATTATTGCCATTGTTTGTTATAAGTATGTTTGATGGTTTTATATCTCTATGAACTAATTGCAATTCATGATAGTAATCCATTGCATCAAGCATTTGCTTCACTATCTTTTTGCGTACAGAAACGGAAGGTTTTGTTCGCAAAAACGCATCCAAAGAACGACCATCAACATACTCCATTATGATACACAATCCCAAGTCATCAACAGTTTCAATGCCGTAACACCTAACTATATTTGGGTGATTGAGAGAGATAAGTATGTCAAACTCCTTCGCAATCAAACCTTGATAAAGTTTATCCTCAATAAACTCTTCTCGAAGTCCTTTTAGAATAAAATATTTGCCGTAACGGACTGCTTTAAACAAACGATTATATCCCGCCGACGGCAGTTCTTCTATGATTTCGAACTCATCGGACATCCTAAAATTACGATTTGGCTCTGTAACCCAACCAGATGTATCTGTTAATTCATGATTCATTTTCTTCATCCTTAAATTAAAGAAGTTTTTTCAAGTCTTCCACAGACGGAAGTAAACGTTTTAAACGTTCATCCATATCGTCTGACGTTCTATATGTCGCTACTCCCATTGGTTTATCGTAATCTTGAATTACGTATTCAACGAATTTCTTATTTGCACTTTTACAAAGAATAATTCCTATCGAGGGATTTTCATTTGGTTTGCGCACTTCATCATCCAAAATGCGTAAATAGCCTGCTAACTGCCCTAAATAAGAAGTTTTAAACGGACCATCTTTTAATTCTACACAGACAAGTGCGGCTAACTCTCTGTTAAAAAATAATAAATCAGGGAATTCTTCCACTCCATACTTCTCTAAATGATATTGATTTCCCACGAATGTAAAATCCTTTCCAAAAGTCATAATAAAATCTTTTACATTCTGAATTATACTTTGCTCAATTATTCTCTCATCTCTATCCTTATCTCTGACAAATAACTCTTCTGTATTTATAAAATCAAGCAAATACTCATCTTTAAACATAGTTATCGCTCGATATGCTTGCAATGAGTCGGGAATTGTTTTATTAAAATTATTAGGTAGCTCACCTTGATGACTATAAACGTCATTCGCTATCATTTTCTCCAACTCCTCTACTTTAGCTTTTGTATCGACTGCAAGTTTAACATAGAATTTTCGTTGTTCTACGTCCTTTACCTTACTAACTATTAGATAATGATGTGTAAAACCAAGATTCATGAATGCAGAAATAGGAAAATCTGCGTCAATGCTAAGTTTTAATATAGACAATTCGTTCGTTTCAACGAACGAATTATTGTTTTCTTCTATAAATTTGTTCGTTTCAACGAATGAATTACCAGAAAGCATTTTCCATTCCTCGTAAAACGTACGCATTTTTCTTAAACTTGGAGCGGAAAAACCTTTTAAACCAGGGAGTTCTTTACGAAGTTGTTCGCTAATTGCCTCAATAAATCCTTTACCCCAATTCTTTGTTCGCGTATTTACCGAAATAAATCTGCCAATACTATAATACAAAACCAATTGCTCTTGGTTTACAGTAACCAAGGCACGTTTTTGACTTTGCAATATTGCATCTTTTATTATTTTAACCGCATTAGACAGTTCCATTCTTACATTAAAATAAGCAATACAATGTGTTTACACAATGCAAAGATAAGAAAAATATTTTTTTCCTTAGGTTTATTATTTTTTTTCTTAGGTTTATTAAATTTTTTCTTTGCTTTTTTGGATTTTTTCTTAGACTTTTTTCAGGATGTCTATGATACGGATTTTCAGGGCATAAAAAAACAAGCGCAAGTTTTTGTTTTCTTTCACTTACGCTTGTTTTTGCTAATTGTTTATTACTTCATGTTATGGAAAACGTTTACAACGTCATCATCTTCTTCTAATTTAGAAATCAGTTTTTCTACTTCTTGTTGTTGTTCTTCGTTCAAGTCTTTCAAATCGTTTGGAATACGTTCAAATTTGAATGTTTTGATTTCAAATTCGTTTTCTTCCAAATATTTTTGTATTGGTCCGAAAGATGCAAAGTCAGCATAGATAAAGAGTTCTCCCTCATCGGCAAAACATTCTTCAACACCGTAGTCGATTAACTCTAATTCTAATTCTTCCAAATCAAGGTTTTCTTTCATCGCAACTTTGAAATTACATTTTCTTTCAAACAAGAAATCTGTCATTCCGCTTGTTCCTAACGACCCGTTGCAACGATTGAAAGCTGCTCTTACGTTTGCTACTGTTCTTGTTGGATTATCTGTTGCTGTTTCTACAACTACCGCTACTCCGTGTGCGGCATATCCTTCGTAAACTACTTCTTTATAATCTGCCGTGTCTTTTGAAATTGCTCTCTTTATAGCTCTTTCTACGTTTTCTTTCGGCATGTTTTCTGTTCTGGCAGTTTGTATCAATAATCTTAATCTTGAATTTGCGCTTGGGTCAGCTCCGCCTGCCTTTACTGCCATTTCAATTTCTTTTCCTAAGCGAGTGAATACTCTCGCCATGTTTCCCCAACGTTTTAACTTACGCGCTTTGCGATATTCAAAGGCTCTTCCCATTATTTTTTAGATTTAATTGTTTCCTTTTGCAAAATTACAAATATTTTCATTACTTTTGCACCTTAAAGTTATTTTATAGTGTTATGAAACGAAATATTACTGTTTTTTTATGCCTTTTCATAGGCTTTTCTCTTGGAGTTTTTGCTCAAAAAACGGAATTAAATAAAATTACTGAGGAAAATATTACTTTCGGTATACCACATGGCTGGTTAGCTTCTAAGACTGGTAAAAAATTAGGCGATTTCGGAATTAGGGCTGTCGAGGAAAATGGTATAAAGTTTATAGAAATAAATTGCACTAAAAGAGTTATTGAACCAATTACAAGACTTACAACCATAGCTTCTAAACGTAGCGAAAGAGAAGGCTTTGAATATATGTTGATTGACCAAGTTAAGGAGGTTAAATTCGACAATAAAAAAGCAAAGTTATTGTCTTTTACAAATACTCACTTGACTGAGGCTTCTATTGGCGGAATTTATGGTTTGATTGACGAGGGTTATACTTATACAATCGAATTTTACAGTGAGGACAACCCAGAAGCAAATGCGTTAATGAAGGAAATTTTAAAATCTATAAACATTGCAAAACCTATAACTGAGCCTAACATTATTATAATGGAGGATGATTTTACTCCAAAGGACTGGTACGAATCAGAAGCAATGAAAGAAGAAGCCGAAAAGGCAAAAGCGGATGCTGAAAAGGCAAAGGCCGATAAGGAAAAAGCAAAAGCTGATAAGGAGCAAGCGAAAATAGATAAGAAACAAGCCAAAATAGAAAAGAAAAAGGCTAAAATAGATAAGAAAGCTGTAAAAAAGGAAGGCAAACCTAAGAAAGGAATTTTCAAAAAGAAGAATAAAAAAGCCGCAGCTTCGTCTAACTAATTATGTTTAAAAGACTTGTTTTTTGCTTTTTAATATTTATTTGGGGCAATTACGCACATTCTCAACTCAATCCGAATGAGTTGAGATTTAATCTTTATAATTACAATTTTTTCGTAAACAATGAATACAAGGGTGAAAGAGTGTCTGGCTACACTCTACCGGGTTTTCGCGTAACTCCAACACTTTATTATTCCTTAAACGAAAAGGTTTTCATAGAGGGCGGAGTTAGTTTACTACACTTTTGGGGCGCAAGCAAATATCCAAATGTTATTTTCAGCAATCTACCATCGTGGTCGGGAAATCAATATCAAAGCGGAGTACATGCCCTACCTTTTTTTCGCGCTGTGTGGAATATCAACAATAATGTTAATTTCACTTTCGGAAACCTTGATTACAGAAATTGTCATTCGTTAAGCGAGCCATTATATAACATAGAAAATACGTTTAGTGGCGATCCTGAAATGGGATTGCAATTAAAAGTGAAAAGTAATTGGTTTGTTGGGGATTTATGGCTTAATTGGCAAACATTTATCTTTAAAAATGATAATCACAACGAAACATTTTGCTTAGGTCTTTCTACGGAAACAAAAATTTTAAACTTAGAAAAATTTAAGATTTCAATACCTTTGAATGCTATTGTTCAGCATTTGGGTGGCGAAGACTTACAAATAAAATCTAATGCTCAGTCGTGGACAAATCTTTCCTTTGGTTTGAAAGCTCAATTTAATGTTTCAGAAAATTTTAATGTGTATTTCGGAGGAGATTACCTAAGATATAATCAACTATCTGGCGACATTATGCCTTTCGAAAGCGGATGGGCACAATTTTATTTCATGGGTGGGAAATTCAAAAAGGTGAATTTGAAAATTGGTTATTTCGATAGCGAAAATTTTGTTACAATTTTAGGTAGCAAACACTTCTGTAATTTTTCTGATAACACGCCCGACTTAATTTTTGACCGTGCTAATCAATTCTATGTAAAGATTGACTATGATTATAACATAAGTGATAATTGTAATGCTAAGTTTTATTGTCAGATTTGGAAACAAAACAAACTTTCAGGCAACATAATTCTTCCTAATTACTCAGAAAGAATCGAGCGAGATGGCTTTTTGTCGTTTTCAATTGGGGCAATCCTAAAAATAGAGCCGTCAATTCTTTTAAGAAAGTTTAACTAATGTATATGGGTATGCGTCTTGCAAGTGGGACGGCAAACAAATATTTGTGTAAACAGCTTATCTAATGCAGGAATTTGCTCAGGCGTTAAAATAGATTTAACATCCCTATATTGATTTACCGAAATATGTAATAAATCTGTTTGATATTTTGCAATCAAATTTTCGAATTCTTTTATTTTAACACTATCTTGTGAATTATTTTTTAAGACTTCCATTAGGGATTCTTGGGTTACATGTAGGCTATCTGCAACATACATCGCTTGGTCTTGATATTTTTCTTTTATCTTTTCATATTGCAACTTCTGTTCTTCATTTAAAGAAATCGCATGACTCAAATAACATTCTGTATTCGTACATTTATCCGTATTACATTGACTTACTTTTTCCCTATCAAAGTATAAATAGAAGTTTACTGCGGTTAAAACCACCAATATCACGATTTCTATTATCAATATTTTCTTATTCATAATTTTATTCAAATAAAATTGTAGGATTATAGTTCAATAAAATATCAAAACAATTATCTTCTGCGAATTTTTCAAAAGATAGATTATTCGGAACGGCTTCTTCGTTCACGTTTATTTGAGAAAAAATATTCAATGTAAAGACAAAAACCAACAAAAGACTGATTATTTGTAGGCTATGTTCCAAAGAAAATTTTCTGACTTTATTTCCTTCTTTCAATCGTGCATTTAAGCGAGTAAAAGCAAAAGGATTTACTTCTTTTTGAATATCTTTCTTTATCAATTCTTCTATTTTCATAATTACTTCTATTTAAAAATTTCTTTATCGATTGATTCTATATATTTTTGTATTGATTTTCTGGCTCTATATACAAGTATTTCTACCGATTGTAATGAACAATTCATTATTTCTGCAATTTCCTTTTGAGGTAATTGGTCGTAAGCAAATAAAACGAATGCTTTTTTTTGTTTTGTTGGCAGTTTATCTAATGCTTGGTGAAGATAGTTATTATATTCTTTATCTTTTAAAGTCCAATCTGACTGTTCGGAAGAACTAACCTTTAAAACGCCACTATTATCCATAGAGAAAAAACGCCTTAACTTAATCTTTTTACTTTGATTTATCGTTTTATTTACCGCTATCCTATAAATCCAAGTAGATAATTGCGATTTACCCCTAAATTTATCTATGGAACGGTAAACTTCTAAAAAGACTTCTTGTGTCAAGTCTTCGGCTTCATCTCTATTATGCAACATTGCGTAACAGAGATTCAGTATTTTCAAATGATATTCCTTAAATAAAATTTCAAAGGCAGCCTCGTCCCCTTCTAAAATCCTTGTTACAAGTTCTTCTTCCTTCATAACACAAAAGTAGAAGTGAGTTTTACTCACTTCTACCTAAATACAGAATTTATTATTTCTTAACTTCTGCTTTTTTGTGGTGATCACATTTTCCTGTGCATTTGTGATTTGCATCGTGTTTATGATTTCCATCACATTTGTGCGCTTTTACTGCTTCTACTTTTTTAGTATCTTTGCAGTTTCCTGTGCATTTGTGTGCTGCATCGTGTTTGTGGTTTCCTGAACATTTGTGTACTGCACCTGCTTTTTTATCTGCGCTGCATTTGTGTACTGCACCTGCTTTTTTGTCTTCACAACATTTGTGTGTTACTTCTTTTTTCTCTGCTTTTTTAACAGGTTCTTGTGCGATTGTTACGCCTGCAAATGTTAATGCAGCGATTAAAACAACTAATTTTTTCATTTTTTTACCTCCTATTTTAGTTTTTATTACTGTTTAGACATCTTAATTTAAAATTTATTACATTTAATCTTTCATTTTTCGTTTTTTCGCAAAAAAAACATAACTTTGCAACGATTTTTAATAAAAAAAAAATGTATAAACATATAACGTTAGTTGCATTGTTATTGTTGTGTATTTCTACAGCCGTTGCACAAAATTATGATTCACAATTCGCAAAGCCAATCGTTACTGAGGATGGTAAATTCTCGTATTACGAACTCCCTCCTATTAAAACAGCAGTAGGAGAACTTATTTTCTTGGATAGAAATCTTGGTGCGTTATCCTCGGACGTTAATACCTTGGATTCTTGGGGCGATTTGTATCAATGGGGACGTGCAACAGACGGACATGAGAAAAGATTATCAGACACAACCTTGGTTTTATCAAACAATTTCGAAGTAGGACATGGAAAATTCATTGTGGATGAAAGAAAATCCAATGATTGGATGATACATTCTGACGATAAATTGTGGTCAAAACACGAAGGAATTACAAATCCTTGCCCTTGCGGTTACAGAATTCCAACAGCGGAAGAATGGAGAGCGTTATTAAATTTAGGATTTGAAGTAAAAACAACAGTAGATGGCTATTATTATTTAAGCATTGCGAACGGGCAATTATTACTTCCCGCAGGTGGGCTTAGAAATGCCTACACCGGTCATTTCATACATATAGGTACACGAGGATTTTATTGGGCTGCAAATACAATTTCAAGAGGTACTTCTTCATGTATAGATTTCAATAAAGACGATTTAGTTCCTAATATTACGACTTACGGTTTCAGAGCCTTTGGTCGTAGCGTAAGATGTGTAAAGGAATAGTTTGCAAAATTTTTTCTTTACTTTACGAAAATAAACCTAAGAAAAAAAATATTTTTCCTAAGACTTAAAAAATTATATGCGTATTTTAGAAACCATTGACGTAAGTAAGTCATATTCTTCTCATAAAGTATTAGACAAAGTCTCAATAAGCATAAATGAAGGTGAGATTTTTGGTTTATTAGGTCCGAATGGAGCGGGCAAAACTACGCTCATAAGAATGATAAATCAAATAACAGCTCCCGATGAGGGCGAAATCTTGTTTTTAGGCAAGAAATTATCTCGCAATGACATACAAAACATTGGTTATTTGCCCGAAGAAAGAGGTCTTTACAAGAAAATGAAGGTGGGCGAACAAGCAATTTATTTTGCAGAGTTAAAAGGGCTATCAAAAAAAGAGGCAAAAAAAAGATTAGAATATTGGTTTGAGAAATTCGAAATAGGGAATTGGTGGAATAAACGAGTAGAAGAATTGTCAAAAGGTATGGCTCAGAAGGTGCAATTCATAACAACTATTCTTCACGAGCCGAAACTACTTATTTTTGACGAGCCTTTTAGTGGTTTTGACCCGTTAAATGCCAATCTTTTAAAGAACGAAATCTTAAATCTTAGAGAAAAAGGTGCTACAATCATATTTTCAACTCACAATATGGAGAGTGTGGAAGAGATTTGCGACTCTATTGCTCTTATCAACAAGTCTAAAAAAATCTTAGAGGGCAATGTAGCAGAGATAAAAGAGAAATTCAAAGAAAATGTCTTTGAGATTATACTTCCTTATCAAGAAAACACAAATTCTTTATTAACAAACGATTGCAAAATCTTAAATTCAAAATCTGAAAAAGAAAAGTTAATACTTACACTTTCGATTGAAAAAGGAAAGAATGCCGATTTGCTAAGCAACATTCTACGACATACCAACATTTTGTCTTACAGAGAAATTCTTCCTTCAATGAATAATATTTTTATAGAAACAATTAAAAACAATGAATAAAATAAAAATAATCATAAAACGAGAATATCTTAATAGAATTAACAAGAAATCGTTTCTTGTGCTAACAATTCTCGGACCTATTCTTATGTGTGTTTTGATATTTACGCCATTTTTTCTTTCCAACTTAGAAGAAGAAAGGCTAAATGTTATAGTTGTAGACCAAACGCTTAGCATTAGCGAAAGCGATAGCACATATATATTTAGAAATCAATTTAAAAACACTGATAAAGTTAAGTTTGACTATTTAGATAACATTGAAGTAGCTCAAAATATCTTAAAAGAAAATTCGGTAGATGCAGTTTTAGAAATTGTAAAGACAAATGACACTCCTCCTATCAAAGGATTCATGTATTATGGCGAAGAAGAAATTCCCGCAAGCAAACAAGAAGAGATTAAAAATCAATTAACTAATATTTTAAAGAACAGCATTCTTAAATTAGATTACGGAATGAACGATAAGGAAATCGCATGGGTGAATAACCCTTCTGTGGATTTCTACACTAAGAACATATTTTCGGGAGAGGAATCTCACAACGAAATCAAAATGATACTTGGTATGATTGCGGGATTTTTGATTTACTTCTTTGTCTTTTTGTTTGGAGCTCAAATTATGAAGAGTGTATCGGACGAAAAAATGAATAGGGTTGTGGAGGTTTTGGTTTCAAGCGTAAAGCCGATAGAATTGTTATTTGGAAAAATAATTGCTATTGCTCTTGTGAGTCTTACTCAAATTGTATTGTGGATTGTAATTATTTTTGGAATAATTACTTTTGCACAAACCGCAGCTCCTGAAATATTTTCTGCACCACAAGAACAAACAATCAATATTGACCAAAGAATTGTAACGGTTGATCAAATCAATGCAACGGAATCAACTGAGGTTTCTGAACTTGTAAGTGGTCTTTTTGCAATAAATATTCCTTTAATGGTTGGTATGTTTGTGTTTTATTTTATTATGGGATTTTTATTGTACGCATCTTTATTTGGTGCAATAGGTTCGCTACTTGATGTTGATACAGATGGAAGTCAATTCACGCTTCCTGTAACTATTCCTTTGGTTTTGGCAATCATTTGTTTACCTATATTGAGCGATAACCCAACAAGTTCTATTGCTTTTTGGCTTTCTATAATTCCTTTCACAGCTCCTGTTGCTATGATGGTGAGAATACCTTTTGGAGTTGCAAGTTGGGAAATTATTCTTTCTTGTGCTCTTATGATTGTCTTTATTGCAATATGTGTTGTGATTGCTGCAAAAATCTATCGCACAGGAATATTGATGTATGGTAAAAAGATTAGTTACGCAGAGCTTTGGAAATGGTTGCGATATAAGAACTAATCAACGGCTTGTATTGCTCGGTTGATAAATTCTTTAAACTTCATAGTTTTTTCAAACTCTTCCGTTACTTTTTCAAGCAAATTATCAGATAAAACGTAGGTGTCGTCTATTTTTTTGTTTAATATGAAGTCTTTAAGCTTTAAATATTCTGCATTTATTGCATCTTTTGGGAATATTTTTGGCACTTGCTTCATTTTATTGTCCGTATCTATTTTCCATCCTTTTGCTTTGGTGATGCAATCTTCAAATTCTTTTGGCAAAGTGTAAACATCCTCGCGGATACTGTTTATTATAGGATTTGGAAGACATACTGCTCCTGTTGCAAGCAAGTGAGAGGATAAATATTGTTTTGAGGCAGATTCTAAATGGAAATAATAACCGCCCAATCCTGACTTTTTACCATTCGGACATATGTATGCGCCAATGTGAGTCTTGTAAGGAGTTTTGTCTTTTGAAAAACGTAAATCTCGATATATGCGATAAGTGCAGTCTTTCACGCTTAATCCTCTAATAGTTGGGTCAAAGGATTCTATATTTGTTATCAATTTTTCAGTAAATGTTTCAAAACAATTTTTAGCTTCTTGATAAAATGATTTGTTTGCGTCAAACCATTCTTTATTATTGTTAATTACTAAATTATTTAGGAAATCTATTACTATTTTCATCGCTTAATATTTATAAACTCCGTTCCACAATTTTCTTAATAACTCTCTTGTATTGTTTTCTTGGCGATTGTCTGCTGGCTCGTAAAGAGATAGTCCTTGCAAATCGTCAGGCATGAATTGTTGTTGTACAAAATGATTTGCATAATCATGAGAATATCTATAATCTGCACCATATCCTATGTCTTTCATTAGTTTTGTCGGTGCATTTCTTAGATGTAACGGCACGGGTTTATCACCTGTTTTTTCAACTAAGTCAATCGCTTTATTGATTGCCATATATGTAGAATTGCTTTTCGCAGATGTTGCTAAGTAAACTGCGGTTTGAGATAATATTATTCTACATTCAGGATAGCCAATCTTACTTACGGCTTCGAAACAGTTGTTTGCAAGTAGTAAGGCATTGGGATTTGCATTTCCTATGTCTTCTGAAGCTAAGATTAGCATTCTTCGTGCTATGAAAAGCGGGTCTTCGCCAGATACTATCATGCGTGCCAACCAGTAAACTGCGGCATTGGGGTCTGAACCTCTAATACTTTTTATGAAAGCCGAGATTATATCATAGTGATTTTCGCCTTTTTTATCGTAAAGTGCTATATTTTGTTGAATTATCGAAGCAACGGTTTCGTTATCCAAAGAAAAATCTCCTGTGAATTGCGAACATACTAATTCAACTGCGTTAATTAGTTTTCTGGCATCGCCACCGCTAATTCTTAATAGGGCTTCTGTTTCTTTTATTTCGATTTTTCGATTTTCTTTTTGCTCTAAGTAAGAAACAGCTCTTTGGATTATTTTTTCTAAATGGTGTCTTTCTAAATTTTTTAGTACATATATTTGTGTGCGTGAAAGCAATGGTGATATGATTTCAAAACTTGGATTTTCCGTTGTAGCGCCTATAAGCCTTACAATGCCTTGTTCTACTGCTCCAAGTAAAGAATCTTGTTGATTTTTTGAGAAACGATGAATTTCATCTACGAAAAGAATTGAGTTTCCATAATTTAGCTTTGCTTGGTCTATGACTTCTCTTACTTCTTTAACGCCACTGTTAATTGCCGACAAGGTGTAGAATGATGCTGATATGGTATTGGCAATTATATTGGCAAGTGTGGTTTTCCCTACACCGGGTGGTCCCCATAAAATCATGGAAGGTACATTGTTTTCTTTAATTGCTCTTTGCAAAATAGCACCTTCTCCAATTAAATGCTCTTGTCCTATGTATTCTTCAAGAGTTTGAGGACGCAAAACCTCAGCTAATGGTTTTATCATCGTTGTTTATTTATATATTAAAAAGACAGTATTTCGCTTATTTAAGTCTATGGAAGTTTTTTTCCATTGTTGGATTGATTTACTTATGATTTGCTGAGTTGAAAGTCCAATATCGACCCCTAAACACAGCATTGTATTTGGATTACAGTTGTCTTTAATAGCTTGAAACATTTGATTATTTCTGTATGGTGCTTCTATGAAGATTTGAGTCTGTGAAATCTTATACGCAAGCATTTCTAATTCTTTAATTCTCTTTATTCGCTGAGTTTTATCTATTGGAAGATAACCCACAAATGCGAAATTTTGTCCGTTAAATCCGCTCGCCATTAAAGACATCATTAAAGAAGAAGGGCCAATCAAAGGACAAATTTTAAATCCCTCCTTTTGCGCCAATTCAACAAGCCTTGCACCGGGGTCAGCTACGCAAGGCAATCCTGCTTCACTCATCAATCCGAGATTTTTTCCTTGCCTTAGTGGTTGTAAATACGCATCTATTTTTGTTAAGTCCGTATGCTCGTTTAGTTCGTAAAACTCTACGTTATCAAAGTCTTTATTATATCCTGCCTTCCTTAAAAATCGTCTTGCCGTTCTTACTTGTTCTACCACAAAACTATCACATTCCAACAGCAATTCCGAATTAACTGCTGGCAAACATTGACTTATTTCAATATCTGCAATAGGTGTTGGAAATAAATATAAAACCGCTTCACTCATTGTTTGTTTCTTTAATCGGATGTTTTATCATATAAATATAATAGTAAGCAATAAAAAATACAGCGAGCATTATATCGCCATAATTCAATCCTCTAATTCCCATAAACAAAACAGGAACTAAAATTAACGCCACTTTGCTAACAGCATATAAAAGAACTCCTGATTTATGTCCATACCACATGAGAGCGCATGAATAAATTGATAGCATGCTTAGCAGAAATATAAATAAATAATAAAACAATGATGGTGTGAAAAAATACAATAGATTCTCTTTCCAAAAGTACATCACCTCAGGAAAGTGAGTTGAATTTATGAAATCAATGGCATAGGATTTTAAAAACAAACCCGAAAATGAAAACACTAATAGAAACAAAGTATTTGCAAAAGACAGAGGAAGCAATATGCGTATCCCCCAAGAGGAACGCATATCTTTCTCTGTCTTTTTAAGGTTTATGTCTTTTAATTCCTTGATTTCTTGAACTTTCATTACTTAATAATTATTTCATCTGCGAAACAGTGTGCGTCATATCCACAACCAGGATGCCCTTCTGGACATTTTCTAACTGTTTCCGCATAAATCTTAACGTAACGCGCCTTTTTCCCTTGACAATTTGCGCTTACGTTCAACACTTGTCCGTCTTTTGTAAGTTGAATATCGCTTTCGTTTATTTCTTTCCATGTTTTGTTATCGTCAGACAAGTAAAAATGAACTTTTGTTGGTAAGAAAATCCAACTACCTACGTTATCCAAGAAATTTAATGAAATAGTATTTACATTTTCTCTTTTCTCTAAATCAACAACTACGTCATAATCGTATCCGTAAGTGCCAATCCATTTATCGTAACTTTTAGCTGAGCCAAATATTCCGTCAGTTAAAGCATTTTTTGTACTGCCTGAATATTGTGGATTCATGTTTTTAAGTTCATATTTCTTTCCTGTAGCTTTATTAAGGTTGTAAGTAGCCTTGAATAAGTTAGAAATAATTTTACCATCTCTTACAACGTAAGCAGAAACTGTTGTTGTTTCCGACAAAACCAACTTTTGAGTTAATTTTTGTGAAGAAAGGGTTGGCTCACTTCCGTCAAGCGTGTAGATTATCTCTGAATTCTTAGCAGGAGTGTTTAATTCCAATTCTACATTCTTTGTTTTAGAATTGAAACTTACGTCAGCAGAAATAGAATAGTGAGAACGAGAATAATTCATTCCCATTGCATCGTAGTATTTCAAAAGATATTCTAATCTATCTACGAAAGAATCGTAATTTTTCTTTTCTTTCGGACTCCAAGCTGTTTCACTCATTGCAGCAGTTCTTGGATAATCCATATAAATTGTATAATCAAATGTAGGAATATACTCTCTCCACATATTAGCTTGTACACCTATGATATGTTTTTCGGCTTCTGTTCCTGCAATTTCTTTTGGAATAGGTTCGTAATGATAAACTTTTTTAAGTGGAGTAAAGCCTCCTATTGTTAAAGGTTCATTATCAGCTTCTGCTTGATAGTAATCAAAATACAAATAAGCACAAGGAACCATTACTGCATCATATCCCATTCTTGAAGCTTCAACTCCGTCTGCCTCTCCTAACCAAGACATAACTGTAACTCTATCTTTAATTCCTCCTTCAAGGATTTCACTCCATGCAATCGCCTCTCTACCTTTTGATTGTAAGTATTTAGTAATTTGTTGTAAGAACCAGCTTTGTAATTCAAACTCATCTTTAAGTCCATGCTTCTTTATCTGAGCTTGACACTTAGGACACTCTTTCCATTGTCCCTTTGGACATTCATCTCCTCCGATATGCACATATTTATATGGGAAAATCTCAACCACTTCGTCCAAAACATTTTTCATAAACTCGATAGTTTCATCCTGAGTACATAAAACATCTTCTATAACGCCCCAAGTACAAGACACTTCGTAAGTAGTATCTTTACAACCCAAGTTAGGGTAAGCCGCAAGTACAGATTGTGAGTGTCCAGGCATTTCAATCTCAGGTATAATGTCGATATTTCTTGCCTTAGCGTAAGCAACAATTTCTCTTGCTTGGTCTTGCGTGTAGTAACCTTGGTGAACAAAACCATCATAGTTAGGATTACGAGCATCATTGTCGTTATAGTGTCCTATTATTGTAGATTTTCTTTTAGAAGCTATTGATTGCAAAGAAGGATACTTCTTAATTTCTATTCTCCAACCTTGATCGTCTGTCAAATGCCAATGCAATACATTAAGTTTATGGAAAGCCATATAATCAATGTAACGTTTTACATCTTCAAACTGCATAAAATGTCTTGCAACATCAAGATGTTTTCCACGATATGCGAAACGTGGATAATCAACTATTTCACATGCAGGAATTTCTAACCATTCTGGTGCAACACATTCGTTCTTTTCTATAAACAAAGGGTCAATTAGTTGAATCAAAGTTTGAATTGCGTAAAAGAAACCAGCATTTTCATTAGCTTCAATCACTATATTATTTTCTCTAACCTTTAAATTGTAACCTTCTTTTCCTAAAACCTTATCAGCAACCTTTACAAACGCAATACTATTTGTATTGTCTGTAAGTTTAGATAAGTCGGTTATTGTTATTTTTTTACCAAAAACTGTTTCCATTTTTTCTTTCAAAAACTCAACTGTTTGATTTGCATCGCTTGATGTATTAACAGCTATTTTAGTTGTTGGTTTCAACACAAAAGCTTTTTCTTTCAGCTCTTTAATTGAAACAGGTTCTGGAATGATATTTATTTTGCTTTGAGCAAAACTTAACATTGTCGCTAATAGACAAAGAATAAAAACACTTGTTCTTTTCATTATTTTACTATTATATTATAAATTAAACGGCAAAGATAATACTAATTTATTAAAAATTAGAAGAGAGATAGGCAAAAGATACTTTAATTTCTGGAATTTGTCTTAAAGTTTTCGCAAAGTAGTTTGTAGTAGCAGAAGTCGTAATAACATCATCTATTATCAAAACATGCTTATTTTGAAGCGGTGTTATAGTTTTCAAAACGAAAATATCCCTAACATTTTCCCAACGATTCTTAGCATGAATCTGCGAAGGGTTATTAACCTTTCTTTGGATTACATTTGTCAATAAAGGAATATTTAATTTTTTTGAAAGAGTTCGTCCTAACACTTCACTTTGATTAAATCCTCTTTTATAGAGTTTCTTTCTGTGTAACGAAATTGGTACTATTAAATCAATATCTCCTATCCACGATAGTGTACTTAAATGTTCAGCCCACAAACTTCCTAATCTTTTTCCAATAGATAAATCTCCTCCATACTTGAATTTATGTAAGGACTCTTTACAATAAGAATAATCTAAGAAAACATCAATATTCTCAGGCTGGATTTCAGTAATTTTAAACTGATATTCAAGTTTTGCATCCTTAGCATAAGGATAATGTTTACAACAATGAAGACAATGAATCTTTTCTCCCCTAACTAAAACCTCATCACAAAAGATACATCTCTTAGGAAACAATATATCAAAAAGAAACATTATTTCAATTCATTCGAAGTTTTTAAGTCTATATCTTTAAAATAGAAAACTACATCTCTGACATCGGAAGTGTTTGTTATGTTTTGCATTGTTCCATACACTCTTCCCGTTATTGTTTCTTCGTTTAAGTCTTTTATATACACTTGTAGTTGTTTTGAAACAAGCATTAAATCAAATTCCCCTGCATTCTGAGCCGATTTGTTTTTGTAAAATTCTGCTCTAACATTCTTTGGATTTTTATTTTCGTCTAAATCAAAATGCAAAAACAAGTATTTACCATATAAATCCACATCAAAATCTTTTAAATCTTCGGTACAAACCACCACATCACACCATGAAGGATTTGTTTTATTGTCTACAACAGCGTAACAACTACCTAAATTTTCTGCTTTGGCTTTCCAAACATCCGAATCTTGTGAAAAGTAAATGCTTTCCACGTCAAACATTTTTTCATAGTCATCTTGATTGTTCCTTTCTTCACAAGCAAAAAACGATACTACGCTTAACAAAACTAAAAGCAAATAAAATTTCGATATTCTCATAACAACTCTTTTTATATTAAACTGCACAAAGATACAAAACTTATTTTAATATCAAAAATTTAACCTTTCTATCAACAACTCAACATCTTCTTCTTTTGTTGCCCAAGAAGTAACGAACCTTACTTCACTTTCCTTCTCTCCTCTCGCACCCCAAAGCTCAAATCCTATATTTTCGCTCAACAAATCTATAACTTCATTTGGCAAGCGAAAGAATTGCTGATTTGTTGGCGAATTTACTATTGGCGTATAGCCTTTTTCCGTAAATGCTTTTTTGATTTTCATCGCCATTTTAACAGCATGCTGTCCCAATCGTTCGTAAAGATTATTGGTAAACAAGGTTTCAAATTGCAAACCTAACAAACGACCCTTTGCAAGTAAGGCTCCGTGTTGTTTAATTAAAGGGAAGAAATTTTTAAGCAAAGCATCATTACACACAACAACCGCTTCTCCAAATAAAGCACCGACTTTTGTTCCGCCTATATAGAATACATCGCAAAGATTAGCAATATCTTTTAGTGTTACATCGGAATTTTCCACCGCTAAGCCATATCCCAATCTTGCACCGTCAATATATAATGGTATATCCCACTTTTTACAAACCGAATGTAAGTCTTCTAATTCTTTCTTAGTATAAACAGAGCCATATTCAGTAGGAAAAGAAATATAAAGCATACCCGGAGCTACCATGTGTAAGTAAGTGTCATCTGCATAAAAGGTTGAGATATATTTTTCTACATCTTCTGCTTTTACCTTACCTTCATATTGAGGAAGAGTCAATACCTTATGTCCGCAAGACTCTATTGCGCCCGACTCATGCACGTTTATATGACCGCTTTCTGCTGCAATCACTCCCTCATGACGAGAAAGCAAACCATCAATTACGGTAGAATTTGTCTGAGTTCCACCAACAAGAAAATGAACTCTTGCATTGTCTTTACCACATGCCTTTTTTATTAAATCCTCTGCCCTTTTCGTGTATTCATCACAGCCATATCCAACTGTTTCTTCAAAATTTGTAGCAACTAATCTATCTATTATTTCTTGGCAAGCGCCAGCCATATAATCGGTTTCAAAATATATTTTCATAAATTGTCTTTTAAAATTTACAATGCTTTAATCGTGTGATACACTTTATTCATAAATTTTTCGTAATCATTAAGAATTACAGAATTACCAAAGTTTTCGTAAATATTATCTGTTAAAGTAATATCTGCTTTCGTTACTTGGTAATAAGAAAGATATTCTTCCATAGTTTTTATCTTGTCATTATCTGGTACATGCACCACATAAATTAGAGTTTTGTTGGGTGTATGGAAAAATACATCAATATTATCTTTCGATAGCTTAACATACTTATCTATATTGTGTGCAGCAAAAGTTTCCCACTTTTGAATAGTTTTGTCTTTTTTGTAATAAGGAAGTTTATCAAAGATTATAAAAATCTGAAAGTAAGGGATATTATTCGCTCTTATGTTAGCAGTTTCCCCAAGCATGTTTTCAAAATAATTATTTGAGTTTTGAGAGTAATTTTGCATTATAAACTTTAAGGCAATTCCACAAATAGACTTTCCTTCTTTATTTTCAATAGATATATCTACCATTTTATTGATATATCTTCCCTCAATTTTCTTTTCTTTGTTTATTCCATATCCTTGCGAAAAGACTTTATAATCTTCTCCTAAACGCTCAGCAATATCTTTTGCTATTGCACCATGTAAAGGTTTAAGTTTTTTATTAGAACGAGAAGTTCCTGTATTTAGAAACTCACGAAAAGAGTTGGAGAGTACGATCAAAAATTCTTGATTGTTCATTATTATTTAATGTATTAAGTTTATAATTTATAAATTGTTCGACATCCTTTGAGTTAAACGTATAATATCCTCCGCTTTTATACTTTTTTATACTTTTTACATACTCTACGAACTCGTCAGTCGTCAATATTTCTTTTATTACTTGAATATCAACATCTCCTACTACATATAAACCACTGTAAACGCCCTTTCCTGCTTCTACTTCTTTGATTTTTAAATCTGATTTAGTCCTTAACAATGAGTTGATTGAGATTTTGTCTTTCCAAACATCAGATAAAGCTTGTGTCCTACCAAATAAATACCAGCCTTCATACTCTGGCTTACCTTTTAGTAAGTTTTCTTTCTCTTTTTCAAAGTGTTTTTTTAGCACTTCATTACGAAAAATCAATTCTTTCTCTAATGGCTTTCCGTTTTTGTCGTATGGGAATAAGCATTTCGACCATTTTCCTGTTGAACCTTTGATTATCGGAATTGTAATAAAGGTTTCGGGAACATCATCTCCAATAAAACTTTTGTCAGCCAAAGTTGCAAATCCATTTTTTACGCTAACATATTTTTTATGTTTTCGTTTTATGTTCTTTAATTTACAAAGATTTTCTTTTTTACTAATATAAAAATTAGTGTCTATTAGAATATCTTCATAAGATAATTCATCAATAAATTCTCTCTTTAATGTATTGCTATTAAATGTGTAATAGTCTATTTTTTCTGTTTCTATGCTTTTTGAAAATAAGGAAATAAGTGTGTAAGTCGTAATTTTATCAAAGGGTTGAAAGTGTTCTAAGTCTATTAACGCCAATAAATTTCTATATTGTATGATATAGGAACGTAAATTCTTTGCTGCAAGACTGCTAAGCCAAGAAGATGGTGTAATATAACATAATTTACCTTTTTCATTAAGCATATTAAATCCTATTTCAAAAAAGACAAGGTATAAATCTGTCATTCCACCATCTGCAAACTTAAATTGCTTGACTTCGTTGTAAGTTTCTTCTAAATTATGCACACGAACGTATGGCGGATTTCCTACAACAAAATCCATTTTGCCGTCATAATCTTTTACTTTCAAGGTATTATTGTGATGAATATCCCAATTTACATTTTCTAATCCGTATCTTGCTACAAGATTATTAAGGGTTTTTATACAATTTTCAATAGCAACACTATCATTGTCTATGCCATGAATAAAGGTTTCTAAACCTTTTATGATTTCTTTATTAGAAAGTTCTTTATTAAAAGCAGAATTTATATATCTCTCTACAATTTGAAGAAGAAAGGCTCCGTTTCCGCAACTATTGTCAATGATATGCTTATCCAAAATATAGTTTCCTTCAAGATACTCTATGTAATCTAACATCTCACTCACAATAAAATCTGGCGTAAACACTTGTCCAATATACTTTTCTTTGCTCTTATTGTACATATTTTTACTTTTTCTAATTACAAAGATATAAAGAAAAAATAAACCAAAGAAAAAATATTTTTTTTCTTTGGTTTAAAAAATTATTTCTTAGCTTTATTTTTCTAACTCTTAGGTTTATTTTTGCAGATAGTCGTAAACTTTTTTTGCTTTGGCTTTTCCTATACATTTTTCTATCTCTGCAAGGGGTGTTTCCGCAAGTTGTTTCACGCTTTTAAAGCGTAGTAATAAATCTATTGCGGTTTGTTTTCCTATTCCTGGGATTTGAGTAAGCACTGTATGGAAGGTTTCTTTGCTTCTTTTGTTTCGGTGATGTGTTATGCCAAATCGGTGTGCTTCATCTCTAATATTTTGTATGGTTTGCAAAGCATAGCTTCTTTTATCTAAACACAATGGGTATGGATTGCCTGGATAATAGATTTCTTCTAATCGTTCGGCTATTGATATTATAGGTATTGTTCCGTAAAGTCCTAATTCTTCTAAGGTTTCCACTGCAACGGATAATTGTCCCTTTCCTCCGTCTATCACAATCAAGTCGGGCAATTCTTTTTTCTCTTTTATCAAACGACTATATCGTCTATGCAATATTTCTCTCATAGAGTCATAATCGTTAGGCCCTTGAACTGTTTTTATATTAAAGTGTCTGTATTCTTTATTTGACGGTTTCCCGTTACGGAAAACAACACGTGCTGCAACGGCATTGCAACCTTGTATGTTAGAGTTATCAAAACATTCCATATAGTATGGAGGTTTTGGAAGATTTAACTCTTTTTGTATTTGCAAAACTAAGTTTTCGTTCCAACGGTCTGGGTTAAGAATTGTATCTCTTTTGATTTTGTTATTTTTTGCAAAGAGTGCGTTTTTTTGACACAAGTCTAATAGGGTTTTCTTTTCGTTTGTGTCTGCTAAGGTTTGTCTTGCGTAGTCCTCATGCAAAGGAAGTATTTCTGGAAGTATTAGTAAATTACTGTCCCATGCCATTTGGGAACGTAATTGTATGATAGCGCTTGTGAATATCTCGTTGTTCTCTTCTTCGATTTGTGCTTTAACAATCTGAGATATAGAGGAGATTACGCTTCCGTTTACTACCTTCATCGCATTTACGATTATTCCTTTCTCAATCTCCTCGTATGCAAAAATTTCTGCGTTAAGCGAACTGTTAGCTACGATAGAAGTTTTTGCAGTGTAAACATCTAAAAGTTGTATCTTTTCTTTTATTATTTGGGCTTTTTCAAATTCAAGATTATTTGCGTAATCCATCATTTGATTTTTTAAGTCTTTTTTTATTTGATAGAAATCTCCTCGTAATATTCCTTTAATATCATTTATGATTTTACGGTATTCGTCTTTGCTAACACAGCCTTCGCATGGTGCAGAGCATATTTTCATTTGTTTATTCAAACAAGAACGATATTTGTTCTTTAAAATGTTTTGCTCCGTCATAGGGATTTTGCAACGTCTGTAAGTATAGAGTTTGCCAATTAAGTCTTGCAATTCTTTAAGTAGCTTTCCGTTGGGATATGGTCCGAAATAAAGAGAGCCATCCTTTTCTTTCTTTCGCGTAGTGAATACTCTGGGATATTCTTCGTTGCTGACACAAATCCAAGGGTAGGTTTTGTCGTCTTTTAATAGGATATTGTAACGTGGTTTGTATTGTTTTATGAAATTGTTTTCAAGGAGTAGTGCTTCCGTTTCGTTTTCTACTACAACTAACTTAATATCGTGGATTTTTTTTACTAATAATCGTGTTTTAGGTGAATGAGATAGGTCATTCTTAAAGTAAGATTGTACACGATTTTTTAAATTCTTTGCTTTACCTACATAAATTACTGTGCCTTCTGCGTCAAGAAAACGATAAACCCCTGCCGTTGCTGGCAGGGTTTTAAGTATCGTTTCTATATGTTCGTCTTTCGGTGTTTGATTTGACACTTATCTATCTAAATCTGATTTGTTTATTTCTACACCTATTTCCATTATTCCTTGCAATGAGTATTTGCTTCCCATATTCACTAATTCTATGGTGTAATTTCCACGTTCTACAAAAGTAAAGAACGTTTTTACATCTACTTTTAAGTCAATTATATCTCCCATTGCTTCACCTAACCATTCTTTTCCTTCTTTATCTTTTAGTTTTATCGTATGTACGCTTTCTCTTACTATGGAAGAAGGTGATGTTATTTTGAGTTTGAATTTTATTTCATCTTCTGTGATATACGGAGTGTGGCGTACATGAACAGAAATGTCGTAAACATCTTCTTCGTTTTCGATATTGATGTCGCTAAACTTTAAAGTCTTCCCCTCTTCTATTCTATCCCAAGTGTAATTCGGCAAGGTTTTAAATTCTTTGTAAACTTGCGATTTATTACACGAAGAAAGTGTCGCTACAAGCAAAAAGACAAAAGCTATTTTTAAAATTTTACTCATCTATCTCTTATTTAAATATTCAGAAACATTACGTTCTATTCTTTTTTCTAAATCTTCGTCAGATTGTTCCGCAACAAATTTTTCTCCAATTATTTGTTCGTAAAGTTCCATGTAACGATTAGAAATTTGACTTATGATTTCGTCTGTCATTTCTGGCACTTGCTGTCCTTCTTTTCCTTGGAAACCATTTTCCATTAGCCATTCTCTTACGAATTCTTTTGATAATTGTTTTTGTTTTTCGCCATTTCGCTGACGTTCTTCATAGCCTTCCGCATAGAAATAGCGAGAAGAATCTGGTGTATGTATCTCATCGATAAGCGTTATCTCGCCTTTGTATTTACCAAACTCGTACTTTGTATCAACAAGTATTAGACCTCTTTCAGCAGCTATTTGAGTTCCTCTTTCAAATAACGCTAATGTATATTTTTCTAACTGTTCGTAATCTTCCTTGCTAACCAATCCTGACGCAATTATTTCATCTCTGCTAATATTTTCGTCATGTCCTTCATCAGCCTTCGTTGTTGGAGTTATGATTGGCGTAGGAAATTTATCGTTTTCTTTCATTCCTTCTGGTAATTGTACGCCACAAAGTGTACGCATCCCGGCTTTGTATTCTCTCCACGCACTTCCTGCTAAATATCCTCTAACAACCATTTCCACTTTGAAAGGTTCGCAAAGTTTTCCCAAAGTTACCATAGCATCAGGCATAGCAATCTTCCAGTTAGGCAATATATCAGAAGTTGCATCCAAAAACTTAGCAGCTATTTTGTTTAATATCTCTCCTTTAAATGGTATTCCCTTTGGTAAAACTACGTCAAAGGCTGAAATTCTATCGCTAACGACCATAGCCAATACGTCATCGTTTATGTTATAAACGTCTCTTACTTTTCCAACATAATGACTTTTTTGTCCAACAAAGTTAAAATTTGTACTTACTAATGCTTTCATATTTTTATCTATTTATGTTGCAAAAATAATGTTAAATTTAAATTTAAGCAAAAAAAGTAGTATTTTTGTAAAAATTTAAAAACAAAAAGCTATGAACGTAAAAAAAGTTATTGATGAATTCAAACAATTTGCCATAAAGGGAAATATGATTGATATGGCAGTGGGTATAATCATCGGAGGTGCATTTGGTAAAATTATTACTTCGTTAGTGAACGACATAATCATGCCTCCGTTGGGTGTGTTAATAGGTGGAGTTAATTTTACTGACCTAAAAATCACGTTAAAGGCAGCAGAAGGCGACCTTGCCGCAGTTACATTAAATTATGGTAACTTTTTGCAAGTTTGTTTCGACTTTCTAATTATTGCTTTTTCGATTTTCTGTTTTATTCGTTTATTAACAAAACTAAAATCAAAGAAAGAAGAAGTCGTTGCACCACCTGCACCACCTGCACCAAGTAAAGAAGAATTGTTATTAACAGAAATAAGAGATTTATTAAAAGAACAAAATAACAAATAAAATGAAACACGAAGTTCTATCAATCAATTATGATTTACTTCGTTTAGATGAATTAAACAATAAGGAGAGAGAGTTAATCGAGTCTGCAAAAAAGGCTACGGAGACTTCATACTCTCCTTATTCTTCTTTCAAAGTTGGAGCCGCAGTACGATTAGAAAATGACGAAATCGTAATCGGAAGCAACCAAGAAAACATTGCATATCCTTCTGGCTTGTGTGCCGAAAGAGTTGCTTTGTTTGCGGCCGGCACAAGAAAAGAAAAAATCACCACATTAGCCATTGCCGCAAGAAATGCAAAAGATGAATGGACAAAAGCATTCCCTTGCGGTGCTTGTCGTCAAGTTTTGCAAGAAAATCAAATGAGAGCAAACAACAAAATTGAGATTTTGATTTTGCTAAACGAAGAAGAAATCCTTAGGTTAAAAGATGTTGATTCACTTTTACCTTTTAGTTTTTCTTTTTAAATAACTTACCTATATATATCCGAAAAGTCTCTTCTGTTTAGAATGGAACGAGCGAGCGTTTGTTCGTCTGCGTATTCTATTTTATCGCCTATTGCTACTCCTCTTGCTATTGCGGATATTTTTATATTGTATGGTTCTAATAGTTTATTGATATAAAAACTTGTTGTGTCGCCTTCCATTGTTGTTGGTAAGGCTAAGATTATTTCTTTTATACTTTCTTGTTCTACCCTTTTAATTAGTTGTTCTATTGCTATATCTCCTACCCCTATTCCTTCTATTGGAGAAATCACACCTCCCAAAACGTGATACAATCCTTTGTATTGATTTGTCGATTCAATAGCCATAACCTCTCTTATATTCTCTACAACACATATAGTATCGCTTTGTCTTTCGCTATTAGCACAAATAGAACACAAATCATTATCCGAAAGATTATTACAACGCTGACAATGTTTTATCTCATTAACTAAATCCACTAAACTTTTAGCTAATTGTAGCGTATTATCTTCGCTCTGTTTCAAAAGGTGCAATGCGAAACGTAAAGCAGTCCTTTGTCCAACTCCCGGCAACTTTGCCAATTCGTTTACCGCATTTTCCAATATTAAAGAGGTATATTCCATATATATTTGTTAAATTTGCAGTCAAATAAGAGCAAAATTACAAAAAAATCAAATACTATGGCAAATATTTTACTTGGTGTTTTCATCGCATATACGATTTTATTATTCTCTATCACCTTTATCACAGCTCGAAAGGCTGATAGTGCATCGTTTTTCTCTGGAAACAAAAAATCTCCTTGGTTTATCGTAGCCTACGGTATGATTGGAGCGAGTTTAAGTGGCGTTACATTTATGTCAGTGCCTGGTTGGGTGGAAGATAGAGGCTTTACATATATGCTAACCGTTTTCGGATATTTCTTAGGCTATCTTGTAATTTCATTTGTCCTTATGCCGATTTACTATAAGCTTAATTTAATTTCTATTTACAAATACTTAGAGAGTCGTTTTGGTAAATTCTCTCATAAAACAGGCTCTTTCTTTTTCCTTCTTTCACGCACGCTTGGTGCAAGTCTTAGAATGTTCATTGTAATCTATGTTTTATACGAATTTGTTTTTAGTGCATGGAATATTCCGTTTGAAGCAACCGTTTTTCTCTTTCTTGCCCTTATCCTTTTGTTTACATTCAAGGGAGGAATCAAAACTATTGTTTGGACAGACACCCTTCAAACAACTTGTATGTTAGCTGCACTTGTTATTTCTTTTATTTTGATAGGCGATAAGATGAATTTTTCGTTCTCAGAAATGCTGACTAATGTTACAAAAAGCGATTATTTTACCTTTATTGAAACAGATTCTTCTTCACGTCTTTGTTGGTGGAAACAAATTCTTGGAGGTATGTTCATAACTATTAGTATGACAGGATTAGACCAAGAAATGATGCAAAAAAATCTTAGTTGTAAGAACATAAAATCGGCACAAAAAAATATGCTTACTTTCTCTTTGACTTTGTTTTTTGTCAATTTCTTATTTCTTTGTTTAGGTGCCGCTCTTTATATCTTCGCTCACAATCAAGGAATAGAGGTTAAAGGCGACGACCTTTTCCCTTACGTTGCTTTAAACGCACTTAGTCCTTTTGCAGCAGTGATTTTCATCATCGGACTTATATCTGCTCTTTTCCCTTCGGCAGATGGTGCTTTGACTTCTTTGACTACATCGTTTAGCATAGACTTTTTAAACATTGAACAAAGAAAAGATTGGAACGAAAAGAAGAAAATCAAAATTCGTCATTTAGTTCACATTTGTTTTGCATTGATTTTTGTAGGCGTAATCATCTTTTACGGAAATCATCGCGACCCTCACTTAATTGATATTTTGTATCAAATTGCATCTATCACATACGGACCTCTTTTAGGCTTGTTTGTATTTGGTATTATAACAAAACGACAAGTCATAGACAAGTTTGTACCTATTGTTTGCATACTTTCGCCTGTGATTTGTTTCATTCTAAGCAACAACTCACAACAATGGTTCAATTATAGCTTTGATTTTGAACTTTTAGTCTTAAACGGACTTCTTACTTTCTTAGGATTATTAGCAATAAGCAAAAGAAAAGCGAACTAACTAAACGATTCTATTCGTCCACCGAAAAGGATAAAGTTATTCTCATCATATAGGACTACGTCTTGTCCTTGCATTGGGGCAAAAACTCTTTGAGAAAATTCAATAATTGAATGATTTGAAGAAATTTCTCTTAGAGTTGCAAAATTACCTTCGTCCTTTCCTCTAATCTTTGTTAGATACGGTGTATTCAACTTAATATTTTCAATATTTTGTGAAAAAACAAGCGAATTAAGTCTTAGCATTGAGAAATAACATTCCGACTTTTCCCCCACTATAAGCATATTTTCTTCCGCAATTATCCTATTTATATATAACCTTTCCTTTAAATCCAAACCCTTATACTGCCCAATAGTATAAAAAGGGAAACCTTTATGAGAACCAATCTGTTGAAAATTCCTATCACACACCTTTCCGTTTTCAAGCTCCTTTAACTCAGGATGACGTTCCAAAAGATAATCCGAATAATGCTTACCATTAGTAAAACAAAGACCGAAGCTCTCCCTTTTATTCGCTATTTCCTCATAACCATTCAGCCTAACATATTCCTTAACCTCATCTTTCATCATTGCGCCAAGCGGTAGCAATAATTTTTCTCTTTGTTTTTCACTAAGGCGATAAAGCATAAAAGATTGATCTTTCCAAGAATCTTTTGCTATTCCTATAAGAGAGCCATTTTTTTGTGCATAATGCCCTGTTGCAACAAAGTCGCAAGAAAATTTTTCAGCATATTTCAACAAATTTTCTATCTTAAACTCAGCATTACACAAAGAACAAATATTAGGAGTCAGTCCTTTAATATAAGAACTCACAAAATTAGCAACAACCTTACTTTGAAACTCCTCTTGCAAATCAACAAAATGAAACTCTATTCCCCTTTCCTCGCAAATAGACCTCACTTTCTCTAAATCCGTTGCTTGCTCGTGAATTTTAAAATAAAGCCCTACAACATAAAAAGACTCAGTTTTGAGTTTAAGTGCCGTTGCCAAGCTATCAACTCCCAAACTGAGTCCCACTAAAACTCTGTTTTGCATTTTATTTTGCGAACAAAGATTTCAAAGCCTTACGACTATCCTCATCAGTACGAATATCCACATCCGCTTTTGGTTCAAGCATAATCAAAAGTTCCTTTCCGCCATCATCTTTCGTACCCTTAATAGCAGAATAATTAGCATAAACCTTATTAACCTTGTTAAGCAACAAGAAAGTATTACCATCAGAAAGATTAACTATTTGTTCATACTGATTAAACGCGTTCATTCTTTTACCATTCTTTAAAACAACACAAGTTTGCTTACCAAGAGGATAGAAATAAGCAATATCCTTAAACTCAATATCCAATTCACCGGAACGAGTCCTTATTTTAATCGCATCGTACACCAATTTATCATTCTCCCACTTTTGAATCTTTATCACATCACCGTTTTCCTCAGTGTAAATCCATTCACCCACCTTTTTATCGTTTACATACTGACCCTCACACTGCTTTTTCGATGACGCAAAGTAAAAAGTAAAAGCACCATTTCGCTTATCCTTAGAATAATTACAAATATAATACCCGTCAGCATAAAGATTTTGATAAAATTCTCCCTCTTTAACACCATCTTTGTACATTGTAGTATTTGTTACCTTACCATTCCTATCCCAATTCGTTTCCTTACCATTCTTAACCCCTGCAACAAAAAACTCTTCCTGTATCTTCTTACCCTTTTCGTTATAATAAGACCAAGCACCCTCCTTTTTCTTATTTTTATACATGCCTTCGCTCATCACTACTCCGTCTTTGTACAAAAACTTTGCCTTAGACAAATCGGAATTTTCGGAATATTCTATAATCTGACTTAACTTTCCGTCCTGAGAATAATAGAGAAATTTTCCAATCTCTTTATCATCCTTAAACTCTCCTTTGTACTTAACCTTTCCATTCGGATAAGATTTTGACCAAACGCCTTGTTTTTTTCCGTTCTTATCAATTACGTTTTGAGCCTCAACAGAAGACGACACCAAAACTAACGCACCTATAAAAAATGCAACACTTTGTTTAAATATTCTTTTCATTATCAATATATTTTGCAAATTCTAATAAATTATTAAACACCATATCAATTCTCTTTGGATGCTTTCTCGCCGTAGAGCAAGAAGAAGAAATATGAACAGTGTGCATTCCCAAACGCTTTCCAAAAATCAAATCGCTTAACGAATCGCCCACCATTATACTATCCTTAAATCTTATTTCTTTAAACAACTTTCTTGCCTTTAATCCCATACCCACTCTTGGCTTTCTATCAATAGAATTTTTCTTTGCCAAGCTTGGACAAAAAAATACCGCATCCACTCTTCCACCTCTACGCTCCACCTCAGTTTTCATAAAGGAATGAATTTCATTCAAGTCGTTTTCGCTCATCAAACCTTTACCAATACCTTGCTGATTAGTAACAACAACAATCCTATCAAAGTGTCGGCTAAAAATCTCAAAAGCATCCAAAACCCCGTCAATGAATTCAAACTCCTCTTTACGCTTTACATAATCAGCTATCAACCTTACGTTAATTACACCGTCTCTATCTAAAAATAAGTATTTAGAATCTTTAATCAATCTCATACAATACTCTACTGCTTTGGGAATAACTCTTCCTCAACCATTTGACAAATAATATGACCTATTGTAATATGACACTCTTGTATGCGAGGCGTAAGTTCAGAAGGCACATTCAATAAAACATCTGTTAAATCCTTCATTTTTCCTCCCCCTTTCCCTGTAAAGGATATAACACTCATTCCTTTTTCTCTTGCAACCTTTTGAGCCTCTATTACATTTGCAGAATTACCTGACGTAGATAGCCCAACCAATACATCACCTTTTTTTCCAGAAGCGCTCAATATTCTCGAAAACACTAAATCGAATCCATAATCATTGCCAACAGCTGTAAGATATGACGTATTCACATGAAGAGCTTCCGCTTCCAAGGCAGGACGATCATAATAAAATCTACCAGAAAGCTCAGCCGCTAAATGCTGTGCGTCAGCCGCACTTCCACCATTGCCACAAAAAAGCACCTTTCCGCCATTGCGATAACAATCAACAATAATGCGAACAGCCTTTTCCACATTCGCAATCAATATATCATCAGTGAGAATATTTTCTTTAACAGAAATACTCTCCTTTATCACATCTCTTATTTTCATTTCTTAATATCTTTTTCAATTAGATAGGTATTTCTATTCGAAGAGTTACGTCCAATCATTTCTGCAATAAATCCGGTTAAGAATAATTGACATCCGATTATCATTGTAACCAATGCCAAATAGAAATAAGGACTATCCGTTACCAATCTCATAACCTCATTATTGCAAACCGCAATTAACTTTTGTATTCCTAAGACTAAGGCAGAGATTATACCTAAAAGGAACATCAAACTACCCAATAATCCAAAGAAGTGCATAGGTTTCTTTCCGAATTTCGAAACAAACATTATAGACATCAAATCTAAATATCCATTTACAAAACGATTCATTCCAAATTTGCTTTCTCCAAATTCTCTTTTCCTATGTTGCACCACCTTTTCGCCTATTTTAGAAAAGCCAGCCCACTTTGCAATAATCGGAATGTAACGGTGCATTTCTCCATACACCTCTATCGATTTCACAACCGCCTTTCTATATGCTTTAAGTCCACAATTAAAATCATGAAGCTTTATTCCCGAAAGCCAACGTGTAGTTGCGTTGTAGAGTTTTGAAGGAAGATTTTTCATTAACTTAGAATCGTAACGTTTTTTCTTCCATCCCGAAACCAAATCGTAACCTTCCTCAACAATCATCCTATACAATTCCGGAATTTCTTCGGGACTATCTTGCAAATCTGCGTCCATTGTAATCACAACATCGCCTTCCACCCTTTCGAAACCTACGTTTAAGGCAGCCGATTTACCATAATTTCTTCTAAACTTAACGCCTTTGATATTCGAATTCTTAGAAGAAAGTTCCTCAATCACCTTCCAAGAATTATCTTTGCTACCATCGTCTATCATAAGCACCTCATAAGAAAATCCATGCTTAGACATCACTTTCTCAATCCACTCTGCCAAGTGAGGTAATGACTCTTCCTCATTAAATAATGGCACTACTATTGATATATCCATAATTATACATTTCTATTTTTAAGAATTAGCGCAAGAATTAGCACATAGAACATATTACCTAAGAAATCGCCAAGAAAATTTGTTAGCAAAAACGACACATAAAGGTAAATTGAATCAGCACCTGCGAAATCCACAGTACTCATTCCCATTTCCGCCGCAACCTCTTCCGAGATTTCCACCATCATATTCATAATATTAGGATCTATAAACTCAATTCGGGCAAAGGAAAACACAAGATAGAAGAAGGAAATAACCAAAGAGAATATTGTACCTAACTTCATGAATGTAGAAAAGCCAATTTCCTTTTCAGGTTCTTGCAAAGAGATGTATTTTTTCATAATCCACATAAGCGAGAACAAAACAAAAAAGGAATAAATCAAGCCATAGAAAAAGTTTGTATTAAACCCTATGTACTGAGCAAGAAGATGATACAAAAAAGCACCACCTCCAAAAATTGTTCCATAATAAAAGCCAAATTTTGCTGGCTTCATTTCTTTTAGTTCTTCTATTTCCATTACTAAATTATTTAACGAGCAAAGATAATCAAATATTTGCAATACCATAGCATAAAACCAACAAAATAAGTCTAAGAAAAAATATTTTTTTCCTTAGACTTTTTTCACTAACTCAAAACTTTATCTTAAATTTGCAATAAACAAACAAATTATTAAGATAAAACAAAGAATTATTATAATGAAAAACATCATAAAAACCACTCTTGCATTATTTTTTCTTTTGCTTGGCAGTTTTGCCTTCGCACAACACATGTCAGTTTCAAGCTTTCGCTATTTGGAAAACGACCTTTCTGGTAGCTATGCAAAGGTAGAAGATATAAATAACCAAATTTGCGCATTGATAAAGGTAAGTTTACCATTATCAGGCGTTGAATTCTCAGGCACAGGCT
>JAZRHI010000011.1:0-41006 GCA_045644685.1 Candidatus Onthomorpha sp.
TGAAGGAATTTCGGTAGATGTTGCAGTGTTATTATTATATGTTTTTACTGCTACTTCGTTTGCTGATGTTACTTCATAGGTAAAATCTCCTATGGTAAATTGTTCTCCTATTTCAAGAGCAGGACAATCTTCATTAACACTCGCCCAATCAGTAGCACTTTCCCAAGAAGAATAATCACTGCCACAAGGAATATTTAAAACTTTTGTTGATGGAGTACCAGAAAAAACATCAACATCAAGCGAAGGTGCTGTTTCAGCAAGGCAAGTAACAGAAGTTAAACTACTACAATATTTAAACGCCCAACTTCCAATAGAAGTAACACTATTACCAATAGTAACAGATGTTAAACTACTGCAATTATTGAACGCAGAGCTACCAATAGAAGTAACACTATAATTTATTCCATCATAACTTACTGTTTCGGGAATATTTGCTGTTGTGATTGATGAATTAGCATCATTAACTTCTACTTCCGCAGGATTTGTTGATGTTACTTCGTAATGTAAACCCTCAATCTCAAACGTTTGTGAGAAAAGCACATTTGCGCATAATAGTGTGCAAACAAAAAATAATATTTTCTTCATATATTCAAATACTTAAAAAATGTTTTGCAAACATACTTCAATTTCAACAAAGAAAAATGTTTTTTTGTTCTTTTTTTTGCACAAAAGTTTGTTTATTATACAAAAGAAAAAAATTAAAAAAACTCCAAAAAAATGTTATTTCGTGAACGTCTAAACATTTTTTATAATATTCCAAAAGTATAGATTTGGTATAGTATTATATATTATATACCAAAATGGTAAGTCTAATGTGCCTTTTTTGCACCATAAGTGTGCCTTTTTTGCACTTTTGGTATGCCTTTTTGGTTTTGAGGTTTGCGAGGAGATGGTTTGACTAAATGTTTCAATTTTAAGTGTTGCCTGCCATATAATCTTAGGTTAAAGATTATATCTCTAAGGGTTTTTTAATTTTTATCCCTTATTTGTTTTTTATTTCTTTGAGTTAGTAAAATAAGTCTTTGCTTTATTTTACTCTTAATACTTGTCCTATCTTGATTTTTGAGGCTTGGGCTTTTGAAATATTGTTTAGGCGTAGCACTTGGTCTATTGACACTCCGTATCTTTTTGCAATCTTTGCAATGGTTTCGCCTTTTTTGACTTTATGGTTTACTATATGTTGTACAGGCTTTTTCCCTGTTGTTTGTTCTTTTATTTCTTCTGCCGTAGGTTGTGTATTTATTGCTTCGTTTTCGGATGATACTATTGGGGTTTCGGTGTTAAAATTGGTTGTTGTTTGTTCTACTTCTTCTTTCTTTTCTTTTCTGAATGCTTGTTTTTGATGTATTGTCAGCAATTCTCCTACTCTTAGGTATTTTCTTTTACTTGCTTTTTTGTTCCACGATTTTAATTGTTTTACTGATACTCCATATCGACGTGAAATTGAAGCCCATGTTTCGTTTTTTCGTATTTTGTGATATACTACTCTATCTCTATATTCTATTTCTCCATTTGCTAATAAATCATTCTTTGTTTTACCGTCTCCAAAGAATTCTTCTTTTTTGTAATTTGAGATGCTATCTTCCAACATTATGAAATCGCTAATACGCGACATTGGTAAGGCAAGGCTATATTTGTCTTGGGCTCCCGGAATGATGTCTTTTTTGTATTGAGGATTCATTTCTCTTATTTGGTCTATGGGTATGTTTAGCACTTCTTCTATTTGCTTAAAGTGAATGTCTTTATTTAACATCACTGTGTCGGAAATAAGTGATAGTGGCTTTGATAATCTCGCTACTTCTATGCCATGTTCATCGTAATAGTTCATTGCGTAAACCGCTGCTATGTAAGCTGGAACGTATCCTCGTGTTTCTCTTGGTAGGAAGTCGTATATTTCCCAAAAGGTTTCTTTGCCTGAGCGACGGATTGCTTTGTTTACATTTCCCGGTCCACAGTTATAGGCTGCTAAGGCTAAGCTCCAATCGTCATATATTCTATATAAGTCTTTTAGATATCGGGCTGCGGCATGAGTGGCTTTGATTGGGTCTCTTCTGTCATCAACGATAGAATTTATTCTTAAATCATACATCTTTCCTGTTGAGGACATGAATTGCCAAAGTCCTGTTGCTCCTGCTCTTGATACGGCTGTGGGATTTAAGGCTGATTCTATGATTACTAAATATTTCAAATCTTCTGGTACTCCTGCTCTGTCTAAAATGTCTTCAAAGATTGGGAAATAGTATTTGCTTAATCCTAACATTACGCCTACTCTATCTCCTATCTTATCTACATAGTATGTAATATGAGAACGTACTTTGTCATTATAAGTCAATTCTATTGCTGAGGGAATTCTTCTTAATCGTTGTGCAATTTCGCTATCGGAAAGGTCTGCCACCCTTACACGAGGAGTAAATCCCATTGTTTGATTGTCAAATCTTTGTTTTAACAATTTGGAATTTTGCCTCATATAGTATCTGTTTAACAAACTATCATAGTTTCTTTCGAATTGGGTATATATTTCGGTGTCATAAGTTTCTTGTGCAGAGAGCGAGAAGCTTATAACTAATATATATATAAGGATTTGTATCTTTTTTCTCATGATATGTGCTAAAAAATGAGGTGTAAAATTA
The DNA here is from genome assembly GCA_045644685.1 of Candidatus Onthomorpha sp. GTDB lineage: Bacteria > Bacteroidota > Bacteroidia > Bacteroidales > P3 > Onthomorpha. The sequence continues at coordinate 2,631 of JAZRHI010000011.1, forward strand.
CAAAAAATTAGCAAATCAAAAACAAATATTCTTATTTTTATGTTTTAATAATTCTATATTAAGGGATTTACTTCTCAAAATAATTTGTATTTTTGTAGTTTAATAATTCATTTTTTAAACATTATATAATAAGATTATGAAAATAGTAATTCCTATGGCAGGTATGGGCAAGAGATTACGCCCTCATACATTAGTAACGCCAAAACCTTTAATAGAATTGGCAGGTAAGCCAATCGTTCAACACTTATGCGAAGATATTAGAACGGTTGTGGGAGAAGAAATAGAAGAAATAGGTTTCATAATTGGAGATTTCGGAAAAGAAGTAGAAAACAACCTATTAAATATAGCGAAACAGTTAGGTACAACAGGAAAGATTTACTATCAAAACGAGCCTCTTGGAACTGCTCACGCAATTCTTTGTGCAAAGGAAAGTCTTTCTAGTAAGGTAACAGTGGCTTTTGCAGACACATTGTTTGATGCAGGCTTTACTTTGGAAACAGAGGAAGATGGAATAATTTGGACTCACAAGGTAGAAGACCCAAGCGCATTTGGTGTGGTAAAGAAGAATGCTGATGAAACAATATGCGGTTTCGTAGAAAAACCTAAGGAGTTTGTTAGCAACGAAGCTATAATTGGTATTTATTATTTCAAAGATGGTGAAAATCTAAGAAACGAATTGCAATATTTAATCGATAACAATATCACTAAATCGGGAGAGTATCAACTTACAGATGCACTTCAAAATATGCTTGATAAGGGATTGAAGTTTAAAACAAACGATGTGAAAGAATGGTTAGACTGTGGAAATCCTGCGGCAACGGTTGAAACTTGCGGAAGAGTGTTAGAATTGAAGTCTGCTAAGAATGGTATTTATGAATTATCAGAAGAATTATTGAATGAATATGTTATAACTGACAACACTTTGATTATTCAACCTGTTTATATAGGAAAGGGTGCTGAAATAAAGAATTGCATTATTGGACCAAGAGTAAGTATTGGAGAAAATTGTAAGATAAGCAATTCTTGTATAAAAGACAGCATGGTAGGAAAAGAAACGGTAATAGAAAACGCAATTTTAAAGGATAGCATGATAGGTTCTTTTGCAAAAATCGAAAATAAAGAACAAGCATTGAACTTAGGAGATTATAGTTGCATAAATTAAATAATATAATGAAAAGTAGCGGTATCATTTTAACCTTATTGTCTGTAATTATTTGCCTATCTTCTTGTAAGACTCAAAAGACAGTGGTTAGGCAACCTAACGATAATGACATAAAAGTGGCACAAATGGTTATTGATGCCGCTATTGAACGTGAGATTGGTAATATGGAGAAAGCAAGTTCTTTGTATGAGAATATCATTAAGCAACAACCAGAAAATTCTCTTGCATATTACCAACTCGCTTCCATAAATTATGAACAACGAAACATAGCATCTGCTATTGAATATAACCTTATGGCCATAGAATTGAGCCCAAAAAATCATTGGTATCGTACTCAATTAGCCGAAATCTACTTGCAAACACAACAAACTGAAAAGGCAGCAGAACAATATCGTGCAATAATAGATTTACAGCCTGATGTAACAGAATATTACTTTGAATTAGCGGGCATTTATAGCGAGGCAAATATGTTTGACAAGGCCATAGAGGTGATAAACTTGTTGGAAAAAAGACAAGGCGTTAATGAATATTGTTCAATGTTTAAATACAAGGTATATAAACAGTTGGAAAAACCAGAAAAGGCTATTAAGGAAATAGAAGTCTTATGTAGGGAGTATCCAAGCAATGTTTCTTATCTATCAACCTTAGCTCAAAATTACTTGTCCAAAGGAGAGGATAAAAAGGCTTTGAGCTTAATGAAAAAGATAGAGGAAATAGATTCTAACAATATAGAAAACATTGTTGCTTTGTTAGAGTTCTATTATAGAAGAAATGAAATAAATTTAGCCGAAACCTATATAGATAAACTATGTAGGAATACGCAAATGAATTTTGAAGAAAAAAATCAGTTAATACTTACTTTGTATCAAGAAAAAGTAGATAACGACCCCGTTACTTTAAATTACTATATGGGTCATTTAGAAACAATGTCAAATATGTATCCGGAAGAGGGGCGTTTGTGGCATTTCTTATCTATTGCCTATATGAGGACTTTTAAAATGAATGAGGCCTATATGGCATGTAAAAAGGCGGTGGAATATGGGGTAAAAGATTTGGATTTATTCAAGAATTGCATTATAGTTCAACAAGTAAACGATGAGCCAAAAGAGATAATAGAGACTTGTGATAAGGCTTTGAAATATTATCCACGAGAAGTGATATTCTATATTATGAAAGGGCATAATTTAAATGCGATAGGCGAATATTTGTCTGCGATAGAGGTGTTTGAAAAGGGATTAAAGCTTAAACCAAAGCAAAAGGATCATTTGATAGATCTTTACAATGGTTTGGCAGAGGCTTATTATAGAATAAAGAGTTATGAGAAAGCATGGGCTTGTTTTGAGAAGGTTTTAGAAATAGACCCTAACAACATTACAACTTTAAATAATTATGCTTATTATCTTTGTTTGGAGAATATAGAGCTTGATAAGGCGGAAGAGATGTCGAAGAGAACTTACGAGGCAATGGGTGATAACTTAACTTTTGCTGATACTTATGCTTGGATTCTTCACATAAAAGGTGAGCATCTTAAAGCGAAAGAGGTTTTAGATAAGTTTTTAGATTCAAAAGAGAGTTGGAGCGAAACCGTAAAAGGGCATTATGAGGAAATTTTAAATGCTATAAAATAACCTCATCATCAACGGTTATCGTTCTTGTGTCATCTGACATTACTTCTATTTTGATTTCTGTTATGTCATCGGGTAAGAGCGGAAGGATGTTTTCACACCATTCCATGAAGCAATAATTGCCACTATAAATATAGTCATCAAATCCTATATCTACGGCTTCTTGCAAATTCTTTATCCTATAAAAATCGAAATGATAAATAGTCCCTGATGTATTTGATAAATATTCGTTTACTATTGCAAAGGTTGGTGAACAGACATTGTCCTCTACTTCTAAAACTCTACATAAAGATTTTGTCAATGTGGTTTTTCCTGCTCCCATTTGTCCGTTTAAAGAAAAATGTCTTGCTTTTGGGAAATCGTTTAGTATTTCTGATGCAACTCTATCAATAGAATCTAAATCTTTTAGTATGTATTGTTTTTTCATTGTGTTCTATTTATTTGTCAATTTAATGAAAGGAATCATTACTTCTTCCATAGAAATTCCTCCATGTTGGAAGGTGTTCATATAATACTGCACATAGTGATTGTAATTTGTTGGGTAGGCAAAGAAATCGTTAGAGCGTGCAAATATATATGGAGAAGAAATGTGCAATCTTGGTAGGGAAATATCCTCAGGATTTTTAACGTCAAATACTTCCTTAGGATTGTAATCTAAAAGTTTTCCAACCTTGTATCTTAAATTAACAGATGCGTCTTTGGTTGAACGAACTTTTATAGGATTGTTTATCTTCACTGAACCATGGTCGGTGGTTATGAAAATATTTACCTTTTTGGAGCTTAAATATTTTATGACATCTAAAAGCGGAGAGTGTTCAAACCAAGTTTTTGTTACACTTCTATATGCTTTTTCATCTTCTGCTAATTCTCTTACTAAAACAGATTCTGTTCGAGCATGAGATAGCATATCTATAAAGTTGTAAACTATTATGTTTAGTTTGTTTTGCAATAGGTTTGGTAAGTTATCTATCATTTTCTTGCCATAATTCACATTCAAAACTTTATGATAAGAGGTTTTTATATTGATATTATGTCTTGCAAGGTTCTTTTGGAAGAATATGTATTCGTTTTGGTTCTTTAATCCTTCTTGGTCTTCGTCTATCCATAAGTCTGGATAGGTTTTCTTTATCTCTGACGGCATTAAACCCGACAAAAGTGCATTGCGAGCATATTGTGTGGTGGTTGGAATTATGCTATAATAAATATCTTCGTTTTCTACTCTAAAATATTGTTCGATTTGGGTTTGCAAGGCTTTCCATTGATCAAAGCGAAAGTTGTCTATAATTATTAAAAAGTTAGACTTGTCATCTTCTTTCAAAGAAGGAAATAATTTTTCCTTTAAAAGCGTGTGCGAAAGCAAAGGATTATTTTCATTTTTCTTTGAAATCCAATTCGCATAGTTTTGTTGGTAATATTTAGAGAATAGATTGTTTGCTTCTTGCTTTTGTTGCTTCAAGATTTCGAATAATCCAACATCGTTAGACTCTGCAAGGTTTAACTCCCAATATACTAATTTTTTGTAAAGTTCTATCCACTCGTCCCAATCTAATCTTTCTTGTAATTTAAAGCCTATTTGACGAAATTCTTGTTGGTAACTCATAGTGGATTTCTCGCTTACAAGGCGCTTTGTGTCTAAGTGCTTTTTTAGAGTAAGGAGGATTTGATTTGGATTGACTGGCTTGATAAGATAATCTGAAATTTTAGAGCCTATTGCTTGCTCCATGATTTGCTCTTCCTCACTTTTGGTAATCATTATTATGGGAAGGGCTGGATAACGTTCCTTTATGATGTTTAGAACTTCCAACCCTGAAAGGCCTGGCATATTTTCATCTAAAAATACTATGTCTATTTTTTCTTCTGCCAATATATCCAATGCCTCATTGCCGTCAATAGCAAGAGAAAAGGCGTATCCTTTTGTTTCAAGGAAAAGAACGTATGGCTTTAATAAGTCTATTTCGTCATCTACCCAAAGAATCTTTACCATATTCCAATAGTTTAAAATGTAGAATTAAAACGTGAGTTTATGGTAATTTGGTATAAGTTTAGCAGAAAAACTATTGAAGAAAATCTACTATTGCTCCTTCATCTATATTGGTAGATTTATATAAATCTACTATTTTCCCGTTGTCTAAAAGTACGATTATAGGTTGTCTTCCCTTTGTTGCTGCAAGGAAAAGCATTGGATGAACTTGTTGTGTTGGTAATTGTTCTATTCCTGTTTCTTTATAAAAAGTGTCTAAACTATTGCTCTTCCCCCAAAATAGCATAACAAATTTTTCTTTATTTAAGTTATGGCGTTTTATAATCACGTCAAGTTTTATCGCTGTTCGCTTACAGTGTTTGCAGGCCGTAGAATATAAACATAGGACTTTCTTTCCTTCTTGTATATTCATGTTTTGAACTTCTTCTTTGCTTAAAAGTTTTTCAAAACTTGGCATATCCAACTCTACTTGTTTACCATAAAGTTTGTGAACTATAATATCCGGTGGTCTTATTATGAAAAATGTTGCAAGAGGTAAGGCTAAGCATCCTATAAGAATGTATTTTGCATATTTTGTTTTCCATCCTTTGTCGAAAAACAAGCCTATGGAAAGCACTAACAAAATAATGTTTTTTATTATCGTTTGAGAGTCCGATAATATAAGTACTTCTCCAAAGCAATGACAATTTTCTGCATCTACTTCAAAGAAATGGGGTTTTAATAAAACGTATATTGTGAATAAAACAAGACTGCCTACTGTCAACCAGCGTGATAGTTTAGGAAATATGCCCAAAATTAACATCAATCCTAAACATGCTTCGCCTGAAATAAGTATTCTTGTTAAAAAATTTGTAAGATTCCAAGAAAATAACTCATGTTCGAATACAAACATATCAAATGCTTCTATTGAAATATACTTTGTAACGGCAGAAGCAACGAAAACTAAGCCTATTATTATTCTTAATATTATTAAAATTATTTTCTTGAAATCCATAACAAACTAAATTTCTACACAATTAAAAGGAAAATTTCCAAATTCTGCTTTTTTAGCATCTAATACTATATCTGAACAACTTCCCGGCCAGTCATAGTATTGGTATATTTCTGTTCCGTATGAGCATTCGCAATCTGTTGTATCTGTGCATGCGGTAAAAATAGCACAAGTTAAAACTACTGATAATGCTAACAAAATTTTTTTCATAATTTCTTTATTTTATTCAAAAAAAGGAACACCCTATAAAGGGTATTCCTTAATATTTCATTCCGATTAGGGATTAGCGTTCTACACAGCTTAAAGTAAATCCTGATGCTTCTGAATCTTCTGCTGGATATAATTCAGCCCAAGTACCAGTTAAGTCAGCCCAAGTAACTTGGTCGCAAGTACCTTGGAATTCTACTAATGTTGCTTCTTCTTCTGTGTACAATGGATTTTCAGCCATTTCAGCAACTGCTGTACAATTACAATCTGAAACAGGCTCACATGCTGCGAAAGCTAAGAAAGCTCCCATTAAAAATAACACTTTTTTCATAGTTCAATTAAATTTAATTGTTATTAAAATATTCCTACTCTTTTAAACAAGGATTTTCGGTTCTTCCTTATAGAGTTTAATCTATTGTTGGCAAAATTAAAAAAAAATATTATCCTAACAAAATTTTATTTATAAAATATCGCAATTTATTTTTAAAACCTATACATTAAAGACAGGTTAATGTAGTGATGGTATTGGGCATTGCTTACTTTAACATCATAATTGAATATTTCATATTCGCCTGGTCTTATACTTATTATAGAATAGTTATAAGTGGCGTTAAGGAAAAAGTGTGTCGAAAAACGATAATGCAATCCTCCTGAAATTAGTAGGTTTACTGGTCTGAAAGAATTTTGCTCTAAAAGTTCAAAGCCTGATGCTGTACTTTCATTGCTATGTATCAAAACAGAAGGCATTAGTCCTAATTTTAAATCTACTTTATTCGTAAATCTATATCCTGCATATATTCCCCAATCTATATAGTTCGTTGTAAGTTCTATTTGAGAGAAATCCACGTTTTTACTACTTGCAACTCTACTGCCTTTCATTGTATATGATAGGTCAGTGAGAAGGAATATATTGTCTGTCAAATCTCTTGACACAAAGGCTCCTCCTGTTAATCCTATTTTGTTGTATCCCGACAAACCGTCGCCATCGACTTGGGAAGGAGTAATTCCAAATTGCAATCCAAACTTAAAGTCTTGTGCGCTTATGCTTAGTGGCAAGCATAATGCAATTAAAAGTAGAAAATATAAGATATGCTTTTTCATGATTTTATAATAAAAATGGATTATGTGTTTTTTCGTAATCTACTGTTGAATATGGTCCATGTCCAGGGTAAACTTTTGTCTCTTTTGGTAGAGATAGTATTTTTTCTCTTATATTGTCTAAAAGAAGTTCTAAATCTCCTGTTGGTAAATCAGTTCTTCCTATCGATTGTGCGAATAAGGCATCGCCTGTTATTACATATTTTTCTTCTGCATTATAAAAACTTAAACTACCTGCGCAATGCCCTGCTGTATCAAGGCATTCTATTTTGCTGTTTCCGAATTCTATTATATCTCCCTCTAATATTGTTTTTATTTCTACGGAACTTATGTTTCCAAGATTAAATCCCATCATAGCTGCTTGGCTTTCGGCTGTTTTAAACATCGCAACCGCATCTGCACTCATAGTGATTGGTAACGAATATCTTTGACATATAAATGCTGTTCCGCATAAGTGATCAACATGTGGGTGTGTTAATAATATATGTTTTACTTTTAATGAATTCTTTTCAATAAATTCACAAATTTCTCTTTCTTGTAGCGCGCCTTGTGAACAAACATCTACTAAAACACATTCTTTTGTGTCATCAAATAAAACATATGTATTTACTTCAAAGTGATTTTGTGGTATTATTTCTATCATTTCTTATTCCTCCATTGTTTTTGCTTTATTCCAAATTATATCCATCTCTTCAAGAGTCATATCTTGAAGTCTTTTGTTTTGCTCTTGTGCTATTTTTTCTATGTATTGAAATCTTTTTATAAACTTTCGATTAGTTCTTTCTAAGGCATGCTCAGGTTTTATTTTTAGAAAACGAGCATAATTTATTAAGGCAAATAGTACATCGCCAAATTCCTCTTCTATTTTTTCTTTATTGGTATTTGTTTCTACTTCGTTTTGTAATTCATTTATTTCTTCCTCTACTTTATTCCAAACGTCTTCTTTCTTTTCCCAATCAAATCCTACTCCCGCTGCTTTTTCTTGTAATCGGTATGCTTTAATTAAACTATCTAATGCACGAGGGACTCCTGAAAATACAGACTCTCTCCCTTCTGTCATTTTGATTTGCTCCCACGTTTTTTTAACATCTTCTGCGTTTTCTACTTTAACTTCTCCGTATATGTGTGGATGACGTCTTATTAGCTTTTCACACAAAGAATCTATTACAGACTTAATGTCAAATTCATTAGTTTCGCTTCCTATTTTTGAGTAAAAGACTACATGTAACAATAAGTCGCCAAGTTCTTTCTTTATTTCTTGTTTGTCATCGTCTTCTATGGCTTGTGCAAGTTCGTAAACTTCTTCTATGGTATTTGATTTAAGGCTTAAATTTGTCTGCTTCTTATCCCAAGGGCATTTCTCCCTTAATTCATCCATTATATTTAATAACTTAGCGAAACTTTTCTGTGCTTCTTCATGTTTAGTCTGTTCCATTTTCTTTCCAATTATTGGCTATTTTTATGATTTCATCTACTGCTTGATTGTTCATACATTTGAAATGTTTCTTTGGACATTGATTGTAGCCCAATTTACTGCATGGACGACAAGAAAGATTTTTGATTTCAAAGTTGTAGGTTTCTGCTTCTGAGTTTGCGGAACGATAAGGATACATTCCAAAATCCATCACCGTATTTCCCCATACACATATTATGTTTTTATCTAAGGCAGATGCGATGTGCATTAAACCTGTGTCAGCAGTAATCACTCCAAGTGAGTTTTTAATTAAGGCACTACTTTGATTTATGTTGTATGCGCCGCATCCGTTAAAAACTCTTGCTCCTATTGCATTTCCTATCTTAGAGGCCTTTTCCCAATCTCCTTTATCTCCTAAAAGAATTATAGGTTTATCTATTCCTTTACAAATTTCAGTTAATAAACTCAAAGGCATTTGTTTGGTAAAATGCTTACTTCCTACGACAACTGCAATATATCCATTTTGGAAATTTAGAGGTAAAGCGTCAGGTGATATAAAATCTTCTTCTTGTAGAAAGAAATCCAATCCTTTTTTATCGTTTGTTACTCCCAATTTACTTGTTGCTTCAAAATATCTATCAACTATATGAATATTTGGCAGTTTGTTAATCTTGAATTTTACAAGTAAGAATTTTTTTAGATTTAATTTAGGGAAAGATTTGCTTTTTACTCCAAGCAACGCCTTAATCCTAAATGTGCGAAGGTTTTTGTGTAAATCAACTATATAATCGAATTTATTCTTTCTTAGTTTTCTTAACAAATCTACATCTTCTAACAAATGTATTTTATCAATATACTTGTTATTTTGCAGAAGCGAAGAATTAGCTTTTTTTGTTAGATAATGAATTTCTACGTTTGGCAACTGCTGTTTTAGTGCCCTTACGATAGGTGTTGTTAATACAATATCCCCTATCGAAGAAAATCTGATAACTAATACTTTTAACCGTTCCATTATCCTACGCTATTATCTAAACTTATGGATAATAATTTTTGTGCTTCAACCGCAAATTCCATTGGCAACTTATTCAAAACTTCTTTTGCGTATCCGTTCACTATTAAGCCTATTGCACCTTCTTGACTTATGCCTCTCTGACGACAATAGAATAATTGGTCTTCTGATATCTTAGATGTAGTAGCTTCATGCTCTACTATTGAAGTTTGATTATCTACTTTTATATAAGGGAATGTGTGTGCTCCGCAGGTGTCTGTTAGCAATAAAGAGTCGCATTGCGAATAGTTTCTTGAATTTTCTGCTAATCTGTTTACTTTTACTAAGCCTCTATATGAGTTTTGACTCTTTCCGCTTGAAATACCTTTACTTATGATTGTACTTTTAGTGTTTCGTCCAACGTGAATCATCTTTGTGCCTGTGTCGGCTTGTTGATGATTGTTTGTTACGGCAACTGAGTAAAATTCTCCAACAGAATTGTCGCCTAATAATACACACGAAGGATATTTCCAAGTGATTGCAGAACCTGTTTCTACTTGTGTCCAAGACAACTTAGAGTTATTGCCTTTGCACATACCTCTTTTTGTTACGAAATTATAGATTCCACCTTTTCCGTCTTTATCTCCCGGATACCAATTTTGTACTGTGGAATATTTTACTTCGGCATCTTTCATCACTACTATTTCTACAATAGCAGCATGCAGCTGATTTTCGTCTCTTTGTGGAGCTGAACAGCCTTCCATGTAAGAAACGTATGAGCCTTCGTCAGCAACAATAAGAGTTCTTTCGAATTGTCCTGTTCCTCCTGCGTTTATTCTGAAATAAGTTGAGAGTTCCATTGGGCAATGTACGCCTTTTGGAATGTAACAAAATGAACCGTCAGAAAAAACTGCTGAATTAAGTGCAGCAAAGTAGTTGTCTCCTATGGGAACTACACTTGCCAAATATTGTTTTACTAAGTCGGGATGATTTTTTACAGCTTCGCTAAAAGAACAGAATATTACACCAGCCTTACTCAATGTATCGTGAAACGTTGTCTTAACAGAAACAGAGTCCATGACTGCATCAACCGCCACTCCTGTTAATCTCTTTTGTTCATCGAGTGATATTCCAAGTTTATTGAAAGTATCTAAAAGTTCTGGGTCCACTTCATCAAGACTTTGTAGTTCTTTCTTTTTCTTAGGTGCAGCATAGTAAATTATATCTTGGTAATTGATTGGTGGAATGTTTAAATGAGCCCAATCAGGCTGTGTCATAGTTATGAATTTCCTAAATGCTTTTAAACGAAACTCTAAAAGCCAATCAGGTTCTTGCTTCATCTTTGAAATACGACGAATAACATCTTCGTTTAATCCCTTTTCAATAAATTCAGTTTCAATATCCGTAACAAAACCGTACTTATAGTCATTATTTGTTACGTTTTCTATAATATTCTTATCCTTTTCCATATTACAAAATTACTACTTTTGATTTACTTGACAAAATATAGAAAAACTTATTTAACAATAAAATATTCAAAGAAAGGTAAACGTTTCATAAAAACTTTCGTAAAAAGGATTATTATGGAAAATAAGAATTTGAATACACTTCTTAATAGAAGGACTATTAGGAAGTACAGCGATAGAAATATAGAGAAAGAAGTTCTTGACTTAATTCTACAATCTGGAATTAGAGCTTCTAACTGTGGAAATATGCAGATATACAGCATAATAGTTACACAAAAACAAGAACGTAAAGAAGCATTATGTAAATTGCATTTTAACCAACCAATGGTCAAAGATGCGCCTGTTGTAATCACTGTTTGCGCAGATGTAAATAGGTTTCACAAATTCTGCGAACAAAGAAATGCACCTAAAAGTTACGACAACTTTTTGTGGCTTAATGTTGCAACAATAGATGCAACTATTTGCACACAAGCAATGGTAAATGCAGCAGAAGAATTAGGTATAGGAGCTTGTTATATAGGTACAGTAAACTATCAAGCGAAAGAAGTTGCAGAATTATTACATCTTCCAAAAGGTGTTGTTCCTGTTACGACAATAACATTAGGCTATCCGTCAGAAATACCTCCTTTAACAGAACGCTTACCTATGGAAGCAGTTGTTCATTACGAAGAATATGAAGATTATAGTAAAGAAAAAATTGAGCATCTCTATGAAGAATTTGAACAACTTCCGCAAATAAAAAAATATATTGAAGAAGCACAACAAGAAAATCTTGCACAAGTATTCACAAATGTAAGATACAAAAAGCAAGATGCAGAATATTTTTCAGAAAAGTATAAGAATTTCTTAAAAGAACAAGAATTGTTTTAACATTTATTAAATATTGATAATTGAAATGAAAGCAAGAGTAAGTATAATCATGGGCTCCACTTCGGATTTGCCTGTTATGGAAAATGCAGCTAAGTTTTTTGAACAAATGGAGATACCTTTTGAAATCAATGCTTTGTCTGCACATCGTACACCAAAAGAAGTAGAAGAGTTTGCTACGAATGCACACAAAAGAGGTATTGAAGTAATAATAGCAGCAGCAGGAATGGCAGCGCATTTGCCAGGTGTAATTGCTGCAATGACGCCACTACCTGTTATAGGCGTGCCAATTAAAGCCTCATTGGAAGGAATGGACGCAGCATTAGCGATGATGCAAATGCCTCCTGGCATTCCCGTAGCGACAGTTGCCATAAACGGAGCGTTAAACGCAGCAATCTTAGCTTTACAAATCCTTGCTACTGGCGACAAAGCGCTACAAAATAAAATGATTGACTATAAAGAATCTTTGAAAGATAAAATAGTAAAAGCAAATAAAGAACTTGATAATCTATCTTACAAATTTAAGGTATGATAATAATAGGAATAACCGGCACTATCGGAGCTGGAAAAGGCACTATCGTAGATTTATTACGCAAAAAGGGATTTAAACACTATTCTGCAAGGGATTTCCTTATTGAAGAAATAAAAAAACGTGGTCTTGACATAAATCGCGATACTATGACCGAGACTGCGAATTCTTTAAGGAAAGAGTTTGGGCCTGAATACATAGTAAAATCTATTTTAAATGTTGCAATGGCAAATGGAGACGACTGTATAATAGAAAGCATACGCAATGATAAAGAAATAGAATTGTTAAGAAATATTCACAACTTTTATCTTTTCTCAGTAGATGCCGACATTAACACTCGTTATCAAAGAATTTCTGCAAGGAAGAGCGAAACGGATAATGTAAGTTTCGAAACCTTTGTTGAAAATGAAAGAAGAGAGATGCAATCTGATAATAACAATAGTCAGAATATAGCTATCTGTATGCAAAAAGCAGACTATACTTTCAACAATGACGGAGATATAGAAGCGCTTTCAAATCAGGTGGAAAAAGTGTTAAGAGATTTAGAAAAATTTAAAAGACCTTCTTGGGACGAATACTTTATGGATTTAGCAAATACCGCTGCTAAAAGAGCTACTTGCGACAGAGGAAGAAGCGGTTGCGTAATCGTTAAAGACAAGCAAGTACTCGTAACAGGATATGTAGGAGCGCCAAAAGGTTTAGCACACTGCGATGACGTAGGACACCTTTTCAAACAAATGATTAACGAAAACGGTAGCATAAGTAATCACTGCGTAAGAACCGTTCACGCAGAACAAAACGCAATTTGCCAAGCTGCAAGAAGAGGAATCGCATTAGACGGAGCAACTCTTTATTGTAAGATGACCCCTTGTCGCACTTGTGCAATGATGATTATAAATTGCGGAATTAAACGTGTGGTTTGTCAAATGAAATACCACGCAGGAGGAGATTCAGAACAAATGTTTGCAGAAGCAGGCGTACAATTAGACTTCTTTTGCGACCAAGTATTGAAGTACGACAAACAATAAGAAAAATAAAGCTAAGAGATAATAAATTATTTCTTAGGAATAATTTATTATCTCTTAGTAATAATTTTCTAATTCTTAGCTTTATTTTTTTGTCTCTTTTAAGGCACAGGGTCATATCCGCTTCCGCCCCACGGATGACAACGAAGAATTCTCCTTATCGCCAAATAAAGTCCTTTAAACGGTCCATGCTTTCTTATAGCCTCTATTGCGTATTGCGAACATGTAGGAGTAAATCTACATGATGGTGGTTTCAAGGGTGAAATCGCTACTTGATAAAATCTTATCAAAGCTAAAAATATAGTAGATAAGCACTTTTTAATTAGTTTCACCGAATATTTTATTTTCAATAGTGTCAAAAATATACTTTACCTTTTGTTCGGTAAGCTGAAAGTCAGGCATAGTTTTTGAAACCAAACAAATACTTAATAATAACTGAGAATTATTTGTTTGTATCTTAGTTTGCAAATCATGTTTATTTAACCTATACGCCTCTCTCAATAATCTCTTTGCACGATTGCGATTAACAGATAATTTTTGGTAACGTTTAGGTGATACAATTAGCACTGACATATTCGGATTGTCGGAATGCTCACGATAAATAAACCTTACGCTAAAAGGATAAGCCATAAACCTATCTCCTTTAGCGTATAAAGTTTCTATGTCCTTGACATTATTTAATCTTTCTCCCTTAGGGAATTTATTCATCTTTTGCCTTAGATGTTTTTTTCGTTGTTGTAGTTTTTCTTGTTGTAGTTGTTTTCTTTGCAGTTGTAGAAGCAGTTGATTTTTTTCGTGCTTTAAATTCTGCATCTATTTCTGCCATCCATTTTGCACGCTCCTCAGTATTTAAAGACAAGAATTTATCTATTGCCATTATCATAGAAGGAGATTCTTTTGTAGGAGCAGGAATATATGTTTTAAGTTTAGCAGATTTTAATGCTGTTTGAGTAGTTGTTCCAAAAGCAGCTATAAAAGTATCGTTTGATGTGATTTCTGGAAAGCTTTGAACAAAAGACTTAACTCCTATTGGGCTGAACATTGCTATCATATCAAATTTTTTAATGTCCAAATTAGTTAAATCTTTCGTCTCTGAACGGAACATTACTGCCTGAGTGTAAGAAATTTTCGCAGCATCAAGCATTTTAAAGTATTCAACATTGGCGTCTTCCGCACAAGGAAAAATAAAAGACTCCTCTTTATGCTTCACAATTACGTCAACTAAATCTTTAAATGTTAATTTACCATAGAATATCTTACGCTTACGATATTGAACGTAGTTTTGCATATAATTTGCTACTGTTTCAGTGATGCAAAAATACTTCATTGTTTCAGGAATATTAAGTCTTAATTCCTTCGCTAAACGGAAATAGTTATCAACAGATAATTTACTTGTAAAGATTACCGCACTATAATCCAACAATGCAATCTTTGAATCTCTAAATTCTCTATTGCTTACACCTACTACATCAAAAAATTTATAAAACGTAAACTCTACTCCATATTTGCTTGATAAAGCATTGTACTGATTTTTCAATAAATCTGTTGGCTCTGGCTGAGAAATTAAAATGTTTTTAATTGTTTTTTCTGTCATATATATTTGTGCTATTTTCTTTAAGAAATCAACCTATATATTAACAATAAAGGTAGAATTTCGAGGGTGCAAAGATAGCAAAAAAGATAGACATTGAAAAATTTAGGGAATTTAATGATTATAAATAAGCCTCTTAATGCCCTTATAACCGTAAATAATGCGAATAGTGATAAAGAAATGATAAGCAATGTAAACTTGTAATATTCAGAGGTAAACAAAGATGCAAAAACTGGTAATATTATCAAAATAGAGTTAAAACTCATGTAAACTAAAATATTAGTTATATAAGCATTTACTTGCTGTTTACTTCTGAATAATAGACCAAAAAACTTAATTAAAAGCATTTTTACAAGGAAAAACACAACTAATGCGCCCAAAGCAATAGCATAGAATTTTAAACGCCCAAATTGATTTATTTCTTGCGGAAACCAATATATAGCAGACGAATAAATCAAAAGTGTAGTTATAGGAAAAAATAATAAAGACGAGCTTGTGATAAGTGGGTTGCTTGACTTAGTAAGCATTTCAAAAGACTTCAAAGATAGACACGAATGTATAATATCTAAAAATCTATTACGGAAAAATTTTATCCATATTGCTAAAACAGCAAAGAATAATACAATAATAGAAAACGTCCAAGTTTGTGTATATTGTAGTGTTTCCTTTTCTTGAAGCTTTAATGGCTTATGCAAATAGTATGTTTTTTCTTTCAGTAAGCTCTCTTCCAAAATAGGTTTTGGAAGAACCTCATTAAGAGTCTGAGTTGTGTACTCCATAAAGCCGTAATCCATATCGGCATCCGCACTAAGCACTGTTGAATCCTTAAATATATATATAGGATTCACAGTATCTAAGTTTACTTTCTTAGGAAGAGTCTGTATGGATACGCTATCTTGCATTTATTACTTTGCTATGACTAATTTCTTTGTTACTACGATATTATCTTTGATTACATTTAAGTTGTAAACACCGCTTTCTAATTGTCTAACGTCTATTTCCACTTGATTAGACGAAGAAGTTTGATAATATCTCATTCTTCCGTTAAGGTCAATTATAGTAATTTGATTTTCTCCGTTTAGATTACTCAACACAACGTAATCTTTAGCCGGATTAGGATATATATTAAGATTAGAAAGTTCCATTTGATTTTCTAATGACACGCAAGAAGCTGAGTGAGGTAGTCTTACATCATCTATTCTCACGCAATCCTCTCCACTTGATGTAGAATAATCCTTGCTATATTCCCATTTAAGGATGTGTTCTCCTTCGTTTAATGTTATTTTCTTATACTTCCAGTCCGTATTACTTGTCCCCGATGCTGAGAACTTTGAAACACCGTCTACATAAAAGCGGAACATGTCGTAATTTGTTTCAGATGAAACTTTATAGTAGAAAGATATAGAATCTTTCAGCATAGTATTTACTCTGATTGTTAGAACTGTTGATGCGCTATGACCAATTTCAGCAGAGCGAGCAGAGAATGTACCATTATGTGCCGTTGTTGAATCTATTATCCATGGATTAGAAGATTCTACCTCCCAATCAACAGCTGAGAAATCGCCACTTTCAAATGTTTCTAATTGACTTGAAAGGTTGATAACATAAGATTTTGAAGCCATATAATAACCAGAAACATAATCTAAGGTAAAGAACAAACTATCTTGTTGAGAGAATGTTTCTTCATCAACATTCATTGTGAAAGATACCTCAATTTCTGATTGCGATGCGATACTTGAAACAGGTACACTATTAGATGATAATTCAACATAATCAGAAATTTCAACTATATTTAGAGAGCCTTCTGCAACATTTACACTACCTTTATTGCCTAATTGAACTCTTACAAGTTTTCCACTGCTAACATCAGCAATCTTAATAGATTCTATTGTCAATTTAGGAGCGGCTACTCTTTTTGTTAATTCTTTTATTTTAGAATAATTATTTCCTGTTATATTTGCAACAAACGAAACTAAGGTTCCGTCAAATAATCCATCATTTACTTTGATTTTTAGAACATTTGTTGAGTTTATTTCTTCTCCTGCGCCAATATTTCCAAGCGATTGTGTGTTAGTTATTATATTTACGTTGTTTGCATCTGACAAGCTAATACTCACACCAGACAAAGCTTGATTTCCAACATTTTTTGCCTTAAAGTTAATATAATACTCCTTTGATGGAGTAAGTTTTGTTTCTTCCTGCATTGTTTCTACATCTATAAACGAAACATCTTGAAGAGTTATAAATGCAGATTCACTTGGCGAAACAAGTATTGAGTCAATGCGTGTTTTATAGAATTGATTTGTTAAAACAATTTTAAGATAAGACACCTCATTTATTGGTTCAAAATTTATAGAAATACTACCTGATTCATTGGCTTGTGCAGCGCCTAATAGTTCTCCGTCTAATGATAAACCAACATAAGTATATGCAGGTAAATTTGAAAGTTCTAAATTATTTTCTCCCAAACTAATTATTTCTGGAAGCGTGATTTCAAATTCTTGTCCTACACCTACATGTGGTATTAACGAAGGATCTCCCATAAGATTATATATTTCCCAATAATATTCTGAAAGGCTTGAACCCGATGCTTCTACTGCTAAATTTCCTCCTATCATCATTTCACCTGCACTTACGTATGTTTCTCCGAATGCTTCGCCATGTGTATGGAAAAATCTATCATAACATCCCAACTTATTGGCATTGTAAGACGGATTAAGTGATACGCTTTTTGCTCCTACTGCCCAGTAAAAATCTTCACTCCAATAAGTATAGTTTGAGCCACCTATGACTCCTATTGCTGCTTTATTTTCTGCTCTTAAAAGCTTTTCCGCAAAGCATTCTGACTCATCAAACCTGCTTGACAAACAACAATTATTTATAAAGAAACTATATTTTTCTCTATTCGTCATTGAAGAAACACTTGAATTAGTTAAAGAAGGATTTGACCAACCATTTTCATCGCAGTGTGCAGAATAGTTTATCCAAGCTTGACCTTCATTTATCTTTGACTTAATTTCAGAAACATAATTAGAAGAAGAAGGGTTGTAATATATAGAAGTATCTAATCCAGCAAAGTATTCCTTTGTGTAATTCAACTGTCCATTTACACAAGTTGGAGCAGAACCACTTGTTTCCTTTCCTCCCACTAAAAGAACTCTGTTTAAATAACTATCATCTGCGAATTGATATTGCTCATACTTAATAGTCTTTTCTATAATCGCCGCTAACTGAGAAGCATTTGTAGCAGACATTCTTCCATAAAATAAATCTGGTAAAATATCTCCCGTAAATTCTGCGTAATAAAGGTCTGTTGGTTGGCTATCATTTGAATAATACATATGGACTCCTTCACATGCTGGCACCTGTCCCGTATCTCCGCAAATCAATAAATAATCCGCTAAAACACCATTGCTATTGTTCCAAAGATTTTGTAAATATGCTTTGATAGATGTTTCAGTTGTCCCTGTTTCATCGGTATATAATTCTATGATTTCAAAACCTTGTTCTCTCTTCCAACGAATAAATGTTTGTAATTCATCTCTAAAAATAGGAGAAGAAAGGATTATCATTTTAAATGGCCTATTCATTGGAGAATTGAACGAAGTCGCACCAGTAGATTTATTTAAATTGATTACCTTTTTACCTAAGAATTGTTTAAAGCTATTGCTTAATTTATTATTGGCTTGCTGTGTTTTTTCATAATCTGGATTTATGAAAGATATTTCTAAATCTAAGTTATTTATAAACTCTATTTGAGCAGTATGAGGGTTGTATCTAATAGGACAAACACTTAATCTTGCCAAGCGAACACCGTTCATAACTCCCAAAACTTCTATTTCAGCAACATCAGTCTTTCCAAAAGAATTGCGAGAGTAATACTCATAATTTATTTCAAAAGGAATTTCCTCATTTTGCTTTGATTGAGAAGGTTGAGTAGGATAAATCTTATATTTATTTTTTAGATTTATTGTTTCTTTCGATAAGATTTGTTGGTCTATAACTATGTCTGAACAATACGGAATCTCTATTAAACAATTATATGTCGGCAAATCTGCTTGACCCACTTTATGTGCGCCTAACAACTCTTCACCCATATTGATTTTATAGAAAGTTTCTCCATTTTCATACACAGTTTCCAATTCAAAACTATTAAACTGTTGAGATATTTTTATACCCTTAGCAGTTTCTTTTATTGAAGTATTAACTTCTTTTGTAACTTGCCCAAAACAAACTCCTAAAAAAAGGGTTACAACTAACGATAAGATAATTTTTTTCATTACTTCTTTTTTAAAATGAAGTGCCAAAGATACAAAAAACCTAAGAATTAAAAATACTTTTCTTAGGTTTATTTTGTTAATGTAAAGAAAAGATACAAAAAAATAAAGGTTACTGAGTTTCAGTAACCTTTATCATGTACTCCGGGCGGGACTTGAACCCGCACGAACGCAATGTTCACAGGATTTTAAGTCCTGCGTGTCTACCAATTCCACCACCAGAGCATCCCAATCAAAAAAATCCAAAAAATATTCTGGATTTTGTTGAGCGGAAAACGAGACTCGAACTCGCGACCCCAACCTTGGCAAGGTTGTGCTCTACCAACTGAGCTATTTCCGCTTGATTTGCGTCTGCAAAGATATAACCTTTTTTTGAATTACCAAAATTTAATTAAATTTTTTCTAACATTTTTTTAATATCATGCAGTTTTACAAGACATTCCACCGGTGTTAAATTATCAATATCGGTTGATAAAATCTCATCTCTAAGCTGTAATAAGAGCGGATCTTCCAATTGAATGAAGCTTAATTGCATTGATTTTTCCTTTTCTTGACTCTTAACAGTTTCTTGTATGGATTGTTTAGTTTGTGAACTATTTTCTAAAAGCGCCAGCATAGTTTCGGAAGTTTTTAGCACTTCTTTTGGCATTCCTGCAAGACGTGCAACATGTATTCCAAAGCTTTTTTGTGAGCTTCCTTCTGATATTTTTCTTAAAAAGATAACTTTCTTGCCTTGCTCCTTTACTTTTACATGTAAATTCTTTACTCTTTTAAATTTATCTGCCAAAGCAGTTAGTTCGTGATAGTGAGTTGCGAAAAGAGTTTTTGGCGAGGTTTTATTTTCATGTAAGTATTCTCCTATCGCCCATGCAATGGATACTCCATCGTATGTAGATGTTCCTCTACCTATTTCATCTAAAAGCACCAAGCTCCTTTCCGACAAATTATTTAGAATACAGGCTGTTTCATTCATTTCAACCATAAACGTACTTTCGCCTGCTGAAAGATTATCACTTGCTCCTACTCTTGTAAATATCTTATCTACAATTCCTATTTGTGCAGTTTGTGCAGGAACAAAACAACCTATTTGAGCCATTAACACAATCAACGCTGTCTGTCTTAGATAGGCACTCTTACCTGACATATTCGGACCTGTGATTATACCTATTTGACTGTTCTCTTTATCTAAATAAATATCGTTTGATATATATTGGCTTCCTATTGGCAAGGTTTTTTCTATTACAGGATGTCTTCCTTCTGTTATATTTAGAGTATAGTCTTCTGTTATTTGTGGTTTGGTATATTTATTATGCTTTGCTACTGTTGCAAAGGCAAGTAAACAATCTATTTGCGAAAGTATATTTGCGTTTTTTTGTAAAGGCTCTATCCATTTTTTAAGTTGTTCAAGTAATTCATAATATATCGCATATTCTTTCTTAGAAACAAATTCCGTTGCGTTAAGTATTTTTACTTCTAAATCCTTTAATTCTTCTGTAATATACCTTTCCGCATTGGCAAGAGTTTGTTTTCTTATCCAAGTTTCAGGAACCTTATCCTTATGTACGTTTGTTACTTCAATGTAATAACCAAATACATTATTATAATTTATCTTTAAAGAAGTTATTCCCGTATTCTCTATTTCTCTTTTTAAGATATCGTTTATAAGTTGCTTTGCGTCTGTATTGATTCTACGATAATAATCTAACTCTTCATCAACCCCACTTGCAATAGCCCCACCTTTTGAAATATTATTCGGTGCTGTTGGAGAAATGTATTTTTCTAACAATTCATTTAAGTCATCGCAAATAATAAGTCTTTGAGATAATTCTTGAATGTGCGAATACGAAGAAGCGCTTAAATCATTTTTTATAGAAAGTATTTCTTTTAATACATTTTTTAGAGCAAGCAATTCGTTAGGTTGCACTTTCATCATTGCAAGTTTAGAAACCAATCTTTCTAAATCTCCTATACAACTTAATGATGTAGCAGTATTTTCTCTTAGATTATTGTCTTCAAAAAAGCTTTCTACAATATTAAGACGCCAATCTATTTGTGATTTATCTATAAGCGGAAGAACAATCCAACGTTGTAAGAGTCGGCTACCCATGTGAGTAGAACAACAATTCAAAATATCAAATAACGATGTTCCATTGTGAGCATAAATCAATTCAAGGTTCTTTATAGTAAATCCATCCAACCACATATAGTTACTATTGTCGATTTTCTTAATAGAACAAATGTGGTTTAACTCATTGTGCATAGTTTCTTTTAGATAATTCATTATTGCACCAGCAGCAATAACCGAATTCTCCATTTTTTCCACACCAAAACCCTTCAAACTCAAAGTATCGAATTGACTATTCAATATTTCATAAGCAAAATCCTTAGTAAATACCCAGTCCTCGTATGTTTTGACACTTTTAATGTTAAAGTTAGACGCTTCTAAGTTCCTTAAATATTTTTTTTGTACAATAATTTCACTCGGAGCAAAAGAACGGATAATCTTATCTACGTCTTGTAAACTTCCCTCACTAACAAAAAAATCTCCCGTTGAAAGGTCTAAAAACGCAGAACCAATAACGGAATTTGTATAATGGATTGCTGCAAGAAAATTATTTCTATTTCCTTGCATAGATTGTTCACAAAAAGTTAGAGCTGGCGTTGCTATTTCGACAACTCCACGTTTTACCAATCCTTTTACCGATTTCGGGTCTTCTAATTGTTCACAAATCGCAACCTTTTTACCTTCTCTTAAAAATTTTGGCAAATATGTATCAATAGCATGATGAGGAAATCCCGCCAATGGGTTATCGTCTCCTCCCCCTCTTTTAGTTAAGGTAATACTTAATATCTTTGAAGTTTCAATAGCGTCTTCCCCAAATGTCTCATAAAAATCCCCTACTCTGAACAACAAAATCGTATCAGGATGTTGCGCCTTCAATTCATTATATTGCCTCATCAAAGGAGTAGTCGATGTTTTTTCTTTTGCCATATTTAAGAATGTTTTATGCAAAGATAAGGAAATTTTAATATTTTATAGAAACATTGTCATATAAACAGGAATATATTCTACTCCATTTTCTCTTTTGTAGTCCTTTGTATAGATTACATATTTATTCATCACCCTATCCGAATATTTTTCACAAAATTCATCTAAGGATTTATGAGTTTTATACCCTGATGACTTGACTTCTATTGGGCTTATTTTATGTTTGTCGCTTATTATAAAGTCTATTTCATAGTATTTTTTACCTTCTGCGTATGGAATAGTGTGATAAAATAGTTCCTTGCCCGTTGCTTTTAACATTTGAGCAATCATATTTTCATAAACATAGCCAAGATTGGTGCTTAGTTTGTCATTAAGAAGTTTATTATAGATTATGTTTTCCGTTATGTCGCTATCTTTGAATGCTAAGGTAACAAAAAGTCCTGTGTCTGAACAATACATTTTGAAATATTCTTCATCCTTTGTTAAAGCTAAGCCTATGTTTGGGTCGTCTGAATGAAAAGCGATATTTGTTGTCATAGAATCTTCCATATCTTTGAGAATATTTATAATTCTATCAATTTTAACTTTATTCCCATTGCTTCCTATTTGATAACGCGCCGCATTTTTGCTCAATTGTGAAGGAATAGCATCATAAATTGCCTTTGCTCTTCCTGTATCGTCGATTTTAATGAAGTCTTCTTCGTAAAGAGATATAATATCTCGTTTCACCAAATCTACTTCCGAAAAATTATTAGTTGTAATGTATGTTGCAACCGCCTGAGGCATTCCTCCAACAAGCATATACAAGCGAAAATCCCTCATAAGCTTGCGATGAACAGCATCTCCCAATGGAATTTTTTGCTCAAATGCGCTACGCAACAAAGGAATCGTTGTTGTATCTCCCAATGCCCAACGAAATTCTTCGTAATCCATAGGATACATATTGATTTTTGTTTCTTCACTTGGGATTATTATGTTGCTACTCTTTGATCTCACTGAAATCAAAGAGCCAGTCTCTATATAGTCGTATCTATTGTCTTTTACTAAATGTTTTATTGCTTGTCTTGCTAAGGGTTGTAGCTGAACTTCATCAAAGATTATTACAGATTCTCTTTCATATAACTGTGTTTGATAGATGAATTGCAGTCTTAGAAAAAGAAAGTTTAAATCCGATATATCATTAAATAAGTCTATAACTTCTTTTGATGCTTTTGAAAAATCTATTAGTATATATGATTTATATTCTCTACGAGCAAACTCTTCCGCTATGGTAGATTTTCCTATACGTCTTGCTCCTTGAATAAGTAATGCCGTATTCCCCTTGCGTTCTGCCTTCCATTTAAGCATGGAATCATACGATTTCCTTTTGAAATAAATCATATCATTAGCCATAATTCGTAATTTTTTCTTGCAAATTTAGGTTCAAAATATGTTTCCACCAAATTTTTTTTGACAAAATGCCACTTTCCACCAAATCTTTTTCGCTAAAATGCCACTTTCCACCAAATCTTTGACTAAAATGCGTGAAATTTTATCTGATTTCTTAATAAAAAGAAAGGGATGCTTTAATAAAAATACATCCCCTTCTATTTTCTATTAGTTTTTTTAAGAAAACTAATTAGACATTACTTTTAAAGTATTTATAGACTCCATTAAAACTTCTGCATTATGTTTTTTTGTAAGTCCACTTATTTGAAACCAATCTACAAGTGTCCAAATGCCAAACCCACCAAACGTTATCAATTTAAGAACTCCATAACCTGTTTGTCCAATTAAAAATCTATCAACTCCCAGACCACCAACTAAAACTGAAACTATTACATTAGTTGTAGGATCCACATATTCTTGGGACATCATAAGGTTTTGTACTTGGTCAGCAGTTAATGTTTTTAACTGAGAAGTAACAAGCATTATATCAGAAGCTTTAAAATATTTTTTGTTAGTCAATAAAAATTGTTGAATCAATTTTTCCTTTTCTTCATCAGAAGCATTAGCGAATGATTCTATTTCTATTGGTAACATTTCTGTTTGATTAACAATTTCATTGTCATTTCCTGCAAAACTTAAATTTGCTGTAAATACAAATGCTAAAAGCATTAAAAAAACATTTCTTTTCATGTTCGTTAAATTTTAAAATTTGTTTTTAATATTCTTTTACTTTGCCAAGTCCCAAAGGCGAGATTTTGTTTTGAAGTTTTGACTTATAGGCATAAAAAAACGTGGGACTTTTTTCTTACCGATGTCTGAGGTCTTCGACTACCTAATCAACCAAATAAGATAAGCCCACGATATTACTCGTGAGCGTCTTAAACTTATTTTTTGGTTGATTGTTTGAAAGTGTCGAAGTTTCAGACATCCAAATATAAGCAAAAACGCTTTTTATGTCGTATTAAATTTACTAAGTCTTAATGATAATTATTCTTTTTCTCCTTGTTTTCCTCCTATTTTATGGGTTAATAACTCGCTTACAAAGGTATAATAATTTTTGATAACTGCAAAAGGAATTGTTTCAAAGAATCAGAAAATTCTTTCTTAGCGTTAGAAAAATAATCCTAAGGATTAGTAAATTATTCCTTAGGATTATTCTAACGAAATGACACAAAAAAATAGCGACCTTGAATTTCAAAGTCGCTATTCTTATATCTAAGATTTGCTATCTACTAATAGAAGAATGTAAAGTGGTTCTTTATATCTACATCTAATTGAAGAACTTGCATTATCATTTGTGCTTTTTGGTATGATTTAGTTCTAAATTGTTGTTGGATTAACTTTGGATCTTCTTTTGTTGGACGTGTGTATTGTTTATCTACGTTCAACACATATATTCCATTGAATCCTTTTACTGGTTTTTGCAATCCTGTTTTGCTTGCAGCAGAAAGGCTTCCTATTACTCTCATTTCAGGACCTGCTGCTGCGAAATATGGATTTGCAAAGTCCACTGCCATTGCTGAATCTATTGTTAAGTTAGCTGCTGTTGCGAAAGCTTCGATTGTTTTATTAGATGCTAAAAGCTTGTCTGCTTTTTCCATAAGGATTTCTGCTTTCTTTTCTATCTTAACTTGTGATTCTATGTAGTTTTTAACTTGTTCTAATGGCATAACCCCTTTTTCTTTCTTGTCTTTTAAGCCTACAACAAGGAACATATCTGTTAATTCATATACTTCTGGTGCAACTGCATTCAATTCTGTTTTTTCGTCAAATGCCCAACGTACTATTTCTCTGCAATATGGTGTTCCGTTAAGTTGATAGTCCATTTCTCTTACAGTAGATGTTAGGATATTTAAATTTTGTTTTTGAGCTAATGCTCTCATTTCGGCAAGTGTCTTAGATGAACCTAAGAAAATGTTTGCTTTATCTCTTATTTCATTTATTGTATTGTCGCTTGCTCTAACTCCCATTACTATCATAGCAACTTGAAGCTTTTCAACTGGTGCTGTTTTTTCTTTAAGTTTGATTATGTAATGACCTAATTGGTTTGGTAAGTCATAGATGAATGTTTCGCCTTCTTTGCTTACTTTTAATTTGTCAAACAAGTCTGATTGTAATTGTCCATCTAAAATCCATCCTGCATCACCAAAATTATTTTTTGCTTCTGGATCGTCTGAGTATGTAGCAACTGAGGATTCAAATGCTGCTGGATTTGCTTTGAATACGTTCAATAAAGAGTCTGTTAAAGCTTTCGCTTGTTCTGGTGTTCTCTTTATGTCTTTGCTTGCATTGTTATTCAATACTAATATTTGAGAAAAACGTACTGAGTCTGGACGTGATTGTATGTCTGTTATCTTTGCCATTATCCAATTCGAACCTTGTTGGAATGGTGCTATGAAACTACCTGCTGTTTTACCTGCAAGTAATGAGTCTGCAAAGACTGATTTCAACGCATCTCTCTTATAGTATAAACTATCGTAAACTCTATCAGATGATATTGTAACAAAACTTGCTATTTCTGATGCTTCCAAAACTTGGAATTCAGCAAACGTTTTTTGAACTGAGTCTGTAACTGCTTTTACGTCAGCAGGAGAAGGTAAAACTGAGAATTTCACAAATTCTATGTCTCTTAAATCTTCGTATAATGTATATTCGTTTTTGTGTTGATCGTAGTACTTTTTGTAATCTTCTTCTGTAACTTTTACAGTGTTATCTTCAACAGATGCAAAAGGCATTACAACGTAACGAGAATCAACAACTTTGTTTGAAACATTGCTCATGTGTTCTGCAATCTTTGTAGGCATGTAGAAACTGCTTACTACAAGAGAATTATACTTTTCTTGCAAACGAGATTCCTTTACTGAGTTTTCAAAATCTGTCCATTGAAGTTTTTGTTCTTCTGGTAATTTATCAAATTGTGCGATGTATTGTTTTACAACTTGTGGATTGTATTGCCCTGTTGTAGGATCAGCAAAACTTTGTCTTACTGTTGGATGCACAAATGTACCAAAAAACATATCATTCATTTCAGCTTCTGAAACTGAAAGGCCAATGCTTTCGCATTCTTGTTTCAATAATTTTTCAGAAACCAAACTTTGGTATGCTTGTCTTTTTGCTTCAAAACTTTGTTCATTTGAAAGTGAAGATGTGTTGTATTGTTGTTTCAAACGCTCTTCAAATTTAGCAGTCGTAGTTTCAAATTCTTGGAAGGAAATATCCATTCCATTTACGTTTGCTATTTTTGTAGGACGTGGATCTCGGTTAGAGAACAAGTCTGTAAAAATAAACGATAAGATTGCTAACGCAATAATAGCAACTACTAATACTCCTGCTTTTTTTCTAATTGTACCTATTATAGCCATTCCTTAAATGTATTTATTTTTTATTATTTTTATAATTTTATCCTAAATTTACGGCTTGCAAAGATAAAAAGAAATTTTAGAGAATAAAACTATTTGTTAAAAAAACTTGTTGTTTCATTGTTTTTTTAACGTGTTTAACTATCTTTGCGCTTCAATAAAGACGTATTTTATGAGAAAAAAAATCACCTTAACGCTTGTTGCTGTGGTAATTTGTTTACTCACAACAATCAAATCGTTTTCGCAAATTGAAAATGATAAATATTTTGAAATGAATAAGGCAATCGAAACTTTTGGTTCCGTATTCAAAAGTTTGCATAGCAACTATGTAGATGAAATAAACTCAGGAGATTTAGTTAAAACGGCGATTGATGCTATGCTTGCTAAGCTTGATCCTTACACAAACTTCTTTCCAGAATCTGATATGGAAGATGTGAAACTTCAACTCTTAGGTCAATATGGCGGAATAGGAGCTTTAATACATTATGATAACGGAATCGTTTATATAGCAGAGCCTTACGAAGGATTGCCTGCATACAAAGCTGGAATAAAAGCGGGAGATGCAATAATAAGTGTTGATGGCGAAAGTGCAAAAGGTAAGACTAATGATCAGGTTAGAGAAAGACTAAGAGGTCAAGCCGGCACAGAAATAGTATTAGAAGTAGAAAGAGAAGGCAAAATCTTAAAAAAGACTTTTAGGCGAGAAGACATTCAACTTCCAAACGTACCTTATTATGGCATGATTAAAGAAAACGTTGGATATATCAAGCTAAACGAATTCACAAAAGAAGCAGCAAAGAATGTACAAAACGCTTTTGAAAATCTAAAACGCCAAAATATGCAATATTTAATTTTAGATTTGCGTGGCAATGGCGGAGGATTATTACAAGAAGCAGTGAATATTGTAAACCTTTTTGTAGATAAGAGTCAGATTGTTGTAAGTACAAAAGCAAAAACAGAGGAAAGAAACAGCGTATTTAAGACCACAAAAAAAGCATTAGACACAAAAATTCCAATTGTCGTGTTAATAGACGGTACATCTGCATCTGCATCTGAAATTGTAGCAGGAAGTTTGCAAGATTTTGACAGAGCAGTTATCATGGGACAGTGTTCATTTGGTAAAGGCTTAGTTCAAAACATATTACCTTTAATTTACAATTCACAGATAAAAGTTACAGTTTCTAAATACTACATTCCTAGTGGCAGATGTATTCAAGCAATAGATTATTCTCATAGAGATAAAAGGGGAAAAGCAAATAAAATTCCTGACTCTTTAAGAACTGCCTTCAAAACAAAAGGAGGAAGAACTGTATATGATGGTTTGGGAATTGAACCCGACATAAAAATTACCCCAGAGTATGCAAGCAATATCGCAATTGCACTTATAAGTAAATTTCACTGTTTTAACTATGCCACAAAGTTTGTAAGAGAAAATCCTAGCATAGCACCCGCAAAAGATTTTGAAATAACAGATGAAATTTACAACGATTTCATAGAATTTCTTAAAGACAAAGACTATAATTACACGACAACAAGCGAAAAAATATTAGACAATTTACTCACTTCTGCAAAAGAAGAAAAATTAGGAGAAGAAACGCTAAAAGAAATCGAACTAATAAGAACACAAATTGCAGAAGACAAGAAAGATGACTTTATAAAATTCAAAAAAGAGATAAAAGAGATTTTATTATCCGAAATAGTAGTAAGATATTACAATCAAAAAGGAAAAATAGAAGCCCTTTTGAAACACGATAATGAAGTAGAAAAAGCCATAGACTTGCTTTACAACAAAAAAGAGTACGAAAAAATATTAGGTAAATAACAAAAGAAGATAAAGAATCATGATGAAAAAAGCATTATCATTAGTTTTAGCCATTGCATTCTTGTTTACAGCAAACGCACAAGATTACAGACAAGAATATTTAAAAACAAACCAAAAATTAACTAAACAAGAAAAAAACTATTTGAAGTTCTTGTATGATTATATGCCTATTAACGACATAGCAGATTACGAGACAGATTTCTTTCTTGAACAAGTAAGAATAGCAATCAAAGCAAAGAAAACATTTTCTTGGGGAAAGAAAGTGCCAGAAGACATATTCAAACACTATGTCTTAGTTTACAGAGTAAATAACGAAAACCTTGACACTGCTCGTACTTATATGTTCAACGAACTTAAAGACAGAATAAAAGGAATGTCGATGT
Organism: Candidatus Onthomorpha sp.; assembly: GCA_045644685.1. Taxonomy (GTDB): domain Bacteria; phylum Bacteroidota; class Bacteroidia; order Bacteroidales; family P3; genus Onthomorpha. Next base: position 31,833 of record JAZRHI010000011.1, read on the forward strand.
ATGAAGCAGCACTCGAAGTAAATCACTGGTGTCATGAGAAAGTAAACTACAAAGCCGCAGACGGAAGAACCTCATCTCCGCTTGCAACAATGAAAACCTCATGGGGAAGATGTGGAGAAGAAAGTACATTTACAGTAACTGCTCTTCGCTCGGTAGGAATTCCAGCAAGACAATGCTACACTCCACGTTGGGCTCACACAGATGACAATCACGCTTGGGTAGAAGTATGGATTGACGGAAAATGGTACTACCTTGGAGCATGCGAACCAGAACCTGAATTGAATTTTGCTTGGTTTGACGCACCAGTTAAAAGAGCAATGATGGTACACACAACAGTTTTTGGAAAATATAACGGAAAAGAACAAAAAAACTACGAAGCTGATCTTTACAGCAAAATAAATCTTCTATCAAACTATACAGCTACAAAAAAATTATCCGTAATCGTAAAGGACGAAGACGGCAATCCTATTGAAGGAGCAAAGATTGAGTACGGACTTTACAACTATGCAGAATATTATCCTTTGGCAACGCTTACCACAAATAAAGAAGGAAAAACAACTCTCGAAACAGGATTTGGCGATTTAATGATTTGGGCAAGCAAAGGCGACTTAACAGCACAAGCAAAAGCCGAAGGAACACAAGAAACTCTAAACCTTACCTTAAAAAAGCAACAATTTATTCCAAATACATCTATGACATACGTTCTTTATCCTCCTGTTGCAAAATCAATAGACAGCCTTCCAGCAGAAAAAATCGCAGCAAACGCAATACGTTTAGCCTTTGAGGATTCAATAAGAACAGCATATATCAACACCTTTGCCACAAATCGCAACTCTAATCGTTGGATAAAACACCTAAACACTTGGAATGTAAAACAAGAAGTAGTAGAAGATTTTATCAATCGCTCATGGGGAAATTACGATGAAATAGAAAAAGTATTGGAAAGCGGAGATGAAAACGCAGTAAAAATGCTTTCACTTGTTTATGACAAAGACCTAAGAGATGGAAACGCAGAAATCTTACTTTCACACTTAAAAGCATACAAAAATTACCCTGCAAAAGAAGAAGCATTAGTAGAATGGGTATTAAATCCTCGCATTCAATTAGAAAAAATCACACCATACAGAGATTACCTACAAGAATACTTCAAAGATTACGCACAACAATTTACTTTCTGTCCACAAACAATAGCAGATTGGATTAACTCAAACATCAAAATCAACAATACAGACAATTATTATGGCGTACAAATTTCTCCAAAAGGTGTTTTAAAAATAAAAGAATGCGATAAACTATCACGCGAACTTCTTTTTGTTGCAATAGCACGAAGCTTTGGAATTGCAGCTCGTTATGAATGGAGCGTAGGAAAAGCACAATTCAAAATATCTTCACAAGATGATTGGCAATATCCTATCTTTGAAACAGACCAAGACGAACCTATGGGAAGATTGATAGTAGATAATTCTAAGAACAATAGAATAAAACCAGAATATTACATAAACTTCACAATACAACGCCTACTTGATGGAAGATGGCAAACACTCGACTTTGAATATGACCCTAAATTCCAAAGATTTCCAGAAGGGCTTGACTTAGCTGTTGGAAATTACAGACTAATGTCAGGAAATCGTGATGTAGATGGCAACATTTATGTAAGAGAAGACTACTTCACAATAGAATACAACAAAATTACAGTTGTAGAACTAAAAATGGAAGAAATAAAAAGCGAACTTAAAGTTCTCGGAAAGGTAGATATGAATTCTCAAATACAAACTTGGGATAAAGAAACCGTAACTTTAAAAGACCTTGCAGGCAAAAAAGGAATGATACTTGCAATAATAGACCCTTATTCTGAGCCTGTAAGACACCTAATGGCTGATTTACCGTTAGTAAAAAAAGACTTAGAACTATGGGGTGGCGGAATCGCTTTCTGTTTTGCTAAAATGCCTAAACAAACTCCAAAAGAACTTTACGAAAACCTTCCAAAACAAAGCCTATTTGCTTTTGACACAGACAAAAATCTTCAAAACCAAATAGTAAAAAGCAGTGGCATAAGTTTTAGCAATAGTTATCCTATCCTATGTTTCGTATCTGAAAAAGGAGAAGTATATTTCCTTTCAACAGGATATAGAATTGGCTCAGGAGAAAGCCTATTGAAAATAATACATCAATTAGAACAAAAGAAATAAGTGAAGCATAAAGTTCTTATCATACTGCTCTGCCTATTTGCCATTAAGATTTCGCAAGCAAATACAAACGAAGGCTCTTGGCAATTCGGAATAAAAACAAGCGGAAGCTACGATAAAGTATCTATAAGAAACGGAGGAAAGTCCAAACTTGGCTACAAGTTGGGCTTTCTTGCCGAAAAGCATTTGTTATATATGCTTTACTTTCAGCCTTCCGTACAATATTCTCAAAAATCTTACGAATACGAAATCAGAAATGGATTTCACGAAATCACAACATACAATGCCTTAGAAATAGACGCAGGATTACTTTTGAAATTCGGAGATGACAGACTCAAACGCGGAATGTTTTTTTCTATAACACCATATATATCAAGAGGATTCGCAGTAAAAAGCATCAGAACAAACATTAACCCCAATTCCACTGAGTATAATCAAACCATTACTTCAAAAGAATTTGATTATATAAACAAAAACGATGCTGGATTTAAGTTAGGCATAGGCTATGACTTCAATAAACATTTTGAAATCGCAGCAAACTACACCTTTGGCTTTAATAAAATCAACAATACCACAAACTACAAATGGAGAGGCTTTGCTCTCCATTTAGTTTTCTTTATTTAAAATTATTCCAAAGGCGTTGGAGAGATATTCCAAGCGCATTGGAGAAGTCGTCCAAGCGCGTTGGAATAATTTATTTACTTGATTCGTGCAATTATCTCTATAACCTCATCACTTATTACTATATCCGATAGCGCTAAATGTTCAAGAACTTTTTCTAACTTTTCTATTTTGTATAGATTAACCGTTATTATCTTGCCGTCTATCTCAATAACATTTTCCGGTAATGAAGATATAAGTTTTGGCAACAGCTTTTCAATTGCAATTTCCATTAGAGGTTTGCAACTATATGTAAGCTCTATTTTGTCGGAATACACATTCGTTACTCTCAACAACGCTTCCACATTAGGCAAAAACGGAATGCCAGCAGAATATTTAAGCCTCAAAGTCTTTTCACTATCTTTGCTTACAGACAAACCCACCTTTGTCAAATCCTTTACCTTACTTTCTATTTCCTTATATGCTATTGCGAGTTTCATACGTCAAAAAAATTTAATTATTACTTTCTTTTCTTCTTTTTGCTCTTAGATGCAGGTTGCTTTTTTGCCATTTCACTCTCTTCCATTGCCTTTTCCTGCAATTTTGTCGCAATTTTAGTTTTCAAACGTTCGTTTTCTTCGGCTTTCAGTCTTGCAATCTCTTCTTTCTTGCTTAACATTGCTTGATTTAAATCGTCAATCACGAAAACAGAGTCCTCACCCGATTCGCCAGCCTTTTTAAGCAACATAGCAAGTATAGCATTCTTAATTTCTCTTCCCGCAAAACCATCAATATTCTCGCTAATCTCTAAAATTTCTTCATCAGTGAAATCGCGTTCCTTAGGCATAAACGGAGGCAATGAAACTTTTATTATTTCAGCTCTTGCTTCCTTGTTTGGCAAATCAAGTTTTATGTTTGCCAATATTCGAGAATTAAATGCCTTATCAAAGTTTGTAACCAAGTTTGTAGCGAACAAAACCACTCCTTCAAAGTCTTCAAGAAGTATAAGCATTTGACTGCGTAGAGAATTTAAAGCTTGCTCTGCTCCTTGGCTTACATTTTCAATACGTTTTCCAAGGAATGAATCCGCCTCATCGAAAAACATTACAGCATTTAGCTCTTTTGCTGTATCGAATGCTTTCTTTAAATTCTTCGGAGCATCGCCTACATATTTCGATTCTATCTCTGAATAATTTAATGCTAACAATGGTTTAGACAAATGCTTTGCAATAGCATGAGCACACATTGTTTTCCCTGTTCCGGGAGGGCCATAAAAATTTAAAACGCTACGAGGCTTGCTGTCAATTTGCTCAAAACCCCATGTTTTGTAAACAAGGTCTTTGTGTTTTATTACATTAAGAGCATCAAATATAGTTTTTCTTGTTTCCTCTGGTATTATAATTTGCTCAAAGGAGTAACGAGGAGTAAGAGGCAAGAATGTAGGAAGTCCATCGTTTGAATTAGCAGAATCTTTTTGGGTTTCAGAGGTTTGATTTGTATCTTTGTTTTCTTTTTTGTTGAAAGTTAGATTAAGAAACAAAGAACAATCGGAAAGTTTTATGCTCGCCTTGCTATCTAAATAACTTTCCGCAGAATTTAATAAAGCAAAACTACCATCTAAATCAAAACTTGCATTATGCTCTATGTTAATAAATTCTCCATTATGTTCTTTCACTTCCCATTTTGGAAGAATTGAAAGATTAGGATAATCATTTACTTTTCTTTGTAGGAAAGTTATCAACCCTCCCTCTAAGTTTTCAATATACAAAACTTGTTGTTCCGATAGCGTTTCTTTATTTATAAGATATTTCATAATGTGTTTTTATTTAGAATACATATATCATTTGCCCTTCTCTTAAAGAAGAATCAACACCTTCTTGAGATTTCACTGTCATTTCCCCTATTTCTTTATTATTACTATCAAATATTCCTACATTAACAGCATTTCGTTTTTTCTCTTTTATCATTGCCGAAAAGGCAGCAGGACATTTTTCTTTTACAGCTTGACTAATTTCGCTTGCTGTTATCTTTTTGTATATTTTATACGTTCCATAAGCTGCTAATCCAACGGCAGCTAAACCTAATGCTATTTTTAAAAGATTTCCCCACATAGTTTTGTTTTTTTAATTTAATACTACTAAATATTCGTTACCTAATACCTCAAGTGTTTTTGCATCTAATTCATCGGCTTCCATAATTTGAGGGTGTATAATCTCATCTGTCGTTTCATCAAACACACCAATAAATAATGCAACTTGTTTTTTAGGTTCAAAAATCAAAATTTCCTTGAACGCTTCTGCTTTTGCCACAAAAGGGATGTGCTTTTCCTTATCTAATTTCAAAGATTTAAAGTAATTAACTACTTCCATAAAATTAACACTTCCATCTATTGTTTTTACAGGAGGGGTTATTTTTTCTTTTTTAAAGAGTTTCTTTATTTTTTCAACAAGAGTTGGCTTTTTTGAAAATGCTATCGCAAACACTATTACAAGAATTAATGCTATAATTCCTAAAATTAAGTATGTATTCATAAGGTTTGATTTTTATAATTCTTTAAGATAATACAACCAAATCTTCTTTGCCTAAAACTTCTCTCGTTTTAGCATCTACCGCATCAGCTTCTATAAATTGATTTGCAATAATCTCATCTGTCGTTTCGTCATATACTCCTTCGAATATGCCAACATTTTTTGTAGGTGCCGTTTTAAGCATTTCTTTAAACGCTTTCGCATCTGCCACAAAAGGAACGTGTTTTTCTTTATTTAGACGTAGGCTCTTAAACCAATTTACGCAGTGTGCAAAAAAGTCAAATATTCCGTTGATTACACGTTTTACTAAATTTGTTATCCATCTAATAGCACTTTTTATCGCTTCTATTATATTACTTATAAATCCCATATTTTTTTAATTTAATATTACTAAATCTGATTCAACAAATAAATTCAATACATCTTGTTCTAATTGTTTAGCTTTAATGATTACATAATGATTGTTTTCATCTGCTAACAATTCTCTTCCTTTTCCGTAAGAAAGATAAACAAATGCCACTTCTTTTTCATTGATTATTCCTTGTTGTTTAAATGCTACAACCATATTTGAGCCTTTCACAATATGATTTTTTGCATATTGAAGCATTTCTCTTGAAGTTAAGGTATCTACTTCATAAACTGTCATATTATCTTTTGAAGTTACGCTGATTTTCTTTAAGAAATCTGCCTTTGCTTGTTGATAACACTCCATCATTTCTTGCTTTGCCTTATCCCATTCCGGCATTACTTCATCTTTGAGTCTTTGTTTCAATTCTTCTGTATCAACATTAATTTTTTCTTTTGCTACGTCCCACCAATCTTTTAATTGATCTAGCAAATCATCTAATTGTTCGCTGTTAAATCTTGCCATAATTTTAAATTTTTATGCTTAAACTATTTATTATTTCTCAATTCAAAAGTACTATCTTTGCTTATAATCTCAATGAGGCGAAGTAATTTGTTGCAAAAATGTTGCAAAACGGCGATTTTTCTTTGACAATAGGGTACAAAAAAATCGTGAACTTTTTCTTATTCTAAGTGTGAGGTCTTGGAACTACCTAATCCGTCAAATAAGTAAAGCTCACGATATTACACGTGAGCGTTTACTGCCTTACTTTTAACGGATTGCATGAAATGTTCCAAGTTTCACACCTATAAAGTATAAGCAAAAACGCCTTTTATCTATCTTTAATTTCTATTTTCTTTGTTCTATATTTTTATCTCTTTGATTTATTTTCCAAAAGCAAAGGTATAATAAATTTTTAAAAGCACAAAAAAATCTTACACAAACTATTAATATTTTAACTTAAAGTTATCAGATAAAAATCTTTATTTTACAGAAATTTCATTTTGAGATTTTTGTGAAATTTTTTGCGAAAAATTGACGAAAATTGGGGTAATTTTTTGGTGAATTATGGCTTTGGTGAGAGAAATCTTTGAAAAGATGAAAAAAAGCAAAGAAAAAAATATTTTTTTCAAAGAAATAATTTAATAAAATCAAGAAATATTTTTCTGAAATCAGGAAAAAAATCGGCTAAAACAAAGAAAAAAATCACAAAATCAAGGCTTTAAAAGTTAAGTGGTTGATTTTGTGATTTTTAATTAAGGGCAAATAAATCGAAAATTTCGGTTAAGATTTTGTTTGCCGAAAATATCGCAAGCATTTGGCGTTAAGTGAGAGAAAAGTTCTTTATTTTTTGTTTAAAACAAGTTTTTTAAATCTTTAAAGCATAGGATGTTTTATAATAAACCACCATTCTTTTAGTGTCAATGGCAGTCTTATTGCTTTTTTACTACCACATTTTGGGCATTTTTTATCGTTTTCCCAAGAGGGAACTCTGCGAAAATAAATTTCTCCACAGTCTCTGCAACGATATTTCTTTGTTTCTGTTGGAAATATTGGCATATCTTTAATATTTTTCTATGAATTGATGAATCAAGTCTTTGTGATATTGTAGCTCATACATTGATGCAGAAGGGTGAGTGATAGGAAGAAGGGCTATTGTCTTGTTTCCAATTGTATAACTCCACACTTCGCTACTTTCTCCTGAGTATTTGCCTTGCGAAATTTGTAAGTCAGCAAGTTGTTTGCCTTGTTGAGGAAGGTGATTGTATAATCGCTTGCCCCAAACGATGATAAGGTCGGGTTGATATTGTGAAAGGACTTCAAAAAATGCTTGTTCGGAGTTTTTAAATTGCTCGGCAGTCGGTGCAATTCTTGCTCCGCTAATTGCAGTTTGCACATAGTTGTAGAAAATCACGTGTTGCCAAAAGTCTTTCTTTGTTTCTTCATTGAATTGCTTTTCTCCTACAACTGATTTTGCAAATTTAGTATAGGTATTCTTATATCCTTCGTGTTCACTTAAAGGATTGAGCAAATCTTCTATAACTTTGATTGTTATATCCTCTGTTGCTTCTGTTTCTGGGTTAGCACAATAGTGGCTTTCTCCTAATATCATTAGCTTTTTGCCTTGAAGAATTCCTTTTTCGTAGTTTTCTCCTACCCAAGGCTTGAATTTCACATTGCTATTCATACTCTTGATTATTTTTTTGTCAAAAGTACAACTATTTTTTTAAGAAAAAATAAAAGAAAAGTGTTTGTTGCTAATTTGTTGCAAAAATATCTTTATCTAATTCGGCTATTTTACCTTGGTTTTCTTCTGTGTTGTTGTATTTATGCATTGTTCGCAAGGTATTAACTTTTGTGCCGTCTTGTTTATATTTTGAAATAATTTCATCTAATTGTTTCCAATCGTTGAAATCGTATAGTTGTTTTATTTGATATATTATATAGCCTATTTCTTTGCCTAAGATGTTAGAATTAATCACTAATTCTCCATTGTCAAATTGTAGATAGCCTTTTTTAACTGCATTGAAAAGAACTTTACTTAGTGGTGCTACTTTCTTTTTTCTTCCGTATGCAGAGGGTATTATTTGTTTTTGAGACAACTTTGTTTGAAGATAAATTTCTACGTCTTTGAGCTTCACGTTATTTATGGAGTAATTATAGGAGTAAAGATAGATTCTTAATGAGGGGTTATTGTTAGGAAAATTCTCTTTTTTAAGTCCTGGAAATTTTTGTAGATTTTTGTCTATTACTTCTCCTATGTGCTTTGTCCAAACATAGATTTGTTGAGGTTTTAATTCTTCTAAGATTTCTAAAAAGGATTTTATCGCATTTTTATTCGTTTTTTCAATGTCTATTTCTTCGGGAAACAAATCGGAAGGACAATAACATTGAAAGAAATTAGTAAAAGCAACGCTTTCCCAAAAGTCATATTTTTGTTGAGATGTGATTCCATCTTGTAGCTTTGTCATATCGTGAGTAAATACGCTATATGCAGGGTAGCGTGCTTCGTCTTCGCAATAGGAGTTTATCTCTATTATATTGCTGTTATGTAAACAAAGTTGGTCTTCTGCTTTTTCGTAAAATGGAACGTCTTTATATTTTGGGCATTTATAGTCCATTTCTTTTATTGTATCGACATCGCAACACAAGTCTTTGAATGGACAATTTTCATAGCAGATGTGATAGGCGCCTACTACAAGTGTGCGTATTCCATTGAAGCCTTCGTGATATTTTTCGCCAATACGGGGTACAAAAAAATAGTTTTTCTTGCTTTGTTTCATACAATATTGTTATGCAACTGCAAATTTAAAAATTAAGTCTTAGATTTGCTAATTTATTTCTTAGAAATAAAAAAATAAAGCAAAGAAATAATTTTCTATTTCTTTGCTTTATTTTAGGTTTTGGGTTTTATCGTTCGTTATTATTGTACTACGTTTATTGTTCCTGTTGTGTCGTAGACTCTTGTGTTACCAAGGCGTTTGTATGTTAAACGATAGATATATGTTCCTGT
>JAZRHI010000012.1:0-1570 GCA_045644685.1 Candidatus Onthomorpha sp.
GGAAGATTTGATGACAAATTCTTCACGTTTATGCCAACCTCAGAAGAGTGCGCCAAAATATTTGCATCAATAATAAATGGTCAATGTAATAAATACAGAAAAAGAGAATCAAAGAATCTTCAAGCTAAACCCTTGTTTAACTCCAAGAAAATTAACGAGTCTCTTTTCAAAGAGCTTATTAACGACAAAGATCTTTGCTTGGTTGGATTCCCCAAAGGTCTAAATGATAGAAATGTAAATCGCCTAAATAAATTCTTTATTGGAGCAGATATTGACCAGTTGATTAAACAAGCTAAAAATCTATACTTGCTCAGCAACTCTAGCGAATATTCGGAGGCTGACAATAGTATAGAAATAGACTATATAAAAAGAACCGTATCAAGTGATGACGCAGTATTTGATTCGAATAGATTCATCGCATGTCTTAAAGTTGCATTGAAGGAAATTAAAACATATGGTGAGACAAATTTGGATGATATTGCGAAATGTTATGCTCAACTTGCTGTTAATAACTTTAACAATGCTTCGTCTAATTTCGTACTACCTTTTGAAGGCTACGATGAATTATCATTTCTCGCAAAAAAAGCAAATGATGAGGTTTACCTATATGACTTAGACAGAATCAATGAAGGCAAGGAGAAAAGCCATTATAGTACATTGAAGTATGACTATGATAGATGCTTGTATATCATTGTTCGTAATACTATCAATCAATTAGCTAAAGAAATTGTAAGGAGGAGATTATAATGGTAACACTGCAAAATGTAATTATTTTACGCATCTCAGATTTTCGAAGATTTTTCGATTGGGGTGAGTTTTGGGCAAAAAAAGAAGAATTCATCTCTTTGTTTCGAGGTGAAATTAATAGACGTGTTGAGTCACAGACTAAGCCACAAGAGGAATATTACTTTGTAGATAATGATGCAGAGTTTTATTTGATGCAAAGACTTTATGAATGGTTGATTAATCCTAACAAAGAATTGCAACGAATAAAATTAGATTCTACAGAGTTAAAGATTGAGACTAATATTGGTGATACACTAGTATATCCACTGGGTAGATTACAGTTCGAAATTGAAAATATAAAAAAGCAAAACCAATTAACCAATAAGACAATTGTTGGCTATACGCTATTGTTTTTATTATTAGGTGCAAATGAGCGTAATAGTTCAATTGTAATTGATTTTGGTTCTACTTCAAATAATGGCTCAAAGGACAGTGGTTATGAAATAAAAGAGTTTGAAGCAAGATGGGATGATGTTGTTTTAGACAAAATAGATCAGCCCGTTTTCCCTCTGAGAAGATGTGTTATTATTAATAAAAATCAAAGTAAAACTATATCTGTCACTAGAGGAGGTAATTCTATCTTATTAAGACCTAACGAATGTGTTGTAGGACTTTTTTGTGACAATAAGTGTTTACAATTATTGGATAATGTCGCATCAGACTACGATTCTAAAGTTTCGTTGAAACTCTCAGTAAAAGGTACGTCTTTGATGCCAATATGTGAAGTTCATCGTTCAACAGGAATACAATATATAGAATCTGTAGCATCGATAGCAGTTGAGGC
>JAZRHI010000013.1:0-31736 GCA_045644685.1 Candidatus Onthomorpha sp.
AGCAAAAGACAGGAGAATATTGGGTATTCGTGTCGCCGGGGATGAAATTCATAACAATAAAACACCGCGACTTTCATCCAATAAGAAGTTACGCCTTTCCGCAACGAATAGAGTCAGCACGCACATACGAAATGGTAGTAATTGCAAACAAAATCACACCAAACCCAGAAGAAAGCATAACAGACCAATACCTAATTATTGAAAGCTCAACGCCAGAAGCAAAAATCTACATAAATAACGAATACGCAGGACGCAACTCTGCAAAAAAAATGTTGTCAATCTTTAACGAGCATTCCTATAGGGTAGAAGCGCCGCTCCATCACACCAAAGAAGGAAAAGTAAAGCTTAATTCCGAAACTAAAACCACACTTCAAGTAGATTTAGACCCAGCATACGGATTCTTAAAAGTGAATACCACGCCCGAAAGCGGAGCAGAAATAGAAATAAACGGCAAACTACAAACACAAACTACACCTTTCACAAGCGATAAACTTGAAATGGGACGATATACCGTGCAAGCCTTTAAACCAATGTATAAATCCGAGCCACAAAAAATAGACGTAAGAGAAGGAAAGACCACAGAAATAACCTTAGAGCTTATACCAACCTTTGCAAATGCCAACCTCACTTGTCAAGACAAAGACGTGGAAATCTATATTGACGGAGAATTTAAAGCAAAAGGCAGTTTCCAAGGCAGATTAGAAGAAGGCACACATCAATTTGAGTTTAAAAAGAAATCGCACCGCACAATCAAAAGAACAATTACCGCTCTCAGCGGACAAACACTAACAGAAAACATCGACAACCTACAAGCCATAAACGGAAAGCTAAACATTGACAGCGAACCTTACGGTGCGGATATTTACATTGACGGAAAACACTATGGAAAAACACCGAATATAATTCCGCAAATCCTAATCGGCGACCACCAACTAACACTTAAAAAAGACGGATTTAAAGATTTGCAAGAAAACATTAAAATAGAAAAAGGCAAAATCGCACAATACAACTTCACATTGCAAGAAAAACCAAAGGAAATAGCAGAACAACCAAAACAAACTAACACAAACATTGATGTAACTAAATTTAGCTTACTCAACACCTTAAAAAGACATAATAATTATGTTTGGTCAGCATCATATAGTCCAGACGGCACAAAAATTGTTTCAGCATCATGGGATAAAACCATAAAGATATGGGATGCAAATACAAGAAAATGTTTAAAAACCTTAAAAGGGCATAGAGATTATGTTTATTCAGCCTCATATAGTCCAGACGGAACAAAAATTGTTTCAGCATCGCATGATAAGACCATAAAGATATGGGATGCAAATACAGGAAGATGTTTAAAAACCTTAACAGGGCATAATGAAAGTGTTACTTCGGTATCATTTAGTCCAGACGGCACAAAAATTGTTTCTGCAGCAGGAGATAACACCATAAAGATATGGGATGCAAATACAGGCACATGTTTAAAGACCTTAACAGGGCATACTAATCTTGTTTGGTCAGCCTCATATAGTCCAGACGGCACAAAAATTGTTTCAGCATCATCTGATAAAACCATAAAGATATGGGATGCAAATACGGGTACATGCTTGCAAACCTTAACAGGGCATACTAATTCTGTTTGGTCAGTATCATATAGTCCAGACGGTACAAAAATAGTTTCAGCATCATGGGATAATGCCATAAAGATATGGGATGCAAATACAGGCACATGCTTACAAACCTTAACAGGGCACACTGATTATGTTCTTTCAGCCTCATTTAGTCCCGACGGAAGAAAAATTATTTCCGCATCAAAGGATGAGACCATAAAGATATGGGATGCAAATACAGGTACATGTTTACAATCCTTAAAAAGGCATACTAACTCTGTTACTTCAGCCTCATTTAGCCCAGGCGGTACAAAAATTATTTCGGCATCAGCGGATAAAACCATAAAGATATGGGGAGAGTGGCAAGGTCCTGTTTTTGGGGAATAAGGGAAATCTTGGCTAAGTCTTAGCTTTATAAAATTACAAGCGCGTTGTAATACTTCTCCAACGCGCTTGTAATACTTCTCCAATCCGTTTGTAATACTTCTCCAACCCGTTTGTAATACTTCTCCAAACGCGTTGGAAAAATTTTTTCCTTAGCTTTTTATTTCTTAATCTTTGATTCAAGAAATGTTTTCTCTGCCATGTAAGATGAACGTACCAATGGGCCGCTTTCAACGTTGTCAAAACCTAACGACATTCCGATTTCCTTATATTTAGCGAATTGTTCAGGAGTTACATACTCGATTACAGGAATGTGTTTGTGTGTTGGTTGAAGATATTGTCCGATTGTGAAAAGTCTAACGCCTACTGCTCTAACGTCTTTCATCAATTCCACTACTTCTTCTTCGGTTTCGCCTAAGCCAACCATGATTCCGGTTTTTGCAATCAAGCCTGCTTTTGAAGCAAGTTCAAGAACTTTTAAGCTAACATCGTATTTTGCTCTACTGCGTGTTTGGTTTGAAAGGCGTTTTACGGTTTCCATATTATGCCCAAACACATCTGGTTTTGCATCGAACACGATTTGCAAAAGGTTTTCGTCGCCATCAAAATCGGGTGTTAAGACTTCTATCGTGGTGTCTGGATTTAATTCTCTTGTTGCTTCTATTGTCTTCGCCCAATGCGCTGCACTTTTGTCCGCTAAGTCATCTCTATCTACGGAAGTTATGACACAGTGTTTTAACTTCATAAGATTGACTGATTTTGCTATTTTTTGTGGTTCTTCTTCGTCTAATGGCATCGGTACTCCTGTCTTTGTTGCACAGAATTTGCAAGAGCGGGTGCAAATGTCGCCAGATATCATAAACGTTGCTGTGCCTATGCTCCAACATTGTCCGATATTTGGGCATTTTCCGCTGGAACAGATGGTGTGTAACTTGTTTAATTCTACTATCTTTTTGACTTTTGGATAGTTTTCTCCTGTTTCAAGTTTAATTTTCAACCATTCCGGTTTGCGTTGTGGTGTGTTGTTCATTTTCTAAAAGCTTTTTTAGGGTTTTTTCTGCGGCTAATTGTTCTGCTGCTTTGATTGAGTAGTCTTCTGCTTTCTCTTGTGGCTCTTCGTCTATGAGAACTTGTACGATGTAGTGCATTCTGTGGTTTACTACATTGGATTCAACTACTTCAAAGGATATTTTTTTCTTGTTCTTTTGACACCAGTCTATAATCTTACTCTTATAATTCCACGTCGTGTTCTCTAATTCGTCTATGTTAAGGTGTATGTTAAATATCTTTTTGGTTAAGATTTTGTATGCAAAGTTATAGCCTCTGTCTAAATAGATCGCTCCAACTAATGCTTCGAAAGCATCGCCGTTTACTGAACTAAAACTTGATGAATGTGAGGCTTTGTTGTATTCTATAAGCTGACTTAATCCTATCTTTACGGATAGTTTGTTTAAAGAGGCTCTACTAACTATTTTTGAACGCATTTCGGTAAGAAATCCTTCGCCTTTTAATGGGTATTTTTTGAATAGAAATTCTCCTGCTATGGTGCTAAGAACGGTATCTCCAAGATATTCTAAGCGTTCGTTGTTTAATTTATTTCCTTTGCTGTCTTTTAGGGAACAAGACTTGTGAATAAGACTGAGTTTATAAATAGAAATATTCTTAGGCTTACACCCAAGAATATTTCTCAAAAATTTTAGAAGTTCTTTATCTTCTTCTTTTCTGCCTCTCTTAAAAAGAAACATTTGTTATTCGTATTTCTTAAACGCAAGCGATGCGTTGTGTCCTCCGAATCCGAATGTGTTGTTTAAAGCTCCCTTAATCTCTCTCTTTTGTGCCTTGCCAAAAGTAAAATTCAATTGAGGAATTTCTGGATCGTCGGTAAAGTGATTGATTGTTGGCGGAACTATTCCATTATAAACGGCTAATATTGTAGCAATCGATTCAATCGCTCCCGCCGCTCCTAATAAGTGTCCTGTCATACTCTTAGTTGAGTTGATATTTATGTTCTTTGCGTGTTCGCCAAACAATTTCTCTATCGCACTTATTTCAGCTATGTCGCCAAGTGGCGTAGATGTACCGTGCGTGTTAATATGGTGAATGTCTTCTAACGCAAGACCAGCTTCTCTCAAAGCTTCCTTCATCGCATTCAAAGCTCCTCTTCCTTCTGGGTGAGGTGCTGTCATGTGATGTGCGTCTGCTGTCAATCCAGCTCCACCAATTTCTGCGTAGATTCTTGCTCCACGAGCTATTGCATGCTCATAGCTTTCCAAAACTAAGGCTCCTGCTCCTTCTCCTAAGACAAATCCATCTCTGTCTTTGTCAAATGGTCTTGAAGCTGTCGCTGGATCATCATTTCTTTGAGAAATAGCGTGCATTGAACTGAATCCGCCTAATCCTGCTTCAGAAATAGCAGCTTCACTACCACCACAAACCATTACATCTGCTTTTCCTGTTTTTATATACATGAAAGCATCTGCTATTGCATGTGCTGAAGATGCGCATGCTGACACTGTACAGAAGTTTGGTCCTCTTAAATCATATTTAATAGAGATATGACCTGCACAAATATCAGCAATCATTTTTGGAATGAAGAATGGGCTAAATCTTAGCGTACCATCTCCTTTCGCAAATGATGTTATTTCTTCTTGAAATGTTATTATACCACCAATTCCTGATGCCCAAATAACGCCAGCTCTATCTTTATCAAGTTTTTCTAAGTCGATCCCAGAGTCAGCCATTGCTTGGTCAGCAGCTACTATACCGTATTGAGCAAATTTATCGTATTTTCTTATTTCCTTTCTGTCGAAAAACTTATTTCCATCGAAGTTTTTCAATTCACAAGCAAACTGAGTTTTAGCCTGTGAAGCATCAAAATGAGTTATAGGGGCAGCCCCACTTACTCCATTTATAAGACCATTCCAATATTCTTCAATATTGTTTCCTATTGGAGTAAGTGCGCCTAACCCTGTAACTACAACACGTTTCATTTCCATGATGAAAAATGAAATTATTTAGCGTTGTTTTCGATGTATGTGATAGCGTCACCTACTGTTGCTATCTTTTCAGCTTGATCGTCTGGTATAGAAATGTTAAATTCTTTTTCTAATTCCATGATCAATTCTACAGTGTCTAATGAATCAGCTCCTAAATCACTTGTGAAGTTTGCTTCAGGAGTAACTTGACTTTCTTCTACACCTAGCTTATCAACTACGATAGCTATCACTTTTGTTGCTATTTCAGACATATTTATAAAGTTTTTATAATTAAACCGATTTGCAAAATAACAAAAAAAACTGCAATCCGACAAGTAAATATAGAGAATTGATAAGGCGATTTAATTTAATACTTTGAAATTTAAGGATTTAATGTCTAAGACTTTTTTTGTTAAAAATAAATAAAAATGATGTTTTATGCGAAAATCTTATCTTTGCACTATAAAAAAATAACATATTGCATAAGATGAAAAAATTAGCTGTGTTTGCTTCTGGTAGCGGAACAAACTTTCAACAAATTTGTGAATACTTTAACGCAAAGAATAGTGATATTAAAATAGAATTACTAATAGTTAATAAACCAAATGCCTATGTTCTTGAAAGGGCAAAGCAGTTAAATGTGAAAAGTTTTTACTTCAATAGGGAAGACTTTTACTCTACTAATAGAGTTGTGGAATGTCTTTTAGAAAATCAAATAGATTTTATTGTACTTGCAGGATTCCTATGGCTTGTTCCTAATAATATATTAAAGGAGTATGAGAATAAAATAATAAATATACATCCTGCTCTATTGCCTCGTTATGGTGGAAAAGGAATGCACGGACATCACGTTCACGAAGCCGTAATCGCCGCACGAGAACAAGAATCTGGAATAACAATTCATTATGTTAATGAAAAATATGACGAAGGAAACATAATATTCCAAGCAAAATGTTCAATTACTCCTGAGGATACAGCCGACAGCTTAGCAGAAAAAATCCATTTATTAGAGAAAGAACATTTCCCTAAGGTGATTGATGACTTGCTTTCTTAGTTTAAAATTTTTAAAACTTATAACTAATACCAAATCTTAAAGATATTCCTCTATATTCATTTAGATTGAATGAGGTAAAGTAAGGATTTGTGATTTCATATCCTTGTTTGCTGAGATTAAACACGTCTATAAAATCTGCGAACAAGGATAATTTATTATTAAAAAGTTCAGTTTTCAATCCCAAGTCTATACTATAATTTTCTTTTTGCACATAAAACAATCTTGAAACAGGAGAAGAATAGTTAAATGAGGCATAAAGTTGCACTCTTTTAAAGAATTGTCTGCTTATCTTTAAGACAAAAGAATATGAAGTGCTGATTTGAGAATAGAATCCTGTTTTTGGGTAATCTATTTCATAATAATACCTATATATATTAGCAAAAATATTCGCATTAAATAAGCTTCCCGCTTTAAAACTTGCGTTTGCATCTAATCCATACCTAAAAGAAGTTTTCATATTGTAAGGCATAGAATAAGCAATCGCATATCCGTAATTATCATCGAGCGTAAAATCTGTCGCATAGTCTATTTCGTTGGAGCTATGTTTGTAATAAGCACTCAAAGATAGTGTTTGTGAAGAGGAAAACCTTTTTTCCCAACCTGCAATCAAAGAATGTGTTTGCGAAGATTTAAGATTGCGATTACCAATCGTGAAATTATCTCCTCCATATAGCTTATGAATAGTAAGATTACTTGCAGAGGGTGTTGTCGTTCTAAGAGTGTAAGCAAAATTAAAGTCATTATTCTTATTGGCTTTATAAAAAAGATAAACCGAAGGCTCAATAGTAGATTTTATGTAAGAAGTATCATCGGGCAAATAATGAGATTGATAACTAAACTCCTCATTTTTTAAATTCCAATCTAATCTCACATTCATAGTTAAGCGATTAAAAATCTGTTTCCAATCGAAAAAACAATTCAAACCACTATTTCTATACCTATATATATAAGAGAAAACAGAATCTTTAACATTATATATATAGTTTACCGAGTCATAATAATTGTAATTAGAGTTTTTATCGTTCCAATCGTGATTTAGCCTTAGCCCTAAACTTATTTTAGAAGACTCATCGTAAACAATATTATAAAAAGTATTTAAAGCAAGTGTATTTTCCGAAGACTTAAAACAATCAAGTCCATTAAAATTCCAATAAACCGAAGAAGGCATATCATAAATTCTAAGATTATTGCCACGACTCTTTGAATTAGAAAAACTTCCATCAAATCCAATAGCAAAAATTCCTCCCTTATCATTAGTATTGTAAGAATAACAAGCCCCAAACTTAGAAACCTCACTTTTAAACTCATAAAAATCCTCTGCCCGATAAGCACTCGGCGTTCTATTTGCAAAAGATGAATCAATCCTTGTTTGATTAGTAAAAAGATTATTTTGATTACTTAATTGCAAATGAGAGAAAGAAAACGAAAAAACATTCTTTTTATCAATCTTATAAATCAAATCAAGACTCAAACCACCACTATACTCCTTTGTTTCGCCCTTTGTGTTGAGCGTTTCAAAAAAAACGCTATCTCTTGCTTGATTTAAAGCCGATGAAGCAATGTTTGATTTATCATTTCTCTGCAAATAACTTCCCTCAAAGCCCACTTTCAAAGATAATTTCTCATCTTTCTGAGCAAAAGACAAAGATTGCACAAAGAAAGTCAAAGCAAAAACACACAAAAATATTCTCTTAACAAACATATTTTTAGTATAAAAAATCCATGTCTTGCAAAGGTAAAAATATTTCTTTGGTTTAAGAAATTATTTCTTAGGTTTAAGAAAATATTTCTTAGGATTATTAGATTTTTTCTTTGATTTATTTTTACAAATGAAACTTTCTTTTTATCTTTGCCCCAAAGAAGAAAAATTTTAACAAAATAATAGGAAAATATGAGTAACAAACAATTGATTTTAGCAATAAATCCGGGTTCTACATCTACAAAAGTAGCAGTTTATGACGGAGAAACACAACTATTTGTAAAGAATATCAAGCACTCAGCCGAAGAGATAGCAAAATATGCACGAATAGCAGACCAATATGAGTTTAGAAAATCACTTATACTTGAAGAAATAGCAACAGCAGGCTATGACTTAAACGAATTTAAAGTGATAGTAGGACGTGGAGGTTTAGTAAAACCAATTTCATCTGGCGTTTGGGGAGTAAATGCAGCCATGATAGAAGACTTAAAAAAAGGAGTATCAGGAGAACACGCATGTAACTTAGGTGGACTTATAGCAAACGACATAGCAAGTGGCTTAAACAATGTTCCAGCCATAATAGCAGACCCTGTTGTTGTAGATGAAATGGAACCATTGGCAAGAATAAGTGGACATCCTAAGTTTCCACGTCGTTCAATCTTCCACGCATTGAACCAAAAAGCCATTGCAAGAAAATATGCAAAAGACCACAATCAAAAATACGAAGACCTTAACCTTATAATAGTACACTTAGGAGGAGGAGTTTCAGTAGGAGTTCACAAAAAAGGCTTAGTAATAGACGTAAACCAAGCCTTAGACGGAGAAGGTCCATTCTCACCAGAAAGAACAGGCTCTTTACCAGTAAATGAAGTAGTAAACGCATGTTTTAGTGGCGAATACACAAAAGAACAAATAAAGAAAATGATAGTAGGTAACGGAGGATACGTTGCATACTTAGGAACAAACGACGCATACACAGTTGAAGTAAAAGCAAAAGAAGGAAACGAAGAATATGCCTTTATTCAATCTGCCATGGCCTATCAAGTAGCAAAAGAAATTGGAGCAGCAGCAACTGTTTTGAATGGACAAGTAGATGCAATCGTGCTTACAGGAGGAATTGCTTACGGAAAACCATTTGATAACGAAGTAATAGAAAGAGTTAAGTTTATAGCACCAGTTGAAGTCTATGCAGGCGAAGACGAAATGGGAGCCTTAGCAATGAATGCAACAATGTTCTTGAACAAAGAAATAGAATGCAAAGAATATAAATAAGAGATAAACTTATAAAACATAGAGAGGGAAAATTCTTTTAGAATTTCCCTCTTTTTTTTGAACCATTGTGATATATAAATGTTTTAAAGGAAAATCATTAAACACAGTGGTATTATGAAAAAACTTGCTTTCACCTTAGTTTTATTTTGCTTTCTTTCAAGCAATAGTTTGTTTTCTCAAAACATAGTAAAGACATCGGGCTTTATCTCTACGGCAAGCTTTACCGTAGGCGTAATTAGTAATTTTAAAGACTTAAATAATGCCATTAAAATTACATATCCGGAATACAAAGCCTTTAATCCAGCAATACAAACAGGCTTTACACTTGGTTTTGGCTATTATTTTAAAAATCGATTTACGATTGCGACAGAGAGTTTTGTGTCATCGGCTCCTTCGGTTAGTGTTCACGAAAATCAATAC
Source organism: Candidatus Onthomorpha sp. (assembly GCA_045644685.1). Lineage (GTDB taxonomy): Bacteria > Bacteroidota > Bacteroidia > Bacteroidales > P3 > Onthomorpha. The sequence continues at coordinate 9,406 of JAZRHI010000013.1, forward strand.
GCAGAGCTGAGAAATTATGGTAGTAAATTAGAAGTCTCTTATGTATTTTATAGGTATCGAAACTTTGATTTTGAATTTTCTGTTGGTTTCGGAGGACAATATAATAACTTTTTGCATACCGTAAAGGATGAAAACGAAACATATAGACCAAATTTAGCACTTAGTTCCATGAATTCCATAGTGCCGATTGGGCTAAGGTGGTGGATATATAAAGATGGAGTGCCTTATATTGGAGGAAGGGCATTTGGTTTAAGCCTTAATTACAATATTATTGCACATAAAGGAGTAACAACTGTTACAGGTTTTACATCAAAAGCACATTTCCCAAACATATCTAGCAATTCCCTTTGGATAAGTATTGTACTTAAAATGTAAATTATTCATATATTTGCAATCGAAAAGCAATATGAATTTGTTAAATGAGCGAAAGAACAGAATTAGAAAGCTTGGGGGAGTTCGGATTGATAGAAAGACTAACCCCAATAGAAAGAAGAGAAATCAAAAACAATAGTACAATAGTATCAATAGGCGATGATGCTGCTTGTTTAGAGTATAAAAATAAGGTAGTCTTAGTTTCTACGGACATATTGACAGAAGGAGTGCATTTTGATATGGTTTACACTCCTTTAAAGCATTTAGGATACAAGGCATGCGTAGTTAATTTTTCTGATATATACGCAATGAATGGCCGTCCTAAACAAATCACAATATCTTTGGCAGTAAGCAATCGTTATTCCGTTGAAGCCTTAGAAGAATTGTATGCAGGGATTTATCTTGCTTGTGAAAAATATGGCGTAGATGTAGTAGGCGGAGATACAACAAGCTCATCGGCAGGAATGTTCCTTTCGATTACGGTCATAGGTGAAGCAGAAAAAGAAAAAATTGTTAGAAGAAATGGTGCAAAGCCATACGATTTACTATGTGTAACGGGAGATTTAGGAGCAGCATACGCAGGTTTATTAGTATTGCAAAGAGAAAAGGCTGCTTTTATGGTGAATCCAAATTCGCAACCTCAGTTAAAAGATTATGAATATGAGGTTGGACGTCAATTAAAGCCTGAGGCACAAAAAAAACTTATAGATTTCTTTGAAGAAGAAGGTATAGTGCCAACTTCTATGATAGATATTTCTGACGGACTTGCGTCAGAAACTTTACATATTTGCACACAATCAGACGTAGGCTGTGAAATATATTTGGAAAAGTTGCCGGTAGATTACAGAGCGTCAAGAACATTTGAAGAATTTAAAATATTAGCAGATACAGGTGCCTTAAACGGAGGTGAAGACTATGAAATGCTATTTACAATCAACCAAAAAGACTACGAAAAGATACAGAAGAATGAAAATATTCATGTTATAGGACACATAACTGATAAATCTTTAGGCTGTCAGTTAGTAACTCCACAAAATACTACGATAGAATTAAAAGCACAAGGTTGGAATCATTATAAAAAAGAAGAAGAACAATAATATGATAAAGAATTTATTATTAGATATGGGTGGTGTGATACTTAATGTAAGTTATCACAAAGTTATAGACACATTTAAAAGTTACGGAATAGAGAATTTCGATAAGATTTATACGCAAGCAAATCAAGTTGAGATAATTGATAAATTTGAAGAGGGGAAATGTAGCATTGAAGAGTTCAGAGATGGAATTAGGTCTTTGGTGCAATATCCTTTAACTGATGAACAAATTGATAAGGCTTGGTTTGCAATGATTTTAGACTTGCCTAAGGAAATTATTCAATTACTTGGTATCTTAAAATTAAAGTATAATCTTTATCTTTTTTCAAATACAAACGAGTTACACATAGAATTTTTAAAGAAAGACTTTGAACGTCAATTGGGATTCGACTTATTTAATTGTGTGTTTAACAAAGCATATTTTTCTAACGAAATTCAAAGAAGAAAACCACACCCTGAGTCTTTCCAATATGTAATTGATGATGCAGGAATAAAAGCAGAAGAAACTTTATTTATAGATGATTCGCCTCAACATCTTGAAGGAGCAAAACAAATAGGCTTAAATACATATTGGCTTACTAATGGCGAAACTTTAATTGACTTATACGATAAAAAAATCATATAATGGATAAATCTTTTCTTGAAAAAAATAAATACTTAAAGTATATTTTGAATAAATATACCATAGTTATATTAGCCTTTGTCTTTCTATTGTTGCTTGCTCCTAATAATAGTGTTATTTATTATTTTAAGTTGAAGAAACAATACAAAGAAGTGTTGCAACAAAAGCAGTTTGTCTTAGATGAAATCACACAAGATAGTATTCGAAATGCTGATTTGGAAAAAAATATCAAAGCAAAGGAAAAGTATGGTAGAGAAAAATATATTATGAAGACGCCAAGAGAAGATATATATGTGATAAAACACCAAGAACACCATACTTTGCAAGGCGAATAACGTAAAGAAATTTAAAAAAAAGCCCTTTTTTTTAGAGTTTAATAGAAAATTTGTATTTTTGTAGTCAGGAAGAATAGTCTTTCTTTAAAGTTTAGTCTAAAAATTTATAGAGTATATGAAGTTAAAACAAGTGATTTTCTTCTTTCTGATAGTTGCGAGCATGAATGTGTTTGCACAGAAAAGAAGTTTAACTGAATTGGCAGATGAAGCCTTTGAAAATAAGCAATATATCACAGCAGTAGATTTATATAAGGAAGCTTATACAAAAATAAAAGGTAACAGAGAAGAGAAAAATCGTATAATGTTTCACCAAGCCGAGTGTTATCGTTATATGAATGACCAAAAAATGGCAGTGAAAACATACCAAAGATTGGTTAAAGCTAAGTATTATGATGTTCAACCAAAGATATTTCTTTATATGGCAGACATTCAAAAATTTAATAGCGAATGGGATGCTGCGGAATACAACTATAAGGAATATTTAAAGCTTGTTCCAGACGACGCCTTAGCACAAAGAAGACTTCAGTCTATACAATTAGCAAAGAAATGGATGGAAAATCCGACTCGACATCAAGTAGAAGAAGTTAAAAACGTAAATACAGAATGGAATGATTGGGGTCCAAGATTTTCTGCTTCGGAAGAAGAAAACGAAGTTATATTTACATCATCTCGTCCTAAGGAAGACAGCGAAGCAATGGACGAATGGACAGGTGAATTCTTTTCAAATATTTATACAAGTGCCAAGTTAAAAAGAGGAGAATTAAGCGAGCCTAATTTAATATCGATAGAGCAAGTGAATACTGACGCAAATGAAGGAGAACTTGTGTTTGCGAAAGGTTCAACTACACAAAATGTATATTTTTCACGTTGTCTTGTTCAAAAAAACTTACAATTAAATTGTGCTATTTATACAAATAGACCAGTAGAAAAGGATAAAAAAGGTAAAAAGAAAGCAAATGAAGAGTCAAATGAAGAAGAGCAATCAGCATTTGTAATGATAGACCTTGGCGATACAGCATATAACTATTTCCACCCAGCAATTTCTTCTGACGAATTAACATTATATTTCTCTTCAAACCGTCCTGGCGGAGAGGGAGATTATGACTTATGGAAAGCAACAAGAGGTAGTATAGACGAACCTTTTGGAAATGTTGTGAACTTAGGAGGACAAATCAATACAGAAGGTAAGGAAGAATTCCCAACCTTACGTTCAGATACACGTCTTTACTATTCATCTGACGGATTGCCAGGCTTAGGAGGTATGGACTTGTTCTATACAGAATTTGTTAATGGTGATTGGACAGAACCTCAAAACTTAATGTATCCAATCAATAGCCCATCAGATGAAATTGGTATTATATTTAATAAAGTTGAACAAGAAAATATAGCAGCTGAGGAATCAGGATTCTTTTCTTCAAATAGAGAAGGAGGAACAGGGGGAGACGATATTTATTCTTTTTACCGCGCTCCATTATTGTTCTCGTTAAAAGGAAAAGTTAGGGACGATAAATCAATGCAAGCAATAGAAGGCGCAAGAATCAGATTGATTGGAGATGACAATTCAAGCATTGAAACAAGAACAGACCGTAAAGGAGAATACAGTTTCTCAACAGAACAAATAAAATACAACGTTAATTATAAAATTCAAGTAACACAAATTGGTTATTTCAATAATGAAGGAAAAGAATCTACTGTTGGATTAACTACAACTACTGAATTAGTTCACGATTTCAAGCTAAAACCAATACCAAAAGAACCAATCGTGTTACCAGAAATAAGATATGATTTAGCAAAATGGGAATTAAAAGACCAATATCAAGACTCTTTATCAGATTTATTAGTAATATTGGTAAATAATCCTCAATATGTGATAGAGCTTGCTTCACATACAGATTCAAGACCATTCCTTCGCGTTACCAATGACACATTAAGCCAACGTAGAGCTGAGTCTGTGGTAGACTTTCTTGTAGCAAGAGGAATTGATAGAGATAGATTAGTTCCAAAAGGCTATGGAGATAGAATTCCTCGTACACTAAAAACAAATTGTGTTTCAGAATTTGGCGGAAAAGAATACGCTTTCGCAAAAGGAATTACACTTACAGATGATTATATCAACAAATTAAGAACTAAAAACGAAAGAGAAGCAGCGCATCAATTAAATAGAAGAACAGAATTCCGTATATTAAGAACAGATTATGTACCAAGAGCAGTTTTAGATAGCTTAAAAGATGCCGCATTGAATGCACCAATAGTTGATATGGTGTCAGGAACAGTGCCACCTCCTGATACAGAAGTGCCAATCGTATATACAGATAACCATATCAAAGTTTCAATGATAAATGGTAATAAAGCACAAATCTATATCATATTAAACGGAAAAGCAGTTCCATGTATATATGATGAAAAATATAGAGATGCAGCTGTATTAGATTGGGATTTAGCAATGAAGTTCTTGTTGGAAGGAAGAATTACAAAAGATGACTTCAAAGATAGAGATAAAGCATTTGACGAAGACGGAAATATTTTAGATAATTCTGTATTAGTATTCAAATCTGCTTACATTGGAAAATACTTTGCCGATAAATACGAGGTAATCGTAAGAAAAGGAATGAAATACGATATGATAGTCAATAAAAATGGCTTGGTAGATTTTGGTACATTCACCTTTTCAAGAGCGCGCGGCGAGATAATATTTGAAGAATAAAGCAAAAAAATTTGGTGGATTGCGAAAATAGTATTATTTTTGCAATCCAAAACAACAAGATGCGGGGTGGAGCAGAGGTAGCTCGTCGGGCTCATAACCCGAAGGTCGTAGGTTCGAGTCCTGCCCCCGCTACACAAAAAAAGCGGAAGAGAAATCTTCCGCTTTTTTAATTTCCATTTATCAATCAATTATTTGTCTTTTTTATACTCTTCGTATTCTTTATTTAATCCCTCAACGATTTCATTAGTTATATCCATTCCCTCATCAATGTAAAGAACAGATGAGCCAATGTAAGATTTAGAAAGAATAATGTCAAAGTTTTGATGTTTTTTATTGTAATCTTTTATGAAAGCATACACAGCATCTAACATTTTTTTGTTATCCTCAGCCTGTCTTTCTTGTAAATTCAACATCATTTGTTGCTCTAATTGAGGTAACTCTTGTTGTCTTTTTGTTAAATCTTGCTCTGTTTGTTTTTGTTGCGTCAAAGTTAAATTTGCACCATTCTTTAAATAATTCTCATAGTCAGATTGAAATTTGTTTAATTTAGACTCCAATTCGTTTCTCAATCTTTTTTGATAGTCTTGCAAACTTTTCTCCATATCAATAGCCATTTGATACTTTGCCATTATAGTATCAGTATTGATATACGCTACTTTCAATCCGTTAGAATTAAGAGTTTTGTTTTTCTTTACAGCATTACTCGCTGTTTTTGTTTCCTTTACTTCATTCTTTTCGCCAGATAATACCATAATAAATAGTATTATAGAACAAACGATAGACAATCCGCAGCCTATCCATAATGCGATGTTTGAGTTTCTTTTTTCCATATTATTTGTTTTTTATTTGAGGGCAAAGGTACAAAAAAGTCATATTTTTTTCATAGATAAAGTAAATTTTATATCTTTGCAAACTGAAATAATGTAATATCGTATGAAAAGGATTTTAATATTTGCTTTATTAGTTAGCATGTTATCTACACTGTCTGCACAAAGAAAAAATTTCAGAACAGTGGATGTATTTAATAATAGCGTAGAACTTTCACTCAATGGTGGAGTACATGCTTTGCACTTAGTACAAGAAACTCCTATAAAAGGACTTTCAGATGAATTAACCCCTATGGTACAATTCTCTGTTGGCTATCACTTCTCTCCAATTTTAGGAGCAAGATTTGTAGTCCAAGGAGGAAATACTATGAGTGCCTTAGGCGATACACTTTTGCCTAACTCTTTAATTTATGCTCATACAGACTTGTTAGTAAACGTAACAAACTTTTGGAAAACTAAGAAAAAAAGAAAATATTATGACGCTTCGTTAGTATTCGGAACAGGATTTGTAACTTTTAGACCAGAAGAAGCGCAAGACCAATTCACAGGTTTTTCAATCAATGGCGGTATGATACATTCTTTCTATTTGAATAGAAACCTATTATTAAACATAGAAGCAAAGATATTATTAACTAACGATGCCTTCCCTTCTGATTATTATTTTAACTACGGAGGTTGGGCAATGAATTATGATGCTTCCTTAGGTTTGAGTTATAGAATACCAACAGATCAAAAGAATAAACGCTACACAGGTAGAAGAAGATAATTAGAAATTATAGCAAAACAAAAGCCCGAAGTGATAATAAAACTTCGGGCTTTTGTTTTGCTATTTTCTTTCTTAGGATTATTAAAATAACTCTTAGGATTAAAAAATTATTCCTTAGGATTTTTTTCAAATACTTTGTTTCAGATTTTTATCCTCCGTTGGTAAAGTTTTATCCTCGGAGGATAATTTGTTACCATCGGAGAGTACATGCTCTTACCATCGGAGAGTAATAGTGTTACTATCGGAGCAAAATTTTCTAAAACAAAGCAAGGACTTTTTTGTCGTTATTAAAAAATGTTTTACCTTTGTGGGCAGAAATTTAAAACGTAAAAAAGGAGGACAAAAAGGAGACAAAGAATAATTATTATTAAGACTGAGTTAAATTTTTACGACATATAAAAGCGTTTTTGCTTATACTTGGACGTGTGAAATCTGCAAAATTTCAATAAATCTGTCAAGAGGAAAGCTGAAAACGCTCACGAGTAATATCGTGGGCTTTTCTTATTTGACAGATTAGGTAATGCAGAACCTCACACTCCAATAAGATAAAAAGTCCCACGTTTTTTATGCCTTGAAGTCAAAGAAAGAAAATAAGTAATCGCCATTGAGGACTTGGGCAATCAAATAAAAATTTATTTAAACAAATTAAAAATTTTACGAAAATGAAAAAAGGTTTAAAATTTCTTTGGAAGAGTCCAAAGAATATTTATCTATGGATTAATGAAAAAGAAGCAAATTACTTGCAAAAATTCAATGCTGATTACAAATCAAAATTAGCTTTACACAGCTTTCTTTTTTGGGTTTTTTCCGGAATAGTAGGCTTTCTTTGCGATCTATGTTTATTTTCATTAGCACCAGAATCTGAATATATGCTATATATAGGACTTGTATTGCCTGCAATTATTTCTGTGGGGTATATAGTTATGTATTTAAGGAAGAGGTTACCGATGATAGAAGGTAAAAAATGGAAATATTGTGTTATGACAACTATTGCATTGATCTTTGGTGCTCATGCTGTACTATTTCCTATTTACGTACTTGTTGGTCTTCTTATTTTAGCGTTCTATATAGTTATTATAATAATTGGTTTATATATTATTATTACTATGTTCATAGGAGCAGCTACTGGAGATTTTGGCGGTGGCGGTCGTGGTAAAAGTAAAAGATGGCGTACAGAAGATGGCGAGACTATAAGAGAAATGCAAGGTCTTTTTGGAAAAGAGTATCATGGAAATCATGGAAATACTTACGAAAAAGTAGGTCATAATGAATTTAAAAAAGAAAACTAATCATATATGATAGTTTATTATAGAAATGTGTATATCTATAATAAATTTTGATAATCCAATCAAAAAACGCTCGTGAGTCAAAATAATTCTTTGACTCACGAGCGTTTTGTTTTTTGCTTTATTTGTTTTAAAGTCTTAAATCTTTTTTCTTTTTATTCGCCTTTTCCGTATCGTCTTGTGCCATGATAGAGTTCAAACTTGCAGAACCTACATTCAAGATTAGAGTTATAGATTGGAATCTTTTTACTTGGTTTTAAACCTATGCGTTTTAGCGCTTCAAAGTCCGAAGAAATAACCCAAGCTTCGTTACCTTCATGTTTAGATTTAAGAGCTGTTCCTATTCTGTCATACAATGCAAAAATATCCTCTACTTCTATTCTTTCACCATACGGAGGATTTGTAATGATTAACGTTTTTCCTTGTGGAGGTTCTTGTTTTTCAATTTCGCAACGGAAGAGAGTTATATCCTTATGAAGCTTTGTTAGTTTTATATTTTCAGTTGCTTGTGCTATTGCAGAGGCTGAAAGGTCTGAACCCCATATTTCGTAATCAAAATCACAGATTTGTTTGTCTGCCTCTTCTTTTACACGTTTCCATTCAGGCATTGAGAATTCGCTCCATTTCTTAAAGGCGAATTTCTTTCTGTAATATTGAGCTGGAATATTATAAGCATACATGCAAGCTTCAATTAAAAGAGTTCCGCTACCACACATAGGATCTAAAAAGTTACAATCCTTTTTCCAACCAGTAAGTTGTATTAGTCCCGCAGCGGTTACTTCATTCAAAGGCGCTTGTCCCATATTTGCTCTATAATTTCGCTTGTGTAAAGAGTCGCCTGACGAATCCAAAGATATAGTTACTTGATTTTCCCATATATGAAGATTAAGTTTTATTTCGTATTCGTCTTTTGTAACCGTAGGTCTTTGGTTAAACATCTTACGAAATCTATCGCAAATTGCGTCTTTTGTCTTTTGAGAAGCATAAAGAGAGTGAGTAAATATCTCACTGTTCACAGAATTGTCGATAAAGATTTTCGCATCAGGGTTCATATACTTTTCCCACTTTATCCTATAAACCTCATTGTACAATTCTCTTTCGTTATTTGCCTCAAAATTTGCAATAGGCTTTAAAATACAAAGAGCAGTTCTTAAACAATAGTTAGCTTTGTATAACAAAGTCATATCTCCTTCAAAACTAACAGCTCTTTTCAAAACCTCAATATTCTTAGCACCTAAATTCTTTAATTCTTCTGCCAAAACATTTTCTAAACCAGCCATTGTCTTGGCTGTCATCTTAAAATCCTTACTCGTATTTACGCTCATGACAATTATTTTAAGTTACTTAGGAATTTTTCTCTATTAACAATAACTCTTGTATGAGTAGCCTCTCCAATCAACCCTTCGTTATCGTAAGCAAGAATATTAAAAAATAATTTCTTTCCATCGACTTTAACCAATTCGCTTTTGCAAGAAATCGTATTTCCTATACCCGAAGCTTTTATGTGTTTAGTATTTATTTCTACACCCACACTTACACAATCCGAAGGAAGGAGTTTAGAAACTGAATTATTGGCAGTCTTTTCCATTAACGCAATCATAGCAGGCGTTGCAAACACTTCTACATTTCCAGAGCCTACTGCTGTTGCTACATTATTACTATTTACTATCTCTGTTTCGTTATGACAGATGTTTGTAGGGATATTTATTTCCATTTTATTTATTTGTTAATTTCTTTTTCTAATTCCGTTTGAGCTCTCAAATAATCCTCAGGTATTCCTATGTCTATAAAATAGCCATTTATTACAATACCAAAAAGACTCTTGTTTTTAACCTCTTTTTCCAAAAAGTCCTTTTCAAAAGAGAACTTCTCAGGAAGTCCTTTTCCGTTAAAAACATTTCTATTCAATATATAAACACCAGCATTTATTAAAGCCGTTTCTTTATATTGCTTTTCTTCAAAATCAGAGATTACATTATCTTCCAATACCACAGAGCCATATCTATCAACCTTATACATCTCTTTTAAAACTAATAAAGACTGATTTTCTGCAAGAGGAATATTATTGCATATCTCAGCAAGGTCAAATTTAATGAAAGAATCACCATTTAAAACAAGAATATTCTCGCTTTTAGTAAAAGACATAGCCTTTGCAATCGCACCACCCGTTCCCAGAGGTTCGTCTTCAATGCTGTAAGATATAGAAATCCCATTAAATTCGTTACCATAGGCTTCTTGTATCTTTTCATACATATAACCAACCGAAAGAACAACTCTTTCTATTCCTTGTTTCTGCAAATATTTCAATAATAAAGAAAGAAAAGGTTGGTCGCCTATCAAAGCCATTGGCTTAGGCACTTGGCTAACTACCGATTGCAATCTTGTGCCTTTACCACCTGCAAGTATAATTGCTTCCTTTACTGTTTTGTTTACGTTTAAATCTGCCACGTTTCTAAGCCTTGTTTAGTAAATTCAAATCGTCTGACTTTTCCACCGAAAGGTTCAAGAGCCTTAATCACATCATATCTTTTTGCTTCTGAGGCATAGAAGAAAATATATCCCCCACCGCCTGCACCAGATATCTTTCCGCCGTTCGCACCTGCACGAAGTGCTGCATCATATACGCTTTCAAATAAATCAGTGCTAATACCTCTTGCCATTTGTCTTTTGTATTGCCAACCAAGATTAAGAATGTCGCCAATCTTATCTAAATCGTTTCTCAAAAGTGATTCTTTCATCAAAATAGCTTGATGTTTTAGCTGTTGCATTGCCTCAATAGACTGAGTGTTGTTTGCAATTACATTCTTTTGTTGTTGTTCTATTATGCTGGCAGAGTCCCTTGAAGTAGCAGTGTAAAACAATATTATATTTCTTGATAGTTCGTTCAAAATTTTATCCTTAATTCGTAAAGGATTTACGATAACCTTCCCTTCGGAATAAAACTCCATGAAATTAAAACCGCCAAATGTTGCAGCATATTGGTCTTGTTTGCCTCCTGCAAGCATCATATCCTCTCTTTCTATGCTGTATGCCAATGATGCAATGTCATATTCAGCAAGCGGAAGCTTCAACCATTGCACGAAAGCACCTAAAACCGCAACTACTAAGGTGGAAGAAGTACCTAAGCCACTGCCTGCCGGTGCCTCAACAAAGGTATGTATATCAAAAGAAAGCTTTCCGATATTGAAATCTTTAACAACTCTATTGTAAACTGCTTTTAAAAGATCTATTTCTCCATTTATTGGTAATTGTTCTACGCTATCGTATTCATATCTTTGATTTTTATCCTCTAAAAAGAAACGTATCTTTCCATCATTGTGAGGAATAATATCACAATATGCGTATAAACTTATTGTAGCGTTGAGAATGCAACCGCCATATATGTCTGAGAAAGGAGAAACATCGGTTCCGCCTCCTGCTAATCCTAATCTTAAAGGTGCTTTACTTCTTATTATCATTTCTTATCTAAGAATTTTATTGTATAATTCCCTAATAGCATTTGTCATGCTTGCCCAAGAGAATTTTTTCTTTTCTTCTATTAAACTTTCGCTAAAATCAGTTCTGTTTTCACAAAAATCATATAAACTATCTGCAAGAGATTGTGGATTTGGTTGGCAAACGTAACCACTTTTTCCATGCTTTACTATTTCCGCTAAGCCACCTACGTCTGTAACAAGCATAGGTCTTTCAAAATGAAAGGCGATTTGAGTTACTCCACTTTGAGTTGCAGTTTTGTAAGGTAATACTACCAAATCGCAAGCACAAAAATAGTTCTTTACATCTTCGTTTGCTATAAACTTATTATGAATTGTAATATTTTTTAATCCAAGTTGAGAGATAATTTCATCGTATTTACCTTGTGGTTCATAGAATTCCCCTGCCACTGTAAGGTGAATTGGAAACCCTTGTAAACGAGGGTCTGATAAAGCTTTGATTAAAAAATCTAAACCTTTGTAATCTCTGACTAAACCAAAGAATAAAATATTTATTTCTTTGACTTTTAAACCTAAGTTTTGTTGTGCAATTTCTTTCTCTATTTTTTCTCCAAAATTATCAAAGATTGGGTGAAAGCAAAGAGAGCGTAATACCTTCTTATCAAAGATTTCTATATCGTCAAATACGCTTTTGCTCATCGCAATCCACGCATCAACACAGCCAACGAAGTATTTTGTAAGCCAAGAGTCGAAAAAGCGTCTTTCATGAGGGATGATATTGTCGGCAATAGCAATTATCTTAGTTTTTTTGTTGCCTTTTATGATACGAGCCATTGTGCCAAAACAAGGAGACATAAAAGGCATCCAATATTTTATGATAACAATATCGGGATTTTCTTGTTTTATTTTTTTGCCAACACTAATCCAATTAAATGGATTTATGGAATTGACACAGCGTTCTATGGGAAAATCGTTTGAATTTTCACTTGTAGAGAATTGTGTTTTGCCTGGGAAAAGTATTGAGGGATATTGAAGTGTAAATGTTTTGATTTCTACCTCATCTCCTTCAACTTTGAATTGCGACATCAATCTTTCGTTAAATGAAGCTAACCCTCCTCTGTATGGATATGCAGTTCCTATTAGTATTATTTTCATTCCTATTATTTCTTTTTAGCTACGAAAATGTGATGTTCTATATTGATATTTTCTTTTTTTGCTATTGCAAATCTTTCCAACTCTTGCGCTGAAAGAGTTTCAACAAATCTATTTTCTTCTACTACAAAACCAGCCTTTTCCAATACTTTTGCATAATCCTTTCCAAACTCTCTTACATGGTCTTTTTGACCAAAATGTTTTTCCCTTTCTATTGGGTCTGTAATTGAGGCATCCTCGTAAGTAGTTTCTCTGTTTGGATTGATAGGGCTAAGCAATATTGCCCAACCATTTGGTTTTAGCACGCGTTTTATTTCACTCAATGCTTTTGGAAGGTCGTTTACATGTTCAAGTATATGATTTGCCATAAGCACATCAAAACTATTATCTTCCAAAGGCATATTTTCAATATTCAAATGTATATCTGCCCAAGGCGATTCTAAGTCCGCTGTTTTATAATCAAGGTTTGGTAATTTTTTAAACAAAGGAATAAAACACATCTCAGGTGCAATGTGCAAGAAAGAAAGCTTTTCGTTAAATAAATTAGTCTCTTTCTGAAAATAAAGCCACAATAAACGATGTCTTTCTAATGACAAACAATTTGGACATAAGGCATTTTCTCTTGAAATAACATATCCGTATGGAAGAAACTTACGATAGTGTTTACCACATACGGGACACTCTTTTTTGTTGCCCAAATAAAATAACTTTGCAAAGATTTTAAATACTAAAATTAACTTTTGTAAGTATTTTCGTGGTACTTTTTGTAAAAAAAACTTGATAATCTTTTTCATTTCTTTGTTGCTTGTTTGCAAATTTAAGAAAAAATTAAAGATTTTCAGTTATTTTCTTAATGAATTTCCACTTTACAAAAAATTCTTTGGCAATAATTCTAAATAAAGTATAGACAGGAATTGCTAAAATCATACCTATTATTCCGCCAACTTCACCTGCCATAAGTATTACTAAGAATATTTCCAACGGATGTGCTTTTACACTTTTTGAATAAATGAGCGGTTGAAGTACGAAGTCGTCTATTAACTTTATTACAGCGAAAACACTTATGAATTTAATGATTATAGGAAGTATGTCAAGAGTAGGGTCTGCTCCAAGATAGCTTGTAAGACATACCATTAAGCCAACAACCCCTCCAATCAAAACTCCTATGTATGGAAGTATTACCATGACACCACAGATTGTAGCCACAAGAATTACATTCTTTAACCCAACCAAGTAAAATCCCAAAGACAGCAATGCAATCATTATTACGATTTCGGAAAATATGCCTAAGAAATATCTACTTATTAAAGAGCGTGATGAAGATATGATTTTGTTAATTTCATCTAAATATAAATCAGGTGTAACTGCGTTTATGAATTTATTAACAAGGTCATTGTCTTTCAGAAAGAAAAAGGTTATGAAAATAACTATAAAGGTTCCCATAACAATATTGCTTGTTAGATTTATAGTTGCGTCAGCTATGTTAGTAATATTAAGAGTGTTTAAAGTATCTAAGATATATGAAGAAACGACTGTTTCTAAATTTTTGTCAGGTGGTAGTAATTGATATTCAAAAAGGAAACTCTCTATTTTATTTATGGGTTCTGCGTAGTAATCTGCTATTTTGTAAACATCAAGATTAGCAAATTCCATTGCCTGACTAATAAATAACGGAACGATTAAATAACCTAATAAAGTGAATATTGAAATTATAGTAATAAGAGTTAAGATAGTTGTTATTGTTCGCGAAAAATGGAATTTGCCTATATGGAATTTTTGTAACAGATTTTGAATAGGAGTTCCCATAAAGGCGAGAATCAATGCCAAAAGAATGCAGACTACAAGAAAACGAAAGTACCACATTAAGAAAATTATCAATGCGATTATGGAAATAGAGAAAATCCATTTCGCAACTTGTGGAAATTGAAATTTGTCGTTATTCATATTTTGTATTTTAATTATTCGTTATCCTCCATTAACCATTCAGCAAAAGAAGTCTCTGTTTCATAGAGTTTTATCTTAGCAAGTTTGATTCCTTCTGGTAAAACCTTAGTTATTCTATCGTGAAATTCCATAATTAAGTTCTCACATGTTGGTTGGCAATCAAACATTATCATTTTAGTATCGGTTTCTTTTATAACGTTTGCGAACTTACTATTCTTATATAAAACAACGCTATGATCAAAATCATTTATTACGCTATTTTCTACAAGTTCTTTAACTCGCTTAAAGTCCAATACCATTCCAGAACTATTGCTTTGAGGATTTTTTACATATTCTCCTATTACGGTAACGAATAATTTGTAAGAATGTCCATGAAGATTTCTGCATAAACCTTGATATTGGTCAAGGGCATGCGACATTTCAAATCTAAATTCCTTTGTTAATCTGATTTTCATTTGGCAAAGGTACTATTTTTTCTTTGTTTTCATACGAAAATGTTATTTTTTCGTAACTTTGCAAGCCTATGGACAGTAACAGATTACAAAAAGTAGCCCGTTTAATACAGAAAGATATGGGCGAGATTCTGAGATATGAATCTAAAAACCTATTTAAGGGAGCGATGATAACGGTAACAAGAGTCAGAGTATCATCAGATTTATCAATAGCTAAGATATATATTAGCATATTTGCGCTTGCAGGCGTTAAGCAAGAGGAAGTATATGAATTAGTAAAGGCTAATAAACCTTTGTTAAGAAATAAACTTGCTACTATGGAAAGAAATCAGTTGAGAATAATACCTGATTTATCTTTCTTTATAGATGATAGTTTGGATTATAGCGAAAACATTGACAGATTACTAAAATCTTAAAACGATACTTGATGAGGTTCAGCTTCTTTATAGCGATGAGATATTTCTTTTCGAAGAAAGAGCTTAAAGTTATTAACATAATATCTTTAATCTCTCTTATCGGTGTAGGAGTTGTAACGATGGCATTGCTTATTGTGTTATCAGTTTTCAATGGCTTTACTTCCTTAGCATCGGATATGTTAAGCTATTCTAATCCTGACCTAATAATACTTCCAAGTAAAGGAAAGGTCGTGGAAGTTGAAGAAATAAATGTAGAGAAGATAAAGTCGCTTTCTCAAATACAGGCTTGCACGCCTGTGATTAAAGAATCGGTACTTATATCGCTTGAAAACTCTCAAAGCATTGTCGATATGTATGGAGTGGAACAAGAATATTTTAGAATATTCAGCATAGATACCACAATGTATTTAGGCAATACTTCTCTCTATACAAAGGAAAAACCTAATTGTATTTTAGGATATTCTCTTATGTTGCAGATGTCGCTTTATCAAGGTGCAGAAAAAATGAATATCCCTATACAATTTTGCATTCCAAAGAAGAATCCAACAAATGTAATAGTGCCAGAGGATAATTTAAACATAGATAAAGCTCTTTTTTCGGGCAGTTTTTTAACTAGAAGCGAAATAGACAATAATGTTGCAATGGTTCCTTTGTCTTTTGCACAAAATTTAATGGAGTTGTCTTCAAATCAAGTAAGCAGTCTAAACATCAAATTAAAAAATTCAAAATATGCTGATGATGTAAAGGCTGAAATAGAAAAAATAATCCCTGAAAAATATGTTGTAAAGGATAGATTGGAACAAAATCCTGTTTACTACAAAGTTGTTAAGGCAGAAAAATTAGCAGTATATATAATTTTAGGATTTATTATCTTTATAGCAAGTTTCAATATTATGGGAGCATTATCATTACTCATAATGACAAAAAATAAAGACATAATGATATTGAGAACAATGGGTGCAACAAAAAGAGATGTTCGCAGTATATTTTTTACAACAGGAGTAATGATGAGTTTGTTAGGTATGGTATGTGGGTTAATATTAGGAATTATATTCTGTCTATTACAACAAAACTTTGGACTCATAAAAATGGGTTCATCTTACATAGTAGAAAGTTTCCCTATACGAATATACTTTACTGATATTATAGCAATATTACTTATGGTTGTTACAATATCATGTTTATGTACAGGAATAATGTCAAGAAAGATTAAGTTTAACAAATAGAAATAAATAAACATCATGATAGAAAATACAAAAAAAATAGTTGTTTACAATACGCTTAGTAGAAATAAAGAAGAATTTCAAGCAATAAATGCACCTTTTGTTGGAATGTATGTTTGTGGTCCAACAGTTTATGGAGATGCTCACTTAGGACATGCAAGAGCAGCATTAACTTTTGATACTGTCTTCCGTTTCCTTAAATATATGGGATATAAAGTTAGATATGTGAGAAATATAACTGACGTTGGGCACTTGGAAAACGATGCAGACAGTGGAGAAGACAAAATTGCAAAAAAAGCAAGATTAGAACAATTAGAACCAATGGAAGTTGCACAACACTATACTCAAAGGTATCTTGAAGCAATGGATTCAATGAATATTTTACGTCCAAGCATTCAGCCAACAGCAACAGGACATATCATTGACCAAATACAAATTGTAGAAAAATTATTAGAAAATGGTTACGCCTATATAAGCAATGGCAGTGTTTATTTTGACGTGTTGAAATACAATAACGACACTCACAAATACGGAGTATTATCTAATAGAGTTATCGAAGAGATGATAGCCAACACACGTGAACTCGACGGACAAGAAGAAAAGAGAAATCCTGCCGATTTCGCACTTTGGAAAAAAGCTTCACCAGAACACATTATGCGTTGGCCATCTCCATGGAGCGATGGTTTCCCTGGCTGGCATTTAGAGTGCACTGCGATGAGCAGAAAGTACCTTGGAGAAAAATTTGACATACATGGCGGAGGATTAGACTTACTTTTCCCTCACCACGAAAGCGAAATCGCACAATCAATATGTGCCTTTGGTTGCGAACCTGCAAAATATTGGTTACACAACAATATGATAACAATCGGAGGTCAAAAAATGGGTAAAAGTCTTGGCAACTTCATAACATTAAATGAGTTCTTTACAGGTTCTCACCCTAAATTAGACAAAGCATATAGCCCTATGACAATCCGTTTCTTTATCTTACAAGCACATTATCGTTCAACACTTGATTTTTCTAATGAAGCACTATCGGCAGCCGAAAAAGGAATGAAAAAACTCTTTGAAACACAAAGAAATATCAATAACTTACCAACTTCAAATACAACAAGCGTTGATTTCAATGCTGTGTTTACAAAATGTATTGAAGCAATGTGCGATGATTTCAATACACCGGTAGTAATTGCCAATATGTTTGAAATCTCACGTTTAGTAAACCTAATCTCTGACAAAAAAGAAACAATCACAGAAGCTGACAAAGCTCAATTAAAAGAAAACTTTGAAATCATTTTCAGTGAAATATTAGGAATGAAAAGCGAACAAAGCGACAATACAAGCAATATAATTGAAGGCTTGATGAGTATAATCGCTGAAATGAGAGCAGGAGCAAGAGCAAACAAAGATTGGGCAAAAAGTGATATGATAAGAGATAGATTATCAGAAGTAGGAATCACAATCAAAGACGGAAAAGACGGAGCAAAATGGGAAATAAACTAAATATATTCGTAATCTTTGCTTTTATTTTATGTTTTGCTTCTTGTAAAAAAGCCACAGAAGAAACTCAAAGCATAGGTACAGATTATGCACAAATAGAAACACCTGTTTTTAATGCAGACTCTGCTTACCATTATGTAAAAGCACAATGTGATTTTGGACCAAGAACCCCTATGAGCAAAGCATCACAACTTTGCGGCGACTATTTAATAGACTTTATGAAGCAATACGCCGACACGGTCTATGTACAACATTTCAATTCCTCACTTTGGGACGGCACAAATGCACAAGGCAGAAATATAATAGCATCTTTCAACCCAGAATCATCAAATAGAGTCCTTTTAGCAGCACATTGGGATAGCAGAAGTTGGGCAGACGAAGACCAAGATGCGACCAAACACAAGCAACCCATAATAGGAGCAAATGATGGTGCGAGTGGAGTAGGCGTTTTAATGGAAATTGCAAGAGTCTTCCGCCAAAAGGAAAACACACAAGGCTTAGATATTATATTTTTTGACTTAGAAGACCAAGGCACTCCTTCATGGGCAGAAAGCGATATAGAAGACCAAAGCGATTGGTGTTTAGGTTCTCAATATTGGAGCAAGACTCCACACTATCCTTTCTACACTGCTACATACGGAATATTGCTTGACATGGTTGGATACACAAATCTGCGATTTACAAAAGAAGGACAATCTATGTACTACGCATCTTCTATAATGAATAAGGTGTGGAATATAGCGGCATCAAAAGGATATTCTAACATCTTTATAGACCAACAAACATATCCTATAATGGACGATCATCATTGGGTAAACAAAGACGCAAAAATCCCAATGATAGATATTGTTCAAAACGATCCGACTTGTAGTTTCTTCCCTTATTGGCATACAATGCAAGATGATATGAGTAATATAAGCAAAGAAAGCCTTAGAATAGTAGGAGAGGTTTGCCTTGCAACAATATTCTCTAATCAATAACGTTTTTAAGATATGAAAAGACACATATCCATAATCTTAGGCTTGATAAGCAGTTGTTTTCTCTTTACTTCATGCGAAGAAACCTATGATTATGGATATGTGAACTTCTTTATAGAGCCAGACAGTGCCGAATATTTCAACTTGAATTACGGTAATAGAAAATGGGAATACTTTGAAGGAGGATATAGAGGCGTAGTCATTTTCCGAAAAAATTGGGATGAGTTCATAACTTTTGAAAGAAGTTGCGTAGCCCAAGATTGCGATGGACGACTTGACGTAGATACCACAAACGATGTACTATTACACTGTCCCGATTGCAATTCTAAATACATATACTACGACGGTTCACCATTAGAGGGCAGTAAGGCAAAACGTATGCTTTACACCTATTGTTGCTACTTCGATGGCACTTATTTATGGGTAAATAATTGTCAATAGATTATGTATGGAATAATCACCTATCTAAGAAACAAACTCTTCGATTACGGAATACTAAAACAACAATCTCACTCCGTAAAAATAATCTCCGTAGGCAATCTTCGCGTTGGCGGAACAGGCAAGACCCCTTTCGTAGAATATCTAATCAAAACCCTAAGTCCACACTTCCAATTAGCAATACTCAGTCGAGGCTACGGAAGAAAAACCCAAGGATACATTAAATTAAACTCGCATCACACTGCCACACAAGTAGGAGACGAACCATTATTGCTTTATAAACGCAATCCAAATACCTTTGTTGCAGTAAGCGAAGACCGCAACAAAGGAGTAGAAAACATACTAAAAGACTCACCAAACACCAATCTTATAATATTAGACGATGCCTATCAACACCGATACATAAATAGAGATATAAATATACTGCTTACAGAATACAATCGACCATTCTTTAAAGACAAAGTCATACCTTTTGGAAGACTAAGAGAATATCGCAAAGGATTTCAACGAGCCAACTATATAGTAATCACAAAATGTCCCCCACTAAACGAAAGTCAAAAACAAAAATTCGTAAACACACTAAAACCACTACCACAACAGAAAATATTTTTCTCAAACATAGTATATAAAGCACCATACCATATATCAGACAAAACACAACAAATAAACCTATCCGATTATAAAGTAATACTTTTCACAGGCATAGCAAACAACAAACACATAGTAGAATACCTAAACTCAATAACACAAGTAATAGACACAATCACCTTCCCAGATCATCATAACTTTACAACAAAAGACAAAACAATAATAACAAATCGCTACAATACACTTTCGCAAACACAAACCATACTCCTAACAACAGAAAAAGATGCAATGCGATTACAAGACTTTGAAACCGATATATATGTCTTGCCAATAGACATAGAAGTACATCAATACGGAGAAGAAAACAACTTAATAGAAAAAACAATACAAGAAGATGTTAAATAAAATCAAAGAAACAGCAGAATATCTTTCGCAATATGTTAGCCAATGCGAAATAGGAATAATATTAGGAAGCGGATTAAATAACTTTGCAGATAACATAAAAGTAGAAAACACAATCCCTTACGGAGAAATTCCTCATTTTCCTCAATCAACAGTTAAAGGCCACAAAGGAATGTTAGTTTTTGGTACAATAGGAGGCAAAAGAGTTGTCTGTATGCAAGGACGCTTTCACTATTACGAAGGATACACAATGCAAGAGGTTACTTTCCCAATCAGAGTTATGAAAGCCTTAGGCATACACACACTAATCGTAACAAATGCTGCGGGAGGAGTAAACCCAGACTTCAAAGTAGGCGATATAATGCTTATAAAAGACCACATAAATCAAATGCCAAATCCACTAATAGGCAAAAACTTTGAAGAATTAGGCACACGCTTTCCTTCAATGAGTACAATCTACAACCAAGACCTAAGAGAAAAAGCAAAAATTATAGCAAGAGAAGAAAACATCTCGCTTCAAGAGGGCGTTTACCTTGCAACAACAGGCCCAAGCTTTGAAACGCCAGCAGAATATAAGTTTTTCAGAACCATAGGTGCAGATGCAATCGGTATGAGCACGGTTCCAGAAGTAATAGTTGCCTCTCACAGCAATTTAAACGTTTTTGGAATGTCGGTAATCAGCAATGTATTTAATCCAAACGCCATTGCAGAATGCACACACGAAGAAGTTTTGGAAGGAGTCAATCGTGCCGGCGACAAAATGAGCCGAATAGTAAAACGACTCTTTGAATAAAAAAAAGAAAGTAAAGAAACAAAAAAACAAAACGCTCGTTTGTCAAAACGAAAACAAAGACTCACGAGCGTTTTTATTTGAAGTCAAAAATCAAATTTAACTAATTATTTATCAACATTAAGTTTTCGTTAAATTTTTCCATATTTGATTCTTTTGTAAGCCTACTTATTTGAAACCAATCAACGATTGTCCAAACTCCTAAACCTCCGCCTGTAAGGAATTTAAGGATTCCCCAACCTGTTTGACCAATTAAAAATCTATCAACGCCCAAAGAACCAACTAAAACAGAAACTACTACATTTACAGTAGGGTCTAAGTAATCTCCTGTTGCAAGCAATTGAATTTGTTCAGGGGTTAAAGATTCTAATTTTTGCTTAACAATCATTACATCTGCGGTTGTGAATTTTTTACCATTCTGCATCATAAATGAATTGATGTGCAATTTTTTCGTTTCCTCATCATTTGCATCTAACATTTCGATTTGAATAGGCAACATTTCACTTTGAGTTAATTTATCATTGTCGTTTTCTGCAAAAACCACATTTGTCGATAAAGCAAATGCAAAAAACATAAAGTAAATTACCTTTTTCATTTTTTAAAAAATTTAAATTAATACTTTTTTCTTTGATTGCCTAAGTCCCAAATGGCGATTACTTATTTTCCTCCTTTGATTTCAAGGCATAAAAAAACGTGGGACTTTTTTCTTATCGTAACATGAGGTTCTGGAATACCTAATCAATGGAACAAGAAAAGCCCACGATATTACTCGTGAGCGTTTTCAGCTTAACTATCCATTGATTTTTGTGAAATTTTCCAGATTTCATGTTATCAAGTATAAGCAAAAACGCCTTTATGTCGTATTAAAATTTTTAAAGTCTAAATTATCTTTCGTTTCCTTTTACCATAGGCATAATTTTTCGTTTATAATCTATTCAACTCACAAAGGTATAACAAATTTCTTAAAGCACAAATATTTTTTATTAAAAAGCTTTTAAGCTCAAATGTGAAGAAA
>JAZRHI010000014.1:0-7572 GCA_045644685.1 Candidatus Onthomorpha sp.
CATATATTGAATGCAACTCGGCGGAATAGTTCTCGCAAATTCGCATCAACATCGGTACAACCGCTAATGATAAAATCAACAATGTCAATATATCCGTGTCCCGTTGTAGCATTATCTCCATCATTCAGCCCCAGCAATGTCATTGCCGATGCAAAATGAATTCGCTTGCCATCATCCGTTCTATCAAAGCGACGAGAAAGGAGCGTATGATGCTTGTCGTTAATTGCAAGCACCTTTGTTTCGGCCGCGCTGATGCCTGCATTTTTGGCTAACAGATGGCAGAAATGCTCCCACAATCCCACATCATAGTCATCCTTCAATGATGGAAACTTAGCCACGTATATACTGCGGTCTGTATCTACAACATTTGCCTTCGGTCTTGCACCACCAAGCGATGAGCCGGGCTGGACGAGTTGAGCAATCCATCGTTTTTCGGGGATGGTATTAGCATCCTCGCTTTTCTCGATCTCCTTGCTTGCTGCAATGAGTTCTCGCAAGTCTGTCAATGGTGGAATACGCAAAGAGTTGTCCGCGTTTATAAACTCTCCATCAGGAGTTTCTTTGAAACGGAACCCGCCCATACGGGAAAAGTCATCAATACCTGTCAAGAAGTCAAACGATGATAATCGGCGAACTGGTCTGTTCTCCTCTTGTGCCAAAATTTGTTCACGACGGAGGAGAAGGGTTCTTCCCCATCTGTCGGGCAGAGCATCGGCAAAGCAACCGAAAATATCTTTATTCGGTTGGGTGTATTGTATCCCCGGATAGTTGTTAAGGTCTTCGCTGAGGGTAATGGCATTGTACTTTTTAATCCAACTATCGGCAAACTTGAAACTATAACTGTCTGAGCCACGAAGCGATTCGTAGCCAAGTTCACCAACAAACTCAACTTCCTTGAGCCAATCAAAATCGGCATATACATACAATTTCTTCATAGCACATTACTCCTTTTTAGACGCCCTTTCACGCTGTGGTAAATTCATATCCTGCAACGCTCTGCCCAGTTCGTCATCTTTTGCCAAAGAGAGAATATCATCATCGAGCTGCAGGGCATACAACACGCGCAGGTAGATACCAATAGCCACCGTTGGCGCACCTTTCTCTATGCGTGAAACCGTAAGTGGCGAACAAGTAGCACGCTCAGCAACCTGTGCAACACTCAAATTACGACGCAAGCGGGCTAGCTTTATCTGCTCACCAACAACCTGCATTTTCTGCTCCAACTTTCGGGGTAATTTTGTCCCCATTGTATTCTTTGTCATAACCGTAATACATCATATAATATGCAAATATAATACTTTTTATTTATTATATGATAGGTTGAGTAAAAATTTGTGCGTTTGATTAGTTTTTAGTCGTAGGGAAAATGTGAGACATGTCCCACATTTTTTGAGGAATCAAATGTATCAACAATTGAACTGTAAAGAAATTCTTGATAGTTTAACCTAGTATAAATAGGTTTTACAACTTGGGAACTTGCATGGTGACTTGCATAGTCACTTGCATGGTAGCATCATTAAATTAGCTTATACACAACTTATACACTAACTTGTACACCCTTATATCAACTGGGTGCCGACTGGGTGCCAACTTAGTGCCTTCATGAGCAATTCATGAGCGCTAAACTTATAAAATGGGGATGTCGTTTATTGTAAAGCAACAGTTTAAGGGGAATAATGAAGTTTTATTATCTGTCTTATTGTGCATTATTGAAAAGAAAGCTTTATTATGAATACAAAGACACACATTTATTCAATAATATAACAACTATAGAGCTTTTTTAATGTGTTTTATGGCAATTAATACCTTAAAACAATTCGAGCATATAAAAATGTGCTAAAAAAGCAATCCGAAATGAGATTAATTGTATTATCTTTGTACTACATTGGGTATATAATATCAATTGAGATGAGTAAGATTAATATTGATAGAATCGTTAAGGATATCAAATCTAAAACGACAAGTTTAACACCTGTTATCGAAGCGGTGTGTAATTCAATTGATGCAATTGGTCCTGAAAGAACTGATGGCATTATTGATATTATTGTAAAGCGAAGTGGACAGAAATCTTTAGAATTAGATAGTACTCATACTCTATCTGATATTATGGCTATTGACATTATTGATAATGGCATAGGTTTTACCGAGGAAAATAAAGATTCTTTTGACACATATAGAAGTGGTTTCAAAATGTCAAAAGGAGGTAAAGGATTCGGTAGATTTATGTATTTGAAATATTTTAATCACGTTTCAATAGAAAGCATTTTTTACGAAGAAGACAAATACAAACAACGTAGTTTTACTTTTGGGCACGCAGATGAAATAATAGAAAATGAGAAAATTATCGACATTGAATCAGATTCATCTATTCATACTGGTACAACTTTACATCTTTCTTCTATAAAATCGTTTGATTTGGATAAGGGACTAGAAGTTATAGCAAGGAAACTTGTAGAACGCCTGCTTGTATTTTTTGTTACTGGCGGGATATATACCCCAAAAATTACGATAAAAGAAGCAGATGGCTCAAATGCAATAATCTTAAATGATTACATTGGAGATAAATCTGATATCCAACAAATTGGCAACGAAGAGAAATTCTCTTTAAAAGGCCGTGAAAAGGACTGGAATTTTTCCGTCAAAATATATAAAATATACTATTCTGCAATTATAAATAAAATTTGCTTAACGGCAAATATGAGAGAAGTTACAGAGTCTGCTTTACACAATTATGTTCCAGAGTTTAAGGAAACGATGTTCGAGATAACAGAAAATGGAACACAAAAGAATTATATGATAAAAGCATATGTTCAAGGTCAGTATCTTGACGACAATGTAACAACCGAAAGAGATGGTTTCAATTTTGGCAAGGAAGATGATATATACTCAGATTTATCTGAGAAACAAATAATGAAAACGACCTCATTAATCATTAAAAAGTATTTTTCTGATGATATAGAAAAACGATATAATGATAAGAAGCAAAAAGTCGAACATTACGTATATACCACAGCCCCTTGGAATAAAACTTTATTAAAGGATGTTGATATGGAATCTATTCCTATTGGAATCTCAGATTTTGATTTAGAGATGCGCTTCCAGAAGATAAAGTTTGACAAAGAACAGAATGCTAGAATTGCATTAAAGGAGTTGCAGGATAAATACTCAGACACAGAAGATGATAACGATATATCATTAGAGGATGAAGTAAACGATATTTTAAAGAATGTGACGGAAACAGCAAAAAACGATTTGGCTCATTATGTCTGTCAGAGGCGTAGAATCATTGAATTATTCGATGATTTACGTAGAAGGATTGATGGAGGAAAATCTCACAAAGAGAGCGAAATGCACAATCTGATATTTCCTATGATAAAGGATGACAGAGAGGTTGAATACGAAGAGCACAACTTATGGTTGCTTGATGAAAGATTTAATTTCACTCAATATATAGCATCAGATAAAGTAATTTCTAGTTCTGATCACAAGGAACCAGACCTTGCTATATTTTATGAAAGTGGGTTGTTTTATCGAAATGGCGATAACGCGATTACATCTCCTATTGCTATTGTTGAATTTAAGCGACCTAAACGCACCAACTATCCTGATGAGGAGAACCCAATAAACCAGGCACTGCGTTATGCTGGTAGAATTCTTGCAGGCAAATATGAGATGCCCGAGGGATTAGAAGAGGTTGTTGTAGATAAAAGTGTAACTCCAGTGTACATATATATTGTATGTGATATCGTGCCTAAAATTCAGGAATTTGCTGATTTAGCTGGACTTGCAATAAGTCCTGACAGACAAGGATACTTTGGTTACAATTCTAAATATAATGCATATATTGAAATAAAAAGTTTTAAGAAAGTTATTGATGATGCAAAAATGCGCAATCAAATATTCTTTAAGAAATTGGGATTGTCATAGACAAGTATATATTAACAAAAAATATTAATCTAGCAACTTATTCATTTGTTATGATTAGTATATTTGGATAAAATTAAAATTTATGAAATATAAAGATGCACAAGAAGTTATAAGAAATCATTCTCATTTGATAGGTAAAATTAATGAGAAAGGGTTTGTTATAAATGAGTTAATAATGGTTCCTCAAGACGAGGATAAGCGGAATCGGTATATACAATCATATATCCAAACGAAGGATGCTAACCGTTCAATTGAGCCATATATCGATGAAGAGCTTTCAGTTTGGGCAATAGATACCAAACACTTAATAGAATCTAATGTCTTGTTTTACCAAGAAATAGTTAAATAGCATGAAGTTTATATCCGGACTCTTAAATATTTTTCGCCGTAAGGATTTGAAAGAAATTTTTACTCCCAACACAATAGCCAAATTAGCATATGTTAGACGAGGTGAGATAGAGGAGAATTTACTTTCCAACATTACCATACCTGGGAAACAAATTATTTTATATGGTCATTCAGGCAGTGGTAAAACAACCCTTATACGAAAAATGTTGTATGATAAGAAAATTAATTTTGTTCAAGTTCATTGTAGTTCAAATACGACAATTAATGATATTATACTTGATACCTTTGACAACTTAGATCGGTTTTATATTGCAGAGAAGAATTCTAATAAATCTTATACAATAACAGGTTCACTTAAGTCCGAATATAAGTCTATTGTTTCCGAAATATCTGCAACAAAAGAGTCCTCATTTGGTGAAACTATGGTTAGAATACTACCTCCTAGACTTACAAGTCAAAAGTTGGCTAAATTCTTAGGAGAAATAGATGCAGTATGGATAATTGAGGATTTTCATAAAGTACCTGATGAAGAAAAAAAGAAAATTGCCGATATTCTGAAAATATTTATAGATGCAGCTAATGATTATCCTAATGTGAAAATCATTTGTATTGGAGCAGTCGGTTCTGCACGAGAATTGATAAATCTGGACTCTAATTTATATCCACGAATAACAGAGTTGCATGTACCTTTATTGTCGGGACAAGAGATTAAAGAGATTATAAATCAAGGATGTAAACTGCTTAATATTTCAATGTCAGACAATTTAATAGAAAAAATTTCATATTATTCTAATCGTTTGGCTTCATTAACACACCAAATGTGTTATGACATTTGTGATTCTAATAAAATTTACAAACAACAATATAAGCATAAAAGAATTGGCGATAGATATTTTAAAAGTGCTATTGAATCCTATGTGAATAAAAACTCAGACACATTAAAAGGTATATATGATTCATGCGTGAAGCGACAACTTGCTTGGTATATCTTAAAAACATTTGTAAAAATAGAAAAAGACTATATCAGATTTTCTGAGATACAGAATAGAGTATGTCAAAAGCAACGGTCATATACGGATGAGGAAATAATGAAAGAATTAGAGGAGCTATCTTCTGCTACAGTAAATATCATAAGATATGATAATAATTCTGATAGTTATTCTATTTCAACACCATTTTGGGGAGCTTTCTTAAAGATGCAAATTGCAATAGAAAATGCGAACCGAAATAATAATAGAAATAAGAATAAACGTAAAAAACTTATCCTAAAGAATCAAAATGATATAGATGCTGATGTTTATAATGTTTTATTAGAAAGGATAGAAGAATTTAAAAAACTGATGACAGAGGCTCGAAATTGATGTATAAAGACTAATTTTGCTTCCCAAATTGTGAAGAAAGTTAGTCTTTTTATCATAGGATTAGGAAACTATTATCACCCTATCGCATTCATGCCGCCTATCAAGTCCTAATAAGTAGCCACTTTGTGATACTTCACATTGACTGACAAAATAAGTTTGATTAGTTTATGCGATTAATTTCTATAATAGCATATCGAAGTTTGCATTTCGTCAGCTATTTCTCTAACATAGTTGTTGCGTTTATGGGCGGTGGCTTCGGAGACACGGATTACCGATTCTTTTTCGTAGGAGATTATGAGGAGGCGGTTTTGTAACATTGCCTCCTCATATTGCTTGGGTAATTTACGGTACATACCACGAGCAAGGGCTACGATAATACCGCATTCTCCTAGAAGGAGGATTTTAAGTACGTCACGTTCCATTTTAGAGTGGAAGCCACTGACAATGGCAATATCTTTTGCTTGCAGACCTGCATTGCCCAATCAAGTGTTGGGAGTATGGAAAGTTTGGAAATATTGCGTGATGCGAGAAATCCTACTTTCTTCATTTTAAGAAGTACTTTATTTCCGAGATATGTAGGTATATTACTCATTTAGTTCATCACCCATACGGTACTTTATATCATAGTTTATGATAAAGTCAAGTTCTTCTTCTGTAAGCTCATACACCTTTGTCAGTTCCTTATCAATTGCATCCATAATTTCTTTTGATTTGAATTTTTGATAGGTTACTGTTTCATTTAACCCATTGGTAGCACTATTAATAGAATAGTATATTGCATTTGTTCTAAGTGGTGTCTCCATTGGGTCACTTAGCTTGATAATGCTATCTAATGATTCTTGGTAGGTGTAAGTAAATTGAAATCCAAAAATCATATAGTCCTTGAAGTTGAATAAGTCAAAGTTAATAGAATAGTACCACCAGAAAAGATTACTATTCAATGCGGCCTATAATGCTTTTGCAATAATTTCTTCACGGATTACAGTATGCTTATTACTAACAGATACACAATCAAATTCCGCATTTAAGAAGGTAACCCAATATCCTCCACCAGCGGTCCTTTAGTATAAACTATTGTTGGGATTATCAGTTCCACCAATATAGCATCGTATGGGAGTATGCGATACATATTTGTTAAAGATGTCAACTTCTATTTTAGAGCCAAGTTTAACAAAATGAGGTTGATGTATCTGTGGGCTTTCTACATAACTTAACAAACAGAACAGTTTATCTCGCGTCTCTGTATACCACCTATTTATACCCGTCGTGAATATTGTGTGCTCTGAATTATGCTTGGTTGTAATAAAAACACTTAAACTCTGAAGCACACCATCGAACAACTGAGCAGGTCTTTGGTGGAATGTTGAAATATACATTCTTCCAAATTCCGTCTTAAATAATAGTTGTAATTCCTCCATACTACTATTTGCAAATGCCGAAATAGGGATAATCATTCCTATTTGACTATTATCATGTATCAATTGATGACTGCGCTCAATCGAAAAAGCATAGAGATTTGACGTAGGCAGTGTTTTATATCCATATACTTGGTATTATTGCTGTCCGGTAAACTTTTTTACGTCATAGAAAAAGTTTACCGGACAGCAATAATTTCTTTTATGGCGATAGTATCAATGCCATTCAGATTCAAACCTGGACGGTATTAATTGCTAATTTACTCTGTACGATAATCAGTAGAAAGTTAAAACGACAGGTATCCTTCTCACAAATCGTAACACTCATAAGGATGACACTCATGTATTACGTAGATCTTATCTCATTCTTGGAAAATCCGAACAAAGATGAGTTGAAAATACTCTCAGAGAAGGAGATTTCACCTCATATACAGTTGCTATTATTTGAGTAAGGGGGCTTACTTTTCAAAAATAATATCCACATCACCATTTTATCGGGGATGTGGATACATAAAGTGTGC
>JAZRHI010000015.1:0-165577 GCA_045644685.1 Candidatus Onthomorpha sp.
ACGATTACGAAGTGGAGTTTGATAGGATAGAAAAAGAAACTTTGTGGTTTTAAAATCAAAGAATAAATAAATGAAAACAAAGACTTACGAGCGTTTTTCTTTGAATTAAATTTCTTAAAATTTGCAGTTGGAAATCTTTTGCTTAAAAATATCGCAAGCATTCGGCGTTAAGTGGAGAGGAAACGATTTTATTTTCTCCACTTAACGCTGTTTCGGATTTTGATACTTGGCGTTTTTTAATTCTTTAATGCTTTCTCCAAAAAATGATAAAGACTTGGGTAGATTTTCTTTTCATGCTTTGCAATAAACTCTTTACTTAGCCACTCCACTCTATCAATACCCTCTTCCTTTTGCGGAATTAGCTTTTCCTTGCTATCAGACGACATACTATACCAATGAGTAACCTTCAATTCTCTTTTGTTGTTTCTCATGTATGTATGATATGTTACATCTAACTTTTCGCCTAACGAAATATTTCCAAGCCCTGTTTCTTCCTCTACTTCCCTTACCGCAGTTAATTCTAAGTCTTCACCCTCTTCTTGGTGTCCTTTCGGTAAATCCCAGTGTCTATTTCTGTAAATAAACAAGAATTCGTCTTTCTCATTCTTAACTAAACCACCCGCAGCAGGGACATGAATCAGTTTTTCTGTAATTTTTTTAAACGCATACTCGAAATCCACATCATTTTTTATGATAATTACGATGTCTTTCGTACAATTATCACTAAAAAAAGGTGAGAAATCGATAGTATTTAAACTATCATTATCGCACTCTAATACTTCCTTTTGAGCGAAGTTTAATTCCTTAAAACAATCATTTATTATACAAATGTTGTTGTGTTTGTTGAAAATGTCGTATCTTTGCATTATGATTATGAATAAAGAGACAGCCATACAAGCAGCCCGATTTTTATTGCAAATTAAAGCAATAAAATTGAATAATGAAAATCCTTTCACATGGGCATCGGGCAGAAAGAGCCCAATTTATTGTGATAATAGAGTAACTTTATCACATCCTGAGATAAGAACGTTTATCCGTCAGCAATTCGTTTCCATTGTAAATGAATTGTTTGCAGACGTAGATGTAATTGCGGGAGTTGCAACAGGAGGAATACCACAAGGAGTTTTGGTAGCGCAAGATTTAGGAAAGCCTTTCGTGTATGTTCGTCCGCAAGAGAAGTCTCACGGATTGCAAAACAAGATTGAAGGTGATATAAAGGAAGGACAAACAGTAGTAGTTATAGAAGATTTAGTTTCAACCGGTAAAAGCAGTTTGCAAGCCGTAGAAGCGCTAAGAGCAAGCGGTTGTCAAGTAAAAGGAATGGCAGCAATCTTCACTTACAACTTAGAAGTAGCGAAAAAAGCCTTTGAAGAAGCAGGCGTTGCTTTAAGCACAATAACAGATTATCACACTTTAATCGAATTAGCCGCAGAAGAAAATTTCATAAGAACAGACGCATTAGAATCTTTGTCTGAATGGAGAAGAAATCCTGAGGCTTGGAGTGAAAAAAGAATGAATGGATAATTTTTTTGTTTTTGTTTATAATAATAGGCGTTAACTAAGGAGTAACGCCTTTTTTATATAAAAAGTTATGGTAAAGATAGAGAGTAACAAAGTAGAGATAAAAAGAAACGTAGAGTTCGTTTATGAATATTTGTCAGACTTTACGCATTTTTCTATGGTGGCTAACGACAAAATAGAGAACTTTAAAGCGACGCAAGACAAGTGTTCATTTACTATAAAGGGCATGACAGATATGGGATTAAAGATATTAACGAGAATTCCTAACGAATCAATCACCATTACAAACGATACAGACGTTCCAAGCTCTATGCCGTTGAATTTTTTGATTATATTTGAATTTAAAAAGTTAGAGCCATACGTTTCAAGCGTAGTAGTAAAAATGGAACTTGATGCAAACCCAATGATAGCTATGATGGTGAAAAAGCCATTAGAGAAGTTTGTAAATTCTTTGGCAGAAGGAATGAAAGTTGCCATGGAAACAATGATGTAAAATGAAAAAACACCTCATCGTATCATTCATTCTGCTTCTTACAAGCATGACTTATGCTCAAAAAACCTTTATTGAGGATTACGATGCTTGTGCAGAAGAAGTCAATACCGAGGCAAAGAAACAATTTAACAAGGCATATTCTTTCTATAAGGACGGAAAAACCGACAAGTCTTTCACAATTTTAAAGCAATTAACAGAAAGCGAATCGGATTTTGCAAGTCCTTATTTTTTATTAGGCATGATAGGCGTTACAAAGGAGAATACGAAAATGATTGAGAAGTATTTTCCTTTGGTTGCTGAGGTTTGTCCCGAATTTTCGCACCCTCTATTATTTTATTACTTGGGATTGATTGACTATTCATACGAACGCTACGACAAAGCAGTCATTCAATTTGAGAAATTCTTAGATGAAACACTCCACAACAACAAATACTCTCAGATGCAAATGACTGCGATAAACTATATTAAGTGGAGTGAATTTCTAAGCGAAGGAGAGAAAAACCAATACCCATTTTTGCCAACCAAAATAGAGAAAATCTCCACCGAAGCAGACGAAACAAAACCATTTCTTTCGCTTGACGAAAACACTATTTTGTTTGTGAGAAAGATAAAGCAGAGAGCAAAAAACGAAGAAAGCTTTTACCAACAGACCTCTTTCATTACAAAAGACATATTATGTCAAGCCCATAAAGAATACGACGAAGACATAGAGCAATGGACATTTGACGAAGGCTTTCCTATAAGCGAATTAGAGCATATATTGACAAAGCCCACAAAAGTATCACTTACTGCCGACAAAAAGCAGATGTATCTCTCTGCAATGGACAAAACCAGCGGTAAATATCAGATATATCATTCTAAAAACGTAGATGGCGTTTGGTCGGAGCCGGAAAATATTGACAATATCGTCAATCAATCCACTGCCAACCAGATTGACCCCTTTATCTCTGCTGATGGCAACACCCTTTACTTCGTTTCTGACCGCAGTTCAGGGCAAGGCGGTTACGATATATGGGTTACGCACAAGAGCAAGAACAATTCGTGGCTCAAACCTACAAATCTCGGAAAGAGAGTAAACACACCGCTTGACGAATACTCGCCTTACCTTCACGCCGACAACGAAAATTTTTATTTTTCTTCAAATGGTTGGAAGGGTTTTGGAGAATGCGATTTGTTTTACATCAATCTCCACGATATATCAATGAAAGAACCTCTCAACATAGGACAAAATATCAATACAGAAAAGAACGAAAACGAAATAGCCTTGAAAAAGGACGGTAAAACAGCCTATCGCACCCTTTGGGACGAGAAACAAAAAAACTATAACATAGTTTATTATGAGCTTCCAGAGAAATGCCAAGCCAAAGAGGTGCATTTGCTAAACCTTAGCATAAAAGACAAAGAAATTCCAGCCTTTGACTGCAAGGTGGACGTGTATAATTTGAGCGAAAACACAAATATAAGTTACTATACACCTTTCGACAGCGAGGAAGTATTGCTTGCAGTAAAGCCTTACGACAAATATCTTATCAAAATAGAGAAACCCTCATACGCTTTTTGTTGTCAATATGTGGAAACACCAAAAGACATCGACAGTCTTTCGATAGAGTTAAAAGTTTTACAGATAGGGGAAGTCTATCCTTTGCAAAACGATAAGCTCTTTTTGAATGAATTTGTGCAATATTTAAAAGAAAATTCTCGCTTACGCATACAGTTGCTTGGTACGCAAGAAGAAACTTCCGCAGTGCAAGAATATCTTCTTAAAAGCGGACTTCGTGCCGACAGAGTACGCATCTGCACCACCAAAACAAGCGAGAAATTATCATATATAATAGATTAACTCTCCAAACCTTACTCCTCGCCCCATATCTTTAAGGTTTTATCCGTTGATGCTGAAAGAATTTTTGTTCCGTCTGGACTAAATGAGGCTGAATAAACATCAGAAGTATGCCCTGTTAAGGTTTGTAAACATGAGCCTGTATTTGCATCCCATATCTTTATGGTGTTATCATACGATGCTGAAACAATTTTTGTTCCGTCTGGACTATATAAGGCTGAACGAACAGTATTAGTATGCCCTTTTAAGGTTTGTAAACATGTGCCTGTATTTGCATCCCATATTTTTATGGTTTTATCAAATGATGTTGAAAGAATTTTTCTTCCGTCCGGACTATATGAGGCTGAATGAATAACATCAGTATGCCCTTTTAAGGTTTGTAAACATGAACCTGTATTTGCATCCCATATCTTTATGGTGTTATCCCCTGATGCTGAAAGAATTTTTCTTCCGTCTGGACTATATGAGGCTTCAAAAACAGTATTAGTATGCCCTGTTAAGGTTTGTAAGCATGTGCCTGTATTTGCATCCCATATCTTTATGGTTCTATCATCTGATGCAGAAACAATTTTTGTTCCGTCTGGACTATATGTGGCTGATTTAACATAATCAGTATGCACTGTTAAGGCTTGTAGGCATTTGCCTGTATTTGCATCCCATATCTTTATGGTATTATCATACGATGCTGAAACAATTTTTGTTCCGTCTGGACTATATGTGGCTGAAAGAGCACCAGAAGTATGCCCTTTTAAGGTTTGTAGGCATTTGCCTGTATTTGCATCCCATATCTTTATGGTATTATCCCATGATGCTGAAACAATTTTTGTTCCGTCTGGACTATATGAGGCTGAACAAACAGAATTAGTATGTCCTGTTAAGGTTTTTATTAGTTTATATTCGGTAAATTTTGGTTTTTCTTGCAATGTGAAGTTGTATTGTGCAATTTTGCCTTCTTCTATGTTAATTGTTTCTGTTAAATCTTTAAATCCATCTTTTTTAAGCGTAAGTTTATGGTCGCCAACCAAGATTTGAGGAATTAGTCTTGGTGTTGTGCCAAAAGATTTTCCGTCAATGAAAATCTCTGCATCGTAAGGATTGCTGTCAAGGTTTAACTTTCCGTTTATGGCTTGTAGGTTGTCGATGTTTTCTGTTAGTGTTTGTCCGCTGAGAGCGTTAATTGTTCTTTTGATTGAGCGGTGCGATTTCTTTTTTACTTCTAATTGATGAGAGCCTTCGGCTAATTCTCCTTTGAAACTGCCTTTTGCCTTAAATTCTCCGTCAATATAGATTTCTGCTTCACTGTCTTGACAAGTGATGTCAGCATTTGCAAAGGTTGGTATAAGCTCTAAGGTTATTTCTGTTGTCTTTCCTGCTTTTATTTCTACTTTTTGAGGTTCGGATTTATACATTGGCATAAAGGCTTGCACGGTATATCGTCCCATTTCAAGTTTATCGCTTGTGAAAGGTGTGGTTTGTGTTTGTAGTTTGCCGTTTATTTCTATTTCTGCTCCACTTTTTGGAGAGGTATTCACTTTTAAGAATCCGTATGCTGGGTCTAAATCTATTTGAAGTGTGGTTTTGTCTTCTATGTTAAGAGTTACTTCTCCGCTTTTGGTGTGATGTAGCGGTGCTTCTACTCTATAACTATGTGTTTGTGTGATTGGCAAGAATTTTCGTGCAGAATTTCGTCCTGCATATTCGTTATTTATATAGATTTTCGCATCTGGTGTTGAGCTGTTAATGATTAGGTATTGGTCTGTTATGCTTTCTTCTACGATTTGCGTGATTTTGGCTGTGCGTATTTTCATTTCATATACATATCCCGACTCTATTCGTTGTGGAAAGGGATAATTTCTTATTGAGCCAAAGTTTCGGTGTTTTATTGTTATGAATTTAACCCCCGGCGACACGAAAACCCAAACTTCTCCTGTCTTTTGTTCTACTTTTTCTACATTGCACCCTGCAAATTCAAAGCCTTGCTCAGGTGTGTTTAAGATTATCAATGCACAAAGTTTGTTGTTTATGTCTTCTACCTTTGCTGCACGAGCCGCAAGGTCGTTTTCGAAACAGCGAAACGACTCAACCGACATGTGTTGTGCGAAAACAAAACTGCTAAGCAAAACAAAAAGTAAGGAAAGTGTGGTTTTTATGAGGTTTTTCATGATAATATTTCTTCGTTTTATCTTAATAATTTGTTAGTGTATTGCAAATTTAAGATAAAGTTTTGACCCAGTGAAAAAAGTCTAAGAAAAAAAATAATAAAGCTAAGGATAAAGAAAATAAGTCTTAGGTTTATTTCGCTAAATCTAAGACTTATTTTCGCTACAACAAAAATCAAGAAATTTGTTGTTAAAAATATTTGGGCTATATTTGCAAAAAAGTATTTTTCATGAAAGGAAAAATTTATTTAATCTTTGGTTTGATGATTTTATTCTTTGCTTTGCCGTTTCAAAGTGCTTTTTCGCAAAGGCAAAAGTCTTTTGTGTGTGTAAAAACTATTAAATCAAGTCAAAGTCGCATTAATTCCGCAGAGTTTAGCCCTGATGGGAAATACATTCTTAGCGTTGCGGAAGATAAAATGATTAAAACAAGGAACGCAAACAATTATCAACTTCGTTTAGTGATAGAAAAGCATAAGCGATTCTTTATTTCAACATCATTTAGCAATGAAGGTGCGGTTAGAAACCGCATTTGCTGGGACAAAGACCATCAAACCTTAGACCCATTCAGTCCAAACACTCTTAAAGGCAAGAGGTTGTATAGTGCAGATGCACAAACGGCATCATATAGTCCTGACGGAAAACATATAATCTCTGTTTTACGCAATGGAAACATAAAAATTTGGGACGCTATCAGCGGAAAAAGTCTCAAAACTCTAAAAGGACACTCCTCTTACGTTCATTCTGCGGAATATAGCCCTTGTGGAAAATATATAGTCTCTACCTCATCGGACGAAACGCTTAAAATTTGGGACGCAAACACAGGCTCTTGCTTACAAACCTTAAAAGGACACAAAAGAATCATATATTCTGCAAAATATAGCCCTGATGGAAAGCATATTGTTTCTGCTTCACGTGATTCTACTATTAAAATTTGGGACGCAAACACAGGAAAATGCTTGCAAACCTTAGAAGGACACACAAGATGCGTTAATACAGCAGAATATAGTCCTTGCGGAAAGTATATTGTCTCTGCATCAGATGATAAAACCATCAAAATATGGGAAGCAAACACAGGAATATGCCTGCAAACCTTAAAAGGACATTCTTCTTACGTTTTTTCTGCACAATATAGTCCTGATTGCAAACAAATTATCTCTTCTTCCATAGATAAAACCATTAAAATATGGGACGCAAACAGCGGAAATTGTCTTCAAACCTTAAAAGGACACGAAGATAGCGTAATTACCGCAAAATATAGTCCTGATGGCACAAAAATTATCAGCGGTTCAAGAGATGGAATTATTAAGATTTGGAAAGAAAAATAGTTATTTACTTTTTACAACAGCGTTGTACAGATAGTACAATCGGGAAAAAACGCTCGTGAGTCTTTATTTTAATTTGACTTGCGAGCGTTTTTATGTTTTTAAACGCCATTTTTTTGTTGTTTTTTTCACTGTTTGTTAATCAATAATAAGCTCCTGAGAGCAAAATTTCAAGATTTATTTCTCTTTCGCTTCTAAAAACAACTTGGTATTTATAGAAATGGAACAGGAAAAAGTGGAATAAGTGTGTTTTTTATTTGGTAAAAAAGTGGAATAAGTGTATTTTTGCAACATAATCAAAGTGGAATAAGTGTAAATGCTAAAAAGAAAAATACAAAAAACCTTACAAAATTATTTTTCCTTAGGTTCAAATAAGGTTTTGCTGCTTGATGGAGCAAGACAAATAGGAAAATCTTTCATAATTAGATACGAAGGACAAAAATTCTTTGAAAACTACATAGAAATCAACTTTTTAGAAGATAAGAATGGTGAAAAATTATTCTCAAACATATCTTCAACCAAAGATTTCTATCTTAAATTAAGTGTTTATGCAGGAGAAAAAATGGGAAGCAAAGAAAATACTTTGGTATTCCTTGACGAAATACAAGCATATCCCGAATTGCTTACACTTTTGAAATTTCTAAAAGATGAAAATCGCTTTACTTACATAGCAAGTGGTTCATTGCTTGGAGTAACTCTTAATCAAACACTTTCTAAACCAGGTGGTCGTATTCAAAAAATAAAAATGTTCCCTCTTGATTTTGAAGAATTTTTATGGGCAAATGGAGTTGGAGAAGAAGTTATTGAACATTTGAAAGAACAATTCTTGAAAGAGGAATCGATAAACGAATCCTTACACAATAAATTTCTTGATTTGTTTAAGAAATATTTGCTAATTGGAGGTTTGCCTGATGCTGTTAATACTTTTTTAGCAACAACTAATATTGTAGAAGTGCGTAATGTACACAATGAAATATACGAATTATACAAGACGGACGCAAGTCAATACGACAAAGAAAAGACTTTAAAGATAGGAAGAATATATGATATGATTCCTTCCAACATGGAAAACAAAAAAAAGCGACTTTATTATAACGAAATAGAAAATAAAAAAGGGAAACGCTCCTCCGATTATGAGCAAGAATTAGAATACCTCATTAGTTCGGGTATATCATTGGAGGTTCTTGCTGTTTCAAATCCGAAATTCCCTCTTAAAGAATCGGAACAAAAGACTTTGATAAAATTATACTTAAATGACGTTGGACTTCTTACTAACATATTGTATCGATACAACATTAACGCTGTTTTATCTTCCGAAAACACAATAAATCTCGGTGCAGTGTATGAAACAATCGTTGCACAAGAATTGTCTGCTCATGGTTATGCGTTGCGATACTATGACAACAAAACAAAAGGCGAAGTAGATTTTCTCGTAGATGATTACAACTCGCTTTCTTGCGTTCCAATAGAAGTCAAATCTGGCAAAGACTTTAAGCGACATCGAGCCTTAGATAAGTTTATTGAAAACGAGGATTATCACATCAAAAATGCAATTTTGTTTTCTAATGATTCCAAAGTGCAAAGAATTGAAAAACTAATCTATATGCCTATTTACTACGTAATGTTTCTTCAACCAAGCTCTCCTAACAACTTTATAATTCCATAAACATTGGAATATTAAAAAAAAGTACAACTAAATCAGCCGAACTTTTTTTTGATTTTAATATACCATTAAGCTTTGGAAAGAAAAATAAGCGTTTTAATTTGACTTGCGAGCGTTTTTATTTTTACCAATTAACTTCTTGGGTTGTGAAGCCTATAAGGCTTTCGTAGTTATTGCCTAATTCTCGGTAGTAAACAAAGGCTGTGTAGGTGTTTTTGGTTTCAAAATGATCTCCCTCTATCTCTTTTGTTGTGGAATGAAGGCTATTGTGTGGGCGAAAAAGGATTTGATAGTTGTAATAGCCTTGTTTCAATAGCATTTTAAGGGTATAGCAATTCAAATGTGAGTCATAAACAAAGCGATTTAACTCTCCTAATCTCCATTGACTCATTTCTCCAACGGCATAATAGTTTCCTTCTAAGTTTAGGGGAGCTGGAAGATAGAAACAAACCCATGCGTAATCGCTTCCAAGCTCTGGGGTTTCTCCTATGTCATTTCTTACATAGTATGCTCCGTTTATATCGGAGTAACTAACGTATGGAATATGTGTTTTGATTTGTTCGGGTTTTAATCTAACGATATTTTCTCCTCCTACATAGTCTATGTTTTCTATAAAGGCAGTGCGATGTCTTAGACTTGTGAAATCAAATTGTCGAAATTCGTTTCCGCCGAGAAATATATTCTCTGGTTTTAGGCGATAGTACAATGCTTTCCCTATGTTTTCGTTTAGGGGCAAGAATCGTTGATTATCTAATCTTCCGTTTTGTTGTAGAAGGACTTTTACGTCTTGATAGGGATTGTTTAGGCTGATTATTCCCATGCTTGTTACTTTTACTTCGACTTCTTGCGAGTTTAGGCGTAGGGAAGGGTCGTTTGCGGGTTTTATCTCTATGCTTGCTACTGCTTTTTGGTCAAGACAATAGAATTTCTTGGTGAAAATGACTTTGTCTGGCTCGCCTTCGTGGAATACTTTTAAGATGTAATTTCCACTTTTGGTGGGACGCATTGTGGAGGAGGGGATTGCTTGTTCGTAATGAACATATCGGCAAAGTGTATTAAAGGAATTGGAAAAGTTTTCTATAATTGCAGTTTCAAAGCCTTCTATATATTCGTATTGCTCTAAGTCGCTTTCTGTCCAATCGCTATTGCAATGAATTATTGTGTACTCATAACGGTTGGTTTCTTCGCCAATCTCATCGAATTTCAAGGTAAGGGTTTCGTATTCGCCAAGTCGGACTATCGGCAGGCTTAGGTCTGCTTTCGTGTTTTCTAATTTTACGGTTTTTATTAGGGGAGAGTATATCATATCTCCATATATAAATTGGGCGTAAAGTGATTCTACGCCCAATATTATTGATATAAGTATTATAAACTTAATGTTGATTTTCATAGATTATGACATTTGTTCTTCGATTTCGGCAACTGTTTTTGGAATGTATTTACCTAATAATCTGCATCCGTCTTTTGTTACAAGTAAATCGTCTTCTATTCTGATGCCTCCAAAGTCTTTATATGTTTCTACTACTTTATAATCGATGAAGTCTTTGCATTTGTTTTCTGCTTTCCACTTATCTATTAACGCTGGTATGAAATAGCATCCTGGTTCGTTGGTTATTACAAAGCCTTCTTGTAGTTCTCTGCCTAATCTTAATGATGAAAGTCCGAATTGTGTGGAACGGATGTTCTTTTTGTCGTATCCAACATAGTTCTCTCCGTAATTTTCCATGTCATGCACGTCTAAGCCCATCATGTGGCCTAATCCGTGTGGCATAAACAAGCCCATAGCTCCCGCTTTTACGGCTTCTTGTATGTTTCCTTTCATTATGCCAAGCTCTTTTAAGGCTGAGCCTAATCTTGTTACGGCTGCAATATGTATGTCTGAGTATTTTACTCCTGGTTTTATAAGACTTGGTACTAATTGTTGTGCTGAAAGAACGGCTTCATAGATGTCTTTTTGTCTTTGTGAGAATTTGCCTCCTACTGGCACGGAACGTGTGATGTCTGAGCAGTATCCCATTGGGTTTTCACAGCCTGCGTCTGATACAATCATTCTTTCTTTTTTGATTTGTAAAGAATGGTCGTGTCCGTGTAAGATTTCGCCGTGGGTTGTAAGGATTATAGGAAAGGAAACAGGACCTCCGCCACTCAATGCTATACCTTCCATCGCTCCTGCTATCTCATATTCGTAGGTTCCTTCTTTTGCAGCCATTTTCATCATGGTTGTGTGCATCAAGTAGGCGTTATCAACTGCTTTCTCTATCTCTATAATTTCTTCTTCCGACTTTATGGAACGTTGTTTTACGCATGCGTTAATTAATTCTACACTTACATATGCTTTTACATATTCTCTTTCTATGTGAAGCAAGTCTGCAATAAAGTTTACATTCTCTGCTCTGTACGGAGGTGTGAAATGAACTTTTCTTCCTGCAAAAACAGCTTTGTCTATAAAGGCTCTCAAATCTGTTATCGTACCTACTTCTTCTATTCCTATCTCTTCTGCTCTTTCTCTAAGGCTTGGCACAGGTCCTGTCCAGATTATGTCGTCCATATCAACATCTTCTCCAAACAAATACTCTTTTCCTTCGTCTATGTCTATGACTCCGACAAGGTTTTGTAAGGGATATGCAAAGAAATAGCGGAATGTGCTGTCTTGTCTAAAAGTATATGTGTTTGCTGGGTAGTTAAAAGGGCTGTCTCCATTGCCTAAAATTAGTATAACGCCACTTTTAACATCTTTCATTAACTGTTGTCTTCTTCTTATATAGGTTTCTTTACTGAACATAATGTTTTATTTTTTTTGTTTTTTAATTTGCTGTTGGGATTAGGTTGTTGCGTTTTCCTGCTTCAAGGATTGGTAAATTAGCTTCCGTAGGTATGTAAATAACTGTCTTTTCGTTAAGATTTTCTTGGTTCTTTACCCAAAGATATTGGATGTAAGTTGAAGTCAATGTACCGTTTTCTATCTTCATTGCTTCGGCTGCTCCTTTTGCTCTTTCGATTTCGGCTTTTGCATTTAGCTTTTCTGCTTCTAAGTTGGCTCTTGCTTCTTCTATTTTTATTCTACGGTTTTGTTCTGCTTCGGCTAATTGTGCTTTTCCTCGCATTTCTTGACTCCATACTCGGTAAATAGGCATTCCAAACATGGCTATGCCTATGAAAACTAAGATACATGTAACTAAAATTACAA
Organism: Candidatus Onthomorpha sp.; assembly: GCA_045644685.1. Taxonomy (GTDB): domain Bacteria; phylum Bacteroidota; class Bacteroidia; order Bacteroidales; family P3; genus Onthomorpha. The sequence continues at coordinate 12,186 of JAZRHI010000015.1, forward strand.
CGTGTTTTGGTTTAATCGTGTACATAATTTTTCTTTTTTATTAAATATTTTTCAAAATTTCTAATGTGTGTTTCCAGTATAGTTCAACGGTTTTTATTTCTAAACGTTCGTCTGGTGAATGTACGCCTCTAAGTGTTGGACCGTAAGAAATCATATCCATTCCTGGGTATTTTTCTCCAATCAATCCGCATTCTAATCCTGCATGTATCGCTCTTACGATTGGTTCTTTATTGAATAATTTCTTGTAAGCATCAACTGCTATTTTCAATATTTTACTTTCTGGATTTGGAGCCCAGCCTGGATAGCCATCTCCATGTTCTACGTTTGCGCCTGCTAACAAAAAGCATGATTCTACTCTGTATGCTGCTGCGTATTTAGAGCTTTCTACTGATGAACGTTGAGATGTGGTTATGAAGAAATGGTCTTCTTTCATTTTTATTGAGGCTAAATTTGTAGAAGTTTCAACAAATCCTGGTATCTCTCTGCTCATGGCTAATACTCCGTGAGGACAAGCGTATAAGACATTCAATAGGTTGTCTTGACTTAACATATCAACTACGAATTCTGGTCTTTCTGCTTCCATTAGTATGATTTCCATATCTGGTTCTGTGGTACGGAATTCGTATTTTAAGTCGTTTGTGAATTTCTCTACGATTTCTTTCATCAATTCTACGTCTGCTTCTGCTACAACAAAGGTTGCGTATGCTTCTCTTGCGATTGCGTTACGAAGATTTCCGCCGTCAAAGCATGCAAGACGTAAATCCATTTCTTTGTCTAATGACCAAAGAATTCGATTCAATAGTTTGTTTGCACAAGCCAATCCTTTATTGATATCATCTCCTGAGTGGCCACCTTTAAGTCCCTTAACCATAATTTTAAATGCGGGAGCGTCTGGTGTTTCTTCCTTATCGAATGGAAGTTGTGCCACAGTGTCGATTCCGCCTGCACAACCTATGAAAATTTCTCCTTCATCCTCGCTGTCAAGGTTAAGAAGTATTCTACTTTTTAACACGTTTGGTGATAGTGCTTCTGCTCCTGACAATCCTGTTTCTTCATCTACGGTGAATAAACACTCGATTGGTCCGTGTTCTATGTCGTTTGCGTCAAGTATTGCTAAGGCTGTTGCTACTCCTATGCCGTCATCGGCTCCTAAGGTAGTGCCATCGGCTTTTAACCATTCGCCTTCTATTTTTGGAACTATGGCATCTTTTTCGAAGTCAAAGTCTTTGTCGCTGTTTTTTTCGCATACCATATCTATATGCGACTGTAAGCAAACCCAAGGTGAGTTTTCTTTTCCTTTTGTTGCACCTTTGCGAATGATTACGTTGCCTATTTCATCGCTTTCATAGTCTAAATTTCTTTCTTTCGCCCAATTTATTAAGTATTCTGTCATTTTTTCTTCGTGTTTCGAAGGGCGTGGAATTGAAAGTATCTCTCCGAAAAATTTAAAGAGACTTTTTGGTTCTAAGTTTTCTAAAACGTTATTGTTTGCCATATCTTATTTTTATTTAATTTTCCTTTGATTTAAAACGTCTTTGTTTGCGTAATATTTTTCTTAGGTTTAATATTTTTTTCCTTAGCTTTAATAAATTTTCTCTTAGCTTTATTTTTCTAAACCTTAGAGAAAGAAAAACAATGTCGAAACAGAGATTATTATCCATAAAACAACCCCAAGTATAAACGGTATTGCGCCAACTGTTTTAAGGTCTGAGAAAGCAAATCCGCTTCCTATCATAAACAATGCTAAGACCATTCCTCTTTTTCCTATGTAAGCAAGTACTGAATAGGCAGGTTGCAATGTTGGTAAAAAGCCTGCTATCAATATTGTTATAATGAAAGAAAGTATAAACCAAGGAATTTTTACCTTTCCTTTGCTTCCGTTTTCTTTTTTTGTGAATAACATTACTAAAAAGGAGAGTGGAATTATCCAAAGCGTTCTTGCAAGTTTTACTGTGGTGGCTGTTTGCAAGGCTTCTTGACCGTAGGCCGCTCCTGCACCAACAACGGATGAGGTGTCATGTATTGCTATTGCAGACCAATAGCCAAAACTTTCTTGCGACATATTTAAATATTCTCCTATGTAGGGAAAGATAAATAAAGCAATGGAATTTAATACAAAAACTACGGTTAAGGAGAAGGAAATTTGACTATCTTTCGCTCCAATTATAGGAGAAACTGCTGCAATGGCACTTCCTCCGCATATTGCTGTGCCTGAGCTAATCAAAATAGAGGTATTTTTCTCTACTTTAAAGAGCTTGCCTAAAAGAATGCCTGTTAGAAATACTAAAACAACAGAGCAAGCTGTCAAAACTATGCCTTTGGAAGATACCTCTATGACTTGTTGTAAATTCATGCCAAATCCCATTAAGACAATGGAGTATTGAAGAATGCGAGAGCTGTATTTTTTGAACTGAAACGGCTTTTCAATTTTTAAAACTGAGAATAGCATTCCGCAAAACAAGGCTAACGGAGCCGAAATGTAGGGTGTAAAGCACAATATTGCAATTAGAAAATATAGATATTTCATTTGTCTTTTTCTTGCAAAAATACCATTTTTCAATAAACTAATTGTATCTTTGTAAAAAATTATTTTACAAATGAATATTCTTATTATAGGATACGGAAAAATGGGAAAAATGATAGAAGACGTTGCTTTAAGCAAAGGAGATTCTATCATAGGTATCATAGATAAAGATGAAGATTGGCAAACTTTCGATAAAAATAATGATAATAAAGAAGTTGTAGCCATAGACTTTTCAATACCGGCTAAGGTCTTAGAAAATATAGAAAAAGCGTGGGAAAGAAATATTCCTATCGTAGTTGGGACAACAGGTTGGTATGAACACTTAGAAGAAATTACAGAGAAAGCAAAACAAAATAATAAGACGTTGTTTTGGGCTTCGAATTTCTCAATAGGAGTTTTCTTATTTGATAAATTGAATGCGTATTTGGCAAATCTGATGAATGATTTTACTGATTACAATCCTTCGATTAAGGAAATTCATCACATACATAAATTAGACGCTCCTTCGGGAACAGCAATCAGTCTTGCGAAAACATTAACACAAAATCATAGAATAGAAAAAGAAAATCTTAATATTGAATCTATAAGGGAAGGAGAAGTTTGTGGAACTCACACAATCAATTATTTTTCTGACGTAGATGAGATTGAAATAACACACAAAGCTCATAACAGAAAGGGATTTGCTTTGGGCGCTGTAATGGCTGCACATTGGCTTTTAGGAAAAGAGGGTGTGTTTACAATGAAAGATTTTATAAAATTATAGGAACAGAAATGAAATACTCAATAGGAATAGATATAGGTGGTACAAACACTTGTTTAGGTTTAGTAACGGAAAACGCAGAGATAGTTTATAGAAAAGAATTTAAAACAAATGATTTTCCGATTTTAGAGAATTATTTAACACAGCTTGTTTCAAATATAAAAGATTTGATTTCGGAGTGTCCAGAGCCTGAAAATATTTTAGGAATTGGCATTGGAGCTCCAAATGGTAACTTTTACAAAGGCTCAATTGAGCTTGCGCCAAATCTTCCTTTTAAAGGAATAATTCCAATCAAAAATATGTTGGAGATATTGCTTTTGAATGAGGGCTGGAATTTAAAGGTTACTATTACGAATGATGCAAATGCTGCTGGAATGGGCGAAATGATTTATGGCAATGCAAGAGGCGTAGATGATTTTATTATGATTACTCTTGGAACTGGCGTTGGTAGCGCAATAGTTGCCAATGGTAAAATGATATATGGCCATGATGGTTTTGCGGGAGAGGTAGGTCATACAGTGGTTGAAAGAGATGGTAGAGAATGTGGCTGTGGTAGAAAAGGATGTCTTGAAACTTATTCTTCTGCAACGGGAATTAGACGTACAGCTCTAAGTCTTCTTAAAACAAATCAAACGCCTTCATTGTTAAGGGACTTAAAAGAGGAAGAAATTGACGGACAAACTATATGTGAAGCTGCAAGAAAAGGAGATGAAATCGCACTTGAATGTTTAGATTTAACGGCTCAAATGCTTGCAATAGGCGTTTCGAATGCAGCGGCAGTTACTTCTCCAAAGAAAGTTATATTTTCAGGTGGTTTAAGCAAAGCAGGCGATTTGCTTTTAACGCCATTTAAGAAATATTTTGAGGAAAATCTTTACCCGGTTTTTAGAAATAAAATAGTAATTGAGTTATCTGCATTAAGGGAAAACGATTCTGCTATATTAGGTGCGGCAGCTTTAACATTTTAATAGGATGAAAAAAAGTCTTTTTTTAATAATATTATCTTTATTGTTTGTTAAATTCTCTTATAGTCAGGAGATAGAAATCAATAAAGGGGTATTGATATGTAATAATGATACTTTGCAAATCCATGATGATAAAACAAATATCTATGACTTGCTTTCTGAAAAGCGAGGTGAGAATATGTTTTTTGCAGATAATGAAACTCATTATTCTTTTTTAGATACTTGCCATTTAACTTATATTTTGAATTTCAATGTTGAAAAGGCATTATTACAAAAAGATGTAATAAGGTTATCATTTAAGTATATAGATACCTATGCTACTATTTTGCTTAATGGAAAGCAAGTAGCAAAAACTCAAAATGCCTTTCGAACATACGAATTTGATGTGAAAGGATTTTTAAAAGACGGATTAAATGAATTGCGTGTTGAAATTGAGCCAATATATCAAAAATGGCAAAATGTAAATAGCGATGATTTCAATATATTGCATTCAGAAAAAAGAGCTGTGTTTAGAAAGGCTGCATTTCAATTCGGTTGGGATTGGGCGCCTCGCCAACTTGCAGGAGAAATTGCGATACCTGTGAAATTAAGGTTTGAAGATAATGTAGAGCATTTAAGATTTGCTTCTGTGCAAACACAAGCTATTTCCGATAAAAAGGCAGATATGCTTCTTACTTTAAAGACTGATTTTCTTACAGAGGAGAGTTATGATATAGAAATTAAGTATCAAATGGAGGATAAGGCTGTTGTTAGAAAGAAAGTGGGAGAAATTAAAAGTGGAAGCAATGATGTGCATCGCCTAAACTTTCAAATAGAAAATCCTATCTTGTGGTACCCTAACGGATATGGCAAACCAAATCTTTATGATGCTACTATATATATATGTATAGGAGATAGAGTAATTGTAGATAGTGTAAAAACTCGTTTTGGTATAAGAACAATAGAACTTTCTCAAAAGAAAGATGAATATGGTAGTGAGTTTTGTTTTGTTGTTAATGGAAAGAAGATTTTTGTCAAAGGTGCAAATCTTGTTCCTTCTGCAATGCACAAAGAAAGGTATGAAGGCGTTGCAGAACATATAGATTTGGTGAGAGAATGTAATATGAATATGCTCAGAGTGTGGGGAGGAGGATATTATGTTGATGAAAAAATGTATGAAGCCTGTGATGAAAATGGTATTTTGATATGGCAAGATTTTCCTTTTGCGTGTGCGTTGTATCCAGCTTCGGAAGAATTTCTCAGAGAAGTAGAGTTGGAAGCCAGAGAGAATGTTTTGAGAATTTCTTCTCATGCTTCACTTGCTGTTTGGTGTGGAAACAATGAGATTTGGGAAGGTTGGGGAAATTGGTCGTGGGACAAAGAAGTTAAAGATACTACCTTGGCAGTAGAAAACTACAATAAATTATTCAAAACTCTTTTACCAGAAATCGTAAAGACCTATTCGCCAAACGCATCTTATACTCACTCTTCTCCTCTTAATGGTTGGGGAAGAAAAGAAAGCCTTACAGAGGGAGATTGTCATTATTGGGGAGTTTGGTGGGGAGATTCCACACTTGAAACCTATACAAGAAAAGTTCCTCGCTTTATGAGCGAGTATGGTTTTCAGTCAGCCCCTAACATGAAAACGGTAAAAAAATATTACACTCTACCATATACGAAAGCAAATCAAGGTTTCGCAATACACCAAAAGCACAATAGAGGTTTTGAACTTATAGAAAATAGAATTTTAGAACGATTTGACTCTTACGAAACAAACGAAGACTATATTAAAAAGACGTATTTGGTTGCCTCTGACGCCTTTTCGATAGGGATAGAAGCGCATTTGAGAGCCTTACCTTACTGCATGGGAAGTTTAACTTGGCAATTAAACGAGCCTTATCCCGCAATTGGTTGGAGTTGTATCGATGTTGATTATTTGAAAAAGGATGTTTATCACACAATTCAGCAATCTTTTGCTCCAATTATCGTAAGTGTTGATAAATATAGTAGCAATGATAGTATATTTGTTTACATTATAAATTCTTCTTGGGAAGATACAAAAGCAAATCTAAGATTTAAAATAACAGATTGCGATAACAAAGTTTTATATCAAAGAAAGATTAAGAATATTTCTATAAAAGAAATGAGTAGTAACATTGTTTTAGCAATCACAAAGCAAGATATAAAAGATTTTAATCCACAAATACATAAAGCAGAAATAGAGTGTACATATCGTAACAAAGAAAAAAAGACTATAAACTTAAATAAAACAACTTATTTTGAATATCCTAAAAATTTAAAATGCGAATGAAAAGAATATTTTTAACACTTAGTTTATGTTTGTTGGTTCTTACAGCAACATCTCAAAACAAGGAAACACAATATTATAAATCAGTAAATCCACTTGTGGGAACTGATTTTCACGGACACACATATCCAGGTGCAATTGCACCGTTTGGAATGGTACAATTATCACCTGACACCCGCCTTGACGGTTGGGATGGTTGTAGTGCTTATCATTATTCTGATAATACCATATATGGGTTTTCTCATACTCACCTTTCGGGTACAGGATGTTCAGATTATGGAGATTTTCTTTTTACTCCAACTATGAAGTCTGCAAATAGTAAAGATTATACTTTTAAATTCTCTCACGCAGACGAATATGCACATGCAGGATACTATAAAGTAAAAGCATATAACACAGATACAATTATCTCAGAGCTTACAGCATCGCCACGAGCTGGCTATCACAAATACACTTTCCCTAAAAACGGAAAGAAAAAAGCAATAGTAATTGACTTTAAGCATAGAGATAAGCTTTTGGATATGAGCTATAAAATAGTGAATCAAAACACTGTTATAGGATATAGACGTTCTGAGGCTTGGAATACGGATCAGAGAATTTATTTTGCTGCACAATTCAACTGCGAAATAGCAAATAGCAAATTCGATGAGCAAAGCAAGAGATTATTCCTTGATTTTGGAAATTCAGATAGCGAAGAAAACAATTCAATAGAGGCTATTGTTGCAATTTCTTCTGTTGATGAGAGCGGTGCTATAAATAATTTACATGCTGAAACATTCACATCTTTTGCACAAGCAAAGAAAAATGCAGAGCAACTTTGGAATAAAGAATTAGGAAAGATAGAAATAACTAGCAAAGACAAAGAAAAAATAACGACATTCTATACAGCACTATACCATTGTATGGTAGCACCAAATCTTTACTCAGATGTAGATGGAAGATATAGAGGAATGGATAACAAAATCTATACAACAGATAATTATAATCGTTACACTGTATTTTCTTTGTGGGATACATACCGTACATTGCATCCTTTGTTGGCTTTAATCGATAGAGAAAGAAGTTTAGACTTTGTAAAAACATCATTAGACATATATAAACAAAGCGGATTCTTACCAATGTGGGAATTAGCCTCGTTTGAAACTTATTGTATGATAGGAATGCACGGAATAAGTATGGTTGCAGACCTTTATACCAAAGGAATAATTCACGATAAAGACCTTACAATGCAATCAATGTTAGGTTCAATGGACAAAAAGAAGTTTGGATTTGATTATTTCCTTGAAAACGGATTCATTTCCTCAGATAAAGAACACGAAAGTGTATCAAAAACTGTTGAATATGCTTACAATATGTATTGCGTTGCTAAGATTGCGCAATTACAAAACCGTCCTGATTTATATCAATCAATGATAACGAAAGCCCAATACTACAAAAACCTTTACAATCCTAATAATAATTTTATACAAGCAAAAGAAAACGGAAGATTTCTTTTAGATTTTAATCCTACTCAAATAGATCAAAATTATACAGAGGGCAATGGTTGGCATTATACTTTCTATGCGCCTGGCGATGTAAACAGTTTGATTGATATGATGGGAGGAGATGCTAAGTTTTGCGAGAAATTAGACTCTTGTTTCTTTACAAGCGAAAAGACAACAGGTAGAGATCAAGCCGATGTTACAGGTTTAATAGGTCAATACTGTCATGGAAACGAGCCTTCTCAACACACAGCATATCTTTACGCATACGCAGGAGAAGCATACAAAACACAAGAATTGGTAAGACAAATTTTAACAACTCTATATACAGCAAAACCAGACGGAATCTGTGGAAACGATGACGTAGGTCAAATGTCAGCATGGTATGTTATGAGTGCAATGGGCTTTTATCCTGTTTGCCCAGTAGATAATCAATATGTAGTGGCTTCACCCTTGTTTGAAAAAATTGTAATGCACTTGGAAAACGGACAAGACTTAGTAATAGAAGCTCCAAATGCAGAAAATACTCCTTATGTTAAAGGATTAAAACTTAATGGTAAAGACTATAACAAATCTTTCATAAATTATGATGATATAAAGAATGGAGGAATATTACAATTTGCGATGAGCGATAAACCAGTTAAAGAATTCGCAATAGCAAAAGAAGACAGACCATATAGTAAGATAGAAAACGAATATTTTTGTGCAACTCCATACGTTTCATACGAAGGAACAGGAACCTTTACCAATAAGATGGAAGTGTATTTCAAAGCATATAATCCACAAGACACTATTTATGTAAGCCTATCTAATGGAAAGAAACATAAATTCATAGGAAAAGGAAAAATAAAGCTAAAAGAAACTACAACAATTACGGCATATTCTCAAAACAAAGGCAAATCCCAAGAAATAGAATGTAAACTTTACAAAATACCTGCGGGAAGAAGTGTAAAAGTTCTAACAGATGTTAATTCACAATACACAGCCTCTGGCGACAATGCCCTAATTGATTTGAAAAGAGGTAGTGATAATTGGAAATTAGGCTGTTGGCAAGGATACTGGGGCGAAGATCTTGAAGCGATTGTGGACTTGGGAGAAAAACAACGCGTAAAAAAAGTAGGGGGTAACTTTATCCAAGATCAGAAAAGCTGGATTTTTATGCCAACTCGCGTAGAATATTACATATCTGACAATGGCGTTGATTTCAAACTAATAGAAACGGTAGAAAATGATGTAGATCAAAAAATAGAAGGAAGTATTACAAAAACATTCTTTACTAAAACAGGATTTTCTGCACGTTACATAAAAGTGAAAGCATACAATCTTGGAGTTAATCCTAAGTGGCATCTTTCTGCTGGCGAGAAATCATGGCTGTTTATTGACGAAATCGTAATCGAACAATAGAATGACAAAAATAGGTCTAATGAGTGATTCTCACTCTCTAATACCAAAACAAATATATTCTTTCTTTGAAGATGTTGATATCATACTTCACTGTGGAGATATAGGGTCAAGCGATGCTCTTTGCGAGTTACGAGTTTTTAAACCTACTATTGCCGTTTGGGGAAACTGCGATAGCCGATACGAACTCGAAGATGTGGAAGAATTTCAGTCATTAGAAATAGAGGGAACAAAGATTTTGATGACTCATATCGGCGGTTATCCTAAGCATTACCCGGAACATATAGCTAAAAAGCTAAAAGAAGAAAAGCCCGACATATTTCTTTGTGGTCATTCACACATATTGAAAGTTATGTACGACAAAGAATTTGACCTTCTTCACATTAACCCCGGTGCTTGCGGAAGACAAGGCTTTCATTTAAAGTCCACCTTAATTAAGTTTTGTCTTGACAATGGCAAAGCAAAAGATTTAGATATTCTTGAATTTGAAAAACATAATGTAAAATGAAAAAAATAATCACATTCTTATTATTAGTAAACATTTGTTTAGTAACAAATGCACAATTAGACAAATTAGAAATCGGAGGCGTGTTTGGCGGAAGTAATTATGTAGGAGACATAAATTCTTCCTTTAACAGCAACAAAGAAAACGCTCAATGGAATCAATTTGAATCGAGTTTTGATTTCTATAACGTGAATTTTATGTGGGGAGTTATGGCTCGCTACAACTTTAATCCACGTTGGGTATTGAATACCTCCTTTTGCTTAACACGATTAGAAGGAATGGACTCTTATTTCAATAATCCAAGAAATTTAAGCTTCTTTACAGATTTAAAAGAGTTTAGTGTAGTAGTAGAATTCAATTTCTTAGATTACAAAACCGGCAGTTCTAATCATAGAATTGCGCCATATATTTTTGCAGGGTTAGCAGGCTTTCATTTTAATCCGAAAACCGACATAGTAAATCCTATAACTCAAAATTTGGAAACAATAGAATTGCGTCCATTAAACACAGAAGGACAAGGCATGCCAGGCTATAAAGAAACTTATTCTAATTATAGTTTAGCAATTCCTTTTGGATTAGGCTTAAAACTTAGTCTTAGCGAATATGTTTCTGTGGGATTGCAATGGGGATTTAGAAAAACCTTTACCGATTACATAGATGACATCAGCACAAGATACGTTGATCACGGTACAATGATAAATTGGGCAGGGGAACTCGGAGCTGCTGCTGCCGATCGTACAAACGAATTGCCGGGGAAGGAGGGATATTATAACGAACACAACCTTTCGCGTGGTAATGAAAAGAATAAAGATTGGTATAACTTCTTTGGTATCACTATAACAACGAGACTTTCCAACGGAAAAGGCAGATGTTTGTAGAAAACTTCTATATTTTTTTGTTTTGTAATATTTTTTTATTAGTTTTGTCGCATAAATTTAAACCAATGCACTTATGAAAAAAATAATACTTTACTTTCTGATACTAATTGTTAGTTTCGGATTATGTGCTCAAAATAAAGGAAAGAAGAAAAAGCCAAAACAACCAGCACCTGTGGCACCTGTTGAAGTAACTCTACCAGATAGATGCTCAGATTGCTTTTTCCCTGTAACATTACAAGTAGATGTTCCATTCGGACCGACAGAGCCGTTAAGAGGTCATGGATATGTGAACGAAATCCATAGAGATGCTCAAACAAAGAACGTATTTGAACAAGAGCATAACTCAATATGGTATTTTTTAACAATACCATACGATGGAAAACTATTGATTGACATTCAGCCAAAGAGCTTTTCTGACGATTATGACTTCATTGTGTATAAGTACACTGACAAATATTTCTGTAATCGTGTAGAAAAAAACAGAGTAAAGCCAATACGCAGTGTGCAATCAGCGGCAAACGTTTCTCTTCAAGGCAAAACAGGTCTTTCTTTAAAGAGTACAGTTGCCAATATCACAAAAGACTCTGACGAATCTTACGGAAAATATATTGATGTAAAGGCTGGCGAAAGTTATGTTATAGTATTGGATAATCTTAACGACTCTGGATTAGGACATACTATAAGTTGCGAAGTGTGGACTAACTATTCTCCACTTTTAATCAATCCAATAGATAGTTTATTGCAACAAAGAACAACTGCAAACTTACATGTAAAAGAATTAGAAACAGGAAGAACAGTTATAGAAAAACAAAACGCAGGCTCAACCAAAATAAAATTATTGCCAGAGAAAACTTACGAAATTTCTTTAAGCAAAGAGGGTTTCTTTAACTATACAAGAACAATCTCACATGCACAAGCAATAGGAAAAGACACTGTTTTGTCGGCTCGTCTTGTACAAATAAAACCGGGTTCTCCACTTCCGTTGAAAGGGGACTTGTATTTTGACAACAATGAGCAAGGAATAGTGATTTTAATGCAAGAAAGCTATGAAGCATTAAGCGAAGTAGTGAACATTTTGAAACAATACCCTCAGATAAATGTAGATATAATCGGACGAATTATGACAGAAGGTTTAAATGTTAAAAAAGACAGCGAGATAACCAAAGCAAGAGCCGAAGCAATTAAAAACTACATAATTTCACAAGGTATTGCGGAAAGTCGAATGACAGCTCGTGGTTCTTCACTCAAAGAGTTGGAAACTCAAATCAAAGAACAATCAAAATTTAGGAATAGATCGATAAATCCTCCTTGTGAAATAAAAATATCAAAGAAAAAATAAGGAAAATAAGTCAAAGAAAAAACCGAATAATCCTAAGAGATATTCGGTTTTTTCTTTGACTTATTTTTTTATTCCTAAGAGTTAATTTCTTGCATCTTACAAAGTTTGTGATATATCCCCTTTTTAGCAATCAATTCTTCGTGAGTGCCAATTTCTTCTACGCATCCCTTGTCCATAACTATGATTTTGTCGCAGTTTTTTATGGTAGAAAGGCGGTGAGCTATTGTTATTATGGTCTTTTCTTTTGATAATTTATTTATAGCCTCTTGAACGCTGTGCTCAGATATGGTATCTAATGCAGAAGTTGCTTCATCTAAGATTAGAATTTCGCACTTTCTTAGGATAGCTCTTGCAATGGCAAGCCTTTGTTTTTGACCTCCTGAAAGGGTACTGCCTCTATCGCCAATTATTGTGTCATATCCTTGCGGTAATTTGCAGATAAATTCGTGCGCATTGGCAATTCGTGCCGCTGCTTCTATTTCTTCGTCTGTGAAACTACGTTCTCCGAAATTTATGTTATTCTTTACGCTATCGTTAAACAAGATTGTTTCTTGCGTAACTATGGCTATGTGCTTTCTTACTTCGCTTGAAGAAATATTGTTAATGGATATGTTGTCAAAAAACAAGGTATTTTCTTCTGTGTTATAGAATTTCATTATCAAGTCTATGAGTGTGCTTTTTCCAGAGCCCGATGCTCCAACGATTGCTGTGTTTTCGCCTTTCTTAAATGTAAGATTGATGTTTTTAAGTACGAGATTTTTAGAGTCGTATGCGAAGTTGAGGTTTTGAATGCGTATTCCGTCTTTGATTTCTTTTAATTCTATCGGATTTTCTGGCTCAATTATTGAATTGTTTGCATAGATTATTTCACAAATTCTATTCTTTGCAGCATCTGCTTTTTTGATGTTGTAGAAGGAAGTCGAAATATCTTTTGCAGGTTTTATGATTAGTGAAAATATTATAAGATAAACAATAAATATATCGGCAGACATAAGCACAGGAGTTGAGATTACATTCTTGCTACCTACTAATAAGATTCCTATTACTAAACAATTGCCAAAGAATTCGCTTTGAGGGGATGCAAGATTTACACGTCTGTTGATTTTATTGCGTAGTCTTGTGTAGGATGTGTTAAAGTTTCTAAATCTATTGTTCATATCGTCAATAGCATTGAATGATTTAATTATGCGTAATGAAGATATGGTCTCTTCTAATATAGAAGTAAGAAGAGAAGACTTTTGTTGCATGTGTTTAGAGCTACGTTTTAGTTTGCGGGAAAAGAAAGATACCATTCCAGCTACGGGAGGGAAAACAAGCAAAACAAGCAAGGTGATTTTATAATCAATGTATATAAGTACAGAAAAGTACATTATCACACTGATTAGGTTTGTTATTAAAGTTTGTATGGATTGTAAAACGTTTTGATCGTATTCTGTGATGTCGTTGCTTACACGCGAAAGAAGATCTCCTTTCTTAAAGTTTGCGATAAAGCCAATGGTTTGAGTAGAGAACTGTTCGAAGAGTCTATTTCTTATGTTTCTTATGATTTTGTTACGAGTCGAGCCAATGAAGTAAGACCCTAAGTATGTAAAAAGGTCTTTTAGAAAATAGATTGCAAAAATTATTGCAGCGAAAAGCCAAAGTGCTTTGTGTTTTCCAAAAGATAGGCAATAATCATACACTTTGTTCAAAATGATTTCTAATTGTGAAGGATTTTCTGCAAGCTCTGTGTTTGTGTCAAAAAGGATTTGTAAGAAATTGCTTACAGAGAGAATAGAGGCTATGGAAAATAAAGTAGCCATACACATGAGAACAAAAAATAATATTAAGCTCCCTGTGTATGGCTTCAAGATTTGTTTTGTGAAATTCTTATTATTCATCTTTACCGTAAACACCTACATAGTTAGAAGGAGTGATTTGTCTCATTCTTTCTTTGATTGAATCTTCTACTTCAAGAGTATCTATAAATTCACTAATAGTTTGTTGGTCTATTTTTTTGTTTGTACGTGTTAAGGCTTTAAGTGTTTCGTATGGATTAGGGTAATTGATGCTTCTTAGTATGGTTTGTAATGCTTCTGCTACAACTGCCCAGTTGTTTTCTAAATCTCTTTCTAATGCTTGTTCGTTTAAGATTAGTTTATTCATTCCTTTAAGAATAGAATTCAAAGCAATAATTGTATGAGCCAAAGGAACGCCTATGTTACGGCTTACAGTTGAGTCTGTCAAGTCGCGTTGTAATCTTGAAATTGGTAATTTCATTGATAGATGTTCAAATATTGCATTTGCTATTCCAAGGTTTCCTTCTGCATTTTCGAAATCGATAGGATTAACTTTATGAGGCATTGCACTCGAACCTACTTCGCCTTCTTTAATCTTTTGTTTGAAATATTCCATTGAAATATATTGCCACATATCTTTACAGAAGTCCATAAGAATTATGTTAATTCTTCTTACGTTGTCGAAATATGCTGCAAGATGGTCGTAATTTTCTATTTGGGTTGTGTAAAGCGAGCGTTCCAAACCGATAGTTGCACAGAAATTGTTCGCAAATTCTACCCAATCATATTGAGGGAATGCAATATTGTGTGCATTGAAATTTCCAGTTGCACCACCAAATTTAGCAGCAAACGGAATAAATGCAAAATATGCTAATTGTTGTTCAAGTCTGTAAACAAATACTTGCATTTCTTTACCCAATAATGTAGGGGATGCGGGTTGTCCGTGAGTATGTGCAAGCATTGGTATTTTTTTCCATTCTTTCGCTTTTTCGGAAAGTAATTCTACAACATTATTTATTAGAGGCATGAATGTTTCTTCATGACAATCTTTTAGCGAAAGCGGAACTGAGGTGTTATTTATGTCTTGTGAAGTTAGCCCAAAGTGAATAAATTCTTTGTATTCGGCAAGTTCCATTTCGTCAAAGCGTTGTTTGATGAAGTATTCTACTGCTTTAACGTCGTGGTTTGTGATTTTCTCAATTTCTTTTATTTGATTAGCGTTTTCAACTGTGAAGTCTTGGTAGATTTTTCTTAAATCTTCAAATTTTTCTTTGTTGAAACTTTCTAATTGTGGTAATCCCAATTCGCATAATGCGATAAAATATTCTATTTCTACCTTTACTCTGTATTTTATCAAAGATGCTTCTGAAAAATAGTTAGCAAGGTCTTTCGTTTGTCTTGAATATCTGCCGTCAATAGGAGATATGGCTTCTAATGCTGTCATTTCTTAAAATTCTTTGTTTATTATTTTACCTGATTCGATTAACTTTTTTAATAGAGGGCTTGAAAGGGCTTTGCGAGTTGCCTCAATATGTCGTGTAGCGTGTGTGTCTGTACCCAAAAGCTCTATCATATTGTTGTCAATTAGCTTTTTAGCTAAGTGAAGTACCTCTTTACCAAAATAAGATGATAAAGACATAATATTTAATTGGAAAATAACTCCGCTATCTTTTAATCTAACAAATTGATTGAAGTCTTGCAACCAATAAAGGTATCTTTCGGGATGTGCAAGTATGAGTTTATATCCTGCTAATTGTAGTTCAAAGATATAACTGTCCAATCCAAATGGTGGAGCTATGAAAGGGATTTCTACAAGCAAATAATTATCGCCAAAGGTCTTAAATAAACCGTTTTTTAATCGGTCATCGATTCCTTCATCTAATAAATGCTCTGCTCCAACTTCGATTTCTAATTTTATTCCTTCGAATTTGGCTGCTCGTTGTAGGCTTGCGCATAAATCATCTAAACGAGTAACGTCATTTTGGAAAAATTCAGTTTTTACGTGTGGCGTTGTAATGATTTTTTTGTAACCAAGAGATTCTAAATCCTTTAATAAAGCCAAAGATGTTTCCATGTCAGGCGAGCCATCGTCTATTCCAGGAATGAGATGCGAATGAATATCGGTGTGAAGCACAGATAAATCTACGCCTTTCGAAAAGCCCTTGTCTTTATTAAACCAATTGAATAATCCCATCTTTATAATGTTTTTAATTCTCTTATGGTTTCTATCGGATTCTCCGAAGCGAATACAGCAGAGCCCGCAACTAAAACGTCAGCTCCCGCTTCTATTAGTTTTTTATGGTTCTTTGTATTGACGCCTCCGTCGATTTCTATCAAGCAATTAGGATTTTTTCTTTCTATTAGTTGCTTTAATGTTTTTATCTTATTGTATGTGTTTTCTATAAACGACTGTCCGCCAAATCCTGGATTGACACTCATCAGCAAAACTAAGTCGCACATTTCTATAATGTCTTCTAATGCTGATACGGGTGTGTGTGGATTTAGCACAACGCCAGCTTTCATTCCTAATTGTTTAATTCTGCTAAGTGAACGATGAAGATGTGTGCATGCTTCATAGTGAACGGTTATGATGTCGGCTCCGCAGTTTTTATAGTCTTCAAAAAATTTGTCCGGCTCTACAATCATTAAATGCACATCAAGAGGTTTTTTTGCTAATTGTTTGATATGTTTTATTACTGGTTGGCCAAAAGAAATGTTTGGTACGAAAACGCCGTCCATTACATCGATATGAAACCAGTCCGCTTGACTTTGGTTTATCATTTCTATATCTTGTGCTAAATTACAAAAGTTTGCAGATAGCATAGAAGGGGAAATTAAATGTGCCATTATGATTTCCTGTTTTTATTTTTGGTTTTACTATTATTACTCTTAGGTTTAGAAATTTTTTCCTTAGGTTTAAAGTTTTTTTCCTTAGACTTAGAATTTTTTTCCTTAGACTTATTTGGCTTTTTTGCGATAGCTACTTCTAATGTCAAAGGTCTGCCTTTATAAAACTTATCTTCAAAGGCAAAAAGCACGTCATTAACATCATTTGTGCCTATTTCAATGTAAGAAAAGTTGTCGAGAATGTCTATTTTCCCGATTTCCACTCTTGTATTTGGGCAATAGTCGTTGATTAGTCCGATAATACGTTGAGGAACTATACGATCTCTTCTTCCAAGTGAAATAAATAAACGGGTAAATTCGCCATTTTTAGAAATATTTTGCTTTTTCGTTTGTTTTTTGTTTTCCTTTTCTTCTTTCTTTTCATCAACGTTCAAATCAGGAGCGTCTTTGTAGTAATCCAAAAAGCGATTAAATTCAACGGAAACAAACTTCTTAATCAGTTCTTCACGATCCAACCAACTTAACTTAGCAATTACTTCTGGAATAAAGTCTTCTATTTCTTCCTCATTAACGATTACGCTTTCCAACTTGTTAATCATGTTAAATAATTGCTTCCTACAAACTTGTTTTCCTGTGGGAATTTCTGCCTTCTCAAAGGTTTTTTGAATCAATTTCTCGATATTCTTGATTTTATGCTTTTCTCTGAGATTAAGAATCGCGATAGAAATTCCTTGTTTGTCAGCTCTACCAGTTCTACCCGAACGATGGACATATTGTTCTAACTCATCTGGTAAATTATAGTTAATAACGTGAGTAAGATTGCTAACATCCAATCCTCTCGCAGCGACATCCGTTGCAACCAACATCCTAATATTTCTGAGCCTAAAACGACTCATGACATGATCTCTTTGAGCTTGGGAAAGATCTCCATGTAATGAATCAGCATTGTAGCCATCGCGTATTAACATATTGGCAACTTCTTGCGTCTCAACTTTGGTTCTACAAAATATTATCGCATATATTTCTGGGTAATAGTCGGCAATACGTTTCAAAGCAAGGTAACGGTCTTTCGCATGCACCAAATAATAAAAGTGTCTTACGTTATTAGAGCCTTGATTTCGACTTCCAATTTGTATTCTTACAGGGTCTTGAATATAATTGCCTGCAATCTCTTCTACTTCCTCAGGCATGGTCGCTGAAAATAAAAGAGTGTATTTCTCAACTGGCGTTTGAGCTAAAATAGAGTCCAAATCCTCTTTAAAACCCATGTTAAGCATTTCGTCAGCCTCGTCAAGAACAAGATATTTTATAGAAGACAAATCTACTTTGCCTCTTTCAAGTAAATCGTTTATACGTCCAGGAGTTGCAACTATGATTTTAGCACCTTTTTTCAATTCTTTAATTTGAACTTCTATGCTTGCGCCACCATAAACCGCAACAACACTACATTCAGATATGTATTTAGCAAATTTTTTGCAGTCATTAGCAATTTGAATACAAAGTTCCCTTGTAGGACATATAATAACGGCTTCTGTATTCTTACTATATAAATCTATTTTTTGTATGATTGGTAAACCGAATGCGGCAGTCTTTCCTGTACCTGTTTGAGCCAGTGCGATTAAATTACAATCCTTTTCCAGTAAAGTAGGAATTACTTCCTCCTGAACAGGCATTGCTGATTCAAATCCTAAATCCTTTACTCCTTTCAGCAATTCTGGAGAAAGCCCTATTTGTTCAAAAGTCATCGATGCGTATTTTAAAATTCTGTGCAAAGGTAACAATATTTGCGCTTAAACTAATAAAAAAATGATAAAAACATCTAAAACACGGACTGCTTTGTTAAAAAAATGCAAATTAAACTATGCACAAATATTATTTGTTGTAATTTTGCAAACACAAAGAAAGAATATTCGAAATGACAAATTTAAGCGTTAATATCAATAAAGTAGCAACCATAAGGAATGCTCGCGGAGGCAATATGCCTAATTTAGTACAAGTAGCCATAGACTGCGAAAAATTTGGTGCGCAAGGGATAACAGTGCATCCAAGACCTGACGAAAGACATATTAAATATAAAGATGTATATGACCTAAAAGAAGTATTGACAACGGAATTTAATATTGAAGGTTATCCATCTGAAACATTTATTAGGTTAGTTGAAGACATAAAACCCGCACAAGTAACATTAGTTCCCGATGCACCAGATGTATTGACGTCAAATGCTGGTTGGAATACGATAAAATATCAAACAGAGCTAACAGAAATAGTAGCAAGATTAAAGAAAGTTAGTAGAGTTTCTTTATTTGTGGAAGCAGATTCTCAGATGGTGAAAGGCGCAAAGGTGTGTGGAGCAGACAGAGTGGAGCTTTACACAGAAAGTTACGCGGCTCAATATGTTCAAAACAAAGAACACGCAATTTCTAAGTTTATAACCGCGGCACAAACTGCACAAGAAGAAAATTTAGGCTTAAATGCAGGACATGATTTAAACCTAATAAATTTAAGATATTTCCAAGAAAATATTCCAAACCTATTAGAAGTTTCAATAGGGCACGCATTGATAAGTGATGCTCTTTACTATGGATTAGAGAAGACTATACAATTATATAGAAAAGAACTATTATAATGGAGTGGTTGTATAAGTTGCTTTTTGCAGATGGCGTTGCGCATGCAATACTTCTACTATCCCTTTGCATAGGCCTTGGACATCAATTAGGGAAGATAAAGATAGCAAAAGTATCCTTAGGGATTACATGGATATTATTCGTAGGTATCATATTTAGTCATTTTGGTTTTACAATAAATCATGAAGTCCTTCATTTCATTAAAGAATTCGGTCTAATATTGTTCGTATATTCAATAGGATTGCAAGTAGGACCTGGATTTTTTGCATCGTTTAAAAGTGGCGGTGTTAGATTAAATATCTTAGCTCTTAGCATTGTTTTATTAGGTGTTGCAACTACATATATAATACACCTAATAAGTGGAGAAAATATCGTAACAATGAGTGGCGTTTTAGCAGGAGCTACAACTAATACGCCATCTCTTGGAGCTGCTCAGCAGACATATAACGATGCAATCGGAGGAACAAATACTTCTATCGCATTAGGCTATGCTGTTGCTTACCCTTTGGGAGTCGTAGGCGTAATAATAGTTATGCTTGTTTTGAAAAAAATCTTTAAAATAAACCTTGAAGAAGAGGAGGCTAAAACTCAGCTACATCAAGCACCACAAACAATAAGACTAAACATACAAATAGAAAACCAATGCGTAGTAGGCAAAAAAATTAGTGAAGTTGTAGAAAATTTTAAATCCACATTAGTAATCTCACGCATTAAACACGCAAATGGAGATATAGAGATAGCAACCGATGACACTATTTTGCAAAATGGAGATATACTAAGGTTGATTACAACCCAAGACAACGAAAAAGCACTTGTTATGTTGCTTGGAAAAGAGCATGAATTGCCTTCTAAGGAATGGGAAACACCAAGACAAGACTTAGTTTCACGAAAAGTAGTTGTTACAAAACCGGAATTAAACGGCAAAACCATAGGTTCACTCAATATAAGAGCTTTATATGGCGTAAATATCACAAGAATAAACCGAAGCGGAGTAGAACTAATTGCCGACAGAAATATCACGCTTCAAATAGGAGATAGAGTAACCTTAGTAGGGAGTTTAGAACGTATAGACAAAGTAACAGAAATCTTAGGAAACTCACTTAAACGTCTTGAAATACCTAATTTGATTCCTATATTTGTAGGAATTGTTTTGGGGATTGTCTTAGGTTCAATTCCGATTGCAATTCCGGGATTGCCACAATCTGTAAAATTAGGCTTAGCAGGAGGACCTCTAATTATAGCAATACTTATGGGAAGGTTTGGTCCGCACTACAAAATTGTTACTTTCACAACTACTTCTGCCAATATGATGATAAGAGAGATAGGAATATCGCTTTTCCTTGCGGCAGTAGGTTTGTCAGCAGGTAAAGAATTTATTTCTTCCATAGTAAACGGAGGGTATATGTGGCTTTTGTATGGTTTAATCATAACAATCGTTCCGACATTGCTTGTAGGTGTTTTTGCAAGACTAAAATACAAAATGGATTATTTTACAATCATAGGATTATTGTCGGGAAGTACAACAAATCCTCCCGCATTAGCTTTTGCAAATTCCCAATCGCAATATTCAACACCGTCAGTTGTTTATGCAACTGTTTATCCTCTTACAATGTTTTTAAGAGTTTTAACAATACAATTACTACTTATTATAGGCTTGTCTTAAAGTGAATAAAAAAAAATTAGAGTTACTTTCACCAGCAAGGAATTTTGAAATTGCGAAAGCGGCAATAGATTGTGGAGCTGACGCAATTTATATGGGATATGAAAGGTTTGGCGCAAGAAGTGTGGCAACAAATAGTTTGGAAGACATAAAAAAAACTATTGATTACGCACATCTCTTCGGGGTTAAGGTGTATATCACGATGAATACTTTGCTTTTTGATGATGAATTGCAAGAAGCGAAAAAAGCAGTCAAAGACCTATGTGAGGTAAATGCCGATGCGATAATTGTACAAGATATGTTTTATCTTAAAAATCATAGCTTGCCAATGCAATTACACGCATCTACACAAATGAATGTATTCACAAAAGAAAAATTAAAGTTCCTTTACGATACGGGAATAAAGAGAGTAGTTTTGCCTCGCGAGTTTTCGTTAAAGCAAATTAAACAAATGCACGACTATTGCCCGCAAGTGGAATTAGAAGCCTTTATTCACGGAGCCTTATGCTGTTCAATCAGTGGACAATGCTACCTTTCCCTATATCAAAACGGCAGAAGCGGAAACAGAGGAGTGTGTTCTCAATCGTGCAGGTCAAGATATGACCTTGTGAATGCGGAAGGCAAAATCCTGAAAAAAGATAAATACCTTCTATCTACGAAAGATTTCAACGCATCTTCATGCCTTGCAGAAATGATTGATGCAGGCGTATGCAGTTTTAAGGTAGAAGGAAGATTAAAAGACATAACATACGTTAAAAATGTAACAAGTTATTACAATCAACTATTAAACGAGTTTGTAAAAAACAACCCTCAATATACCCGCTCTTCATTTGGAGAAATTAAACAAGAGTTTCACACCGACATAGATAAGAGTTTTAATCGCGGATACACAACATTCTTTCTTAACGGTCGCAAAGAAATCACAGGAAACATAGATACGACAAAGAGTATCGGAAAATATGTAGGCAAAGTATTGCAATCAAAAGGCAACCTTTTACAATTAGACACAAAAGAAGTGTTTGCAACCTCAGACGGATTGATTGCAATTAACGAAACAGGGATTAGCGAAGGATTTCTTGTCAATGGATTTTCTAATGGAGAGATAAAAATCAATAAATCGCTTAATCTAAAAAAAGGAACAAAGATATTCAGAAACAAAGACACACAATTTGAAAAACAACTAAGCAAAAACTCTATTAGAAAATTAAAAGTTGATATTACCCTGTCGGACAATCACATAGAAGCTTGCGATAAACGTGGAAATAAAGCTAAGAAAAAATTTTCTAATCCTAAGGAAAAAATAAATAATCCTAAGGAATATTTTTCTAAAACAAAGGAACAATTTTCTAAAATGGGAAACACGGTTTTTGAACTCGATAATTTCACTTACGATTGCGAAGAAAACTACTTTTTCCCTGCCTCATTCCTTAATTCTTTGCGAAGAGATATTTTAGAAAAACTTCAAGAAGAAATCTTATCCTCATACATTAGAGAACCCCAACCAAAACTTGACTTATCCATTCCATACATTAAAGATGAGGTTGATTACAAAGAAAATATCAGTAACGAAGAATCGCGTAAGTTTTACGAAGATAAAGGCGTGAAAATTAAGCAATACGCATTGGAAACACAAATGCAACAAGGCGAAATCTGCCTTATGCGCTCACGAAACTGCATAAGATTTAACCTAGGTCAATGCTTAAAACGCGACAAACAAGAAAAAGACTTTCAAAGCGAACTTTTCTTAAAAGATAACAATCATAAATATCGCTTAAACTTCAATTGCGAAGACTGTATTATGGAAGTTTATTCATAATATTTTCGTTTTTCATAGAAAATTCATACTTTTGCAAATTATTTTTAAACTATTTTTGAGAAAAATTAAGTAATAATAAAAAACAATTAAAAATGAGTTTAGTAAAATTAGCATCTATCACAAAGAAGATGACCATTGCAGCGGTGGGAGCGTTTTTGCTTGTATTTTTACCAATGCACATGGGATTAAATCTCTGCATCCTTAGAGAAGATGGCGGAGAATGGTACAGAAATGTTTGCCATTTCATGGGAACTAACTGGATTGTAAAAATTATGGAAGTAGTTCTTATGCTAAGTGTTTTAGTGCACGTAGTAGTGGCGATATTATTAACAGTAGAAAACAAGAAAGCACGCCCAATTGGCTATGCTGTTGCATCGAAATCAAAAACCCATGCAGGTTCTAAATGGATGATTTATACAGGTGTAATAATTCTTGTTTTCTTAGTAATACATTTCATCAATTTCTACTTTGTTAAATTCGGAATTGTCGTAGCTGACGATAGCGATACATACACTGTGGAAATAGAAGACATACAAAAACACTTAAACGAAAGAGTTTCTAGTCTTCAAGAGCAAATGATGAACGGCACTCTAAGCCAAGAACAAGCACAAGAAAAGATGATGGAATTACAATTAGAGTATATGCCATTCCTTCAATTAACACAAACAGGACAACCGTCAGATAAAATATCAAAAGACGGAGAAGAATTGATAAACCTAAGCAAGGAAGAATTAGTTCAATACGTTGGTGAAGATTTCAAAGAATACGAACCTGATTTCTATACAATGTGTAACAAACTATTTGCAAACAAAACATATTCCTTAATTTACTTATTAGCATTAGTAGTATTAGGAATTCACTTGTTCCATGCAATAAATTCAATCTTCCAAACATTTGGATTAAATCACAGAAAATACAACAAAGCTATTGAATACTTAGCAGCAGGTTATGCAATAATCATACCATTAGGCTTTGCAATAGTACCTTTGTTTGTAATGTTTTGTAAATAATTAAAGAAAAATTAACCAACAAATTGAAAAATAAAATGGTAACACTTAATTCCAAAATTCCGCAAGGACCTCTTAGCGAGAAATGGACAAAATATAAAGCTGATCAAAAGTTAGTCAATCCTGCAAACAAGAGAAAATTAGACGTAATCGTAGTAGGAACAGGATTAGCAGGAGCATCAGCTGCCGCTTCTTTGGGAGCGTTAGGTTTCAACGTAAAAATATTCTGTATATCTGACTCTCCAAGACGTGCGCACTCAATTGCAGCACAAGGAGGTGTGAATGCAGCAAAGAATTACCCTAATGACGGAGATAGCATAGGAAGATTATTCTACGATACTATCAAAGGAGGGGACTATCGTGCAAGAGAAGCAAACGTATACCGTTTAGCAGAAGTTAGTAACAACATTATAGACCAATGTGTCGCACAAGGCGTTCCTTTTGCAAGAGATTACGCAGGGATGTTAGACAATCGTTCATTCGGAGGCGCACAAGTAAGTCGTACATTCTATGCAAAAGGACAAACAGGCCAACAATTATTATTGGGAGCCTACTCTGCGTTATCAAAAGAGATAAAAGCAGGCACAGTAAAGATGTACGAAAGAAAAGAAATGATGGATGTAGTTCTTGTAGATGGTAAAGCGAGAGGTATTATCACAAGAGATTTACAAACAGGTAAGCTAGAACGTTGGTTTGGACACGCTGTGGTAGTTGCAACTGGTGGTTACGGAAACGTTTACTTCCTTTCGACAAACGCAATGAACTCAAACGGATCTGCAGCTTGGCAATGCTATAAAAAAGGTGCATGCTTTGCAAACCCTTGCTACGTTCAAATACACCCAACATGTATTCCAGTACACGGAGACTATCAATCAAAACTTACATTGATGAGTGAAAGTTTGCGTAACGACGGAAGAATTTGGGTTCCTAAAAACATAGAAGATTCAGTTGCCATAAGAGAAGGCAGACTTAAACCAACAGATATAGCAGAAGAAAACAGAGATTACTATTTGGAAAGACGCTACCCTGCATTCGGTAACTTAGTACCAAGAGACATAGCATCAAGAGCTGCAAAAGAAAGATGCGATGCAGGATATGGTGTTGGAACAGGACAAGCTGTTTACTTGGATTTCTCATCAGCGATAAAACGTTTAGGAAAAGACAAAGTAGAAGCAAGATATGGTAACTTATTCCAAATGTATGAAAAGATTACTGCACAAAATCCATACGAAACACCAATGATGATTTACCCTGCGGTTCACTATACAATGGGAGGATTATGGGTAGACTATGAATTACAAACTACAATCGAAGGATTATTTGCAGCAGGAGAAGCAAACTTCTCAGATCACGGAGCAAACCGTTTAGGAGCCTCAGCATTGATGCAAGGTTTAGCAGACGGATATTTTGTATTGCCATACACAATCCAAAATTACTTGTCATCAGAAATTTATTCTCAACCAATCCCAACAACAGTTCCAGAATTTGATGCAGCAGAGAAAGCAGTAGCAGAAAAAATCGAAAAGTTGATGTCTATAAAAGGAGCAAAGAGTGTAGATACTTTCCAAAAAGAATTAGGACACATAATGTGGAATAAAGTAGGTATGGGAAGAACAGCGCAAGGCTTACAAGAAGCAATACCAATGTTAAAAGCGTTGAAAGAAGACTTCTGGGCGAATGTTAGAATCACAGGAGACACAAACTCAATGAATCCAGAATTAGAAAAAGCGTTAAGATTATCAGATCATATCGAGCTTGCACAACTTATGGCCAAAGACGCGCTTCACAGAGAAGAAAGTTGCGGAGGACATTTCCGTGAAGAACATCAGACAGAAGAAGGAGAAGCAAAACGAAACGACGAACAATTTATGTATGTTGCGGCATGGGAATACCAAGGAGAAGGAAACGAACCACAAATGCATAAAGAAGAATTAAATTATGAGTTTATAAAAGTTCAACAAAGAAATTACAAGTAAAATGAATTTAACATTGAAAATTTGGCGTCAAGAAAACGCGAGAGCAAAAGGACGCTTCGAAACCTATAAAGTAGAAAATATTTCGCCCGACTGTTCTTTCTTAGAAATGTTGGACATATTAAACGAACAATTAGTAGATAAATTATCACATCCTGTGTGTTTCGACAACGATTGTCGCGAAGGAATTTGCGGAATGTGTGGTTTATACATCAACGGACGCCCACACGGACCAGACGATGGCGTAACTACATGTCAATTACACATGAGAAGATTTAAAGATGGCGACACAATAGTTATCGAACCATGGAGAGCAAGACCTTTCCCTATCATTCGCGACTTAGTTGTGGACAGAACAGCTTTCGATAAGATAATTCAAGAAGGCGGATATGTATCTGTAACAACAGGAGGTGTGCCTGACGGAAACGCAATCCCAATTCCAAAAAAGAATGCAGACGAAGCGATGGACGCAGCAGCATGTATAGGATGTGGAGCTTGTGTTGCAGCATGTAAAAACGCATCTGCGATGTTATTTGTTTCAGCAAAAGTATCACAACTTGCCCTTTTACCACAAGGAAGACCAGAAGCGGCACGCAGAGTACAAGCAATGGTTGCAAAAATGGATGAGTTAGGATTCGGAAACTGTACAAACACATACGCATGTGAAGCAGAATGTCCAAAACAAATTAAGCGTAGCAATATAGCTCGTATGAATCGTGAATTCCTTTGTGCAAAAGTTTGCTCAGAAGAATAAAATTAAACTTTTTTTTATAATTTTAATTTTTAAATTCACAGGCTGTAAGACACTCTTACAGCCTTTTTCTTTTTCTAACTATAAGAATATACTCTCTAAACAAAGCTTTAAAAAATTTTCTCTTAGGGAAAAAATAAAAAAATTAAGAAAGGGTATATTGACTTTTAGTATAAAAGCTATATATTTGCAAAACGAGAATGTAAAATAAATATTTAACCATGAAAACTCAAAAGATAATAAGCATAGTTTTAGCATTTATAACCTTAGTCTTTACTTCGTGCGAAGATATAGTAATGGAGGGAGAAAAAGGCGACTATGTCTGCTTCCAAACCTTAACAGGACATACTGATATTGTTAATTCGGTTTCATATAGTCCAGACAGAAGAAAAATTGTTTCAGCATCAAATGATAAAACAATAAAGATATGGGATGCAAATACAGGAGAATGTTTAAAGACCTTAAAAGGACATAATAATTACGTTAATTCGGCATTATATAGTCCAGACGGAAGAAAAATTGTCTCGGCATCAAGTGATAAAAGCATAAATATATGGGATGCAAATACAGGTACATGTTTGCAAACCTTAACAGGGCATACTTCTTGTGTTAATTCAGCTTCTTTTAATCATGATGGAACAAAAATTGTTTCAGCATCAGAAGATAAAACTATAAAGATATGGAATATAGTTACAGGCTCATGTTTACAAACCTTAACAGAACATACTAATTATGTTAATTCAGCTTCTTTTAATCATGATGTAACAAACATTGTTTCAGCATCAGATGATAAAACCATAAAAATATGGAATGCAATTACAGGTTCATGTTTACAAACCTTAACAGGGCATACTAATTATGTTAATTCAGCATCATATAGTCCCGACAGGATAAAAATTGTTTCAGCATCAGATGATAAAACCATAAAGATATGGAATGTAATTACAGGTTCATGTTTACAAACCTTAACAGGGCATACTAATGGTGTCCTTTCAGCCTCATATAGTCCAGACGGAACAAAAATTGTTTCTGCATCAGGAGATAAAACCATAAAGATATGGGATGCAAATACAGGTTCATGCTTACAAACCTTAGAAGGGCATACTTCTGTTGTTCGTTCAGCCTCATATAGTCCGGACGGAAGAAAAATTGTTTCAGCATCAAATGATAAAACCATAAAGATATGGGAGCGAGAAGTAGTGATTACTTACAATTAACTTTGGCTTGAATTCTTGTTTTAATGACTTCTGTTTTTATCTCTTAGGATTAGAAAAATATTCCTAAGAGATAATTTTATAAACCTAAGAAAAAATATTTTTTTTCTTAGGAATAAAAAACAGGTATTTTAATTAAAAAAACTTTGTTTATCAATAAAAAAGATTTAACTTTGCGGGGTAAATAGAAATTAAAAGAATTTTTTAGGAAACTAAGGAGAGAGATGAAGAAAGTAATAAGTTTAATTGCTTTTGTTTTAATTAGTTGTGTTGCTTTTTCGCAACATATGTCTATTGAGCTGTTTCGTTGTTTGGAAAACGACCTTTCGGCTCGTGCAGCAAAGGTAGAAGATATAAATAACGAACTTTGTGCATTGATTCGTTTAAATACACCGGAGAGAGGCTTTGAATTTGCAGGCTGTAATGTAGAAAAAACAGAACAAAAGACAGGAGAAATTTGGGTATTCGTGTCGCCAGGGGTTAAATTCATAACAATAAAACACCGCGACTTTGGAGCAATTATCAATTATCCATTCCCAGAACAGATAAAAGCAGGTTATGTATATGAAATGAAACTTCGCACAGCGCGGATTAAGCAAATCATAGAAGAAAGCATAACAGACCAATATCTAATCATAGAAAGCGAAACGCCAGATGCGAAGATATATATCAATAACGAATACAAGGGAAGAAATTCCGCGATGGAGTATTTGCCACTCTTTCAAGACCATACTTATAGGGTAGAGGCGCCACTTCATCACGCCAAAACAGGAACCATAAGGCTTAATGAAAATGAAAAAACTGTGCTTTCCGTAAACTTAGACCCTGCTTACGGATATTTAAGCATAAATACAACACCCGTACAAGGTGCAGAAATTGAGATAAACGGCAAAGTGCAAAAAGAAACCACACCTTTCATAACCCAAGCCCTTGAAAGCGGATTCTATAACATACAAGCCTTTATGCCACTCTATACATCTGAGCCCGTAAGAGTGCAAATCTTAGACGGACAAACCACAGAAGTAAACATAAATCTTGTTTCAACAGTATCACAAGTAGAATTGATTTGTGAAGATAAAGACGCAGAAATACATGTCGATGGAGAATATCGTTCAAAGGGCGTTTTCAGAGCCACACTTGGCGAAGGCATACACCGTTTGGAAGTGAAAAAAGCAAATCATCGTACATTTAGAAAAAATCTTCAAATAATAAGCGGACAACCCTATACAGAAACAATCTCAAAGCTTGAAGCTATCACAGGAAGACTTAATCTTAATTCAACCCCTTACGGAGCTACAATCTATATTGACGGAAAACAACAAGGAGAAACACCACTTTTAATTCCGGAATATTTGGTTGGACAACACGAAGTTAAACTTGTGAAAAAGGGATATAAAGATTTGGAAGACGTTGTTATGATTGAAGAAGGTAAAATTGCGAAATACAATTTCAATTTAGAATCAACAACTCCGCAAGAGCCAATCAAAAAACAAGAGCCTGCACCACAGCAAAAGCCTACTCCACAACCTAAACCCGCACCAAAGCCTGCATCGGCTCCTGCTACAATGAAAGAACCTCCTTTGCAAAAAGAGAAAAAAATACGCCCAAAAACAGATTGGATATTTAACATGAATGCAGGTTATGCTTTGGATCAAGGTGGTGAAGACGCACGCAGCGGTTCGGGAATTAACGCTGGCTTGAAGCTTTCTTGCAAACCGGGTGGCTTAGGTGGCTTAGGATTTATGGCAAGTGCAGATATGTTTTATTTAGGCTTAAATCAAAACGACAAAAACGATATACAAGATATTGTAGATGTGCATTTGATTGATTATGGCTATGATAACTATCAAATTACTATGTCAAAATATTATTGTTTCCCAGTGATGTTTGGCTTAAATTATGACTTGAAACTTGGAAGTCAGTTTAAAATTTTTGCAGAAGCAGGAGCAGGATTGTCAATAAGCAAAAAGACAAACGAAACTCATACTTTTACGAGAGGAAATTACAATGGAGATGAAATAGTAACCTATCCGATTGAAACAGGCGTTGCATTTAATTTTGGAGGAGGCGTAGAACTTTTCAAAACCCTAACATTAGGTGTGGATTATTATGTAATTAAAAAATTAAATACAAGTAAACTTGCATTGAAGATAGGAATAAACTTCTAAAAGTATAAAGAGAAATTAAAAAACTTAAATTAAATATTTTAAAAATTAACAAAAACCGAAGAGTCGTAATGGTATATAACCTCGACACAAACAATATGAAAAAAATATTATTATTAGTAGCATGCGCAGCTATGTTTGGCGTTTCTTGTAGCAACAAAACTGCTCCTGTTTCAGGGGATGTAGAAGTTGTTGTGCCTTGTTCTGGTCCTGAATTTATGACTAACGACAAGTATTTAAGAGCATCTGCTATGGGATTGGCATCAGATATGAATATGGCTAAGAAAAAAGCTATGGCAGAAGCTTCTGCTCAATTGGCTTCAAGCATGAATCAACTTGTAGAAAGGGTTGCTGTAAATTATGCTAACTCTTATCAAGTTGGAGAAAACGAAGAAGGTTCTCAAAAGTTTGAAGATATGGCTAAAATCGTAGTTAAAGAAAAACTTTCTGGCATTCGCGTAATCTGTGAAAAGACTATGAAATCTCCAGAAGGGAAATATAAAGTTTATGTTGCGATTGAATTAGCAGGAGACGAACTTTTACAAGGTATTCACAATAAAGTATCAAGCGGAATCAAAGATAACACTAAGTTAAGAATTGATTACGACTACGAAAAGTTCAAAAAAGAATTTGAAAAAGAAATGAAAAAATTAGAAGCTCAAAACTAATTTTCCTAATGAAAGAAAAGGGATTAGTTTTCCTATTATTTGTTTTTTCATTATTAACAAATAATATTTTAGCACAGTCTTCTCCTCAAACGAATGAGGAGAAGGCTTGTTTTCCTCTTTGGGTTTTTGAGGATAGTCTTTATGTTGGCGTATCCGATCCTTTCGTTTCAGAAGAAAAAGCAAGACAACAAGCAGTGGAAAGGGCGTTGTTCTTCTATGCAATAAAGAATAATGGTATTTCTATTTTGGAAAATAGCGAGTTGTACGAAAAAACAAAAGGTGAATTAAACTCTACGAAAAATGATAAAATGTTACAAACCATTTTGTTTTCGGTTGGCTTGAAGAATGTAAAGTATGAAATAGAAAAAGAATGGTGTAGCGAAAATGGGGAGGTGTTTGTCGCTCTCAGAGTGGGCAGTGGTTCTCATTTAATGGGTAGTTGCGATTTCGCAGCAGTGCTAAAAAGAAATTTATACGAGGATGCAATTCCTTCGAAGTCGAAAAAAAATGTGCATTTTAGGTTTTATGCAAAAAGTTCTGCCTTTGATGTAACGGAATCTTTTTGGGAAAAGAATGAAGAGCAGGTTAATTGTATTTGGAAAGACACTTTGGTGAATTATTCTAAGGATTACTTGTTCTATGGTAAGAATTGTGTGGCTGGAAAAAGGTTAAATAGTTTTGCTTTGCAGTATGGTTTTTGGGCTTCTTTGTTTGAAAGTTTTACTGAAAGCTTATTTGTATATACAATGAAGAATTTGAAAGTTTCTTCTATGCAAACGGTTTATGCAAACAGGATTGAGGAGTTGATTAGTTTGAATGCCGTTGATGTTTTAAAGTGTGATTGGAGGAAAAGTGGGGTTAAGGATAGTAAGTTAATGTTAAATTGGATAATAAGTAAATAATAATTATATCATGAAAAGAATTATTGTATTTTTATTAGTAGTTGTTTTGGGCTCTTCGGCTTTTGCTCAAACTCTTACCGATATTAAAAATAGTAATGACTATCTTTGGGGAGAGGGTACCGGAAATAGTGTTCGTGCTGCGACAAAAAATGCGTTGGATGATTTGATTTCTAAAATATCTGTTAATATTTCCAGTGAGTTTACGCAAGTGCAAACAGAAACTAACGAAGAATATGAAGAGAGAGTTAATTCTATTGTGAGAACTTATTCTAATGTTAAATTAAATAATACAAATACTTTTGTTGTTTCGGAAGAGCCTGTCGCAAAAGTTGTAGGTTATATTTCAAAAGCTGAATTAAACAAGCAATTTTCCGATAGAAGAAATAGGATTGTGCAATTGGCTAATGACGCTGTGGAATATGAAAAAGCAAATAAAATATCTGATGCGTTAAGGTCTTATTATTGGTCTTTGACTCTTTTGAATTCTTATCCAAAGTCCGATACGGTTACCTTTTCTAATGGAGAATCAATGTTGTCTTTCTTATATAAAAGAATAAATGATGTGTTTGGTGGTTTGAAAGCCGATATCGTAAAAGTAACTAAGGAAGTTAATAAACAAACTGTGGAGTTGGCCATTACTTATAAGGGAAATCCTGTTGCGAATTACGATTATACATATAATGATGGTAAAGGTTATTCTAATATTATAGGTGCAAAAAATGGTAAAGGTGTGATTGAATTGTCGGATTTGCACGAATTGAAAAATATTAAGTTGAAAAGTGAATATATCTTCGAAGATGAGGCTGTTTTTGACGCGGATTTGACTGCTGCTTTTAAGAATATGACTGATATTACTTCGTTTCACTCCAATAATATATTGGTAGGGGATGACAGAGAAAAGGCGCAGAAAATTTTAGCACAAGAAGCAAAACAGATAAAGGCACAAGAGAAAGCTGTTTTCGAGATAGTGGAAGATCATAACCCTTATTTGGATGTTATTACTGCTATTGAACAATCTATAAAGAAGAAAGATTACAATAGTGTGGAAAAATATTTCACTCCAAACGGCTTTCAGATTTTTAATAGATTGATTAGCTATGGTAATGCTAAGTTATTGTCAAACGAAATAGGATATTCTTTCTATAAAATCGACAAAGGAGTTATTTGTCGTAGCATGCCGATCTGTTTTCGTTTCACTGGAAATAAGGAATTCGTAGAATCGATAGTTTTTGAGTTCAATGAAGATAAGAAAATCGAATCTCTTTCTTTTCAACTTGAACAAGAAGCAGTTGCTGATATAACTAGTAAAAATAAATGGGCGAAAGAATCAAGACATGTCATAATTAGATTTTTGGAAAACTATAAGACAGCTTATGCCCTTGAACGTTTAGACTATTTGAAGCAAATATTCTCAGATAAAGCTCTTATTATAACAGGCTCAACCGTTGCAAAGGCTGTGAATTTGGAAAAAACAGTGAAGCTAAACGAAGCAAAGGTAAAATTTAATGAACAATCTAAGGAGCAATATATGGCAAACTTGGAGAGATGTTTTAAAAATAATACATATATCAATCTTCGCTTTACAGAAAACGATATTAAAAAACAAGCAAAGGATAAAGAAATATATGGAATTCAAATAAAACAAGATTATTTCTCTTCTACATACGGAGATACTGGTTATTTGTTTTTGGGAGTCGATGTTGAAGATCCTGATAAACCTATTATACATGTTAGAACTTGGCAACCAGCAGAGGATACCGAAGGGGGAATATTCGGAATAGAAGATTTTAGTGTTGAATAATATACTTTGTAATATGAAAAGATTATTTGCGTTTTGCTTTGTAGCGCTTTTGAGTTGTAATGCTATGGCTCAAATTGACCTTGAAAAGGATTTTGAAGAATTTAAAAAGAATGCAGAATCTCAATTCTCGTCTTATGAATATGAACAACAGAAAAAATTTGATGAATTTAGAAAAAAGGCTAACGAAGACTTCGCTCGTATGCTTGGAGAGCCTTGGGAAAAAGAGGAAGTAAAGGAAGCGGTTCCTATGCCTACAATTCCAGAGCCTGTGAAGCCTATTGAGAAGAAGAAAGACGAGCCTAAACCTGTTAAAAAGGAGATAAAGGTTCAAGAAATAAAAGAAACTCCAAAGGAATATGTAGCTCCACAACCTATTGTGCCTATTGTGAAAGAGGAAAATATAAAAGTAGAATTGTCTTCTTTTGAGTATTATGGTACAAAATGCGAATTTACTTGGACAGATGATATGAAATTTTCTTTGTCTGCCGTAAATGAGAAAGCGGTTGCCGATGCGTGGCTAAAACTTTCGTCAGAAAAATATGATGCTCTTTTAGTTGATTGTTTGAAGCTAAGAGAAGAAATGGGCTTATGCGATTGGGCTTATATAAATATGATAGAAAAAATGGCGAAAAGCGTATTGGGTAATGCGGAAAACGAAGTTATTGTTTTACAAATGTATTTGCTTACTCAATCTGGCTATAAAATGAAGATGGGAAAGGCGAATGGTCATCTTGTTTTATTGATGCCTTCTGATGTAACTTTATATGGATATACTTATGTTACGTTAGAGGATGGCGCGTATTACGTTTTGAGTAACAGATCTAACGAAGGTTCTTACGAGATTTTCGATTCGGAATTCCCTAACGCACAAATGCCTTCTATGCAAATGACTCGTCTTCCTAATTTTAAGGAAACTTTTGGAGAAAAAAAGACTTTCACTTCTAAACGTTACCCTAATGTCAGTGTTAATGTAGCTCCAAATACTAATTTAATGAATTTCTATACAGAATACCCTCATAGCGAATGGAATTATTACTCTCAGGCTTCTCTTTCTCCTTCTATAAAACGTGATTTATACCCTTCGTTGCGTTCTATTATAGATGGAGAAACTCAAATCGAGGCTGCAAATATACTTATTAACTTTGTGCAAACTGCTTTTGAGTATAAAACCGATGAAGAGCAATTTGGCTATGAGAGAACTTTGTTTGGCGATGAGATGTTTTACTATCCTTATAGCGATTGCGAAGATCGTTCGGTTCTATTCTCTATTTTAGTAAGAGAATTGTTAGGCTTGGATGTTGTTTTGCTTAATTACCCAGGGCATTTAGCCACAGCAGTACATTTTACAGAAGAACCACAGGGGCATTATATGACGATAGATAATAAAAACTATGTAGTTTGCGACCCAACCTACATTGGAGCAAGCGTAGGTGATGTGATGCCACAATTTGGTAACGTTCCTGCAAAAATAATTAGAATAAGCAAAAATTAGATTTTAGACCAAGAAATTTGATGTTAAAAAAATAAGTATTTTTGCAAAAAAGAGAAAAATAATATGGCAACATCGGATATTTATTCTATTGGACATGGTCATAAAACCATGGAAGAATTTATAGAAGAGTTAAAGTCTTTTAATGTAGAATATGTTATTGATGTGAGGAGTACACCTTTTTCAAAATGGGCAGGGCATTTTAATAAGGGTGTGCTTGAAAATACATTGCGAATACATAATATTAGGTATGTATATATGGGAGATGTTATTGGAGGTCGTCCTTTGAATGATTTTTGTTATGATGAGAATGGTTTTTTTGATTACAAAAAAATGGCAGAACAGCCGTCTTTTATGGAAGGATTATCTAGATTAGTTACTGCTCGTACGAAAGGATGTGTTGTTTCAGTGATGTGTTCGGAAGTAGAGCCATTTCAGTGTCATAGAAGTAAGTTAATAGGAAGAGAATTGTACTTTAGGTACAATATAAATATGAAACATATTTTAGCACCAAAGAAAACAATAACGGAAGTTGAAGTGTTAAAGGAAATTTCTAAGTCTTGGACTCCTGAGCCAAACTTATTTGGAGAGGTTTTTAAGCCTTATTTTAAGTCTTCTAAAATTTATAAAAAGGAAATGGAAGAAGAGTATGAATATTAAAATGAAAATTCACACTATTGGTGTATATAATTCTACGGAAAAGGAGTTTTTTGATAAGTTAGTTGATAATAAAATTGACTTATTTTGTGATATACGTCAGAGAAGAGGCGTTAGAGGGGCACAATATAAGTATGTAAATAGTAATTATTTACAGTCTAAATTATCGGATTTAAGAATAAATTATAGGTATATAAAAGACTTGGCTCCAACTGACGAGATTAGACAAGCACAAAAAGAAGCAGATAAGTTAAATGGAGAAACAAAAAAACAACGCAATACATTAGGTTTTGTTTTTAGGTCAAAGTATAATAAATTGATATTAGAAAAATTTGATTTTGATGCTTTGGTAATGGATTTTAAACAAATTGAAGCACAAAACATTGCATTGTTTTGTGTGGAGGAGTTTCCAGTAGCTTGTCATCGTTCTTTGGTGGCTGAAAGATTAGCAAAAAAACTTAATTGCGAAGTCATAAATTTATAAAGTTATGGCACGAATACTTATTGTTTCTAAAACACGAATGAAACATGGAGTTTGTGTTGGTGGAATAAATGAAGATAATTTGGAATTAGTACGTTTGCATGACGCAATGGGAGGAAATTTAGGTTTTGATGTGCCTTTTGAGATTGGAGACCGTTGGGAAGTCGATATTCAAACGGCTTGGAATGTGCGTTCAAAACCTCACGTCGAGGATAAGCAGACTATACCAATAGAGTTAATCAATAAAATTAGTATTTCCGAGATAGCAGATTTTATACGTTCTAAAAAATTTAATGAACGTTTTGTTAAAGGTAGTATTTTCAATACTTTTCAAAATTGTTTGAAGTTGGAAGGTGTTGCAATTTATATTTGCAAAAATAATATTCCTCAATTTAGTACTCAATTTTGGGAAATAGATTCAGATTTGACATATTATGATCAATGGGATAAGGATTACTATTTGTATAATGGAATAAAATTGAAGTATGTAGGTTTTCAGCCAATTGTAGAGCGTATTCCAAAAGGAACAATTGTGCGTTTATCTTTGGCTAATTGGTGGAAAAAAGACGAAGTGTGTGAAGAAAGATGTTATTTGCAACTTTCAGGTTGGTATTTCTAAGAATGAATTTTCTAAATCAAAGACTTACGAAAATATTCCTTTGAAAAAATAAAATAAAGCAAAGGAAAAATTCGTTATTTCTTAGCTTTTATAAATACTTCTTTAAAAAAGATGTATCTTTGCAGTTTGAAATTTTAAGAAATAAATAGTTTATAATGGAAGAATTAAGCTTTAAAGAAACTTTTAGGTTTTTAAATCGCCATAAAAAGGCATTGATAATAACTTTTTTTGCTTCGGCCATCGTGGCTTCGGGAATTAGTTTATTATTACCTAATTATTATAAATCGGAAGTAACATTGCTACCAAGCGATACGAATTCTATTTCAAAGGGTGTGCTAAGCCAAATGGATAATGTGGACCCTTTTAACTTCGGTATGGCATCTGATTGCGAATATATATTAGATATCATCACAAGTGGTAGAGTTATTGGAGCAACTTGTAATAAATTTAATTTGGCTGAGCATTATGGAATAACAGCTCAGGGAAATGAATTAGACGAAAAGCTTGGAAGAAAATTATATAATAACATTAAAGCAAAACGTACGGAAAATTTAGGAGTAAGGCTTACAGTTTGGGATACAGATCCTGAATACGCTGCTAATATTGCTAATTTTATCGTAAGGGAAGTTAGTGTTGTTAGAAACGAAATGAAGAAAGAAAAAGCAGATAGCATAGTTAATACAATAGACCGTTCAAGAAAAATGATTTTAGCGGATATTGATTTGTTATCTGATAGTTTGTCTAAATTAAGTCAAGAAAACAATCTTTATTTTCCTGACGGTGCGAGCGAGCGTTTCGCACAAGAGTTGGCTAAACAAGTGGCTGCTGGAAATAATGCTGCGGTTGCAAGATTGGAAGCTAAGATGAAAAGTATTGAGGTTGCGGGTGCGAAAGTTGCTAATTTGAGAGATCAACTTATTAACCGAAGAGAGTCTTTGAGAATGTGGACCGATCAGTTGGAAAAGGCAAAAGTGGATAGAGATGCAGAGATTCCTACTGAGTTTATAATAGAATATGCTTCTCCTTCTTTCTCTAAGGATAAGCCTAAACGTTCAATAATTGTTGCTGTAACTGCTTTGGCTTGCACTTTCTTAGCATTGTGTGTCTTAGTTGTTAGAGATAGAAGAAAAAGTGAATAAGATAAAACAAGCAATATTTATTTGTTGGAATTCTATGAGCGAAAGCAAACAAAATGCTTTGCTCATAGTTTTGTTGTGTTCGCTCTTTCTTAGCGGATTCTTTTATACAATGCTTTATGAGTATTATTTTTACTTACTAATTCCTGTAATATTATTGTTTGTCTTGCTTTTGATTTTCAATATCAAGATAGCACCGTTTTTAATTGCTTTTGTAACCCCTCTTTCTGTTACTTACTCGATTAAAGAGTTAGCAATAAGTTTGCCATCTGAGCCTTTGTTGATTTTTGTTATGCTTTTGTTTTTATGGCAAGTGTTTTTTACTAAAAGATATGATAAGAAAATTCTTGTACATCCCATAAGTATAATGATTTTTATTAGCCTCGCTTGGACGTTTATCACAAGTTTGTTTAGTATTGATTTGTTTGTTTCTTTTAAATATTTACTTTCTCAATTTTGGTTTATCATTCCATGTTATTTTGTGGTGATTCCTCTGTTTAAGAAACTGAATAATTTGAAGAATTTCTTTCTTTGTTATGTTATCCCTTTGACCGTAATTGTTATAGTTTGCATAATGCTGTTATCAACTGAGAATTTTGCTCTTTCTTATGCGCATTATGTAATGAAACCCTTTTATAATGATCACACAGCCTATGGTGCAGTAGTTGCTTTGTTTGTTCCATTGTCTTTTGTGTTTGTAATAGGAAACAAAAAATTAACACCGAACGTTTATTGGAGAGCATTCTCTATTTTTATCTTTGTTGTCTTAGTTTTGGGCTTGATTTTCTCTTATTCAAGAGCAGCTTGGGCAAGTGTATTAGCAGCAATAGCTGTTTTTATTGCGGCAAAGATGAAAATAAAGTTAAAAACTATTTTGATAGGGCTTGGAGTTGCAGGTGTTTTTGTATTGATATTTTGGTCTTCTATTTTGGGAATGTTGCAGAAAAACGACCAAGATTCTTCTGGAAACATGGTTGAGCACATGACTTCTATAACTAATATTAGTACAGACGACTCTAATGTTGAGAGATTAAACAGATGGGCTTGCGCTTTGGGAATGTTTGAAGACAGACCAATAGTTGGTTGGGGCCCGGGTACATATAAATTCATTTATTCAGGGTATCAAAAATCTTATAACTTAACTCAGATTAGTACAGACGCAGGAGATTTGGGTAGTACGCATAGTGAATATCTTAAACCTTTGAGTGAACAAGGCGTTTTCGGTACAATATCAGTTTTATTGGTGTTTTTAACAACCGTTGTTATTGGATTGAGAGTTTATAATAAAGCAGAAGATAAAGCAGTCTCTGATTTGGCTTTATTTTTAGTAATGTCCTTAGTTACATATTATACACATGGTGTATTTAATAACTTTTTGGAAACAGAAAAATTAGCAGTTCCTTTTTGGGGACTAACAGCAATGATAGTAGCTTTGGATATTTACTATCCAAAGAAAAGAGTTGAAATTATAGATAATAATAAATAAGTATTAAAATATGGCAAATTTTTTAGCAAAACTGTTTGGAAGTAAATCTCAACGAGATTTAAAAGAGTTAAACCCTATTTTATCAAAATGTTTAGAAGCATACGATCAAGTAACTAAACTATCTAATGATGAACTTAGAGCAAAAACTTTAGAATTTAAAGCAATAATTAAAGAAACTGTAAATTCAGAACAACAACAATTAGATTCTTTACAACAAAGAATAGAAAATGAGTTAGAAATGAGTGTAGAAGAAAAACAAAAGATATACACTCAAATCGAAGACTTAGAAAAGAAAATATATGACAAAACACAAACAGTTTTAGATAAGATATTACCACAAGCATTTGCAGTTGTAAAAGAGACAGCGAAAAGATTTACAGAAAATGACAAAGTAGAAGTAACTGCAAGCGAATACGACAAATATTTATCTACAATAAAGGATAACGTAAACATAGTAGGGGATAAGGCATACTTTGATAAGGTTTGGCAAGCTGGTGGAACGCCAATGGAATGGAATATGATACATTACGATGTCCAACTAATAGGAGGTACAGTCTTACATCAAGGAAAAATTGCCGAAATGGCGACAGGAGAAGGTAAAACATTGGTTGCAACATTGCCAATTTACCTTAATGCTTTGCCTGGAAAAGGGGTTCACGTTGTAACTGTAAACGATTATTTGGCTAAACGTGATAGTGAATGGATGGGAATGTTGTTTGAATTCCATGGTTTGAGAGTTGATTGTATAGACAAACACGAACCAAACTCAGAAGCAAGACGCAATGCCTATAATGCAGATATTACATACGGAACAAACAATGAATTTGGCTTTGACTACCTAAGAGATAATATGTGTAGCAACACAAATGAGATAGTACAAAGAAAGCATAATTATGCAATCGTGGACGAAGTCGATTCAGTATTGATAGATGATGCGAGAACACCGTTGATTATCTCAGGTCCAACACCAAAAGGCGACAATCAAGAATTCGAAAGGTTTTGTCCAGTAATAGAAAAGCTTTATAACGCGCAAAGACAGTTAGTAACACAAGTCCTTTCTGATGCAAAAAAATGCTTAACTCCTGGTTATACACCAGAAAAAGAAAAAGAAGGAGGTGTTCTCTTACTTAGAGCTCACCATGGCTTACCAAAAAATAAAGCATTGATAAAGTTCTTGTCTGAACCTGGCATGAAAGCTTTGTTATTGAAAACAGAAAACTTCTATATGCAAGACCAAAGTAAGCAAATGCACATCATAGATGATGAACTTTACTTTGTAATAGAAGAACAACACAATTCGATTGAGCTAACTGAAAAAGGAATGGATTTTCTTGCTAAGTTAGGGGAAGATCCTAAGTTTTTCTTGTTGCCAGATGTAGGAAGCGAAATTGCAGACTTAGAAAAAGAAAACCTTTCTTCACAAGAAAAAGCAGAAAGAAAAGAACAAATAATGCAAAACTACGCAGTGCAATCCGATAGAGTGCATACTATAAATCAATTGATGAAAGCTTACGCATTATTTGAAAACAATGTTGAGTACGTTGTTATGAATAATCAAGTGAAAATCGTAGATGAGCAAACAGGTCGTATAATGGAAGGAAGACGTTATTCAGATGGTTTGCACCAAGCGATAGAAGCAAAAGAAAGAGTAAAAGTTGAAGCAGCAACTCAAACATACGCTACAATAACTCTACAAAATTATTTTAGAATGTACTCGAAATTGGCAGGTATGACAGGTACTGCCGAAACAGAAGCAGGAGAATTGTGGGATATTTACAAATTAGACGTTGTTACAATCCCAACAAATAGACCTGTTATTCGACACGACAATGACGACTTAATATATAAAACAAAAAGAGAAAAGTTTGCTGCTGTTATTAACGAAGTTGAGCGTTTGATAGGCGAGAAAAGACCTGTTCTTATTGGTACAACAGATGTTGAAACCTCAGAGTTGCTATCGAAGATGTTAAAACTTAGAAAAATAGAGCACCAAGTTCTTAATGCTAAGTTACACAAAAAAGAAGCGGATATCGTAGCACAAGCGGGTAGAGCATCAGCTGTAACAATTGCAACTAACATGGCAGGTCGTGGAACCGACATCAAATTGCAAGAAGGCGTAAAAGAAGCAGGCGGATTGGCAATCATAGGAACAGAACGCCACGAATCTCGCCGTGTTGATAGACAATTAAGAGGTCGTTCTGGACGTCAAGGCGACCCAGGTAGCAGTCAATTCTTTGTGTCTTTGGAAGACAAACTTATGCGTTTATTTGGTTCTGATAGAATGGTGAAAGTAATGGACAGACTTGGACTTGAAGAAGGCGAAGTTATACAACATTCTATGATGACTAAGAGTATAGAAAGAGCTCAACGTAAAGTAGAAGAAAACAACTTTGGAATTCGTAAGAGATTGTTAGAGTACGACGACGTAATGAACAATCAAAGAACAGTTGTCTATACAAAACGTCGTAATGCCTTGTATGGAGATAAACTATCCATAGATATAGCAAACATGATTTATGACACAATAGAAGTAATGGTGTCAGAATACAAAGATGACTATGAAGGATTTAGTTTAGAGTTTATAAAAGTATGCGGATACGAATGTCCAGTAGATGAAACTACCTTTATCAGAAACAGAGTTAAAGAAAATGTAGAAGCATTATACGCAAGCGTTTACGCATACTATAAAGAAAGAATAAGCAACCTATCAAAATTAGCCTTCCCATTCGTTAAAAACATATACGAAGCTAAGAGCTATCGTTATGAAAACATAGCATTTCCAATTTCAGACGGAAAACGTATGATTACAGCAATAGCACCAATAGAGAAATCATACAATACAGAAGGAAAAGAAATAGGATTGTCTGTTGAAAAGAGCATTACATTACAAATAATAGACAATGCTTGGAAGGAACACCTAAGAGAATTAGACGACTTAAAGCAATCTGTTCAAAATGCTTCATACGAGCAAAAGGATCCTTTGTTAATTTATAAATTTGAGTCGTTCTCATTATTTGAAAAGATGCTTGGAACAATCAATAAAGACATAACATCATTCTTATGTAGAGCATCGCTTCCAATAGCCGAAGAACAACAAGTCAAAGAAACGGATTTGCCGAAGACAGACAATAAAGGCGTAACCACATCGCGTAAAGAAGAAACGCAGGCCAATAATCCG
The DNA here is from genome assembly GCA_045644685.1 of Candidatus Onthomorpha sp. Classification (GTDB taxonomy): domain Bacteria; phylum Bacteroidota; class Bacteroidia; order Bacteroidales; family P3; genus Onthomorpha. Next base: position 54,578 of record JAZRHI010000015.1, read on the forward strand.
TCAGCTCCACAGAAAGTACAGCCGGTTCATGTTGAGAAAAAAGTAGGACGAAACGAACCTTGCCCATGTGGAAGTGGAAAGAAATATAAGAATTGTCATGGTAAAAATGAAGGAGGACAAGAGTAAGAAAAAAAACTCTTAGATTTGAGAAAATATTTCTTAGGTTTAGAAAAATATTTCTTAGGAATAAAAAAATAAATCTTAGAATAAATTTTGTCAAATCAGATAATAGTATTACTTTTGCAAACTCAAAAAAATAGATTATTAACAAATTAAAAAACAAAACCGTATGGTAAGACAGTATGAAACCGTTTTCATTGTAACTCCCGTTTTATCTGAGGAACAGATAAAGGAAACGGTAAACAAGTATCAGACTTTATTGACTGATAATGGTGCAGAAATAGTTTTCGAGCACAATTGGGGAATGAGAAAGTTAGCTTATCCTATCCAAAAGAAAACAACAGGATTCTACTACTTAATAGAATTCCGTGCAGAAGGAGAAGTAATAGCAAAATTAGAAACTGCATACAAGAGAGATGAAAGATTACTTCGTTTCTTGACAGTTTCATTAGACAAACATGCTATTGCATACAATGAAAAGAAACGTGCAAACGGATTAAAGAGCCAACAAAAAGCACAAGAAGAAAAAGTAGCAGAATAACCCTTAAAAAAGAATAGAGATGGCAAACGAAACAGAAATAAAATATTTGACACCTATCGCTGTAGAAACACAAAGAAAAAAATATTGTCGTTTCAAAAAAAGCGGAATTAAGTATATAGATTACAAAGACGCAGATTTCCTTTTGAAGTTTGTGAACGAACAAGGTAAAATCTTACCAAGACGTATCACAGGTACTTCAAATAAATATCAAAAGAAAGTTTCACAAGCTGTAAAACGTGCAAGACACTTAGCGTTAATGCCATATGTTGCAGACTTATTAAAATAAAAGGAGATTGAATCGATGGAAATTATATTAAAACAAGACGTAAATAAGTTAGGGTATAAAGATGAGATAGTAAAAGTAAGAGACGGTTACGCAAACAACTATCTTATACCACAAGGATATGCTATCGTAGCAACACCTTCTAACAAAAAAATATTAGCTGAAAATCTTAAACAAAGAGCTTTTAAAGAAGCTAAAATAAAACAAGATGCTGAAACATTCGCTGAAACATTAAACAAAATAGAAGGTTTAAGAATTGCAGCAAAAGCAAGCGAAAGCGGAAAGATATTTGGATCTGTAAACACAATTCAAATAGCAGATGCAATAAAAGCACAATTTGATGTAGAAGTTGATAGAAAGAAAATATCAATCGTGGGAGATGCAATTAAAGAAGTGGGAACTCACAAAGTTATTGTATCTGTTTACAAAGAAATAAAATCAGAAATTACATTTGAAGTTTACGCTGAGTAATCTTTATGTAAAAAATAATCAAAGGAGAGCTCCTTTTTCAAAGGAGAGCTCCTTTTTTAGTATATTAAAAATTAACTAAAATGCTATCGAAGGCAGAAATAAAACGCATAAGCCGTTATAAACAAAGTAAATTTCGCAATCAAGATAATCTATTTATTGTAGAAGGTGAAAAAATGGTTGCAGAACTTTTAGAATCTGCATGCGATATACAATCAATCTATGCAACTGCTCAATGGATTGATAAAAATAAATCAATAATTCAAGCAAAGGGAGTAGCAAATAAAACAACAGAAATAAGTGAAGATGATTTAGGAAAAATAAGTCTGCTCTCTACACCAAACAATGTTTATTCCCTTGTGAAAATTCCACAAGAAAACTTTTCTAACCAAACAAAAGGACTTACAATAGTATTAGATGGAATAAAAGATCCGGGCAATTTAGGAACGATAATACGTTTAGCCGATTGGTATGCGATAGAAAGAATTATTTGTTCGCCAGATTGCGTAGATGTTTTTAATCCAAAAACTGTGCAATCCACAATGGGCTCAATTTTTAGAGTGAAAGTAGAATACACCGACTTGAAAACCTTTTTAGAAAACCTTCCTAAAAACTTTCCTATCTATGGCTCAATAGTAGAAGGTGGTGAAAACATATATGGAAAGCACTTTCAAGAAGATTCAATCCTAATAATAGGAAGTGAATCTCATGGAATAAGTCCGGAAATTCAACAATATGTAAATCACAAAATAACAATACCACGCTTTCGCACAGACAACAAACCCGAAAGCCTTAATGCTTCAATAGCAACAGCGATAATGATTTCAGAAATTAAAAGAATAAAAAAATAAAACTATGAAAAAGATAGTATTTCTTGCTTTTATAGCATTTGCGACAATGCTTTCTGCTCAGAAAGTAGATTATTATGAAGGGAATTTAGAATTTAAAGGACAAAAATTGCCACTTACATTAGAAGTCTCAATATCAAAAGATACGATTGCTTTTCTTGGCTCGCCTGCACAAACGAAAGAACTTATTCCTGCAACGAAAATAGTGTTAAGAAACGACTCTTTAATGTTTTCTGTTAAAGAATTAAAAGCATCATTCAAAGGAAAGATGAACGCAACACAAGATACAATTTGCGGAAACTTTAAACAAATGTTCGTAAATATACCTTTATGTTTGGTAAAAAAAGAAAAACCTGAAATAATTGTAAAGCGTCCACAAACTCCTCCTGCAAATCCGTCATACGTTCAAGAAGAAATCACTTTCCGTACCGAAGGAGTAAATTATGATTTCAAAGGAACGCTTACCTATCCAAAGAAAGAAGGAAAATATCCTTTAATGATAATGATTAGTGGCTCAGGAATGCAAAACCGAGATGAAGAAATAATGCAACATAGACCTTTTGCGGTGATAGCAGATTATATGGCTAATAACGGAATTGCGGTATTTCGATATGACGATAGGGGATTTGGTACAGAGGATACGGCACTTTTTAATGCTACAACTTTGGATTTTGCAAACGATGTAGAGTCTGCTTTAAACGCATTAAAGAATCACCCAAATATTGACGCAGATAAAATAGGACTTGTAGGACATAGCGAAGGCGGATTGATAGCTCCGATTGTTGCTTCTCGCAATTCGGAAGTTGATTTCTTAATTCTTTTGGCTGGACCAGGAGTGAACGGAATGGAAGTTTTAGTAGAACAGACAAAAGCCATACTTAAAGTAAACGGATATTCTAAAAAAGAAATAGAAGAACAATTAAAGGCTTTAAAAAATGGGGAATTAGCGGGGCATTCTCACCCTTGGATGAAATGTTTTCTTGAATTAGAACCTTCTGTTTATTTGGAAAAAGTTGAGCAACCTGTACTTGTATTAAACGGAACAAAGGATTTGCAAGTCTTATACAAACAAAACTTACCTGCAATCGAAAAAGCACTGAAAAAAGGTGGTAATAAATCATACGAAATACATAAACTTAAAGGAATGAATCACCTATTTCAAGAATGTAAAACAGGTTCTCCAAACGAGTATTACCAGATTGAGCAAACAATTAGCCCAAAAGTATTAGAGATAATGAAAGATTTCGTAAAATAAATAAAGGGTGAGTCAAGCGACTCACCCTTTTGAGTTTAATTACTATTACTTAATTTAGTCATCGTATCTTATAGTGTTTCCATTTTTATCAAATACTATGTCTATTCCGTTTCTTAATTCAACTTCATAATCTCTTCTATCTTTGTTTATTTTGATTATGAAAGTAGTTGGGTGTTTAGCATTTATATAGTTTGTAATTGCTGCAGGAATTGCTGCTGTTGGAACACCAGGAGCGGATTTTACTTCTATTTCTGTCCATTCTCCTTTTGAATTAAAGTCAACGTTTGAAGTATCTTCGAAAACGACTTCGTAATCTTTATCGAATATATCCTTATCGTGGAAGATTATTGAAATTGTTTTATCAGGGAAATGTGTTTTTATAAAATTTTGTGCGTTGTGTGGTAATTGTGTGAACTCAATTGCTATTCTGTCTGAACTTTCACAAGACATTAAACCGAATACCATTAGTGTTAATAATGCGAATCTTTTCATAATATTTTCTTTTTTTTAAGTTTATAATTATTTTATTTTGTTTTTACATTTGCAAAGATATATGTGAAATCTGAAAACATTCTGAAATCTTTAAATTTTTTTGATAAAAAATCTGTGTTTTTTGTTATCAAACTCATAATCAATGCTTAAATTATTCTTTTTACATATGCTTTTTGTTAATACTAAACCTAAACCAGATGAATTTTGTTCATTTGTTTCTTTGTAAAAGTAATTAAAAATCATATTTTTGTTTAAAGCATGCGATTTTCCGCTGTTGCTAAATGAAATTGAGTTTTCGTTTATTTCTATTTCAACTTCTCCTCCATAGATGTTATGAACAAAGGCGTTTTTTAATATATTATTTATCATCATTTCGCAAAGAATGTTGTCTATCTTGATTTCTAAGTTTCCTTTTTCGATTAAGCTGACTTTTATTTCTTTTTGCGAGAATGTTTCTTTAAATATGTCTATTTTCTCCTTTATTATATTGTTGATATTTATTGTTTCTATATTGTTAAATTGGTCGTTCTCTATTTTAGATAGTAGCAATAGTGATTTATTCATTTTAGTCATTTTTCTGAGTGTTGATATGGAGGTGAAGATTTTATTCATTTGTTCTTCGTTTAGGCTTTCGTCTTCAAGGATTGACTCTAATTGTGTAATGCTTACGGCAAGTGGTGTTTGAATTTCATGAGAAGCGTGTCCTAAGAATAGCTTTTGTTGTTTATATGTTTCTTCTGCTCTTTGGGTGCTTAATTTGGTTGCTGTAAACAATTCTTTTAATTCGTTGATATTACTTTTACATTCAGGAAATTTTTGATTGTTTTTCCCTAATTGGTACTGTCTATGCCAATTCAATAGGGTGTATAATGGTTTTAGTGTTTTTTTGTAAACGGATAAATAAATTGTTATAACGGATGTGATAAGTACTATAACGATTAGGCAGACAAGAAAAAGTATCCTTCCTTTTAGTTCTGCTTTTTCAACGGTTGGAGTGTAGATTGTTAGTTTGTAGTAATTGTCTTTTGTGTCGTAAAAAGCGAGTATTAGTCTTTTACAAGGTTCTGTTTCGTTTCGAGCTTTAATAAACACATTGGTGTCTTTAAACGACATGTTTTCCATTTTTGAAGCTTCATCTTTTGTGATTTTTTCAAAGAAAAAAGAGTTGTTGCTACCGTCATATTTTACGGAATCTAACTTTCCTTCGTTTTTTTCTTGGATTAGTTGAAACGCATACAGCTCTAATGAATCTTCTACTTCGTCATCTATTTCGTGCATTATGGCAACGTAAAACAAAATTGACCAAATACAAATTACACTGCTCATAACGATAGCAGCTCCTAAGATTACCTTATAAAGACTCTTCATTTTCTTTTTCTATAAGTTTATATCCTAATCCGTAAATAGACTTTAATTCTATTGAAGCATTGTTTTCTTTTAATTTTTTGCGTAAATTTTTCATTTGAGTGTATAAAAAATCGTAATTTCCAACGTCGTTAAAGTCTTCTCCCCATACAAATTCAGCTAATTTATCCTTGTCAATAAGTCGATTCATACGATTACAAAAGAATTCTAATATTTCAAATTCTTTTCTCTTTAAGGTAATCTCTTTGTTGTTTATGGTAACTTTTTTTTCTGCTGGGAAAATTGAAACGTTACCGAAATTATTAGATTTATTTTTGTTATTGTTGCGGCGAGTGATAGTTTTAATTCTTGCAGATAGTTCTGCAATATGATAAGGTTTTGCTAAATAATCGTCGGCTCCTAAGTCTAAACCACTAACTTTATCGTCTATGGAATCTTTTGCCGATAATATTATAACGTTGTCTTCTCTTTCTAAATTTTTTAAGGTTTTTAAAACTGATAAACCATTGCCATCGGGAAGCATAATGTCTAAAAGAATACAATCATACGAGGATGATATGATTTTATCCATGGCTTGTTGTAGCGTTGTCGCACAATCAACTTGGTAATTCTCCTTTTCTAATTCTGACTTTGTTAAAAGGAGTAGGTTTTCTTCGTCTTCTATTATTAGTATTTTCATATAAAGAAAAAAGTCTCAATACAATAGGAACCGTATTGAGACTTGCAATAATTTTATTATAAAAAAGATTTGTTACTTAGAAGGAAGAACTTCTACGAGTTCAATACGGAATTTTAATAAACTACCTCCTGGGATTTCTTCGCTGTTTTGATTTCCGTATGCTAAGTCAGGATGCACCCAAAATTCGTAAATAGAACCTTCTTTCATTAAAAGGAACGCTTCTCTTATGCCGGGAATCAATCCATTCAATACAGAAATTGTAGGATCTCCTTCTCTGATGAACGTATTTTCTATCGCATCAGAGAATGTTCCGTCAGCGTTTAACACATGTAAAGAATAGTTGAAACGAACTCTGTCATCGATATTCGTAGGCATGATTCCTTTTCCTTTTTTCTCTATTTTATATTGTAAACCGCTATGGGTAGTTACAATATCTTTTGCATTCTTATTTTTTAAAAGGAATTCTTCTGCGGCTTTTCTATAAGGCTCTGCTGCCTTGTTTGAATTTGCCATTTGTTTTTGCATCATAAATTCTTGATATGATTGCATTGTTGTTTGGATTTGCTCTGGTGTTAATAAGCAAGTCGTATCTCCGCTCAACACTTGTTGAATAGCAGTTGCGAAAACCTCAGGATTTATCTCTATTCCTTGTGCTTTCATGTTCATTGCTTGACTATAACCCATTACATACGATGCAGAATCTGTTACGTTTTTCAAGCTGCTTGCCGAAACAGTAACTTCTTTTTGTGAACAAGCGACAAATGTTAAAGAACTAAAAAGTATAACACTTGTCAAACGAAATAAATTTCTCATATTTAATAATTAAAATAAAATCTGTGCAAAATTATAAATATTTTGTTGATAAACTATTAAAAAACTAAGAAAAAAAATAGGTAGCTATTATTGAATTGATTATTTTTGCACGCGAATAGTAAAACAATTTACTTGGATTGTAATTTTTGTAGTAAAGTAAATTAAAAAGATTGAAGAAATGAAGAATAAGTACAATGATTTGATTGAGCAAACTTTCGAGTTTCCACAAGAAGAGTTTAAAACTGAGGAAAACGAACTGCTGTTCCATGATATACCTCTAATGGATATAATCAAACAATATGGAACGCCTTTAAAGATTACGTTCTTACCTAAAATAACTTCGCAAATCCAAAGAGCTAAAAGGCTTTTTAATGTAGCAATTGCGAAAACTGATTATCAAGGAACGTATAATTATTGTTATTGTACGAAGAGTTCGCATTTCTCTTTCGTTTTGGATGAGGTAATAAAGAATGATGTTCATTTGGAAACGTCATCTGCTTTTGACATTAACATAATCAACGAATTATATGCACAAGGGAAGGTTGGGAAAGACCAATATATATTATGTAATGGGTTTAAACGTCCTCAATACATAGAGAATATTGCAGAATTGGTAAGAACAGGATTTACCAATGTAATACCTATAATAGACAATATCGAAGAAATGGAAGCATTAAATGCTATTGTTGATTTGCCTTGTAATGTTGGTATAAGAATTGCTTCGGAAGAAGAACCTATGTTCGATTTTTATACTTCTCGATTGGGAATTAGATACAATTGTATTGTTGATTTCTATAAAGAAAAGATAGAAAACAATCCTAATTTTAAGTTAAAGATGTTACATTTCTTTATAAATACAGGTATAAAAGACTCTGCATATTACTGGAATGAACTACAAAAATGCGTAAATGTGTATTGCGAATTGAAAAAGATATGTCCAGATTTAGATTCGTTAGACATCGGAGGGGGATTTCCAATTAAAAACTCCTTAGGCTTTGAATATGATTACGAATACATGGCAGAAGAAATACTTGCACAAATAAAAGATATTTGTAACAAACAAGGCGTACAAGAACCTAATATATTCACAGAATTTGGCTCGTTTACGGTAGGAGAAGCTGGTTGTATATTATATAGTATTATAGACCAAAAACGTCAAAACGATAGAGAATTGTGGTATATGATAGACTCTTCATTCATAACTACGCTTCCTGACACATGGGGAATAGGACAAAGATTCATTCTTCTACCAATAAATAAATGGGATAACGAATATCAAAGAGTCTTTCTTGGAGGATTGACTTGCGATTCGCAAGATTACTATTCAGCAGAAGCGCATTCCAATGCAGTATTCTTGCCAAAATACACAGAAGATGAAGAAGAACCACTATATATTGGCTTCTTCCATACAGGAGCTTATCAAGAATCACTTGCAGGTTATGGAGGAATACAACATTGCTTAATTCCGCAACCAAAACATATAATTTTGGATAAAGATGAGAACGGAGAATGGTACACAAAACTATTTGCGAAAGAACAGAGTCATAAATCAATGTTAAAAATACTCGGATATTAAAAAAACTTTCGTACTTTTGCACTTTATTTTTTAAGAAAGAGAAATTATTAACAAAATTTAAATCAACATGATTGATACAACAAAATATTCAGGCAAAACACGCCAAGAAACAGACCTTATAGGAACAAGAGAAATTCCAGTAGAAGCATTGTATGGCGTGCAATCAGTAAGAGGTTTCGAAAACTTCAAAATCTCAGGTAAGTTAATGAACGACTATCCTAACTTTATAAAAGGTATGGCCTTAACAAAAAAAGGAGCAGCCGTTGCAAACCACAAACAAGGTAAATTAACAGACGAACAATTCAAAGCTATATCACAAGCTTGTGATGAATTATTCGAAGGAAAACACCACGAATTTTTCCTATCAGACATGATACAAGGAGGAGCTGGTACAACTGTGAACATGAATGCGAATGAAGTTCTTGCAAACCGTGCATTAGAAATAATGGGAAAAGAACACGGACAATATGAATTCTGTTCACCAAACGACCACTTAAACGCTTCTCAATCTACAAACGATGCTTATCCAACAGCATTCCACTTTGGATTATATTTAGAAAACAGAAGACTTGCTGAAGCAATGACTAAAATCGTTGAGTCATTAGATAAAAAAGCAGAAGAGTTTTCTCAAATAATCAAAATGGGAAGAACTCAATTACAAGACGGAGTTCCAATGACATTAGGTCAAACATTCAAAGGATTTGCTAACCTAATAAGAAGAGAAATCGCTAACTTAAACAATGCAGCAGAAGAATTATTATGCATTAACATGGGAGCGACAGCTATAGGAACAGGAATCTGTTCAGAACCTGGTTATAGCAAACTTTGTACAGAAGCTTTAAGAGAAATAACAGGCTGGAACGTAACATTAGCAGAAGACTTAGTAGAAGTAACTTCTGATACATCAGTATTAGTAGGCTATTCTTCTGAATTAAAACGTATCGCGTTGAAGGCAATCAAAATATGCAACGACTTACGTTTAATGGGATCAGGTCCAAGATGTGGAATCCACGAATTATTCTTACCTGAAATGCAACCAGGCTCATCAATCATGCCAGGAAAAGTAAATCCAGTTATTCCAGAAGTGATGAACCAACTTTGCTACAAAGTAATCGGAAACGATACAGCAGTAATGCTTGCAGCAGAAAACGCTCAATTAGAATTGAACGTTATGGAACCAGTATTAGTTTACTGCTTATTTGAATCAATAGACTTATTGACAAACGGATTTGATACATTGAGAACATTATGTATCGATGGTATTAAAGCTGATGCAGAAAATTGCGAACGCCAAGTAAAAGGTTCAATCGGTATTGTTACAGCTTTAAACCCAATCATCGGATATAAAAACTCTACAAAGATAGCAAAAGAAGCTATGGCGACAGGAAAAGGAGTTTACGATTTAGTATTGGAACACGATATTCTTTCAAAAGAAGACTTAGACACAATACTAAAACCAGAAAACATGATTGCGCCAGTTAAATTGGATATAAAACCAAGAAAATAAGCAATCTTAAAATGTAGAAAAGGCGACTAAACTAACTTAGTCGCCTTTTTCTTTTACTTAAACTTCACTTTAAGAAAATAAAACGCTCGTTTGTCAAAATAAAGCAAAGACTCACGAGCGTTTTTCTTTGAGTATATTTTAGATAAATATACTTAATAAATCTTTACTTCCATTCTCCTTTTTTATTTTTACCTGTTCCTCTGCATGAAGGACACTTTCCATGTGTATGACTTAAAGGAAAATAGCCTCCACACTCATTGCAATATTTTTTTTCATCTATTCCAAAAGTAGGAGCCTTATCTTCTATAATATATCCTTTACCTTTGCAAAGGCTACATTGTACTTCTGTTAATTCATATTTACTTCCACTTCTTTCAGGCGTGTTACTATAATTATTTTGATTATTGTAAGAAGAATTTATATCAGTTGTTGAATTCATATTTTGTTTACTATAAGATTGAGATGCTGCTATTCCCGCAACTACAACCATTGCTCCTGCTACTTTTGCAAAAGATTGAAGATTTTCTTGTCTCTTTGCAGTTCTTAGGTCTGCAACTTGTTTAAGTGATTCTGCGATATTCTTATGCAATTCTGGGTTATCTTTTTCTACAGATAGTTTATAGGCTTTTTTAAGATATGTTTGAGAATAACTTAATTGATCTTTTAAAGTATAAATCAAGCCTTTCATATAAAGAAATTCTGCAGATTCTTCTTTGCTAAGCAACCAACCGACTATTGTATCAGCATTTTTTATTTCATTTTTAGAGATTTGTTCATACGATTCAAGTTTAAACAAGTCTTTAAGGTGTGAATAATCTGCCATAGGCTTAATATCAAAAGATGTTTTCTTCTCAATAGAATATGCAGAATCAAGATATTTTATTGCATCTTTACGATGACCTGCTTGATAATAAGCCAAAGCTTTCATATACATCAATTCAGAATCAGTCTCGTTCGCTAAAAGATAATTTATCGTACCCAAAGCATTTGCAATTTCTTTGTTATAAATATGCTGATAGGCTATTTTCTTATCAAACACAATAGCAGAATCATTTGTAGAAGACTTTATACTATAAGTATTAAAGAATGGAACTTTAGTAGGTATTGTCTCTCCTAAAATGCCTACACCAAGCAAAGGTAATCCTACTCCAAAAGCAATAGTTACGCCTAATTCAGGTGCTCCTCCAAGTATCGTAATCAATCCAATAACCTCAGAGGCAAGAGCACTTCCTCCAAATATAGCAACAATAACATTTCTTGCATTCTCTCCTTTTGTTTCATAGTCCATATTAAAAGGTTTATATTTGTTAGTCGTAGAAACGACATTTACCTCTAACGGAAAGTTATTATGTTTAACATCTATATCAAGAGGAAGAGTAACATTGTTGAATTCTTGTATCTTTTTAGGTCCTATTGCAACGATATTAACTTTTTCTGTATTTCCTTCTTCACTTTTTAAAGTTACTTTTGTTGAACTTCCGTAAAACATTGTTCCACACGAAGTGAACAATAATATTATTGCAATAGGAAAGATGATGTTTAAAATACTGTTTTTTGCCATTTTAATTTATTTTTAATTATTTTTTGCTTTCTTTGCCCAAGTCCCAAATGGCGATAAATGATTTCTTTCTTTGACTTCAAGGCATAAAAAAACGTGGGACTTTTTTCTTATTGTAACATGAGGTCTTGGACTACCTAACTAATTGAACAAGAAAAGCCCACGATATTACTCGTGAGCGTTTTCGGCTTATTCTTTCAATTAGTTTTTATGAAATTGTCCAAGTTTCATGTTACCAATTATAAGCAAAAACGCTTTTATGTCGTATTAAAATTTACTCAGTCTAAATTATAATTATTCTTTGTCTCCTTTTTGTCCTCCTTTTTTAGGGTTAATAACTTGCCCACAAAGGTAAAACATTTTTTAATAACGACAAAAAAAGTCTTTGCTTTGTTTTAGAAAATTTTGCTCGGATGGTAACACTATTACCATCCGATGGTAAGAGCATTACTCTCCGATGGTAAGAGCATTACCATCCGATGGTAACAAATTATCCTCCGAGGATAAAACTTTATCAACGGAGGATAAAAATCTGAAACAAAGTATTTGAAAAAAATCCTAAGGAAAATTTAGAAAAAGCAAAGGATTATTTCGCTAAATCAAAGGAAAAAATGAAAGAAATTAAAGGGAAATTTAGCAAAAATAATGTTTTGAAAAGTTAAGTCTTTGATTTAGTGTCGTTTGCTTAAAGGCTTATATTTTCAAAATTTGCAATCAAGAAATTTAGACTTGAAAATTCTTTAAGCATTTGGGCTTAACTCGTGGGGAAACGAGTTTATTGACACCTGATTCCAAAATTTATTGTAACTTTGTCTTTTAATAAATTTTAGAATTATGAGAAAAGTTGAAATGAATAGAAGTTTGAGAACAATTACATTTTTGTCTATTTTATTTTTTATTACGGCTTGCTCTTCTCTTTCAAAGCAAGAATACTATGAAAAGCAAGTTGTGTTTCCCGATAATGCCACATTAGAGCAAAAAATCGACATGGCATCACGATTAGTTCCCACAAAACAACAATTAGAATGGCAAGAAATGGAATTAACTGCCTTTTTGCATTTTGGAATCAACACATTTACAGGTAACGAATGGGGCGATGGAAAAGACAGTCCTGAACTTTTCAATCCTACACAATTAGATTGCGAACAGTGGGTAAAGGCATTGAAAGACGGAGGCTTTAAAATGGCAATCCTTACAGCCAAACACCACGACGGTTTTTGCTTATGGCCAACCAAAACAACAGAATATTCCGTTAAAAACTCACCTTGGAAAAACGGAAAAGGCGATGTGGTGCGTGAATTAAGAGATGCTTGCGACAAATACGGCTTAAAATTTGGTATTTATATATCACCTTGGGATAGGAACGCAGAATCATACGGCAATTCTCCAAAATACAATCAATTATTTGCAGCACAACTTACCGAACTACTAACAAACTATGGAGAAATCCACGAAATATGGTTTGACGGAGCAAATGGCGAAGGGCCAAATGGCAAAAAACAAATCTACGATTGGGATTTATTTCTAAAAACCATAAGAAAATATCAGCCAAATGCCGTTACAGCAATTATGGGTGATGACGTACGTTGGGTAGGAAACGAAAGCGGATTAGGAAGACAAACAGAATGGAGCGCAACAGTGCTAACGCCGGGAAGCTATTCGCATTGCGACAAATCAAATCAAGCACTCGGCATAGACAATATGTCAAAAGATTTAGGCAGTCGTGAACTTCTCAAAAACGCAAAGCAGATATATTGGTATCCATCAGAGGTTGATGTTTCCATACGTCCAGGATGGTTTTACCACTCCGAACAAGACAAAGACGTTCGCACGTTAGAAAATCTTGTAAACATATATTATCAATCCGTAGGTTGCAATTCAGTTTTGTTACTCAATATTCCACCAGACAAAAGAGGCTTAATCCACGAAACCGATGCACAACGCATAAAAGAACTTTCAGATTACATAAACAAAACCTTTGAAAACAACCTTCTATTTCAAAGAAATAAAAAAACGCAAGAGTACAAAATAAAACCAAACTCTAAATTTAATACACTTCTAATCCAAGAAGACATTACCAAAGGACAACGAATAGAAGAATTTTCAGTAGAAATATATAGCGAAGGACAATGGAAACAAATTGCAAAAGGCACAACAATAGGCTACAAACGACTATTGCGTTTCCAAGATACACAAGCCGAAAAACTAAGAATAAGAATCAATTCTACAAGAGCCGAAGCTAATATAAAGAATGTAGGACTTTACTATGCTGAACCTATAATGTAATTTACATTCTTGCGACTCTTTCTATTCCTTCTACTTTTTCAATATTTTGGATTAGTTTGTTGAGGTATTCGGCGTTAGAGATATAAACCATAAGACTACCTTCAAATAATCCATCGTTACTTTCCATTACCAAACCTTTGATATTGACATTCCACGCTTCGGAAATAACTCTTGTTAGGTCGTGAAGCAAACCTTTTCTGTCAATTCCTGTGATTTTTATTCCAGCAAGGAAGGTAATTTTCTCGTTTTCTCTCCATTTAGCCTTAATAATCCTATGTCCATACTTGCTCATCTCGTCGATAGCTACCTTACAAGAAGTTCTATGTACCTCAATACAATCTTCTCTCAATAATCCGATAATGCCATCGCCGGGTAGGGGATTGCAACATTTAGCAGTAGCGTAAGGAAGGTTTTCATTTTCTTTGTCAATAAGCAACTGTGTAGGATTATTTCTTGTTTGCTCTGCTATTTCCTCTTTTAGTGTGAATGGTTTGTTGTCTTTCTTTTTTGGAACTAAACCATTCTTAAAAAACATCCAAGGAGAATTTTTTGGACTCTTTTTAAAGCATTGTCTAACCTCAGTTAAACCAATTTTTTCGTCGTAAATCTTATAGAAAAAGTCTATTTGGTTAGTTATTTTCACGAAATGCCTTAATCTTTCTACGTTGTTGTCGTTATATTCTATGTTTTGCGACTTAAAAAGTTCTTGTAATTTCTTAACACCATCGTTAAAGAAATTCTTACGATAGTCTTTTATGTAGTTCTTTATTTCGTTTGTTGCCTTAGATGTTTTAACGAATTCAAGCCAGCTTTCTTTTGGTTGAACAATCTTTGAAGTTATGATTTCTACTTGGTCGCTTGCTCTTAGTTTGTGTTCTATTGGCACAACTTTGTAATTAACTTTTGCACCCATGCAATGATTTCCTAAATCAGTATGCACATTGTATGCAAAATCTAATACGGTTGAGTTGATAGGAAGGTCAATAGCTTTTCCCTTTGGCGTAAATACTGTAATTTGATCGGTAACTACTGTTAGTTGAAAGTCATTTACAAAATCCACTGCCGTAGAAGAATCATTATCTAAAATATCTCTTACTTTTGTTAGCCAGTTATCAAGATTATTATCTAAATCCCCTTCTTTAACTTCTTTATATTTATAATGGGCTGCAAGACCTTTTTCGGCAATGTCGTCCATTCTTTGACTACGAATTTGAATTTCTACCCATTTTCCTTGACTGCTCATCACAGTGCAGTGCAATGCTTCGTAGCCATTGCTTTTTGGATTTGTAAGCCAGTCTCTAAATCTATCCAGTCTTTGTTTGTACATAGAACTTATTATGGAATAGACTGCGAAACAAGCTTCTTTTTCCGATTCAACAGGCACATCTAAAATTATTCTTATGGCAAATATGTCGTAAATCTCCTCAAACTTTACACCTTTCTTTTCTATTTTTCCTAAAATTGAAGTAATAGATTTTACTCTGCCAGAAAGAGAAAATTTATAGCAACGTTCAATAAGTTTTTGTTTAATAGGCTCGGAGAAAGTGTGTATAAATGCTTCACGTTCCTCCTCACTGTCTTTCAATCTCGATACAATTTCAAGATATTCCTTAGCATTGATATGCTTTGTTGCAAGGTCCTCCAACTCACTCTTTATTTCGTATAAACCTAATCGGTGAGCGAGCGGCACATAGAACTGACGCGTTTCTGAAGCTATTTTAAGCTGTTTGTGTTTTGGCATAAAATCAAGCGTTCTCATGTTATGCAAACGATCACACAGCTTTAAGAGAATCACTCTCATGTCGTCGCCCATTGCAGTGAATAGTTTCTTGAAATTTTCCGATTGAATAGAATGATTATTGTTTTCAAACACTCCGTCAATCTTTGTAAGCCCGTCCACTATCTGAGCAACCTTTTCTCCAAATATGTTTTTAATGTCTTCTAATGTGTAGTCGGTATCTTCAACAACGTCATGCAGAAGTGCGCATACGATGGCAGTAGCGCCAAGTCCAAGGTCGTATGATGCAATCTTAGCAACCTCCAAAGGATGATAAATATAAGGTTCTCCGTTCTTACGTCTAACGCCCGAATGTGCGTTCATAGCAACAACAAATGCCTTTCTAATTTCTCTTTTATCCTCTTTTTCGCTTGTATGTGAAACGATTTTGATTAGTTCTTTATAACGTTTCAGAATTTCTGTGCGTTCTAATTTCTCGTCTATTATATACATTGCATCATCTCTTTTTCTTGAAAAAATCTTTTAATAATTGAGAACACTCTTCCTCTAATACACCAGAAGTAATTTGAGTTTTAGGGTGATAAACGTTCTCTTGTAAACGAGAAGCTCCTCGTTTCTCATCTTTTGCTCCGTAAACAACTCGGCCAATCTGCGACCAATACAATGCGCCTGCACACATAATACAAGGTTCCAAAGTAACGTAAAGTGTACAGTCGTTAAGATATTTTCCTCCTATTGCTTCCGTTGCACAAGTGATAGCTTGCATTTCGGCATGAGCAGTAGGGTCGTTTAATCTCTGAGTTTGATTGTAAGCAGAGGCGATAATCCTGTCTTTACATACGATAACAGCTCCCACAGGCACTTCTTCCTCTTCCAAAGCGCGTAAGGCCAAATCATAAGCCTTGTTCATAAAATATGTATCGTCGTATTCCAAAATCGCCATGATTTATTTGTTAAATTTTTTCTTAGGATTAGAAAATTATTCCTTTACTTTAAAAAATTATTCCTTAGGTTTATTTCGCTAAACCTTTGCTTTAATTTTAGCTTGCTTTGAACAACTATGCTTTTGTTAAAAACGCAAGTAGGATAGGAGAGAGCTTCGCTTTTTTTGTATTGCTTTCTCATCTTTTTGTAGTCCTTATGTGCTTTCAATACGGCGTTGAACTCTCCGTTTCTTTTAGTCAAAAAACTAAGTGCGGCAATAAGGTCTAAAATTCTTCGCTTTCTAAGAATGGAATTAACCTTATTGCTTGGTAAGTTTTTATATAGAGTTAGTAAACTATTCCTAAAATTAAGATATGTCTTGAAAGGAGATGTCTTATTAAGCGTTCCACCTCCTAAGTGATAGACTGTTGATTGTGGGTGATAGAAAATTTTGTATCCTTCGTTCTTTAATCTCCAACAAAGGTCGATTTCTTCGAAGTGAGCAAAGTAATTCTCGTCTAAACCTCCAAATTTGTGATATAATTCGCTTCTTACGAAAAATGCAGCACCACTTGCCCAAAATATTTCGGTTATTTCGTTGTATTGACCTTTGTCTTCTTCTATTGTATCAAAGATTCTACCTGCACAAAAGGGATAACCAAGATAGTCTATAAAGCCTCCCGCTGCTCCTGCGTACTCAAATTTATTTTTTTCTGAGAAAGATAATAATTTAGGCTGACAAACAGCGATTTTTTCATCGCTTTCCATAAGCCTAAGTATAGGTTCGGTCCAAGATTCCATTACCTCTACATCGGTATTCAATAAACAATAGTATTTAGCGTCGATTTGCTTTAACGCTCTGTTGTATCCGCCGGTGAAACCGTAGTTTTCTTCTAACTGAATGACCTCTATTTGAGGAAAATTCTTTCGAACAAAATTCACAGACTCGTCTTTGGAAGCATTATCTACGAATATGATTTTATGTCCATTAGAGTGCTTTACAACAGACGGCAAATAAGTATTTAATAAGTGGCAAGTATTGTAGTTAAGTATTACTATTGCTAATTGTTCTTGCATTATAGATGTCCTTTTCTAAATTGTATGCCTGCTTCTCCCTCAACACCATCAGGTAATGTGTGTCTTGAAAGAACACTTTCCCAATAGATGTCTTGTTTTTCGCCTCTTACGTTAGAATGTAGTAAGAAATATTCAGCCATATCGTTTTGCGGTGCATAGAATACGAATGTTCTGTTTGATTCTCCGAAAGGCGTATGGTCATATCTCCACATTTGATAAGGCAAGTAAACTACTCCATCAGGATCTGCTTGTTCTAATTCAGGTGTTGCGTTTTTGTCTGCCAAAGTTCTACGTTTAAAACCACTGCTTCCTTTGAATTTTTCGTCAATTATATTAGATGGCGGACCGTAAACTAAATATATTCTACCCATATCGGTTTCATATCCTTTTTTAATATTAGTTGAGAATTTTTTGTTTACAAAATCTAAACGGTTTCTATACTCTTGCCATTCTTTTTGTGGATTGTCTGCATTTTTTGTTTGCCAAAAAGAATATAAGAAATACAATTTAGTTTCTCTTGTACTGCTTTTTAAATCTACGTCAATGAAACGTCTTATTTCGTCAGAGACAATAGGGTATAAAATTTCGATATTTTGATTTAATTCTTCTTCTGTGAATTGGAAAACAAAGGCGTCTTTTGGTAAACCTAATTGTTCGAATGAAGATTTCTTATCACTCTCTTTGTAAAACGCCTCCTTCTTGTAAGCATGTAAGATATTATTTGCATCTCTCACCTCAATAGTTAAGTAATAGCTTCCTTCTTCCAAGTCAGTTAAGTCAATATTTCCTATAATTACAGAAGTAGGTTTGCCTTTCATTCTTTCCGCTCTCATTATTCCCTCTACCTTTCTATTAGTCGAAAAGTTTTCTATCACAGTCGTAAGAGCATAAAGACTATCTGTACCAAAATATTTGTCAGTGTTGTAAATTTCAACATAATAGTTTAATATGTTATTGTCTTTCGCAATCGCATCAAACATATATGGCTCAATCACATAACCATTCTTTACATTAACAGCTTGTGAGGTTGATTTCGTAGGTTTATTTATAATTTGAATATCCGATAAGCTTAATTCGTTTTCAGGATACTTCATTGTGATAACGTCTTTCACCTCCAAAGCAAGCTGAGTTGAGTTCTTGTCTTTGAAAGACATGTAAAGAACATAATTTCCGTTAGCAAGTTTTGCTCGTTGTATGTCTAACATAAACTTATTGCCGTTTTCCTTAGCATTTGACTTTATGTTTCTTT
Source organism: Candidatus Onthomorpha sp. (assembly GCA_045644685.1). Classification (GTDB taxonomy): domain Bacteria; phylum Bacteroidota; class Bacteroidia; order Bacteroidales; family P3; genus Onthomorpha. The sequence goes on from JAZRHI010000015.1 coordinate 73,357, forward strand.
TATCAACGTAAAGAACGTTTTCTGTATTTGTAGCATCGCAAATCAAAGTTGTTAATTCAACTTCTGCTTCGTTTTGATTGTAAACTACACTGTTTAAATCAATAGATGTACACAGTTCAACATAATTCCCAGATTGAGAATGAAAAGTGTAAAACGAATAAATAGCATTTAAACCCTGTGCCGATAAGATATATGGCAAAGTAATCAATAATAATACAAGTAATTTCTTCATATTAAACCTTTAAAAAAATTATATAATTCATTGCAAAGTTACGCAAATATTTTAAAACAAAAAAAGAACGCCCGTTATTTGAGCGTTCTTTCTTTCAAGAAAAATACTTTAATTAAAGAATTATTTTTCGTTTTTTTCCATTTCTTCTTTTAAAGTAGCTAAAACTTCTAAATCACCAAGAGTTGTTTTTTCTAAACCTTCGTTTATTTTTTTAACTGATGAAGATTCGTTTTTATCTTCTTTCTTTGGTTCTTCAGCTTGCCAAGTTCTTAAATGAGAAACAACGATTTTCTTGTTTTCTTTTGAGAATTCAATTACTTTAAATTGTAATTTTTCATCTCCCTTAGCGATAGTTTTATCTTCTTTTTGTAAATGAGATTTAGGAGCAAATCCTTCAACACCATAAGGTAAAGAAATTACAGCACCACCTTTTTCATTAACGTTCATTACTGTACCTTCGTGAACTGAATTTAAAGTAAATATGCTTTCAAACACGTCCCAAGGATTTTCTTCTAATTGTTTGTGTCCTAAACTTAATCTTCTGTTGTCTGCATCTACTTCAAGAACAACTACTTCTAATGTTTGGCCAACTTTTGCGAACTCAGCAGGATGTTTAATCTTCTTGCTCCAAGATAAATCTGAAATGTGGATTAAACCATCTACTCCTTCTTCTAATTCAACGAAAATTCCGAAGTTAGTAAAGTGTCTTACAGTAGCTGTATGTTTGCTTCCAACAGGATATTTTTCAGAGATATTTGTCCATGGGTCTGGAATAAGTTGTTTTATACCCAAAGACATTTTTCTTTCTTCTCTATCCAATGTTAAGATTACAGCTTCAACTTCGTCTCCTATTTTTAAGAAATCGTGAGCTGTTCTTAAATGTTGGCTCCATGACATTTCAGTAACGTGAATCAAACCTTCAACACCAGGAACTATTTCAACAAATGCACCATAATCAGCTAAAACAACAACTTTTCCTTTTGTTCTGTCGCCAACTTGTAGGTTTGCATCTAAACCATCCCATGGGTGAGGAGTTAATTGTTTCAATCCTAATGCAATTCTTTTCTTTGTTTCATCAAAGTCAAGGATAACAACTTTAATCTTTTCGTCTAATTGAACGATTTCGTTAGGGTGATTGATTCTTCCCCAAGAAAGGTCAGTAATGTGGATTAAACCATCAACACCACCTAAATCGATGAACACACCATAAGAAGTTATGTTTTTAACTATACCTTCTAATACTTGTCCTTTTTCTAAACGAGCGATAATTTCTGCTTTTTGTGCTTCAATTTCGTCTTCGATAAGAGCTTTGTGCGAAACTACAACATTTTTGTATTCGTGGTTGATTTTAACAACCTTGAATTCCATTACTTTATCAACAAATACATCGTAATCTCTAATAGGTTTAACATCGATTTGGCTACCTGGTAAGAATGCTTCTATACCAAATACATCAACGATAAGACCTCCTTTTGTTCTGCTCTTAACATATCCGTTAATGATTTCTTGTGAGTCAAATGCTTCATTAACTCTATCCCAAGATTTAAGGATTCTTGCATTTTTATGAGAAAGTATAAGTTGTCCACCTGCATCTTCTTTTTGTACAACAAATACTTCTATTTTGTCGCCTACTTTTAAATCAGGATTGTAACGGAATTCTGACAATGGAATAACTCCATCTGATTTGAATCCTATGTTTACAATTACTTCTCTGTTGTCTTTTGCTACGATTATACCTTCAACAACTTGTTGGTCGCCAATTTGGTTGAAAGTTCTGTCATAAGCATCTGTCATTTCTTTGTGTTGGTCAGCAGAGTAGTTGAATTCTTGTTCTCCAACTGCGTCCCAATCGAAATCAGCCAAAGGCTGAACGTTTTTTAAATCTCTCATATTAAGATTCTCTTTTCTAATTGCTCCTTACCGAGCGGTTAAACTTTTAGTAACTTAAACTATGCTTTTTGATTTTCATTTCTTGGGTAAGCAAGGTACTACTTCTCAAAAATAGGGTGCAAAGGTACTAATTTTTTTCGTTATTTTACTATCTTTGCCCAAAAATATTTTATGATAGACAATAGATTAGACATTTTAAGTGCGCAAAAACAATACATAAAGCAATACAATACGATAGCTCCAAGCGAAAGAATTTCTATATTGAAAAGCCTTCGCCAAATAATTCAAAACAATGAAGACAGAATAAAGCAGGCTTTGTATGACGACTTGCATAAAAATCCTACGGAGGCATACATGACAGAAATCGGAATGGTCATTTCCGAAATCAATTACTGCATAAAACACATCAAAACATGGTCAAAAATTCGTAGAAAGCCATCTTCGATAGTGCTTTTTCCCTCAAAGGCTTATGTTTATCCACAAGCAAAAGGCAATGTCTTAATAATCTCACCATGGAACTACCCATTTCAACTTAGTATTCTACCCTTAGTAGGAGCAATATCGGCAGGCAATACCGTAATTCTATCACCTTCTTCGCAAATCCAAGCAACCAACCGATTATTGCAAGAACTAATCAACACGAACTTTGAAGAAAAAATACTATATTGCACAGATGGAAACAAGGATTTAATAGCCGAAATTCTAAAACAAGGAGTTGATCACTTGTTCTTTACAGGTGGATTTAAAACAGCACAATATCTCCATACCCTTTGCAGTGAAAAACTAATACCTTGCACGTTTGAATTAGGAGGTAAATCACCCCTTATTATAGACCAAGACTCTAATATTGCCTTAGCCGCAAAAAGAGTGTGTTTAGGTAAATTTATAAACTGCGGACAAACATGTATTGCACCAGATTACCTCTTTGTGCATAAGAAAGTTAAAACACAATTTCTTGAACTATTAAAACAAAACATTCAAACCTTCTTTGGCAAGGAAGCCTCAAAGAGCGAGAACTACGGACGCATGGTAAATCAAAAACAATACCAACGTTTGCAAGCCCTATTAACACAAGGCGAAATTCTCTTCGGAGGCGAATATGATGAAGCAAAGAAATATATCTCGCCAACACTGATAAAACCACACTCATTCACATCTTCACTAATGCAAGACGAAATATTCGGACCGATATTGCCTGTTTTAGAATTTGAAGACATAGAAAACGTAATAGAATTCATAAACCAACGCCCACGTCCATTAGCCTTATATTATTTTGGGACTAAAAACGCAAAACTTCTCAAAAGAACGACCAGCGGAGGCGCTTGCATAAACGATGCAATTATGCACATAATTCCACACAAACTACCATTTGGAGGCATAGGTCAAAGTGGCATGGGAGCATATCATGGAAGAAAAAGTTTCGACACCTTTTCCCATTACAAATCCGTGCTAAAAACCAATAAGAATTTCGAATTTACGATAAAATATCCCCCTTATACCATATTAAAACAAAGGATTATAAAACTCTTTTTTAGCAAAAAATTATAAACTCTTTAATACTCGTTTAAATCCTTATGATTTTATTGCTTGCTTTGCTGAGAGATGGCTTTTATGCTAAAAGTCAAGAAAAATTCTCTTAGCTTTTTTGGATTTTTCCTAAGAAAAAAAATATTTTCTCTAAGAGATAATTTTCTAAACCTTAGGTTTAAAAAGATAAATCTAAGACATAAAAAAAGGGAACGGCTAATTGCCATTCCCTTTCAATCTATTAGTTTTCCAATTATTTGCTTGGTTGCATTGCTGCTGGTTTCATAGAAACTCTTACATAGCCATCGTGTTTCAAATACTTAGTTGCAACGGCTTTAATGTCTTCTATTGTTAAAGCATTTACTGCTGCTGTGTATTCTTCCAATGTTTGCATTTCGTATCCGTAGAATTTAGAACCTACTATTTGTCCTAACCAGTAGCCATTCTTTTCCATTCTTCCTTTTCTCTCTAAGATAAGTTGTTCTTTTACCTTATTAAGATCTGTTTCTGTTGGACCTTCTGCTATAATCTTGTCAAACACTTCAAATGTTGCGTTTGTAAGTTTATCAACTGTTGTTGGGTCGCAAGTATAGTAACACATTGCAGTTGTTTTTGCTTGTGGGTATTTTTCATAGCTTAAAGAGAATGAAGGAGAGTATGTTCCACCTAATTCTTCGCGTATTGTTTCAGTTAATTTGATAGAACAAATGTTGTCTAATGCGTTTGTAGCAAGACGATCGTTCCAATCGAAATCGTTTACGAAAGTAAGAGTCATCAATCCCTTGTTTGCTTCTCCTGCATATACAGTTTCATCAACGATTCCTTTTGCAAATGCAGTTGAACGGTCTTTCCAATTTTCTGCTTTCTTTCCTTTTAATGAAGGAAGTCCACCAATGTATTTTTCAATCAAAGGAAGCATTGTTTTTTCGTCAATGTTTCCAACGAAAGTGAATGTAAAGTCAGAAGCATCTGAGAATCTTTCTTTGAATATCTTTAACATTTTGTCAGCATTCAATTGTTTTAATTGAGCTTCTGTTGGAATCATGATTTGACGTTTGTCATTAGGATACATTGATTTGATCCATTTTTCTTGGAATGCAAATTCTGGCATATTTTTCACCATATTGATTTGAGTTTTCATCTTATCAATTTCGCTAGCCAAAACTTCTTTATCCATTCTTGGTGCAGTGAAGAATAAATAGATGTATTGTAATTGTGTTTCAAAGTCTTTTGGAGAACAACTTCCTTCAAGTACATCTTGTAATTCGCCTATTGAAGGTGTTACTCCAAACGATTTACCTTTCATAAACTTCATTAATTGGCTGTGATCATAGTTTCCTATACCGCTTCCATCAACTATGCTTGCTGCGAAAGAAACATTCATAATGTCTTTATCGTCATACATAGATGAACCACCGTTTGATTCTGCGTAAGTAAGGATTTCATCGTTTTTGTAGTTAGTTTTCTTAACGATTACTTTCGCTCCGTTTGATAAAACGTATTCTGTGTAGTCGAATTTTTCGTTCTTAGTTGTTGATTCTACTTTTCCGCCTTTTGGTTCTTGTGCTAAGAATGGTTCTGTTTTAACATTATCAACCCAAGCTTTTGTTTTTGCAGTTTTACACTTTTCTATTAGTTTTAAAACTTTGTCTTCTGTTGGTACTTTAATACCTTTCTTTTCTGGCATAGAGATTGTGCAAACAAAGTTTTCTTCTGTTATCCATTTTCCTATCAAAGCGTTTACTTCTTCTAAGGTAATGTCTTCCATCATTGCTTTTGCCCATTTGTTTTCAATGATTGCACCTGGCATTGGAGTTTCTTCTAAGAAGTAATCAACTAATTCAGCTGCTATACGGCTACTTTCTGTTTTTGATTCTTCTTTTGCAGCTCTTTCATATCGTTCTAATAAAGATTCTTTCGCTCTATCTAATTCTGTTTGTAAGAATCCGTGTTGTTGTAGTCTTCTATTTTCAAGCATCATTGCTTCTAATGCTTCTAATACTTTACCTTCTTTTGCAACAACGTACATTTGGTATGCTGCAACAGGACGTGCAAGGAATCCACCATAGCCTGCTCCTGCTTGCATATAAGGACAAGATTTCTTTTCACCAAGTTCTGATAAACGTTCATCGAACATAATTTCAAATAGTGAGTTTACTAAGTATTGTTCGCGATAATCTCCCCATGTTTTAACGGCTTTTGCTGGGTGTTTGTAGAACATTTGAATTTGAGTAGAGGTTGCTTCTTTGTCTGTCGCAACACATACAAGTGGTTCTTTGTTATTGTCAATTGTGTAAACAGGTCTTTCCAATGGAGTGCAGTGTTTTGGAGTCATTGTAAAGTAATCAATTACTTTTTGTTCCATTTCGTCTGCGTCAAAGTCTCCTACAACAATTATTGCCATGTTATCTGGTCTGTACCACTTTTGATAGAATCCTCTAATGTCTTCATATTTGAAGTTTTCAAGGTTTTCTAATGTTCCGATAGGAAGTCTTTCTGCGTATTTAGAACCTTTTAACATTGTTCCCCAAGTTTTAGCTCTTAATCTTTCGCTTCCTCCTTGGCTCATACGCCATTCTTCAATGATAACGCCTCTTTCTTTGTCGATTTCTTCACCTGTCATCAACATTCCAGAAGCCCAACCATCAAGAATCTTTAATCCTATATCAAATAATCTTGAATTGTCTGTTGGAAGTGTTACCATGTAAACTGTTTGGTCGAATCCTGTGTAAGCATTTATTTCTCTACCGAATACGATTCCCTCTTTTTCAAGGTCATCAATCATTGTGTTTCCTGGGAAATGCTTTGTTCCATTGAATCCCATGTGTTCAGAGAAGTGTGCTAATCCAACTTCATTTGCTTCTTCTAAAACAGATCCAGCATTTACTGCAATTTGAAATTCTGCTCTGTTTGCAGGTTTGTTGTTAGCTCTTACGTAATAAGTAAGTCCGTTTGCTAATTTTCCTGTACGAACTTTACCATTTAATTTAATTTGCTCGTCAAGATTAACTTTTGCTTTCTTGTTTTGAGCAACGCCTGTGGTGCTAATTAACAAACACAAGGCCAAAATTGAAAAAATTCTACTTTTCATACTCTTTGTTATTTAGTTTTTATTATTCATTTAATTCATCTGTATATTCTAAAATATCTCCTGGTTGGCAGTCTAAAACTTTGCAAATGGCTTCTAAGGTTGAGAATCTTATGGCTTTGGCTTTCCCTGTTTTGAGATTAGACATGTTTGCAGGCGTTATGTTTACCTTGGCAGATAATTCGCCCAAGGTAATCTTCCTTTTTGCCATCATCATATCTAAATTTACTATTATTCCCATACAACCTTAAATTGTTAAGTCGTTTTCTTGTTGTAGGCTTATGCCTTTTTTAAAGATATCTACCATAACGTAGAATAACATACCTATTAGTATATATTCCCATGAAATTTGAGAAAGCCCAAATTCAGGAACAATGTTTAATTCTTGTATTTGTAGGTATGTTTTCAAAAATATCTTGTCTGAAATATATACTAAGAGTTCTAAAATAGGTAACACTATAAAACTAAACGATATATATTTCATGCGTTTTATGTTTTTGTCGGTAAAGACACAGTGTCCTAATGAAACTTCTCCTGATTTGAATCCTTTATAAACCGAGTTTACAATATTCCTTATTTGTATTATTTGGAATAAAAGAAACAATATGCTTATGTTAAGTGTAATTACATAAAATAATTTTAAGAGAATGGCAGAGAAACTATTGCTATGAATATCTATATCGTAGGCTACTTTTATTCCTTCTGGTTTTAGATGAATTGTAACGTCTTTTAGATTAGAAGGAATCTCGCCTTGAAGTTCAATAGATGTGTTTTCGTTTTGTTCAATTATGGCATAGCCCTTGGAAAATATCTCATTATCGTTTGCAATGCCTAAAACAAAAGCAAGTAGCAAAATAATCAGTGATAAAGATATAAGAATTATAGCTGCATCGAATAGTATTTTGATACTTTTTATTGTTAATATTTTCTTTTTTATATTCATTGATTCTTTAATTTGATGCAAAAATATAATGATTTTTAATAACTGCCAAATTTTTTACGATAAATTTTTATCGTTTATCAATAAATATTTGTCTTTTTTCGGTAAAATCTATTGTAAATAAAGGTCTATTAAACCTTCCGGCGATTTCACTTCCATTATTCTTTCTTCTCTATTAACGTTTGTTATGATTTGGTCAATTATCGGAAGAAGTATTTCTTTGCCTTCGTAGTCTATTGATAGTAATGGCTGAGGTGCATTTTCATAAACGGCAGTTATTGTTCCAATATTGCCTTTTTCTTCATCAATAACGGTAAAGCCTATAATTTCATGGAAATAGAATTTGTTGCCTTCTAATGGCGGAAGAAGTTCTAACGGCAAATATAATTCTCTTCCGAGTAATCTTTCTAAGTCTTCATATTCTACTCCGTCAAATCTTACGATTGCTTTATTATTGTTAATCCTTATACTATTTATTGTATATAATACTAATTTCTTGTTAATAGATACATAAACTCCGTCTAACTGAGAGTAATCTTGTGGCTCATCTACGTCAAGAAATAACACAACTTCACCTTTGTAACTAAAAGGTTTAGAAATTTTTCCTAAATAAAAACAATCTTCAATTTTCATATAATTGCTGTTTTTGTGTTAAAAAATAAGGCTACCTTAAATATAAGATAGCCTATTGTTTATTTGTTCAATAAATATTGATTATTCAGCTGGTGTTTCAGTTGCTTCTGCTGCTACTTCTTCGGTTGCAGGAGCTTCTTCTGCTGTTTCTGCAGCTACTGCCGCTGCTGCTTCTTCTCTTTTCTTAGCTATAGCTGCTGCTTTTGCTGCATTAACTTCTGCTTCTTTTGCTAAACGTTGTTTAGCGTCTTCTTTTTGTGCGTTTCTGCAAGATTCTTGTTTAGCAGATATTTTGTTGTTCTTTTCAAGTAACCAAGCTTCAAATTTTTTGTCTGCTACATCTTGTGTAATTGCGCCTTTTTCAACTCCAATTTGTAAGTGTCTTTTTAATAACACCCCTTTGTATGACAAAATGTTTCTTGCTGTTTCTGTTGGTTGAGCTCCGTTTTTCAACCATGTGCAAGCGCTATCTACATTCAAGTCAATAGTTGCAGGGTTTGTCATTGGGTCGTATGTTCCCAACTTTTCAATAAATTTTCCATCACGTGCTGCACGAGCATCCGCAACAACGATATGATAAAAAGGTGCTCCTTTTTTACCGTGACGTTGTAATCTAATTTTTACTGCCATTTTATTTCTTTGTTTTTTAAATTTAGGTTTGCAAAATTAGTCATTTTATTTCGTTTACACAAATTTATTTTGAAATAATCCAATCTTCTTCTGTTGTCCACGTTTTTTTGATGACTATGTTTTTGTTGTAAATAAATACTTTTTCGCTTTCTTCCAGTGTGTTAAAGTTTGCTTTGTCCCATTGTTTGTTACAATTTTGGTCTATTGCAATTTTCGCTTTGTAAGTGCCTTCTTTGAGATATTTAAAGGTGATTGTGTTGGTGTTTTTCGGCATTTGTTCTTCTAAAACTATCTTTCCTGCCATGTTATATAAGTAACAAATATAGCAAGCATTGTTTGAAATTGAGTCTTTTATGTTTAGGGTTAGGCTTCCGTAATATTCTGGTGAAGAGTTATAGAATTTGTGTTTGTATTCTTTGTTTTTTTGATTGTAAATGTTGCTTATGCTATTTGCTTTTATGATTATTTCATGTTGTTTCGCTACATCTAAATTGCTAATGAAAGAATAGATTGTGTCATTCGTTTTTGTGAAATTTACTTCCGTAGTGTCGCTGTCTTTTATCAAAAGGGCAGGGAAGGAGTCTGTGGAAAGGGTGTCTTTAAATACTAAATCGTAACGTCCTTTGAAAAAGTCGAGGGTGTCTTTTTCGTATTTATTGATATGAAATAAAGTATCCCTTTTTTCTTGCTTAGAAGGGTTTTGTAAATTCTCTGTTTTTTCTTCAACAAAGGCGGTGTAATAGAATTTTTGTTTTTGAAGTCTTGTTTTTGCTGTGGAGTCTGGAAGATAGGGTTTAAGGATTTCGTTAGAAAATCCAATACCTTCGTTCGCTAAGTCGTATATTTTGTTTTGGTTTTTATCGTCTAATATAAAGAGTTTATATTCTCCGTTTGCAAGGTTATGAAATCTGAAAACGCCATTGCTATCTGTCTTTGTCAAATAGTCAGATGGGTTTTTCTTTATGTAAGTTGTGTCGAAATTTGAATACAATAGGACATATTTGTTTGGAATTGCTGTTAGCTCAAAGGCATCTAAAATTTTTCCTTCGTACCATAGCGTGTCAATATGGTCGCCTGTGGAAAAGGCAAAGGAGAATCCGTTTAGGCGATTGCCTTCATTGTTATCTTTTATGGCATTTGCAAAGTCTATTATATAGGTTGTGTTTTCTTTTAGCGAGTCTAAGCCTTTTATGTGTATGCTTTTGAGGTTTGAGGTTATCTCCGGATTTGGTTTTATTTGAGGAGAAATCAATACATTCGTATTAGGATTTTCTAAAACAATGTATTCGTTAAACTTTATTTCGATTTCGTTTCCTTTAAAGTTTATACTGTTCTGATAAGGCTTGCTATCAACAAACACAGGTGGCTGATTGTCTTTTGGACCTCCGCTTGGAGTTACAATCTTTGCGCAAGAAAATATCAGAAAACTTGTAAAAAATATCGCAACTAATCTATTCATATTTGCAAAGGTAAGAAATAAATTTCGTTTTCTTAGGTTTAGAAAAATATTTCTTAGGTTTAGAAAATTATTCCTAAGGATTAAAAAAATAACTCTTAGCTTTATTTGAGCAATATAAAGCTAAGAGTTATTGTAATTATAATATAGTTTTTAAACTATGCTGCGTGGAAAAATAATGTGCTCATTAAATAGAATGTTCCTGCACCTGCAAGGTATCCTATCAAAGCCCAAAGTGTGATTTTCTTCAAATACCAAATGAAGTCTATTTTTTCCATTCCCATAACTGCAACACCTGCTGCAGAACCAATGATTAACAAACTTCCTCCTGTACCTGCGCAGTATGCAAGGCCTTCCCAGAATGCTCCATCAACTGCAAAATTTCCTATTGCTTCAATTGGATACATTCCCATAGCGGCTGCAACCAATGGAACGTTGTCTATGATAGATGAAAGCACACCTATAACTACGTTAATCACATAAACGTTTCCTAATTTATCAAGAGCTCCTGCTAATTGACCAAGATGACCTGCTTCATTCAAGCAACTAACTGCCATAAGAATACCTAAGAAGAATAAAACAGAAGGAACATCAACTTTTTGTATGATTGCAGTAACGTTTAATCTTGAATAATTTGTTGGATTGTTCTTGTGCATAATTTCAGTCGTTATCCAAAGAATTCCTAATCCGAATAAAATTCCAAGATATGGAGGAAGGTGAGTTATAGTCTTAAAGAAAGGAACGAATAACAATAATCCGACACCCATAATTAAGATTATCAAACTTTGTTTTCTTGTAACGCTTGAAGTACCTTCCGATTCTACTTTTTCAGGTCTTTCAAGTTTTCCTTTCATTGTCGTACCTATAATTGCAACTGGCACAAGTAATGAAACCAATGAAGGAATGAATGTTTCTAATATAATGTTTCCTGCTGTGATGTTACCTTTTATCCAAAGCATAATAGTAGTTACGTCTCCGATTGGCGACCATGCACCACCGGCATTCGCAGCAAGAATTACCATACCTGCAAAAAACCAACGTGTGTTTTTGTCTCCAACAAGTTTTCTAAGCAATGCACACATAACAATCGAAGTTGTTAGATTGTCAAGCACAGCTGACATGAAGAATGTAAGGATAGAAATAATCCACAACAACTTTCTTTTGCTTGTTGTTGTGATTTTGTCTGTGATAATTGAGAAACCGTCGTGTTTATCTACGATTTCAACAATTGTCATCGCACCTAAGAGGAAGAAAAGTATTTCTGCTGTTTCCCCAAGGTGATGAATCAAAGCGCCGTCTTTGATTCCTGGTCCGAATAGAGCAAATACTGCCCATATTACTGCTGCTAATAATACTGCTGTTGCAGATTTGTTAATTTTTAACGGGTGTTCCAACGCTATCATGGCATATCCTATGACAAAGATAGCAATCATCAGTCCGAAATACATGATACTTGTTTTTTAGTTAATAATTTATTTATTTTTTGGTTTATTATTTTCTTCTTTGTTGTTGCTTTTGTCTTTCTGCAAGTATGGCTTGATTTTGTTTTTCTAAGGCTTCTATTCTTTGTTGCCATTTTGATTTCTTTAATGGCTTCTTTGCGTTTGCTTCTAAACGTTGCAACACTTTTTTCTCGTCAATTGTTTTTCTGATTATAAACATTTGCAAGAATGTAAAGCACAATGAAATGAAGTAATAGTAGTTTAAGGCTGCCGAGAAGCTGTTAAAGATAAACAACATCATAATTGGCATAAAGTACATCATAAATTTCATTCCAGGCATCGTTTGTGTTTGCGCTTGTTGTTTCATTGAAATGTGTGTGTACACAAGTTGTGCTACTGTCATAAGTAAACAGAACAAAGAAATATGGTTTCCATAGAACGGAATATTGAATGGTAAATTCAAAATCGAATCGTAAGTTGATAAGTCATCAGCCCAAAGGAACGATTGTTGTCTTAACTCAATTGAAGCTGGGAAGAAACGGAACATAGCAACCAAAATAGGGAATTGAATCAACATTGGCAAACATCCAGCCATAGGTTTAATTCCCGCTCTCTTGTAAAGATTCATCACAGCCTGTTGTTTTTGCATTGCTTGTTCTTGTTTAGGATATTTTTCGTTGATTTTTTGAACCTCAGGTGCGATAACTTTCATTTTAGCCGTAGAGGCAAATTGTTTATATGCTAATGGGAATAACACAATCTTTACAAGAATTGTAAGAATCAAGATAATCAATCCCATACTCCAACCAAAACTTTGTAAAAAGTCAAAGACAGGAATAATTACGAAACGATTTATCCATTGAAGTAAGAAAAATCCCCAGCCAAGTGGTATTATTTCTTCCATTTGCATGTTGTAGTCGCTAATAATTGCGTATTTGTTAGGTCCAAAGAAGAATTCCATATCGTATTCGTAGTGATTTTTTTCTTTGTTGTAAGGAATGCTAATGTTAGAAGACATTGTACGAAGGTAATTGTCCTTTTCGCCTTTTTCTGTCTGAGTTTGCATTGTAGAAGATATGAATCCCTCACCTGTTGTTGCGATTAGGGCTGTTGAAAAGAATTGTTGCTTATAAGAAATCCATTTAATAGGAACTCCATTCTCTTCTTTCTTGTCATCAACTCCGTTTTCCTTCAAATATTCTACTTCATCTTTTAGTAGATAGTAAAGAGATGTGCTTTTGTTTTCAACACTTCCGTCTTTTTCTTTCATTCTTAATTTAGATTCCCATACGAATTCTAAATTGCTATCGTCATTTATTACTTCATTTAGGTTGTGTGATATGATATCAAAGCCAACTCTATAATCGTTTCCTTTGATTGTGTAACGATATTCAAGGAATGAGGCGTCTTTTGAAACAGAATCTAATTGGTTTGCATAAATACGCATGCTAACTACGACAGAGTCGTTAGTGTTTACTTTGATTGGTGTGCTCTTGTCGTAGATTTGATTATTAACTAATAGCTCGAAGTTAATTTCTCTTGTTTGTAATAGTTTTGAACCTAAGGAAAGATTTAATCCGTAATTGTTTCCGCCTTTTGTAAAGAACCTTACGCTATCTTGATAGTAGGTTTTGTATTCTGAAAGATAGACTTGTTCAATTTTTCCTCCTAATGTGTTGAACTCAATGCGGAATAGGTCGTTTTCTACAAATAAATGTTTTTCGGGATTTAAAGCTGCTTGTGAGAATGCTCCAAAATAATATTCTAATTCTTTTTGTGCGTTAGCTGCTAAGGAGTCTTCTCCTTTTGCTGCTTTGATAATTTGTTTTAGTTCTTGTTCTTTTGTGATAGGATTGGCAGTTGCTTTTAGGGCTTCTTTACTTTCTTTTTTTTGTACAGCTAATACTGAATCTTGTTTTCGTTTTATTTCTGCTCTTTCTTCTTCTGAGGGTTGTACCATATACATCCACGCAGTCATAACAGCAAAAATCAAAACTAATCCAATAATCGTCTTTTTGTCCATGTTGATTTATTATTTTTATGTATTATTCTAATTTTTTTATCGCAAACAAAGTCGCAAAGGTACTAAAAAAAGAATTTACACCGCAATTTTTTACGGTTTTTATTTTTTTATTTCTTAATAAAGATTTTAGATTTGCTCATCCACATCATTAACAAACTTCTTCCTGATAAGTAAATTAGAAAGGCTAACCATAGGGCGTTGTTGCCAATTAAAGGGGTGAGAGTGAAATATATAAGAAAAAAAAGTAGGGTTGAAATAAAGATTGCATTTCTCATTATAACAGATTCTGTTAATCCGATAAGAATTCCGTCATATAGGAAAGCGATAAAGCCGGTTATAGGAATTAGTAAAATCCAGTAAAGGAATTTTGTAGAATATTCAAGAACGTCTTTATTATCTGTAAATATCATTAAGATGTTTTCGCCAAAAATGGCATATATAATAATGAATAGAATTGATATTGCACTACCCCACAAAAGGAAGCGTTTGACATAGTTCTTTAATAGGTTGTAATTGTTTTCGCCTTTGGCTTTTCCGCAGAGAGATTCGGCAGCGTAGGCAAATCCGTCCATGAAATAGGAGAATAGGGTAAAGAATTGCATTAAAAGGGTGTTCATTGCTAAGGTCGGATATGGCATTTTGGTAGATGCTATGGTGAAATAGCTTGTTACTATTATCAAACAGAGTGTTCTTAGAAAGATATCGGAATTTACTTTGAAGAATAGTTTCATCTTTTCTAAGGAAAGGGCTTTTTTTAGGTTGAAATATTTTGTTATGTTTCCGTATTTCTTTCTCCATATTATGAGTGTGGTAATCAATCCTCCGTATTGTGCTATCACTGTGCCTAAGGCTACTCCTTTTATCGACATATTGCAATAGAATACAAGGATGAAGCTGAATGCTATGTTGAGTATGTTGATTATTATCGAAATCCACATCGGGTTTTTCGAGTCTTGCATTCCTATGAACCAGCCTTTGAGTGCGTACATGCCGAGTGTGGCTGGCGCTGCCCAGATTCTGATTGAGAAATAGCTGAGTGCTAATGCTCCGACTGAGTTTTTGTCTTCTATTAGCATGAGAGAGAGTTTGCCGATGGGCTTTTGGAAGACTATTAGTAAGAATGCGGCTGCGATTGCAATGAAGCTTGCTCTTAAAAGTATGTTTGCTTGTTCTTGAACGTCTTTTGAGCCGTATGCTTGTGCGGTAAATCCGCTTGTTCCCATTCTTAGAAATCCGAAGTTCCAATAAATGATATTGAAAATCATGGTTCCAACGGCTATTGCTCCAATATAGTCTATGCCGTCGCCATTATTTAGGTGTCCAACAATGGCTGTATCGACCATTCCTAAAAGAGGAACGGTTATGTTGGTGATAATGTTTGGTATTGCTAATCTTAGGATTTGCTTGTTCATTATTTCTTTTTTGAAAATAATGAGGTGTAGTATTTATAGTGCCATATAATATGTATAAGGGCGATAATCGTCATGGCAATTCCAAATTCAACGTGCCATTTCAAAAAGTCTCTATACCAATCCATGCAGAAACCATAGTTTATCTGTAATGCCAAAATAAATCCCAATAGACAAGAAACTAAGAATGTTAAAAGAAGAATTACATTCCATAGTTTTCTGTGAGTAAGCTTTTTTATCTTGTTTGTTTTGACTAAGATATAGGTTGTAAGGTAAGCAATCAAAACGGCAATCGTTATGGCAATTATGCGATATGGCTTCTTTGATTTTTTTTCCTTAGGTTTAGAAAAATTTTCCTTAGGAATATTTTTTTCTTCCTTAGGAATAATTTTTTCTTCCTTAGAGATATTTTTTTCTGTCTTTACAACGTCTTTTTCTTGTGTAGAAATTGTTGTTTTCTTTGGTGTGATTTCTATTTCTTTTTTTGTTTCAATCGGTGCAACCTCTGTTTGAGTTTCTGTTGTTGGCTCTTGGCTTTGGGTTAATCCGTTGTCGCAAAATGAATCTTCGTTTTCATCAATAAATCTGCCACACTCGCCTAAACAATTATACTTTTCGCCAAATGGACATTGTGCTTCAAGCGATAGAAATGCGAAAGAAAATAACGCAAAGCATAAAAGCGATAATAATCTCTTTGATTTAGTATTGGTTTTCATTATATCAATTTTTATTTTTTTGCAAAGATAAAGTTAAAACTAATATTTTGATGTATTTATCCCGTATTTGAAAGAATTATTTTAAGGTTAAAAGGTTGATTATTTGTGTTGTAAAAAAATATGTTTATAAAAAAATCTAAGAAAACACGATTTTATTCAATTAAAAAGTGTATATTCGCAAACTGAATTTAACGAATAATAAACAAAACTATGAGTAGCGTAGTAAGTAGAGGTAAAATATCTCAGATAATCGGTGCTGTGATAGACGTAAACTTTCCAGCAGGCGAAGCACTTCCTAATATTTATGACGCTTTACGCGTTATAAAACAAGATGGTGGAGAACTAATCTTGGAATGCCAACAAGACATAGGAGAAAACACAGTTAGAACCATAGCAATGGACTCAACAGATGGTTTACAACGTGGATTAGTTGTAGAAAATCTTGGAGAACCTATTTCTATGCCCGTAGGTGAAGATATAAATGGAAGACTTTTTAACGTAATTGGACAAACTATTGACGGAATTGAGCCAGTTAAAAAAGAAAAATCATACCCTATACACCGTACTCCGCCAAAATTCGAAAACCTTTCAACATCTACAGAAGTTTTATACACAGGTATTAAAGTTATTGACTTGATTGAACCTTACGCAAAGGGAGGAAAAATTGGTTTGTTCGGAGGAGCAGGAGTTGGAAAGACAGTTTTCATTCAAGAAATGATAAACAACATTGCTAAAAAGTACTCTGGACAATCTGTTTTCGCAGGAGTAGGAGAGAGAACTCGTGAAGGAAATGACTTACTTAGAGAAATGATTGAGAGTGGCGTTATTTCCTACGGCAAAGAGTTTAAAGAAGATATGTTAAAAGGTGGATGGGATTTGTCAAAAGTAGATAAAGAAGCATTAAAGAATAGTAAATGTACACTTGTCTTTGGTCAGATGAACGAACCACCAGGAGCAAGAGCGAGAGTTGCGCTTTCAGGATTGACAGTTGCAGAATACTATCGTGATGGCGATGAAACAACAGGAGGAAAAGACATTCTATTATTCATAGACAATATCTTCCGTTTCACACAAGCAGGTAGTGAAGTGTCGGCCTTGTTAGGACGTATGCCTTCTGCTGTGGGATATCAACCAACCTTAGCTTCGGAAATGGGAGTTATGCAAGAACGTATCACTTCTACTAATAGAGGTTCTATTACCTCAGTTCAAGCGGTGTATGTGCCAGCGGACGACTTAACAGACCCTGCTCCTGCAACTACATTCGCACACTTGGATGCTCAAACTGTGTTAAGCAGAAAGATAAGTGAGTTAGGAATTTATCCAGCCGTAGATCCGTTGGAATCAAGTTCTCGTATCTTGACACCAGAGATAGTAGGAGATTTACATTATCAAACTGCACAAAGAGTAAAGATGATTCTACAAAGATATTCTGAACTTCAAGATATCATAGCCATATTAGGAATGGAAGAATTGTCGGAAGAAGACAGATTAACCGTAGCAAGAGCAAGACGTGTTCAAAGATTCTTGTCGCAACCGTTCCATGTAGCAGAACAATTTACAGGAATACCAGGAGCATTCGTTTCAATAGAAGATACAATCAAAGGTTTCAATATGATTATGGACGGAGAAGTGGATGAATATCCAGAAGCAGCGTTCATGATGGTAGGAACAATTGAAGAAGCGATAGAAAAAGGTAAGAAATTGATGGCTGCCGCTAAATAAAAAGCAATAATATGAAATTAAGTATAGTAAGTCCAGAAGAAACTCTTTACGAAGGGGAAGTGAAATCGGTAAAGATGCAGGGAATTGATGGGAAATTCCAAGTGTTAAACAATCATGCTCCTTTGATTTCGGCTTTAAGCAAAGGCGAAATCAAGATAGAGGAAGAGTCTGGCGAGCAAAAAACTTTTGAAATTAACAGCGGATTGGTAGAACTTTCTAAGAACGAGATTCAGATTTTAGCTCAATAGGTTGAGCATATAGAGATAGACAATCTTCACAAAGACATTCAGTCCATTTTGATTGGATGTCTTTTTTACTTTCTATACTTAAATGATATTTTGTGCAAAAACAATTTTCATCATGCGAACATACAAAGTGTTTTCCGCATCTTGGACAAATAACTTCTCTCATAATATTTTACAATCTTTCGTCTTGAATCATGGAATAAATCTTCGTTTTGCTGATTCTTAGTTTGTCTGCAACTAATCTTACTTTATTGTTATATTTATTTAAAAAGTGCTTTATGATAATCGCTTCATAAGCTTCTAAGGTGCGTTCTACGTCTAATAAATCGCGTTTTTTATCAATGCTAACCTTTAATGAAAGGTCTTCTTTGTTTATTATATTATTGTTGCATAACACAACAGCTAGTTCCATTATAGATTTTAATTCTCTAATGTTACCAGGGAAGTGATAGTTCATTAAAGCGTCTTCTGCAAACTCGGAAAGATGACAGATTGCCATTTTATTCTTTGCACAAAAGTCTGTGATAAACATATTAGCTAATGATAAAATGTCTTCGCCTCTTTGGCTAAGTTTTGGAACGTTAATAGTCAATCCCATTAAACGGTAATATAAATCTTCTCTGAATAGATTTTTTTCAATCAAACTATTCATGTCTATATGGGTTGCGATAATTATTCTGACATTTACGGCAATCTCTCCATTACCTCCAAGCCTTGTGATACGCCCTTCTTGCACTGCTCTGAGTAACTTAACTTGCATTTTTAAATCCATATCACCTATTTCATCCAAGAAAAGAGTTCCGTTATTGGCTTCTTCAAAAAAACCTATACGTTTTGATGTCGCTCCTGTAAATGCGCCCTTCTCGTGTCCAAAGAATAGACTTTCTGCTAAATCATTAGGGATTGCGGCAACATTTACGGCAACAAAAGGGTAGGTTGCCCTATTTGAAAGTTTATGTATTTGTTTTGCTATAACATCTTTACCTGTTCCTGTTTCTCCGTAAATACATACATTTATATCTGACGATGCTGCTTTTTCAATTAAACGATTTACTTCCTGCATAACATGAGAATTAGCAATAAAGGAAGTTTTGTCTTCAATAGAGGCAAGCTTCTTTTTTAGTTTGCTTTCATTGTATATATTAACTAAATGATTCCACACCATATCTAATAGGATAGGAGATGTCCTTATTATATCTACTACATTAGGCTCTAATAAAATATCCTTTGAACGTAAGATAAAATCTTCTGGAACTATACATAAAATCTTTGAGTCTTTGTAATTTTTTCTCAATAATTCAATTAACTCAGAAGAAGATATGGTATTGCTAAAATTATAATAAAGGATTAGACTATCAATAGAAGAAGAATTCTTAGGAGTCTTTAATTCCTTTATTACATCCTTGCTCCAAGAACAAGTCCAAGAAGAGTTACAATCTAATTTGTGGGCAATGCTACCCCCAATTTTAAAGTCTTCTATAAGAATCTTAACGGTAAACTTTTGATTCATAAAAATGCTAATGAATTATCAATAATGGCTGGCAAAAATATATAAATGCTTGTGAAAAAACAAACAATTCTTAGAAAAAGCGTCAATTTTATTGGTAAGTTCAAAATAAACAAGTAACTTTGCACGCTAAATAGTGTTTGAAGTAAAAATAAAAAATAAGTATAGATGAGACCAAATTTTACAAACATCGATTTCAAATCATTTGCACCAGCAACTGATTTTGGAGCATGGGAAAAAGAAGTTGGTAATGCAAAGAATTGGATTACAACAGAACAAATTGGAGTAAAGCCTGTCTATGGAAAAGCAGACTTAGAAGGTATGGAACACCTAAATTACGCAGCAGGTATAGCGCCAAACTTACGTGGGCCATATTCAACTATGTATGTGATGAGACCTTGGACAGTTCGTCAATATGCAGGCTTCTCAACAGCAGAAGAATCTAACGCATTCTATCGTCGTAACATAGCAGCAGGACAAAAAGGTTTGTCTTGTGCGTTTGACCTTGCTACACACCGTGGATATGACGCGGATCACGAAAGAGTAGTTGGAGACGTAGGGAAAGCAGGTGTTAGTATTTGTTCAATAGAAGACATGAAAATTCTATTTGATCAAATTCCATTGGATAAAATGTCTGTTTCAATGACTATGAACGGAGCAGTATTGCCTATTCTTTCGTTCTACATTATTGCAGCCGAAGAACAAGGAGTTTCAATGGATAAATTATCAGGTACAATCCAAAACGATATTTTAAAAGAGTTTATGGTGCGTAACACATACATTTATCCACCAAAACCATCTATGAAAATCATAGCAGACATCTTTGAATTCACTTCAAAGAATATGCCAAAATTCAACTCTATTTCTATTTCAGGTTACCACATGCAAGAAGCAGGTGCAACATGCGATATAGAAATGGCATATACTCTTGCAGACGGATTGGAATACCTAAGAGCAGGTATCAATGCAGGTATGAGCGTTGACCAATTCGCACCAAGACTATCATTCTTCTGGGCAATCGGAATGAATCACTTTATGGAAATTGCGAAAATGCGTGCAGCAAGAATGTTATGGGCTAAATTAGTAAAACAATTCAACCCACAAAATCCAAAATCACTTGCTTTACGTACACACAGCCAAACATCAGGTTGGTCATTAACAGAACAAGATCCATTCAACAACGTAGGAAGAACATGTATCGAAGCCTTAGGAGCAGCACTTGGACACACACAATCACTTCACACTAACGCACTTGACGAAGCGATTGCACTTCCAACAGACTTCTCAGCTCGTATTGCACGTAACACACAAATCTACTTGCAAGAAGAAACAAATATTTGTAGAAGCGTTGACCCATGGGCAGGAAGCTACTATGTAGAAAGTTTAACTCACGAAATAGCACACAAAGCTTGGGGACATATTCAAGAAGTTGAAAAGCTTGGTGGTATGGCAGCTGCAATTGAAAGCGGTATTCCTAAGATGAGAATTGAAGAAGCTTCTGCAAGAAAACAAGCAAGAATAGACTCACAAAAAGATACTATACTTGGAGTAAACAAATATCGTCTTGCAAAAGAAGATCAAATTGATACATTAGAAATTGATAACACAGCAGTAAGAGAACAACAAATTAAACGTTTAGCAGAGTTAAGAGCAAACAGAAATGAAGCAGATGTACAATCAGCATTAGAAGCTTTATCAAATGTAGCTGCTACAGGAAAAGGTAATTTGTTAGAATACTCAGTAGATGCAGCAAGAAAACGTGCATCATTAGGAGAAATCTCTTACGCATTAGAAAAACATTTTGGACGTTATAAAGCAAAAATAAATCTTATATCAGGAGTGTATAGCGCAGACGCAAAAGACAACGCAAGCTTCAAAAAAGCACAAGAGCTTTGTGAAGAATTTGCAAAATTAGAAGGTAGACAACCTCGTATTATGATAGCAAAAATGGGACAAGATGGCCACGACAGAGGTGCAAAAGTAGTAGCAACAGGATATGCTGACTTAGGCTTCGACGTAGATATGGGACCATTGTTCCAAACTCCTGCAGAAAGTGCAAAACAAGCCGTAGAAAATGACGTACACATAGTTGGAGTATCTTCATTAGCAGCAGGACACAAAACATTAGTGCCACAAATCATAGAAGAGTTAAAGAAACTTGGCAGAGAAGATATAATGGTTGTAGTAGGTGGTGTAATCCCTCCACAAGATTATGACTTCTTATACAAAGCAGGAGCTGCTGCAATCTTCGGACCAGGTTCTATTATCTCTGAAAGCGCAAGCAAAATGTTAGAACTTCTTTTAGAAGCAAGAAAATAAGAAGAAGAAAAATAAAACATTCTTTTCAGAAATCAAAAGCCCAAAAGAATTTTGTCTTTTGGGCTTTTATTTTTTTTACTCTTTGTTTCCGTAAAATAATCCTAAGAAATAAAAAATTAAACCTAAGGAAGAAAAAAATATTCCTTAGGAAAAAAAACTTCAAAAAAGTATGTGCATATATAAACAATAGACAATCTAATAATTTCCTTTGAAATGATAGCGAAAGGTTGGGCTAACGCACGCGGTCATAAACACCCCGAAACAGTAAATATTGTTATGAAATAACCAACCATTCCATAAACGAAATAAAAAAGAGGATGTGTTTTCAAAACAACGCATTCTCTTTTTCGTTTTATTATCGTATCTTTGCAGAAGTAAATAATTAAAAAATAAATACGATGGAAAATCCAAAAGATTATGGGTTTAATTCCCAATTAATTCATTATAGCGGTCATCATGACCACTATGGTTCGGCCACTGTGCCAATTTATCAAACATCTACTTTCGCTTTTGAATCTGCACAAGACGGTGCTGATTGTTTTGCGGGAGTAAAACCGGGCTATATGTACACTCGTATTGGTAATCCTACGGTTAAGGCATTGGAAAGACAAATTGCATTGTTAGAACACGCTTGTGATTCTGTTGCAGTAGCATCTGGAATGGCAGCAGTAAGCACTGTATATTTAGGATTATTGAATGCGGGCGACCATGTAGTATCTTCATCAGCAGTTTACGGAGCATCGCGAGTTTTAATGGAACAACATATGTCTCGTTTTGGAGTAGAATCAACGTATGTAAACACAGCAAACATTGAAGAAGTGAAAGCAGCAATGCGTCCTAACACAAAAATGCTTTATATAGAAACACCAGCTAACCCTACAATGGAAATAAGCGACATATCAGCTTGTGCAGAAATTGCACACAAGGTAGGAGCATTACTTGTTGTGGATAACACATTCTGTTCACCATATCTATCAAACCCAATCGACTTAGGAGCAGATGTTGTTTTACACTCAATTACTAAATTCATAAACGGACATGCCGACATAGTAGGAGGAGTTGTTGCAGCAAAAGAACCAGAAGTCTATGCAAAATTGCGTAATGCAATGGTAAACTTTGGTGGCAATATGGACCCACACCAAGCATATCTTGTAATAAGAGGATTAAAGACATTAGGCATTCGAATAGACAGAGCGCAAGAAAACGCAATAAAAGTAGCAGAATTCCTTTCTACATGCGAACAAGTAGAATGGGTTAAGTACCCTGGCTTAGCAAATCACCCACAATACGAATTAGCACAAAAGCAAATGAAAGGTCCTGGCACGATGATAAGTTTTTCTTTAAAGGGAGGATTAGAAGCAGGACGTACTTTGATGGATAATGTAAAGATGGCGATTTTGGCAGTAAGCCTTGGAGGCGTTGAAACATTGATTCAACACCCTGCCTCAATGACACACTCAAAAGTACCTAAGGAATCAAGAGAATCTGCTGGCATTACAGACGGTTTAGTAAGATTTTCTGTTGGTATAGAAAACGTTGAAGATATTATAAACGATTTAAAACAGGCTATGGCTAAAATCAAATAAATGATTGATGCGTAAAAGACTGTATATTTTAATGATGCTTTTTCTCTTGCTCTGTAATATTGTTTCAGGGCAAGAGGAAAGACGTCAAACAGTGGGAGTTGTTCTTGGTGGTGGCGGAGCGAGAGGATTAGCTCACCTTGGCGTGTTGCGAGCTTTAGAAGAAGCGAAAATACCTATCGATTATATTTGTGGCACTTCTATGGGTGCAATTATTGGAGGCTTATATGCTTCCGGTTATAGCTTAGATCAGATTTCTGAATTATTCTATTCGGATGAGTTTCAGTACTGGGTGAGCGGTAAAATTGAAGATGAATACACTTATTATTACAAAATAAAAAAGCCTTCCGCAAAAATATTAGGGTTCTCATTGGATGTGGAAGACAATTTCAAGCTACAAATACCTACAAGCGTAGTAGATCCTGTGCAAATGGACTATGCTTTTATGGAAATCTTTTCTGGTGCAACAAAGGTTGCAGAAGGAGATTTTGATAGCTTGATGATACCATTTTTTTGTATAACAGCAGACATTGAATCTTCAAAAGCGAGTATTCGTCGCGAAGGAGATTTAGGATTAGCTATAAGAGCATCTATGAGTTTCCCATTTATGTTTGAGCCAATCAAGATAGATGGAAAAATTATGTTCGATGGAGGAATGTACAACAACTTTCCCGCAAAGGAAATGTTAGAAAACTACAATCCCGACATAATAATAGGAGTGAAAGTAGCAGGAAATTTTGCTCCCCCAAAAGAAGGAGATATGCGTTCTTACTTAGAAAACATGCTTACACAGGATTCCGATTATAAAATCGAATGTCAAAGTGCAGTTTTGATAGAACCAAACCTTACAGGCATAAGTATAATGGAATTTGACAAGATGAAAGAATGCGAAAGACTTGGTTACGAAGCAGGAGAAGCAAAGATAAAAGAAATAAGAACGTTTTTAGTAGATTCCATTGATAGCATTAGTTTAGCAAACAAAAGAAAAGCCTTTAACGATAAGAAACCTAATTTAAATGTTAAGGCAATCAGTGTACAAGGAGTAGAAGGTAGCAAAAAGACTTATGTATCTAATTCCATATTACAAGGACTTGATCAAACGAATCTAAACACGCGAAACCTAAAAAAGAACTATATCGCATTATATGCCGATAGAAATATAAAAGATATACAACCCAGCTTATATTTTAATAACTTTTTCAACGCCTATGTATTAAATCTGAATGTGAAAACAAAGCGTCATATAAATGTAGACTTAGGAGGACATATTTCTACTTCGCCTACGAGTTTTGCTTATTTGGGATTGAATTATAATTTTTTAAATCGCCATGCCTATTCTTTACATTTGAATACCTATTTAGGAAGATATTACAATTCTTTGGCGTTTAAAGGAAAAATAGACATATCAACAAAAAATCCATTCTATATAGAAGCAGAAGGGAACTATAATAATTGGAAATATTATAGACTAAAAAAAGGACTTATGTCCTATTCCCCAATCAATTACATAGAACAATTAGAAAAAAACGTACAAGTATCCATAGGAATGCCGATAGAAATAAAAGATGCCTTGTATATGAAATTTGGATTTGGCAAAGTAGAAGACAAATACTTTAACAAAGAATACATAACCTCATTAGATACGAACGACAAAACGAAATTTCAAAATTTTGCCTTTTCACTTAATCACGAATACAATAGCTTAGACGCATGGCAATACCCAACCAAAGGATATTATCAAAAGATAAGCATACAATATGTTAATGGTAAAGAACGATTTTATTCAGGTAATACATCAGAGCATAAGGATGATTTTCAAAAACACCATTGGGTGCAAATGAGTGCAAGAACTCGAATGCACATTCCAATAAATAACTATTATACATTAGGATTACGAGGAGATGTTTTTTACTCTTTTCAAAATTTATTCTTAACATACAAATCAAGTCTTTTAAATGCAGGGAGCTATACTCCGACAATAGAAACCTTTACTAACTATATGCCAGAATATAGAGCCAATCAATATGCAGCAATAGGTGTAGAAAATATCTTTTTCATAGACAATGCCTTTGGAATAAACCTTTCGGCACGCGTTGGCACCTATTTATTCTTACCATTTATGCAGATAGAAACACGAGGTAATGAAAACCCTTTTTATGGCGCACCATTCCAAAAATTATACTTTATAGCAAATACTTCTTTTGTGGCAAGAACACCAATAGGACCGTTTAATCTTACATTTGCTTACCATCAGAGAGATGGCAAGCAAAGCCCTTGGAGTGTATCTTTGGGATTTGGATTTGTGATATTTAATAATAGAAACATAGATAAGTAATATGATAAAAACAAGTCAGTTAAATAAATATTATGGAAGCCTACATGTTTTGAAAGATGTGGAACTTAATATTGCACCCCAAGAAATCGTTAGTCTATTAGGCGCTTCTGGTGCAGGGAAAACCACATTACTAAACATAATTGGCACATTAGATAGAGCAGATAGCGGAATTGTTGAAATCAACGGCAGAAATATCAGTAATTTTACCGAAAAGCAACTATCCGAATTTCGCAATAAAGAAATAGGATTCGTATATCAATTTCACTATCTTTTGAATGAATTTACTGCCTTAGAGAATATAATAATGCCTGCTTTGATTGCAAAAGAAAAGAAGTCAGTTGCGATTGAAAAAGCAAAGGAATTGTTGGATATATTAAAGATTTACGATAGGGCGGAGCATAAACCATCGGAATTATCTGGCGGAGAACAGCAGAGAGTTGCGATTGCAAGAGCTTTAATCAATCGTCCGTCAATCGTTTTAGCCGATGAGCCGTCTGGAAACTTAGACACAAATAACGCAAAACAATTACACGAATTATTTTTTCAATTAAGAGAAACATACAAGCAAACATTTTTAATAGTAACCCATAACCAAGAACTTGCAGGAATGTCAGATAGAAGGCTGATTATGCAAGATGGTAAAATAATTTAAAACAATATGGAAAAAAATCAAATAATCTACGGCTTACGTCCCGTAATGGAAGCAATAAAAGCGGGAAAACAAATAGACAAGATATATTTACAAAGCAATTTGCAAGGAAAACTTTTCACAGAATTAAAAGCCTTGATAAAACAAAGCGGAAAGAATATTCAACAACAATATGTTCCTCTTGAAAAGCTTGACTATCTTTCAAGAAAACAAAATCATCAAGGAGTGGTAGCACAACTTTCTCAAATAGTTTATTGGGAACTTGAAGATATGCTTGAACATGCGGAAAGAAAAAGCACAAAGCCTTTCTTAATCTACCTTGATAATGTAACAGATGTTAGAAATCTTGGAGCAATAGCAAGAAGTGCCGAATGCGCAGGCGTAGATGGTTTGATAATTCCGCAACAAGGCTCAGCGCCTATAAATCAAGACGCAATAAAAACGTCAGCTGGTGCTTTATTAAGGCTACCTGTTTGCAGAATTAGCAACCTTAAAACATTTATCAATACAATCAAGGCACACGATATTAAAATCTATTCTGCAAGTGAAAAGGCTAACAGTTTATACACACAAGTTAATGCAGAAGAACCGCTAATGATAGTAATGGGTAGCGAAGAAAGCGGAGTAAGTCAAACAATGATAAAAATGTCTGACGAATTGATAAAAATACCTATGAATGGCGAAATAGAAAGTCTTAATGTTTCGGCAGCCGCTTCCGTATTGCTTTTCGAGGTTGTTAGACAGAGATTAGGAATTTAAGCATTGCAAAAAACGCCTAACTTATATAAATTAAAAATAAAAAGACTTGGATTTTTTTTGGCAAGAAGGCTTAACATAAGTCTTCTTGTCATTTTAAAGAATAGGGCATATAATCCCACTAAATGTAGCCTTTCAAGACGGTTGTAAACACTTACAATTTTAATCCTTAGGATTATTTTTTTATTTCTTAGGTTTAATTTTTTATTTCTTAGGTTTAGAAAAATATTTCTTAGGTTTATTACAGCGTTTTCATTAGAAGAAATAAAATCCTCAAACTTCTTTAAACCTAAGTGTTCAACAGGATTGTCTATATTTAAGAAAGAAAATCCAATTTCTTCAAAATCACACTTAAATAAGGTGTCTTCGTGTCCGTAACCTTTGATGTCTTCACGAAAACGTATGGAAGAAAAAACCGATTTACGAATACAAAAGTTATTAGTTGTAAACATATCTTTGTTTTTCAAACCTTTGTTTGCTTCAATCAATGTTCCATACTTCCAATGTAGTTCATAGCCTTTTGGACATTTAGATTTTTCGCAATAAACCGTACCTCCTCTTACCAAATCCTTAGTTTCTATTTCGTTTAAATAACGTTTCAAGAAATCATCTCTTACAATCTTGCTGTCGCCGTCAAGAAATATTAAAATATCTCCCTTAGCCTCGTCAGCCAAAAGGTTTCTTATTCGTGAGCGACCAAGGTTTTCTTTCAGCTCTCTATAATCCACCTTGTCAAATTGTGCAATAGCTTTGTTGTCTTCGCATTTTATTGGAGAACAATCGTCAAAGACTAAAATTTCATAATCACAACTTAATTCCTTTGCTTGCTTTACTAAGTCGTTTACTAAATTTACGCAATTTTCTTGATAGATAGGAATGAGTATAGAAAGCATTTATTTTTTCTTTTTTAGGTTTGTTAATACTTCAAACAGCTTTGCTTCTTCCTTTTCCCAAGAAAATTCCTTAGTAGCCTTTCTGCAATTTTCTGCTATTAGGTCTAATTTTTCTGAGTCTAACAATAGTTCTTCGATTTGTTTAGCTAATTTCTTGGGCTCGTAGGATTGTATGTATATTCCTGTGTGATAATTATCTACAATATGTTTTATTTCTTGTAAAGGCGAGACTAAAACGGGTGTTGCTGAGGCTATGTATTCAAATATTTTGTTTGGCAGACTTATTGCATAGTTTCCGTTTGTTGGTTTGTCTATCGAGATTGCTAATTTGGCTTTTCGCGTATTGCTCATCATGTTTTCAAACTCCAATCTGCCAAGAAACATAACCTTGTCTTTAATTTCCCATTCTTTAACCTTGTTTTCCAAATAAGATTTAATATCTCCATTTCCCATTATCAAGAGTTTGGCGTCTATGTATTTCATCGCCTCGCACAATTCTTCCAATCCTCTCTCTATGTTTACAGCTCCTTGCCAAACTACTATGTTTTCTTTTTCGGTAGCAGCTACTTTGTTTTCCGAAACGTGTATTTGAGAAGGTATGTTTCGCATTACATAGCTTTCTACATTATACTCTTTTTTGAAATAGTCTTTAATTGGATTGCAAACAGTGAAAACGGCATCGCATCCTTTGATACAATGTTTTTCTACTGCTTTCCATACTTTACGAGCAAAGGGATTGTCTTTCAATTCAGGAACTTGTGTGAAGTGTTCGTGAGAATCGAAAATTAAAGGTTTGCATTTGATTTTTGAAACTAAGTAATTGGGTAATAAGGTGTCTAAATCGTTAGCCCAAAGCATGTCTTGCTTGGTGAAAAGCAAGCGAAAGAATAATTTAATGTTTAGTTCGGCATAATAAATTGCATTCTTACGAAAGTAAATGCGTAATCTATTACACTTATAATTAGTTTTGTTTATGGCAGGAGCGTGCTTAAATCTTCTGCCTATTAACTTTACAGACATGCCATAGTCAAATAAACTATTACATGTTTTGTTTACTCTGTTATCACAAACTAAATCGTTACTGACGCTTACACATATAGTTTTCTTATTGTGCATGCTTGTTGTTTAGTTAAGAAATAATCTTTCCGTCTTCGCAAGCAAGAATTCTTGCACGGTATTTCTCTAACACAATGTAATCATGGGTAGCCATAAGCACGGTTGTGCCATGTTTTTTGTTTATTTCCATTAACAATTGCACGATTTCCTCACTTGTAATTGGGTCAAGATTTCCTGTAGGTTCGTCAGCTAAAATTAGTTCTGGCTGATTTACTATTGCTCTTGCTATGGAAACTCTTTGCATTTCGCCTTCGCTTAAATCGCATGCTTGCTCATTTGCTTTCATTAGCAAGCCTACATCGTCTAAGGCTTGAAGAATTCTTTCTCTTATCGCTTTTTTGTCTTTCCAACCTGTGGCTTTTAATACAAAGGCTAAGTTGTCGTAAACTGAACGGTCTTTTAGTAATTGGAAGTCTTGAAAAACAATTCCTAATTTGCGTCTTAACATAGGTACTTTGGACTTTTTTAATCCGTTAAGGGTAAATCCGCAAACGTAAGCTGAGCCTTCTTTTATTGAAATGTCGGCATAGATTGAGCGTAGTAAGGAACTTTTTCCTGAGCCTGTTTTCCCAATTAGGTAAACAAACTCTCCTTTTGCTATTTCAAGGTTTACGTTGTTTAATATAGTTTTTTCTAAGATTATATTTACACCGCTGTATTTTATTACTAACTCTTGATTTTCCATGTCTTTAATTGTTTTTTATGTTTACGATTTTTCTTTGAACAGTAAACCTAAGTATGGATACATAAGCGAACCATGCTACAATAATGTAAAGGATGTAGAATAAATCGCTTATTAAAAAGGCTATAAATGTCGATATTATTGCAACGATTATTTGAGTTGTAAATGTGGTAAGCGTTGTGCGTTGATGAGAGTAACCTGTGCGAAGTAGGAAATGGTGAATATGTGTTTTGTCTGCGGAAAATGGTGATTTTCCTCTTTTCATTCTTGCAAGGAATACACGCAATGTGTCTGCCATTGGTAGGAAGAAAAACATAGGGAATAGTAAAATCTTAGTTTTTACTTCATATTCTCCTATTGAAAACGGCGTTGCACCATTGTAATTCATGGTCATGATTATTGAAAGCGCAATTAGTGTTCCGATAAACAAGCTTCCTGTATCTCCCATAAAGATTCGTGCTGGTTGCCAATTAAATATTAAAAATCCTATTATGCTTCCAATTATCGCAATAAAGACTATGAGCCAGAATGTTGAGTTTGCAAAAAATGTATCATGGTTTGCGATGTCTTCATTTAAGCCCATATTAGCCATAGATAAAGCAAGGAAAATGAAAACTGCCAATCCTTGTGTTCCTGCTTGTCCATCGATTCCGTCAATTAAGTTATAAGCATTACAAACTACTATTATGAATGCAATAGTTAATATGTATGAAATCCAAATAGGTAATTCGTAAACTCCAAATAGTCCATAAAAACTATAAAGTCTTATATCCATACAACAAAATAGAAGTCCGATAGCGATTTCACAGCCTAATTTTGTCCAAGGTGAAAGAGAATTCATGTCATCTCTAACGCCCAGCAATACAACTATCGATAATAATATTATGAATGCAAATAATTGAAACATATCTATTTCGCTTATGAGTTGTAATGCAGAAGCAAATAAGGCTATTACAAAGGCTACGAAAATTACTACGCCACCCATGTGTGCGGTATAGCCTTTGTGTATTTTTCTTCCTCCTGAACTGTCTAATATTTTATACTTTTCCATTAGTCTTATAAAGACTGGCATCAATAAATACACTAAAATGAATGCTGCTACAAAGCATGTAATCCAAATCATATACGTTAAATTTATTAGTTTTTGCAAAGGTAGTATTTTTCCTTAGAAAAAAAGCATATTTTCTAAGAATTAAGTTTTTTTATTTAAGGTTTGTGATTTTTTTTCTTAGGATTAAATTTTTTTTTGTAATTTTGAAAATTGATTAGTACAATGGGAATATTTTATAATAAAAACAAATTTTAATAATGCAAACTATAATAATATTAGATCACGGCTCTCAATATACACAATTGATAGCTCGCAAAGTTAGAGAACTGAATATTTATTGCGAAATCCACCCTTTTAATAATCCTCCTAAGTTTGGTGATGATGTAAAGGGAGTAATTCTTAGCGGAAGCCCATGTAGCGTTAGAGATGAAAACGCTCCAAATCCTGATTTATGGTTTAAGGGTAAAATGCCTGTATTGGGTGTTTGTTATGGCGCGCAATATATGGCGCAAGCATTCGGTGGAAATGTTGTTGCAAGTAAAATAAGAGAGTATGGACGTGCTCATCTTAATTATATAGATAAAGAATCTAAGTTGTTTAAGGGTGTTAGCGATAATACTCAGGTTTGGATGAGTCATGGCGACACAATAGAAAGCCTTCCTGAAAATTATAAGGTTATTTGTTCGACTGAAAGTGTTAAAAACGCAGGATATAAAATTGAAGGCGAAGAAACTTATGCTATTCAATTCCATCCAGAAGTTTATCACTCAACAGAGGGATTGACTATATTGAAAAATTTCGTTGTGGACGTGTGTGGTTGTGAGCAATCTTGGACTGAGGATTCTTTTATTGATACTACGATAAGGGATTTAAAGGAAAAGTTACAGGATGATAAAGTTGTTTTAGGTTTGAGTGGCGGTGTGGATTCGTCAGTTGCAGCATTGTTGTTGCATAAGGCCATAGGAAAAAACTTAAATTGTATTTTCGTGGATAATGGCTTGTTGAGAAAGAATGAATTTGAAGATGTGTTGGCTTCTTATCAAGGAATGGGATTGAATGTCATAGGTGTAGATGCGAAAAAAGAGTTCTATTCTGCATTGGAAGGCTTAACCGATCCTGAAAAGAAGCGTAAAGCAATTGGTAAAACGTTCATTGATGTTTTTGACGCTGAGGCTGCAAAAATTAAAGACGTAAAATGGTTGGCGCAAGGTACAATTTATCCTGATGTGATTGAAAGTTGTAGCGTTAAAGGACCAAGTGTTACTATTAAATCTCACCATAATGTAGGCGGTTTGCCAGATTATATGAAATTAAAGATAGTTGAGCCTTTGCGTTCTTTATTTAAAGATGAGGTTAGACGTGTTGGTAGAGCGTTAGGCTTAAAGGACGAATTATTAAATCGTCATCCGTTCCCAGGACCTGGCTTGGCAATAAGAATTTTAGGTGATATAACTGCTGAAAAAGTAGCAATCCTTCAAGAAGTTGATGCTATATTTATTGATAATTTGAAAAAAGACGGATTATATAATAAGGTATGGCAAGCAGGTGCAGTATTGCTTCCAATACAATCGGTAGGCGTTATGGGCGATGAAAGAACTTATGAAAGGGTTGTGGCATTGAGAGCAGTAGAATCGGTAGATGGAATGACAGCTGATTGGTGTTATTTACCATATGAGTTCTTGGCAAAAGTATCTAACGAAATTATAAATAAGGTTAGGGGCGTTAATAGAGTATGTTACGATATTAGTTCTAAACCACCTGCAACTATTGAATGGGAATAAAGATTTAATTTTTAAAACAATATTGATATGAAAAATTTTCTTCGAATAATTTGTAGTTTGTTTCTTTTAGTAAGTTTCAATTTAACATTTGCTCAGTCGAATGACGCAAATGATGATGATATGCTTGGACTTCATAAGGTTGAAAAGGGAGAAACTTTGTATAGAATATCAAGAAATTATTTTTTGACAGAGAACGATATTATAGAAGTTAATCCTGGCTTGACTGCAAGCACATTAAAGGCCGACCAAGTTATAAAAATTCCAATCACAGTAAGGAATAAACATGTATTTGAAGAAAAAAAGGAGGATATTGTAAAGGCTCAGCCAAATGCTTTATACCCTAAGTCTGATAATAAAAAGAAATTGGACAAGGCAAGAAAGGTAAATATGGCAATTCTTATGCCTTTGAATTATGAATATATAGATCAACTTACGTTTACTAAGTTTAATATAGATGAAAAGAAAAGACAAAGATATAAATGCTTTGATTATATTCATTTTTATGAAGGGATAAGAATTGCTCTTGATAATTTAGAAAAATCGGGCTATAAGGTGGATTGTTATGTCTATGATATAGGAGATAATAATTTACAAAAAGTGCAAGAAGCTTTAGATTCAAAGGAAATGAAGGACATGGATATAATCGTTCCCTTAGTATTTAAGCAACCTTTTGCGCTGATAGCTAATTATGCTAAACAACAAAAAATCCCAGTGGTTAATCCAATGAGCAATGACTTGTCTATATTGGATAATAACTATGTTTTCAAAATTCAACCTTCGCCAGCGGCAGAAGTAGAAACGATAATAAGACATGTAAGAAAGAATTATGAAGATGCAAATATTGTTGTAGTGCATGATGGTAAAGCTGAAATAAAATCTGTCTTAGATTACTATCAACAATTGCTTGTAAAAGGAAATAATACTTGGTCTGTATTAGATTATGATAAACACGCATCGAAACTTTCTTCTAAATTGAAAGATGGAAAAACTAACGTTGTGATAAATTTAGTTGATAAAGGTAGCAGTAAAGATAACGAAAATTATTCTAAACGTTTGCTTTCAAGTCTTGGTCTTAAAAAAGATATTGATATAGTTTTGTTTGCGGATTATTCTTGGATAGAATTTCCTCATTTAGACTATACTTTATTAGAAAAATTCAAATATCACTTTACGTTAAGTCATTTTAACGATTACACAAATTTGAATTTTGTGAATTTTGTGAAAGATTATAGAGAAAATTTCAAAACAGAGCCAGACAGAATTTATGCTGCGTTGGGTTATGATATAGCAATGTTTTTCGTAAATAGCTTAATGAAAAACGGAGAAGACTTTATTCATAATCCAAACCTAAGCAGGGTAGATAATATAATCGGCAATTTCTATTTTGAAAGAAAGGATGAAAATTTTGGATACCAAAATAAGAAAACTACTATTTACAAAATGGAAGACTATAAAATAAGAGCAGTAATAGAATAGGTGTATGAATTTAAGGAAACTAACGATATTAGGTTTATTTTTAATATTTGCAAATTTTAATCTTTACTCTCAAAATGATGAAGCAAAGAAAGGACAAATTCATTCTTTGGCAGAATCTTCTTTTATTTTGACAAATTTTGATAAAAACAAGCATTTAAAAAATGAATCGCCAATATATTTTGATGTAGATAACAAAAAACTTCAATCGGGTAGAATAATATTAAATCTATCTACGGTAAGCCAAGAAAATATCACCTTATCGTGGAAAGCATATACGTTAAAATCATCTAAGGCTTATTGGACTGCTACTTTACAATATAGACTTTCTGAGGAGGATGTTTGGAAGGATGTGGTAGATGATAATAAAAAAACATATACTTTTTACACTGGGAAACGCCCTTCTACTAAAAATTTTCACGATGTAGTGTTACCACAAGATTGTGAAAACAAAAAACATATTCAATTATCGTGGAAATTATCTAAATCAAGAGGTCGTGGTGCTAACCCTGCAATACAAATTAAGGATATTTTAATAGAATCTCAGAATGACCCATATAATGGAATTGCTTCTGAGATATCTGTTGCTATCTCTAATAAAGGCAAAACATATTCTGTGAAAGAGTTATGTTTTAATCATATTCCAGTACCATATCTCTATCCAGAAACTATGCGAATGGTGCTTTCAGGAAAATATATTAGAAATAAAGTAACATTTGAATTAAGAGGTAAGGATAAAGATTGCTTCAAAATTTCTTCAAAATCGTTAGATATAAAAGAATCTTCACAATCTTTCTCAGTATCTTATATTCCTAAAAAAGCAGGCGAACATTATGCGGAATTAGTTCTAAATACTAATAAACTACAAAAGCCATTAGTTATCCCATTAACGGCATCTTGTTCAAATACTACACCAACAGATTTTATAGAAAATAAGATCAAGAACTTGCATTACCCATTAACAGATGGAGAACTTGAATTTAGTTTTCCAGTCTTTTCAAATAGAGATTACCAATTTAACTTAAAATTAACTAACTCTGAATTATCTTTAACCGAATACAACGAAAAGCAATATACAGGTGTGCATGTTGCATATAAATGGTATAGAAAAAATGAGCTTTTATGTGAAATGGAAGACGAAGTAAACAATTTGGATTATTGTGTTCCATTAGAATCTCCTTTAACTGCGGATAGACTTGAAATAACAATATATAATACTGACAATATAGCAATTAACGATTTGTATTTTGGATTTCCAAAAATCAAACGTTTAATTCAATCTGGCGAATGGAGCAATCCTAATATTTGGGAGCCAAGTGGCGAACCTACAATGGAGGACTTCGTTTATATTAACAACGGTTGTAATGTTATAGTAGACAATGATGCTATGTGTTCTATGCTATTTTTAGGAGATAGTGTTAATGTAGAAATAGAAGCGGGCAAAATGTTTTACGTTTCTGGCGATATAATATATGGAAACATGTCTTATTTCACTGTTCACCAGAATTTACTTGGCGATAAATGGAATTACTTAACTAGTCCTATAAATAAAACTATGGCAGCTTTGTTTTCTATGGAAAGAAACAACAATGACACTTGGATGATGCAGTATAACACTGGCGAAAAGAGCAAACACGGAGATTATTGGAGCGAATATTTAACCGATCCTAACTTTTTGCTATTGCCAGGTAAAGGATATGCAGTTTATACTAAATCTCCCTTAGACATAAAGTATGAAGGAGTTTTGTGTAATAGTAATACAGTATTCACACTTATAGAAAACAATTCAGATAAGAAAAACTTAGTAGGGAATCCCTTTACAGCGCCGTTAAGTTCTAATAAATTATTTGAAGATATTGACGGAAAAATTCAAGGAAATGCCATATTCCTAATGGATAAAGAAAACAAAGTATATAATCCAATCATAGTTGATCCAAACGAAAACGTGTTAATACCTTCTCTTGAAGCGTTTTTTGTTGAGACAATTATGGATAAAAGCGAGATAACATTCAAACGCCAACATCAATATGTGCCTAAATCTGGTGAACAAACATTTGTCAATAATAATTACTTAACTCTTTCTGCTGTTGTAAACGGAAAAAGTCAGTATGCTTTAATCGGAATGATGGATGATTCAAAATACGGATTTGATAAGCACGATGCACATAAAATATTCGGAACAAGCGAAGAACTTGCAGAAGTTTACTTTATTATTGACGAAGAAGAATTATCTGTAAACACATTTCCGGATTATCCGGCTTCGTTTGACATCGGACTTTTCATAGCACAAGGAAATAATGTAGAGCTTCAATTAAATAATGTATCGGTTTTGCCTAAGAATGTCTTAGTTCTATTAGAAAATAAAGACGAAAATATTTTCTATAATCTATGTGAATCGGCAACGATAAAGACATATATAGAAAGCGGTACTACAAATAGTAAATACAGGCTACATTTTGTGAAAGCAAAAGGGATAGATGATTTACATCCTGACTATTCTGGGATTTACATTTGGGAAGATAACGAAAGAATATTAGTACATGGCGATGGCATTCATAAATTGCAACAAATAAGAGTATGGGATAAAGAACACATACATGTAGATGAGCAAGAATATGAATCAGAAATTATCATTTTTGATGAAAATATTACAAAAGGTCGTTATAGTGTAGATTTAAAAGTGGAAGATCAATGGATAGAACACTATCCTATTGAAGTAAAATAAAAAAAGAATTTGATGATGAACTGTAAAAAATTAGTTTTATTATTGATTATAATAATAACTGCTCCAACTGCTGTTTTTTCTCAAAAAAACTCTATAATAAAATTATTGAATAAAGGAGAGTATCAACAAGTTTACGAAAAAATACAAACATCTTACCAGGATACAACTAACATAGAAAGGCTTGAATTATTGAGTTTGTATTATCAAGACGCAAATAACCCAGAAAAAAATGCGTGTTTAGCATACTATTATGCCAATAAATTAAATCAAACACAAGAAAAAGAAATAATTTCCACAGAAGAGATTTGCCGACAAGAGCTTTCCGTAGTTTATAAAACGAAAGAAATAGAATCATTAGAGAATTTCATACATTGTTTCCAAGAAGAAACAAAATATGCCAAAGAAGCAGAGCGTCTGTTAGAACAAATATCATTTGAAAAAGTGCAAATGATAAATACGATAGACGAATACGAAAGATACATAGAAAGACACCCTAACGCAATTCAAGCATCTATTGCAAAACAAGCAATAGATGAAATTGTCTCTCTTCAAATTCTCGAAAGCGAAGACTTAGAAAAATTAGAGAAATTCGTAAAAGAAACGACGAATGAAAGATATAGACAACAGGCTAACCAAGAAATAGAAAGAATAGTGTTTCAAACGACATTAGAAGAAAACACTGCTGAAAAATATGAAGAATATATCAAAAGATTTCCAAACGGTGTTTATATAATGTTAGCAAAGGAAAAACTAAATGACGTATTATATAATGATGTAATAGCAAATTCTACAATTACATCAATGATTAGCTTTATAAAAAACAACCCTTCACATCCCAAAACCTCACAAATATTAAGCAATCTTAAAGAAAAATCACTAAAACACCTATCAGTTGAAGGAATAAAAACCGTATTGGAGATAGAATATGACAGTTTAGCGGTAAATAAATTCATAAAAGACTATCTTGCCGACCCAACAAAAGCAAATATAAGCCTAATTGAAGAAGCCTTTCCAGAGAATAAGACTTCCAAAACAGTGCAAACGGCAAAGGTATTAAACGAAGATTATAATTTCTTAATAAGAAAATCTACAATAAACAACAATGACTTAAAGAATCATAGAGGATTATTTTTCAAAAAGAATAACTCGCTAACCTTTATGTTGCTAAAAAAATATCTTGCTCAACAAAAAAATGTTAAAAAGAAAGACAAGAGATTTGAAAGCGAAATAACACATAATTATTTACAAGCAAACAAAATTCCATTCTCAGTTATAGACAAAGAATTTGAAGAAGGAGATATCTTGCCTCATTCAAATAACATATTTTCTGCCCACACAAGAAATGGTTATCTACCAGAAAGTGTAGCAAAGAATGAAGATATATACATAATCCACACAAATGAAGTAGGAAAACAAGACACTATTTTATTGCCTTCATCGGTTAATACACGTTTTAACGAAAAGGCTCCAATGCTTTCAAAAGACGGAAAAACTCTCTTTTTTAGTTCTGATGCAGGATTAAACTTTGGAGGCTTGGATATTTACATTTCTCACAGAGAAGACACAACTTCAACAGATAATTGGAGCATTCCAATTCTTTTAGGCGACAATATAAATACCAATCAAAACGATTATGTAATTTCTTTAAACAATTATAAAATTGTTGTGGCGAATGAGAATGAGACAAACAAACGTTCATTTTTGATAAATGAAGATTTAATATTTGAAAACGCATATGTATTAGACCAAAAAGGTAAATTCCTAAGTGAAGAAGTGATAGTAATAGATTCAAGTACGCTTGACACAATTTATATCTTAAAAAGCAATGAAAATGGCTATGTTTCATTCTTAAAACCCAATAAACCTTATTACTTGTGTGCTCAAAAATATGCACATATAGGTTTTTTCTCACAAGATAACTCGCAAATCGTACTACAAAACATAGAAGATTTATTTGAAACTAAGCAATTCTATCTTTTAGACTCGCCTTTCAATGAAAAGAAGCTTACAGAAATCACCCCAAAAGGTAAAAGAGAATTAGAATACTTAGCAAAAAGCCTTAAAGAGACTAAATATGTAACCACAATTTCGGTACATGTACATTCTGTCAATAAAGCAGAAAAAGCACAAGAAATTTCAGAAAAGCAAGTTCAAGTAATAACAGATATATTGCTTAAAAACGGAGTAAATAAAGATAATTTAATAGTAGTATCCTATGCTAACACTTCTCCACTCATAGGATGGGAAGGAAAAGACCGTATAGAAATAGGATTTTTATTAGAAAAATAAAAATAAAACAATGAATAGTGCGGATAGTGTAGTAATTATACCTACTTATAATGAGAAAGAAAATATTGAAAACATTATAAGGTATGTATTTTCATTAGAAAAGGTATTTCATATCTTGATTGTGGAAGATAATTCTCCTGATGGAACTGCCGATATCGTTAAAAGGCTTATGCAAGAGTTTCCAGAAAGATTATTTATCGAAGAAAGAAAAGGTAAATTAGGCTTAGGAACAGCCTATTTGCATGGCTTCAAATGGGCAATCGCAAGAAAATATGACTATATCTATGAAATGGATGCCGATTTTTCGCATCCACCAAAAGATTTGCTTAATTTGTACAAAGCATGTCTTGAAGGCGCCGATATGGCAATAGGCTCTCGTTATGTAGATGGTAAGATTTCGGTTGTGAATTGGCCAATGGGAAGATTGATGATGTCATATTATGCTTCTAAATACGTGCAATTAATTACGGGAATGAAGATTGGCGATACTACGGCTGGCTTTGCGTGTTATAAACGTGCGCTTTTAGAACGCATAAACTTTGAAAAAGTAAAATTTGTTGGCTATGCTTTCCAAATAGAAATGAAATATACTGCATTTAAATTAGGATTTAAACTAAAAGAAGTGCCAATTATATTTACGGATAGGGTACTTGGAACAAGCAAAATGAACATGAAAATCTTTAAAGAAGCCTTTTTCGGTGTCTTTTCTTTAAGGTTTAGAAACTGGTCTAAATATTAGAAAAATAAGTCAAAGAAAAAATAAAATAAATCAAAGGAATAAAAAAATAAAACAAAGAAAAAATGAAAAAAAGCTTAGGAATATTTTTTGCTCTCTTT
Source organism: Candidatus Onthomorpha sp. (assembly GCA_045644685.1). GTDB lineage: Bacteria > Bacteroidota > Bacteroidia > Bacteroidales > P3 > Onthomorpha. The sequence continues at coordinate 113,306 of JAZRHI010000015.1, forward strand.
ATAGTGCTATCAAGCATTGGAGCATTCGCACAAAAAGGTCTAATAGACATAAAAAAACTTCAAGATAGAGAATACTATCCTTCGGGAATTTATGGACTACAATTCGTAGGCGAAAAAGGAAAGTATGCTTACACAAAAACAGGTCAAGAGTTAATCATAGGAGATGCCAAGTCTGAAAAAACAGTTCTTACATCAGCTGATTTAAACGAAAGCCTAAAACGTTTCATTGGCTTAGAATTTATTTCAGAAACCGAATTTGCATTTTTGAGTGCAGACAATAAAACAATCTATCACTATAATATAGAAACAAAGCAAATGACTCCTATCTGCAACATTAAAGAAGGAGCAGAAAATCTTGAATTAGATTTAAAGAATGGAAGTGCAGCATACACAATAAACGGAAACGTTTGGTTTTCTACAAGAGGTAAAGAACCAAAACAATTAACCACTGACGGAGGTAACGGAATTACTTACGGCGTTGCGGTACATAGAAATGAATTTGGTATAGAAAAAGGATTTTTCCTTTCAAACGATGCAAGCAAATTAGCATTCTATAGAATGGATGAAAGCATGGTTGAAGAATATCCATTAGTTAATACAGCCGTTCGCGAAGCCGTTCCTACGCCAATACGTTATCCTATGGCGGGAATGAAGTCTCACGAAGTTAAAGTATTGGTTTACGATTCAAAAACCGACAAAACAGTTGAATTAAACACAAGAAAAGATAATTCCCTTGAAGAAAGAGAAGCATATCTTACTAATTTGACTTGGAATCCAGAAGGAACAATGCTTTATATCCAAAAATTAAATCGCAAACAAAACAATGTAGAATTGATAGCCTATGATGTAGAAAATGGAAATCCAGCAAAAACACTATTCTCTCAAAGCAATGAAAAATACGTTGAGCCGGAATCTCCAATTTTCTTTTTACCTAACAACAGCCAACAATTCATTTATTTAAGCGAAGCAGACGGATTTAATCACGCTTACTTATATAATACAGACGGAACTTTAATTTCTCAACTTACATCTGGTAATTGGATGATTAACTCAATAGAAGGATTTAACAAAAAAGCAACAGAATTTTACTTCTACGCAACAAAAGATTCTCCATTGGAGCAAAACTTATACGCATACAACTTTAAATCAAAGAAAATACGTCGTTGCTCTCCTGAAAAGGGAACACACAGTGTCGCATTTAACACTAACGGAACACTTTTCTTAGATACATATACAAGCTCTACTGAACCAAGAAGAGTTGCTTTGTATGACAATAAAGGAAAGCAAGTAAAAGAAATCTATAAGTCAGAAAACCCATGGGCAAACTTAGACAAACCAGAAATAGACGTGTTTACAATCAAAGCAAAAGACGGTACAGATTTATATGCTCGTATGATAAAACCATTGAACTTTGACCCAAATAAAAAATACCCTGTTATCGTTTACGTTTATGGCGGACCACACGCGCAACTTATTACAGAAAGTTGGCTTTTTGGTGCAAACAATTTCTTTCTTTTCCTTGCCCAACAAGGATACATAGTTTGGACAGTTGATAGTAGAGGATCAGCAAACAGAGGCTTTGAATTTGAAAGTGCAATATGGAGAAATTGTGGAAGCATTGAAGTAAGCGACCAAATGGATGGCGTAAATTATTTAAAATCTCTTCCATATGTAGATTCAGAACGCATAGGCGTTGATGGTTGGTCTTACGGTGGATTTATGACTATTTCATTAAAATTGAAGAATCCAGGAGTATTTAAAACTGCAACCGCAGGAGGACCTGTTATTGATTGGAAATGGTACGAGATTATGTACGGAGAAAGATATATGTCTTCACCTGCGGATAATAAAGAGGGATATGAAAAGTCATCTTTGTTAAATTACGCAGACCAATTAGAAGGAAAACTACTTGTAATACATGGAGCGCAAGACCCAACCGTAGTAATGCAACACTCATTGGAGTTTATCAATAAATGTATCAAAGCAGGAAAACAAGTAGATTACTTTATCTATCCAGATCACGAACACAACGTAAGAGGAAAAGATAGAATACATTTATATGAGAAGATTTACCAATACCATAAAGAAAACTTATAAGATATGTTTACAGGAATAATAGAAAATATGGCTCATGTGGTGAACATTGAGCAAGAAGGAACAAATTTTCATTTTACTTTGGAATGTGAAATTGCAGACCAATTAAAGATAGATCAAAGTTTTGCTCACGACGGTTGTTGCTTGACAGTTGTAAAACTTGACAAAGAAAAAAAACAATATACTGTTACTGCGATGAAAGAAACAATGGACAAAACAAATCTTGGACAATGGGAAATAGGAACGAAGATAAATGTAGAACGTTCCATGCTTATGGACGGAAGATTTGATGGTCATATTGTACAAGGCCATGTTGATCAAACAGCTCAATGCTTTAAAGTTGTAGATGAAAATGGCTCTTGGAGATATTACTTTAAATATGATGTGAAAGACGGAAATATTACAGTACCTAAGGGTTCTATTTCTGTAAACGGCGTAAGCCTTACTGTGGTTGATAGCAAGGAAGGAGAATTTTCCGTATCCATCATACCATATACATACTCCCACACAAATTTCCATACATTCAAGGTAGGAACTGTCGTAAATATAGAATTTGATGTCTTTGGTAAATACGTACAAAGGCTATTAGAACAATATATGCAAAGATAGCATAAATGATAGATTACAAAATAGAACCTGATAGATGTGTTGTAGTTGGTATTACTACGCCTGAGGTTAGTGTTGAGCAGACAGAAGAATATCTTGACGAACTAATATTTCTTATTGACACGGCTGGTGCTGTTGTAGAAAAGAGATTTACTCAGAAATTACCATATAAAGATCCGCGAACATTCGTTGGAAGTGGTAAATTAGAGGAAATAAAAGAGTATATCAAAGCAGCAGATATAAATTGGGTGGTTTTCGATGATGAGCTCTCGCCTTCACAAGCAAGAAATATAGAAAAAGCATTGGATTGTCATGTTTTAGACAGAACGGGCTTAATTTTAAATATTTTTGCTCAAAGAGCGAGAACATCACACTCGAAAACACAGGTTGCACTCGCACAATACCAATATTTATTACCACGATTGACTAGAATGTGGACACACTTGGACCGTCAAAGAGGTGGAGCAGGACTTACAATGCGTGGAGTAGGGGAAACTCAGATAGAAACCGACCGCAGAATCATTCTTTCCAAAATTTCTTTGTTAAAAGAAAAGCTCAAAGACATAGACAAGCAAAAGACAGTACAAAGAAAAAATAGAGAAAGCTTAGTAAGAGTTGCCTTAGTAGGCTACACAAATGTCGGAAAGAGTACTTTGATGAATTTACTCTCAAAAAGCGATGTATTTGCTGAGAATAAACTTTTCGCAACCTTAGACACAACAGTTAGAAAAGTAGTAATAGAAAATCTGCCCTTTCTTTTGACAGACACAGTAGGCTTTATACGCAAATTACCACATGGATTAGTAGAAAGTTTCAAATCAACCTTGGACGAATTGCGTGAAGCAGACTTGTTAGTTCATGTTGTAGATATATCACATCCTAATTTTGAAGAGCAAATCAAAGTTGTAAATAACACACTTGCAGAAATAAAAGCAAATGATAAACCAACACTATTGCTTTTTAATAAAATAGATGCTTATACCTACATTCCACAAGACGAAGACGACCTTACACCAAAGCAAAAAGAGAATTGGAGTTTAGAAGATTTAAAACAAACATATCTTTCTAACGAAAACCAAGACACAGTCTTTATTTCAGCAAAAAATAAAGAAAACATAGACGAATTAAGACAAATAATTTACGACAAAGTTAAAACGATACACGCAATACGTTATCCTTATAATAATTTTTTATATTAATTAAAAACTTAAAATTATGTTATTATTAAACGCAGACACCTTTACATGGGCCGATATCATTACATTCTTGAAAGATGTAGTTTTTAAATTTGGACCAAAGTTAATTATCGCAAGTTTAATCCTTTGGATAGGATTTAAACTCATAAGATTTCTTGTTAAAAAGATAAAGTTAGCATTTGAAAAGAAAGAGTTAGACTTATCATTACGTCCCTTCTTGATTTCAACCATATCAATATTGCTAAAAGTCTTACTAATACTAACAGTAATAGGCTATTTAGGAGTTGAAATGACACAATTCACAGCCATTCTTGCATCTTGCGGAGTAGCAATAGGCTTAGCATTAAGCGGAACCTTACAAAACGTAGCAGGAGGAGTAGTAATCTTAGTTTTACGTCCCTTTAAAGTAGGAGATTACATAGAAGCACAAGGATATGAAGGCACTGTAAAAGAAATAATGATATTTACAACAACTTTAGTTACGGTGGACAATAAAGTAATCACCATTCCAAACGGAGGACTCTCAGCTTCAAGTGTCATAAACTACTCAAAAATGGAAGATAGACGAATAGACGTAAAATTTAAGTTAGCACACGGAGCCGATATCTCTCAAATCAATCCACGATTGATAGAAATAGCAAAACAAGACAAAAGAATATTTACCACACCTGAACCAACAGTAATCGTAAGCATAACAGACTTGGCAATAGACGTAGATTTAAGATTTTGGTGTAAAAATTCAGATTATTGGAATATAATGGGAGATATTCATACCGAAGTTTACAACTACTTAGTCAAAGAAAACATTCCATTACCACATCAAAAGATAGACCTAATCAAATAAATAATGTCTTCAAACAATCCATTATCTATTTTTAGCTTCAAAAAAATAATGCTACCCTTGTTAATAGGAATAGGGGTAGCATTATTATTGATGCTAAAAGACATAAAAGAAGACGCAAACGTACTTACAAATATTTTAATCAATTGGACATGGGCATCAACCTTTTTTTTATTCCTTGCATTGTGCTTTGGAGTAATGCGAGATTTGATGTACATGTACAGAATACGCCTTTTGTCCGACAAAAAGATAAGTTGGAAACAAGCCTTTCAAGTTATAATGCTATGGGAGTTTGGTTCAGCAATCACGCCCTCAGTAGTAGGAGGCTCAGCCTTAGCATTCTTTATAGTAGCCAAAGAAGGAATATCAGTAGGACGTAGTACAGCAATCGTAATGATAACAGCACTCTTAGATGAGTTGTTTTACATAATCATAACACCGATAGTAATACTCTTAGTTGGCACATCACTTGCTTTCAATACAGACTTCCGTTTTTCATTCTTCGGAAACACATTTGGAGAGTTGCAAATCTTTTTCATAGGCTATGGATTTATGTGCCTATTGACCATTATAATACTCGTAGCCATATTTTTCTTTCCACAAGGCTTTAAAAAACTACTTTACATCCTTGCAGAAAAAAAACTATTCCGCAAGCTAAAAGACAAAATGCATAAAATGGGAGATGATATAGTAACATCCTCGCAAGAATTTAAAGGAAAAGGATTTGTTTTTTGGGCAAAAGCCTATCTATGCACAGTCTTTTCGTGGTCATCGCGCTTTTTAGTCGTTAATTGCATACTCCTCGCATTCTCACCCGTAGGAGAACATCTTTTAATCTTTGCAAGACAATTAGTAATGTGGATAATCCTTTGCATTTCTCCAACACCGGGAAGTAGTGGCATAGCAGAATTTGCCTTTCCTTTGTTTATAGGAGAATTTATGCCACAAGGAACACACGCAACCATAGCCCTAATTTGGCGATTGTTTACTTACTATCCATATCTCATCTTAGGCTCATTAGTATTGCCTTACTGGACAAAAAGAGTCTTTAAAAAGAAAAAATAAAATAGAGATATGTCAAAGGTATCCATTAGATTTTATAATGATTGTGAAGTAAGAGCAATTTGGGACGAAGAAAAATCCAAATGGTGGTTTTCAGCTGTAGATATTATTGCGGCAATAACGGAAAGTTCTAACCCAAGGAAATATTGGAGTGTTATGAAAACCAGATTAAAGAAAACAAATTCCGAGTTGACTACACGTTGTAGTCAGCTGAAACTCGTATCTGCTGACGGAAAGAGATATGCCACAGATTGTTTTCTTCAAGATGATATTACAATATTAGTAAAACTGATACCAAATAAAAAAGCTACTGATTTTCTTGATTGGTTTACATATAGCGATAATACAATTGACGGACAAAGTCGTAAAAAAGCATATTCCTTATTTGAAAGCGGATTATTAAACTCATTAGAACCAGGAACAATTAAATGCTTGCAACAAATACATGCGTATTTGTTTGGAGGATTATATGAATTTGCAGGACAAATACGCAGTAAAAATATCAGCAAAGGTGGTTTTAACTTCGCAAATGCACTACATTTTTCAATAATCCTGCCAAATATTGAAAAAATGCCTGAAACAACCTTTGATGAAATAGTAGATAAATACGTTGAAATGAACGTAGCTCATCCTTTTATGGAAGGAAATGGACGTAGTACAAGGATTTGGCTCGATTTAATGTTTAGACGCTCAATGAAAATGTGCATTGATTGGAGTAAAATAGACAAAAACGATTACCTTAACGCAATGCGAAAAAGCGTTGTAGAGTCTTCGGAAATAAAATCCTTGCTACAATCTGCTTTAACAAACAAAATCAACGACAGAGAAACGTTTATGAAAGGCATTGACTACTCTTATTATTACGAACAAGAGGAATAAGAAATTATATTAAAGACTTGACAAAACAAGCTAAGAAAACAATAAATTTTTCTTTATTCCGCAGCCTTAAAATTAAAGATAGGCTTAACTATATTTATAATATCAACTGTTTCAGCAGTGTTTTTAATAATTTCATCCATTGGTTTATAAACCATTGGTGCCTCATCCTTAGTTTCTTCCGTAATAGTTTCACTATATATTCCGTTCATAGACGATTTAAAGTCGCTCATATTTATTTCCTTGAAAGCTTGGCTTCTGCTCATTATGCGTCCGGCACCGTGAGGAGCAGAAAAATTCCATTCTTCGTTACCTTTACCAATACAAATCAAAGAGCCGTCGCGCATATTCATAGGTATGATACATTTTTCTCCTTGATTGGCCGATATAGCTCCTTTGCGTATAATATTATCATCGCCAATGTAATTGTGAATACTTTCAAAAGAATTTTCTAATACTTTGGCATACCCTTCCTTTACAAGAAAATCCATTAACAAATCAATGATTAACCTACGGTTTATTACAGCCCATTGTTGGCAAAGGCGCATATCGTGGAGATAATCCTCGCGAAACCCTCCTTCAAGGTAAGATAAATCTGCTGGAATTAACGGTTTCTGCATCTTAAATGACGCATGTAATTTTGCAACTACCCCTTTAATCTCTTTTCTTTCCATGCCTTGCTCTTTACACTCGGCTATAATGCGTTGTTGTTCTTTCAATAAATCTTCCCAACCCGAATGATACTTTACCGCTAACTTTTGATAAATTTCTGCAACTTGCTTTCCTAAATTGCGACTGCCGGTATGGACTAACAAATAGTAGCCTTCGCTTTCGTCTTTTCCCACTTCAATAAAATGATTGCCACCTCCGAGAGAGCCAATCGAAGCATTGAGTCTTTTAGCGTATTTTAAATCTCTATAACAACGCAGTTGAGTAATCAAGCTCTTTGCTTCGCTATATCGTTCCATGTATTTTTGAGGCAAAGGTAAATACTCCTCGCTACGATTGTTTCTTCCAGAAGGTATTGCCTTTAATATGAATTCGTGAAACTTGTGAAAATCTATCTCTTTCAAACATTGAAACGGCTGTACCAATATTCCACATCCAATATCTACGCCTACAATATTAGGAATGACCTTATCGCCTAAATTTCCTGTAAACCCAATAACACAACCTGCACCAGCGTGAACATCAGGCATAATACGCACTTTGCAATTCTTAAATACATCAATAGACAACAGCTGTTTGATTTGCTCAATTGCGTTTTCGCCAACATTATCAGTAAAAATCTTTACATCGTATCCCTCTATTGTTTTCATTATCTTTTTATTTAAAATTTTTCTCTTAGGTTTATTAAAATAAAGCTAAGGAATAATTTTCTAAACCTAAGAAATAATTTTCTATCTCTTAGGTTTAAAAAATAGAATAGGCTTTCTGTATTTTTAGCACCGATAAACGTGTCTTGATCGTAATAAGGGCTAAATATTAACTTCATGTTTTGTATATTAAATAAATGTTTTAGGTTTTGTTTTGCAAAGTTAAGATTATTTAAATAATAAATAAAAAAATGGAACTTTTATTTTAGAAAACTAATTCATGTAAAAAATTTGTTATATCTTTGTGGGAAATTTCTAACTTTTCAAACTTATGGAACAAAAAGAAGAAAAATTTATCTTTGGCGTAGTAAAGGTCGGAGATAAGGGACAGATAGTAATCCCAAAGGAAGCAAGAAAGGTTTATGACATTAAATCGGGAGATGCACTCTTGCTATTAGGAGATAAAAATGGAATGGCGTTGGTGAAAACTCAAATATTTCAAAGTGCAGTTGATGATATAATGGAAGGACTTACGAAATGAGAAAGCATTGGTTAGATAATTTGCGTTGGATAATCGTGCTTTCGGTTTTGTTTTATCACGTTATATATTTCTATAATAATAAAGGAGTATTCGGAGGCATAGGAGGATTTGGAGGAAATCAATATCAGGATATTGTAATGTATGTTTTGTATCCTTGGTTTATGATGTTGATGTTTCTAATTGCAGGAATTAGTTCGCGATATAGTTTAGAAAAACTTTCTTCTAAACAATTCTTTAATTCAAGGACAAGAAAACTTTTAGTGCCTGCAACGTTGGGCTTGTTTTTCTTTCAATGGGTTACAGGATATTTTAACTCTCAGGTAACAGAATACGCAATGGGTTCTTCGCTTTTGCCAGAAGAAATGCCTGTTTTTATAAAATATTTCATTTGGTCTATATCTGGCATTGGCCCTCTTTGGTTTATTCAGGATCTTTGGTTGTTTTCAATTATTCTTATTTTGATTCGCAAGATTGATAAAAAGGATAGATTATGGCAAGTGTGTGAAAAAACTTCATTTCTTATTGTTTTGCTTTTAGGTGTCTTGATTTACATAGGTTCTTTTACTCTTATTTCAAATCCAAGAGCGGAATCAATGGATGGTCTTTTGAATTTGTATAAGCCACTTAGCTATTTAATTCCTTTCTTAATGGGTTATTTTGTTTTCTCTCACGAAAAGGTGCAAGCGATGTTGGGTAAATATTCTATTTATCTAATGTCTGTCGCGATTGTTTTGGGAATTTTGCTCTCTATACTTACATTTGGACAAGATAATACTTCGCCTCAATATCTTCAAAGCCCATTAAATATTGCTTATGCTTGGTTTATGATTTTGGGACTTTTGGGTGGGTTTTATCGTTACTTTAATTACACAAATCCTTTTGCGACTTATATGACTAAATCAAGCTTTGGGTTATATGTTGTTCATTATGTAGTGATTGCATCTTTTGGTTATATGATGAAAGTACATACTTCGCTTCCTGTTTTTGCGATGTATGCAATACTGACTCTTGCAGTTTTTGTTTTATCTCCGCTTTTAAACGAAGTTTTACGCCGTATTCCAATAGTAAGATATTGCGTTTTAGGAATAAAGCAAAGACCTACTCCAAGAAAGTAGAGCTATCGGTTAAGTTATTCTGTTTTAAGATTTTTGAATAGGAGAGATTTTCTGGTTTTATTATCTTAAAAGTGTACTGATGTTTGTTTGGGTTGGTTAATTTATCGGCTCTTAGACATGGATTAAGTGTTTTGAAATATTTGTAAGGACAATTAAGTTTTTTTGCAAAGGCTGGCATGTCTGTTACTGTGGAATCAATGGTTATTGTGTCGTATTCTAATGGCTGATAGCAGTCTTTTAATCTTATATAAAAGCCATATTGTTGTGGGTTTTCTAATAGGATTTTGTATGCTAAGATTCTGTAAAAATAACGTGAGGTTTCTGTGTTTATGTGCAAGCCCCAATAGTCTTCACAGCCTTGTTTGTTCATTTGTTTCTTAACTCCTGCTTCTCCACAGTTGTATGCAGCACAGGTTAATGCCCAATTTCCTAAGCGACCATAAGAGGATTTTAAATATTTTACCGCTGCTTGTGTTGCTTTTCTTAAATCGTATCTTTCATCCCATTCATCTGTTACTTTTAATCCATAAGAAATTGCTGTTTTTGGTATGAATTGCCAAAATCCTGCGGCTTTTGCGGGAGACACTACGTTGGATAATGCGCTTTCTGCTACGGCTAAATATTTTAAGTCGTCATGTCCGCCAAATTCTTTTAAGTATTCTTCGATTTCTGGAAAGAATCTTGAACTTCTTTTAATGATTTGAAAGGTTGTTCCGTGTTGATACATTATTGAAGTTAGTTCTCTGTCTAATGCTTCTCTAACAAAAATGTTGTCTAACGGTACTTTTTCTTCGCAAAATGTTAATTCTTGTGGGAGAGGTGCTGAAAAATTGTGCAAATGCTCCATTATGGTGTTTTTATATACTTCTTCTTCGTCTGGTTTGTGCGTTGCCATTATGAAAAAGTTAAGGCTTATTGCGCATGTACTAAGTATTATTGCACAAATACTTAATATTAGAGTGTAATTATTTTTCTTCATTTTCGTTATTATTTGAATGGCAAAGATACGATAAAATTTAAGTAGAACTATTTTTTTTCTTACCTTTGCGAACTAAAATGATATGTTATGAGAGTTAAGAAATTATTCGTTTTTCTATTTTTTACGCTTTTTGTTTGCGGATTATACGCGCAAGTTTTGTCGCCTTCTGTGAAGAAAGACATTATTAGTCAATACAATAAGCATATTAAAACTATTTCTTCTATAAGTAGTGAAAATTTTGACTTGATGTCTGTTTACAAATATCAGTTAGAGCAGGCTTCTGACTTCTTAAAAAAGCAGCAAGTCAATAATTTTGATAACGATATTTATGCTAAGAGCTTAGAACTTAAAACTTTGGTTTCTCAAAATAGTGAAATAGTAGAATTTATGATGCCAAGAATGAGTGATTGGTATTATAAAAAAGCAGTTTTCGCTAATGTAAATAATAAAAAACAGGAAGCTTATAACTTTTTGTTAAAGAGTGTTGAAGCTGATCCGTTAAATGTTATGGCTAATTATGAATTGGCAAAGATAAGTCTTGATTCTTTTCAGGTAAGTCAAACAACTGAAAGATTGATTAGGCTTATTAGTGATACTTCTATTTCAGAGGAAGAAAGCATGCTTTGTAAGAATTTGTTGGCTTTTTCTTATGATAAAAGTCTTATTACATCTCTTGTTTTCGTTAAGGAAGGTAAATATTCGGATGCGGAAGAAATTTTACTACAACTACAATCTTATTGCAAAAAGGACCCTTTGAGTATTTGTAAGCCTAATATTATAAATAAGAATATTAGTTTGTGTAAAAACGGTATTTATCAGGATCATATAAAGGTGTCAAAACTTGCAGTAGATAAGCAAAAAACAAAGGTGGCTGGTGATTTCTTGATTAACACTTATGATTATTTCCAAAGAAATAGGGAAGATATATCGGATACTTCGGACTTTGATGATATGGTTAAGGTAGTTGTTGATAATTATCTTTCTGTTGCAAAAGGATTGCTTAATGCGAAAAACAACGAAGCAAGGATTGATTTGATACATAAGGCAAAGGAATTAGCATCTATGCTTGGTGGAGATTATGAAAGCAGAGTTTTGAAACAGATTGCGATGATGCAAGGAACAATCAATACAACTGATCCTGTGTTAGATTCGTTGGAAAAAGCGGCTCCAAATACTGGCTATGCAGATAAGTATCCTGAATTTGTAAAGGACACAACAGTTAATGTAGAAAAGGATATTAAGGAAATAGAGGATAAGTATGTTTATGTAAAGGTTAATAATTACGAAAAGGCTGTTGAGTTTTTGGAAAAAACTAATGAGTTGCCAAATATAAAATCAACGAAGAAATTAGACGAGTCAAGTGTGTCAGCGATAAGAGAGGTAACTGCGAAGAGAATGAATAAGGCTGAGTATGCAATATTCCAAGATGATGTTTTGACTGCTGATAGTTTAGTTGCAATTACGGAAACTATGCTTGCTAAGTATAAGATGAAAGAAGATAGTGTCGTGGTTAAAATTATGAATAGTTATTTGCGCGCAATAGACCAAAGAGTTTGTCAAAAGAAACAAGAAGAGGTGGATGTAATGGTGCATAATATATTAGATTGTATTAGAAAGAACGATTTCTATTTGGCAGAGGAGTATATAAATATAGGTATGCAAATAAAAGGTAGCAGTGAATGTCGATTAAATAAACAAAGGATACGAGCCTTAAAGCGTCAAATAGAACAGCCTTTGGAATATGTAAAGCAGAAAGAAATAGTTGGTGAATTGTTAGCACAAGGTGATACTGTAAGGTATTTAAAAGAATATGCAGCTTTGGAGAATTTTTATGTTCTTCATGGTTTGAGAGAAATGAGCGTGCAACATAAGCCAATTAGAGAGATAATTTATGAATTTGGAAGCGACCAATTAGCTATCAATACCATTGAAAATTTAATGAAATATCGTCAATATGAACAAGGAGTTGAAGCATTAGCTGCTTTAAAAGACTTTGGGTATAAGGCTCGTCATACAAAGAAAATTCAAAAGCAATTAGGTAAAATGATGTCTTTGGAGGAAAGCAAACGAAATGATAAGATTGCTCAATCAAATAGGTTGATGGATAAATATGGAGAGGATAAATGGTTTAAGCAATTCATAAAAAGCTATAATAAGAATTTGATTAAATGGAATAAATATCACAGAGGAGAATAGATATGATTACTTGCGATGATGCTATAATAGAAAAAATGGTGGTGCATAGGGTAGGGAATAAAACAAATAATGAACCCTTGAAAGTTTCTCCCGCACCTTTTATGATACATGGAGAGATTGGCTCTGTGTTGTTAAAATATTTTACTTCAAATTTTAAATCCCCTCAAACATATCATCTTTTCTCTGATGCAGGAGTAGAACATAATTTGGTGTTTCAATGCGTGAAAGAAATTTTTAATGATATTAACGAATTGTATGCGCAAAGTGTTAAATTGGCTCAATATCTTTACGAGGTAAGTGAACATCCTAATATTAAATCTGGCGAATTGTATGTTACATATCTTAGTCAGTGTTTTATAGATGGGGATGTGGTGGATGCGGTTGGTATCTTTAAATCAGAAAATAAAGAGACCTATTTAAAAGTCTTTCCAAAGGGGGATGGATTTGAAATAGAAAGCGAAAATGGTATTAACATAAATAAATTAGATAAAGGTTGTATTATCTTTAACAAGGAAGCCGAAGAGGGTTATGTTGCAACTATTGTGGATGTTTCAAATAAGGGTGGAGAAGCGGCGTATTGGACAGACGGCTTTTTAAGTTTGAGAGCAAGACATGATGCTTATTTTAATACGGAGCATGCAATAAATCTTTGCAGAGGTTTTGTAACAGAATTTTTGCCTTCGGAATATGAAATGAATAAGGCTGATCAAGCAGAGTTGTTAAGTAAAACGGCTGATTATATGAAAGAGTATAAGCAGTTCGACGTAAATAAATATGCTGAAAGCGTAATAGGCAATAGCGAACTTCAAGAAAGGTTTGATGATTATAAAAATATGTATGAAAAAGACTTTGAAATGGATTTTTCTGATAACTTTACAATTTCGGAACAAGCTTTAAGAAAAGGGCAAAGAGGTTTTCGTAGTATTTTAAAGTTAGATAAAAATTTTACAGTCTATATTCATGGTTCACGAAATAGGATAGAGCAAGGGGAAGATGAAGATACTGGACTAAAATATTACAAGTTTTTATACGATATTGAAAATTAATAATTATATTTGCAAAGAAAATTTTTAAGAAGATATATTAGATTTAATTAAAATTAAAGGAGAAAAAAGAGATGTCTCAAATTATTGGAATTCATTCAAGACAAATCCTCGATTCAAGAGGAAATCCTACTGTAGAAGTTGAAGTTTACACAGAGGCCGGTACATTCGGTAGAGCAGCAGTGCCTTCTGGAGCATCAACAGGGGTTCACGAAGCATGTGAATTAAGAGATGGTGATAAAAACTATTTTTTAGGTAAGAGCGTTTTGCAAGCTGTAAAAAATGTTAATACAACATTAGCAGAAGAATTAAGAGGTATGCAGGTAACTGACCAATCTTCTATCGATGCTCGTATGATAGAAATTGACGGTACTTCAAATAAAGGAAAAATCGGCGCAAACGCAATATTAGGTGTTTCTTTGGCTTGTGCAAAAGCGGCCGCTATGGAAACAGGACAAGAACTTTATAGATATATAGGTGGAGTTAATGCAAGAACTTTACCTATTCCTATGATGAATATATTAAATGGTGGTTCTCACGCAGACAATAGTATAGATTTTCAAGAATTTATGGTAATGCCTGTTGGAGCTACATCTTTCTCTCATGCTTTACAAATGGGTGCTGAAACATTCCATAACTTAAAAGCAGTGTTGAAAGCAAAAGGTTATTCAACTAACGTCGGAGATGAAGGAGGTTTTGCTCCAAACTTAGGCTCTAATGAAGAAGCTATCGAAGTTATCCTTACTGCAATCGAAAAAGCAGGTTACAAACCAGGTGAAGATATTTACATTGCATTAGATCCAGCTTCAAGTGAGTACTATTTACCAGAAGAAAACGTATATCACTTACATAAATCAACAGGTGATAAATTAACTCCTGACCAAATGGTTGCTTATTGGAAAGAATGGGTAAATAAATACCCTATTGTTTCTATTGAAGACGCTATGGCAGAAGATGATTGGGCAGGCTGGAAAACTCTTACTGACGAATTAGGTGGAAAAATACAATTAGTAGGAGATGACTTGTTTGTTACAAATCCAGCTCGTTTAGCTATGGGTATCGAAAGAAACGTTGCTAACTCTATCTTGGTAAAAGTAAATCAAATAGGTTCATTAACAGAAACTATAAACGCTGTTAATTTAGCTTATAGAAACAAATATACAGCAGTTATGAGCCACCGCTCAGGCGAAACAGAAGATACAACAATTGCTGACTTAGCGGTAGCATTGAATACCGGTCAAATAAAAACAGGATCTGCTTCAAGAACAGATAGAATATGTAAATACAACCAACTTTTAAGAATAGAAGAAGGTTTAGGCGACCAAGCAATTTATTTAGGAAAGAATTTCAAATTTGCTAGATAAAAAATAATTAAAAAACAAGGTGTCTTATAAGGGAAAATAGGCACCTTGTTTTTTCTTTTTTTAGGAAGACAAAAATAAATTTTAAAAAAAGTTTTGTCAATTCAAGAAAAATTGCGAAATTTGCAACTCGTTTTGAAATAAGAATAAAAAATAAAACAATATAGAGATGGCAAAGATTTGTGAAATAACAGGAAAGAAAGTGTTGACAGGAAATAGAGTTTCTCACTCTAACGTTAAAACAAAAAGAAGATTTTATCCAAATCTTCAAATGAAGAAATTCTATATCCCAGAAGAAGATGTATGGGTTACATTAAAAGTAACACCTGCAGGAATGCGTACAATAAACAAAAAAGGTTTATTAGCATGTTTGAATAACTCAATTGAAAAGGGTATTATAAAATTATAATATAGAGACAAGTAAGAATAAAGGGAGAGTTTTACAATTTGTGAATCTTTCCCTTTATTTTTTATGTCTATTTCCTTAGAGATAATGGAAAAATCCTTAGGAATAATAAAATAATCCTTAGAAAAAATGGCAGTTTCTTTTGATTATAAATTTAGAGTCAGCTATGTCGATACAGATAAAATGGGCGTAGTTCATAATAGCAATTACTTCCGCTTTTTTGAGAGGGGAAGAATTGAACTTATGAGATATATAGGTGTTAGTTATAAAGACATGGAAGACAATGGTATTATGATGCCTTTGATTGAGCAATATGCAAAATATTTAAAGCCAGCATACTTTGATGAAGAGTTGATAATCAGAACTTCTATAAGTAAAATGCCTACTGCAAAAATAAGATTTGATTATAAAGTGTTAAGAAAGCAGGAAGGAGAATCAGAAGTGTTGTGTGAAGGCTATAATTTATTAGCGTTTATTGACGATAAAACAAGAAGGCCACATCCTTGTCCGTTGTGGATTGTAGAAAAATTGAGCAAAATTTTGTAGATATATCGGAATTTACTAACTTTGCAGTGTAAATTATAAATTTATTTATTAACAATTAAAAAAGAAAGAGGTATTAATTATGATTATTGTTCCTATTAAAGAAGGCGAAAACATTGAAAGAGCTTTAAAAAAATTAAAAAGAAAGTTTGAAAAAACTGGTGTTGTGAAAGAGTTGAGAAACAGACAAAAATTCACTAAGCCTTCCGTAGTGGCAAGAGATCGTAAATTGAAAGCTATTTATATTCAAAAGTTGCAAAGAGAAGCAATGGATAAATAGTTTGAAAAATTAAAAAGCTTGCAACTTGTGTGTAAGCTTTTTTTTAAATATGTTAATTATGAATTTTGACGGTTTTGTAGAGTATTTGAAAAAGGAAAAAGGTTATTCAGGTAATACAGTGATAGCTTACCTTAATGATTTAACCCAATTTGCTAAGATTATAGAAGAAAGCTGTGGTGTATTAAGCGAAAAAGAGGTTTCTTCTTCTATGATTAGAATTTGGATGGTTAGCCTTAAAGATAAAGGAGTTTCTAATCGCAGTATAGGAAGAAAAGTCGCTTGCATACGATTATACTTCAATTATCTTACAAGAGAAGGTATAATAGAAACGAATCCTATGTTAAAAATTACTGCACCAAAAGTACAAAATAATACAAGAGATTATGTTTTGGGGCGTGAATTAGAAAGACTGTTAATAGAAAAAGCATCAGATAAATCTTTCGGAGGAGTAAGAGACCGTTTGATTTTGGAAATGCTTTACTCAACAGGAATACGTCAATCAGAATTATTAGATTTGTGTGAAGAAGATATTGACTTTGTAGGAATGGAAATCAGAATTCTTGGTAAGAGAAGAAAAGAAAGGTTAATTCCTATTCACCCAGATATAATGGAAAGAATAAAATATTATATTGATAGAAAAAAAGAACTAAATATAACTACTAATTGTTTCCTTGTAAACAATAAACTACAACCAATGTCTAAGAAGCAACTATATTCATTTGTGTGTAAAGAAATTTCTATTTTGCAATCTGCCAATAGATCATCTCCACATACGTTAAGACATAGCTTTGCGACTAATACACTTGCCGAAGGAGCCGATTTAATGGCCATAAAAGAACTAATGGGGCACTCAACTATAGCATCAACACAATGTTACACCCATACCACTATTGATGATTTAAAAAAAGCCTATAAACTTGCACATCCAAATGCAGAATTAGGCAAAAAATAAATATCAACTATAAAAAAAGGAGGGTTTATGAAAATTACAGTTAAAGCGGTTAAGTTTAGAATGGATCAAAAATTAGAAGAATTTGTCAATGACAAAGTTTCAAAACTTGAAAGACAAGCCGCAGGATTGCTTGGAGCAGAAGTAACTTTGAAAGTGGACAAACCTGAATCCGAAAACAACAAAATTGCGGACATAAAGATAGAAATATCAGGCAAAGATTTGTTCGCATCAAAACAAGCAGACACATTTGAAGAAGCAGTTATGTTAGCGATAGATGCTTTGAAAACACAGATTAGTAAATTTAAAGAGAAAAAATAATTAAAAACTAAAAAATTAAAAGGTTGTTTAATAAAGAATTAAACAACCTTTTTTTTGTAAAATACATCTAAAATTTAGCAAAATCAAACTTTTTTTTGTTACTTTGCAAGTTAAATAAATTTTTACTAAAATGGAAGACTTAAAAGAAATATTAAAAGATACATTAGGAGTTATTTCGGAAGACAAACTTAAATCTACAAGAGAGTATGTTCAACAATATATTAGCTTGCGTTTAGCGGCTATGGGAGTAGAGATGAGCGCAGACAACGTAGATGAAACAGACAAAAATTTCATGCGAATCCTAAAAGGTTTATTGTCTAACTATAAAGAAAGAGAAGCACTTTTTGATAACTATTTATGTCCTGCCGATGCAAGAATACAAGACTTTTTGAATAGATATTTTGCTTCTGTGAAAAGCGTTCCGGATATAAAGGTCCCTTTAAGAACATTCACATTAGACACCTATGGAATCGCAAGAGAACTATCTTTACCACAAGGAGCGACCGAATATAAATCAACATACGTTACCTCTTATAGGGTAAAACAAGGAGTATTGCATAATCCTAAAAACGATAGAAGAACAACAAAAGGCGTATTCCACGTTGCAGAAGGAGGATTACCTATTCCAAACGACAAAAAAGCAGTTCCAATAGAAGTGGCAAAATACATATTCTATAGAGCCTTTGCAGAAACAGGAGATGTTATGGAATTACCATACACAGCACAAACAGATACTCCAATAAAATGTATGGTTTCTTTATTGTTAAAGCCAACAATTTCTCCGGAAGTAGAAGGCGTTAGCAAAAGAAAGAATATGGAGATACGATTCTTTACACCGGGCTCATTAGTAAGCAACTTAGACTTTGTTGAAAGTATATTTGGAAACGGCGGAAGCCCATATCACATTAGTAATGACTCAGCATTAGATGTCGATCACTGGACAGGACATACAGGATGTATAATATTAGCACCACAACTTACACAATTAACTAAAAAAGAATGTGGATTACTACACATCTCACAAGCAACAGAACGTCAGAAGAAAGACGGAATGTGTTGGGAAAATGAAAATGAACTATACAACGACGGTCAATCATTTAAACTTTGCGTAAGAACAGACGAAGGCGTAATAGCAACAGTTATAGCAGACAACTACTTCGGATATTCCAAAAAAGAAGTAAAGACAATGATGAGTTACTCCTCTAATATCTTTGGAAACACAGAAGAAGAGCATGCAGGAGGAGCCTTAGTCTTTCCAGGGTATAACCAAGGCGACACTTACTTTGCAAATCCTATAAAAGTGCGCAACACGTTTGAACACGTAAAGAAGAATTGTCAATCATTCATAGACTTTAAACCAGAAGGATACGGAATAGATAAAAATTATCCATACATATATTACCTACCAGAAAACACAAACTTTTACGTTCCTACACAGGAAATAAAATGGAAGAACGACAAAGGCGAACACAAATTAAAATTACTACCAAATAGAATATACATATTGCCAAACGGAAGTAAATTCCGCATGGAAAGTTATTCAGGAGCCTTAAATTACAGATTGATTGAAATACTTGGAGACGGAATGTTCTGTCATAAACCATGCACTGTATCAGGTGGAGGAAAATCAGAAATATCCAAATCAATATCTGACGCAATACTTGGTGGACCATTCTTTGTTAGCGACTTTGAAAGCGACTTTGCAAAAGTAGAAGAAATAATTAACTACGACTATTCAAAACGTTATGAAAACCATGACGCAATACCATATAGCCGTAGCTTCTTATGCAACCTGCGCTCAATGGGTTCAGTTATCAAACTTTTAACCCCAAGTCCAGAATACACAGAAAGCTATAACGAATGGTTAAGAAGCTTACCACAATACATAAAAGGTATAGCCTTCATCATAAAACGATTCTACAAAGAAGAGTGGGGTGAAGATTGGAAACGACACTTTAATGTTGATATCTTAAACGGAACACCAGGAAACGAATTAAAATTTGAAGACAAAAAGATATTTGCACGTTATCTAAGAGTTGGATTTGAAGAAAACGGAACATGGAGAACATTTAAGTTAAGACAAGACTTCGTACACTCAGATAAAATACAAATGGAGGACGATATCAGTGCATCAACCGTAGTTCCAACAAAACTACTTAGCAACTTAGGAAAAGCAGAAAAACAATTAAGTGTTAAAATAGTAGAAAACTGTGAATATCGTTTCTTCCAACGTCCAGATGATGCAATAATAAGAGGATACGATAAAAAAGCAGAAGCAGACCTTGCAACACCAAATACCTTTATCTCTAACTTTGAACCACTAACCCAAGAAGACGCAGTAGAAATGGTAGAAGACGTAATCAACTTCGACCAATTCACACAACCAATGCGTAACCTGATAGAAGAAATGGTAGATGATAAAGAATCAAAATACTTTGTATCATCAGCAAATCCAAGAATAGTAAATGGAAAGCCTTCAAAGAACGTAAGATACTTGCAAACAAGAAACGACTTGATAATGCCAGCAGAAAAATACATAGCAGAAGTCGGAATGAGATTAGCAAGACGCATACCAGAAAGCGAACCATTATATGTACCAGTAAATGCAGTATTACCAGGTAGAAGAAACAACAGAGCAGAAGAAGGAATACCACCATTAGCTGTTTACAACCCAATTCACTATCAAGAATTACCAGAACTATTTATGGATTTCGTTTGCTCACTTACTGGAAAGAGCCCTTCTACAACAGGAGCAGGCTCAGAAGGTGCATTAACAAAAGGGCCATTCAATGCTTTATGCGCAGTAACAGACTTAAATAACGCTCTAATCTCGTTTATCTTAACAGGATACGACGGATTCACAACCCCAGCGGGCTACATAGGAAGCAAATACCGTGTAGACCACGATATAAGCTTGTTGATACCAGAAATTTGGTCAAGATTAACACCAGAAGAAAGAGATCCAAAATTCTTAATAACCAACAACTTCTTTGAAAAAATAGAAAACTTCTCTTACGAAGGCGAAGAAATAAAAGCATCAGTCTTAGGATATAGAGTAACCGAAAAATTCATCCATAATTACTTTGGAAGAGTATTCGAAAATCCTAATGTGGTATTCACAAACGAAATGTTGAAGCCAGAACTTCAAAGTATGCAAGAATATGTTGATGGAATAAAGAATATAACAGAAAACCAATCAAGAGTAGCTAAGATGTACTTTGAAGATGGTAGCGTAGAAGGAGCAATACCTCCACTAAAAGCAATTCTACACATAATGGCGTACGGAGAATACGAAGGAAAGACATTGTCTTCTCCTGAAATAAGAGAAATGTTCACACAAGAATACTTATTAAAGAGTAATTGGTATGCAGAACGTTTAAGAAACAAACATGTAAGCGATATAGCACTATGGCAATCACACCAAAAATATATCAGTGACTTGTTAAACGTAGCCATAAACTTACCAGAAGAAAAGAAACAAGAAATAAAACAAATTCTTGTCAAAACAAAAGAAAACTTAAAACATATCAAATCCCAAGATTACTACGATAAATTAGTCGGAACATTAGGGAAAGACGATTTGTATAAAGGTTAAAAACAGAAAAGCGGTTGATTTCAACCGCTTTTTTTATTTGTGTTAATTTTTCTCTAAGAAATAATCCATTTTCTCTTAGGAATATTTTTCTAATCCTTAGCTTTATTAAATTATTCCTTAGACTTATTTTATATATTCAATTTATTATAAGCTATAAGCCATCTATCGGGAATGTGGTTCTCCATTGTGGCTTTGTAATCGTCGTAAGTGCATGGTACAAGGTAGTGTCTAATGTATTTTTGTTGCATTTCCATATTGCATTGCACCTGCATCCACCAGCGTTCGCTTTTCTTGCTTTTGTAAAATACTATTGTGTCTTCGTTTTCTAATATTACGTTGAAGCGATAGTAGTTGTTTATGTCTTTATATGGGAAGTCATTTTTTCTCCATAGGTATCCGTCAATAAAATACCAAAGGGCATGAGATATTATCTTTGCAGTGCGATTGTCAATGTCCTTTCCAGCGTCGTAATTGAATATTCCAATAGAGGAGAGTTTGTCGCTCATTCCAGCAAAGTTTAGAAGCTTACAGAATTCTTCCCCATATAATCCGTGAGGAGAGTTACTGCATGGAGCATCACTTGCTCTTATTGAGTTTATATCGGCAATAAGCATATCGCAATTTCGGATTAGTGGTTCTGCATTTTCAATATGTTTTTGAATTTCACCTAATCGATATGCTTCAAATCGTATATCTTGCAATAGTTTTAAGACTTTGCTTTCTACAAAATAGGACTGATATGCTATATGTGTGTAATTGAATAGGTAATTAGGGTCGCTACAAAATATATGAGGTAAGAAATTGTCGTTTTTAGCATCTTTATCTAAGTCTTTTATGTCTATTCGAGAGTCTATATTGAGTATATTTATTATTTGTCCTATTGATTCATAGCCTTTGTAGATTCCTATTGCATTATCATTGCTTCCGCCTATTACAATAGGGATTATTTGGTTTTGAAGCAAGAAAGAACAAACTTCTCCTAAGGCAAAGTAAGTGTCTTTAAGAGTTTGTCCTGATTTTAAGTTACCTAAGTCTATTATTTTTAAAGTATTGTTATGTTGTTTTAACTGATAGAATTCTTGTCTTATATTGTCTGCTGCAATAGTGCAAGTTTTTTGATTATCTCCTCTGCATTCACTAAGTCCTATTATAGCCATATTTGCTTTAAGGTCAGCACTGCTGATATTATTCATAGTGCTATTGCAAAGAATGTTATCGCTCAAAGTTCCTTCCTCGTTATTGAGAAGTTTTAACTTTTCTATATCTACTTTTTCGAATAAATCTAATATTTCCATTATAATCTTCTTATTCTTGCTCCTAAGTTATTTAATCTTATGTCTATGTCTTGGTATCCTCTGTCTATTTGTTCAATATTGTCAATTATGCTTGTTCCTTCTGCTGATAAGGCTGCTATCAATAAAGCTACGCCTGCTCTAATGTCAGGGCTTGCCATTCTAACTCCTTTTAAAGGATATTTTCGTTCAGAACCGATAACTGTGGCACGATGTGGGTCGCAAAGAATGATTTGCGCACCCATGTCTATTAGTTTGTCTACAAAGAATAGGCGACTTTCAAACATTTTTTGATGTATCAAAACACTACCCTTTGCTTGTGTTGCAACTACTAATGCAATACTTATAAGGTCAGGAGTAAATCCAGGCCAAGGGGCATCGGATATTGTCATAATTGAGCCATCCATGAATTTATCTACTTCATATATCTCTTGCTTAGGAATAAATATGTCGTCGCCTTTTTTTTCTAATTGAATACCTAATCGTTTGAATACTTCTGGTATTAAACCCAAGTGTTGATATTCAACATCCTTTATTGTAATAGAAGATTGTGTCATTGCTGCCATTCCAATGAAGCTTCCTACTTCTATCATGTCAGGAAGTAATTTGTGAGTACAGCCTTTTAGAGAATCAACTCCTTCAATGGTTAATAGATTAGAGCCTAATCCTTGAATTTTTGCTCCCATTGCATTCAGCATTTTACATAGTTGCAACAAGTAAGGCTCGCATGCAGCATTGAAAATAGTGGTTGTTCCTTTCGCCATGCAGGCCGCCATAACTATATTTGCAGTTCCTGTTACCGATGCTTCATCCAACAACATATAACAGCCTGTTAGTTTATCGCCTTTTACATGATAGGCTTTTGTTGTTGAGTCATAGTGAAAGTCTGCTCCTAATTTCTCAAATCCGGTGAAGTGAGTGTCTAATCTTCTTCGTCCTATTTTATCTCCACCTGGGGTAGGGATATAAGCTTCTTTAAATCGAGCTAAAAGGGGGCCCACAAGCATTATAGAACCTCTTAGAGATGACGCTATTTGTGAGTATCTCTCTGTGTAAATACGGCTTATATCTACTCTGTTTGCTTGAAAACTATAAGATTCTTTGCCTAATTTATTTACCTTTACACCAAGATATTCTAATAATTCTATAAGTTTGTTTACATCTCTAATGTTTGGAACATTGTTTATAGTGATTTCTTCATCGCTTAATAAGGTCGCACAAATTACTTGTAAGGCTTCATTCTTTGCACCTTGTGGAACAATTTCTCCGCTTAAAGGTTGTCCACCTATTATTTCAAAAGAGCTCATATTATATTGGGTTTAATTTTTCTTTTGGTGTTTGTTTTTATGATTGTTGTTTTGTTTTTGTTTCTGATTGTTTTTCTTTTTCTGATTATTTAAGTTGTTTGCAAGTAGTTTTTTAGTGCTGTGTAGCTTAAAGTCTTCTTGTAGTTTTAATTGTCCATGAGAGAGATCTTCAAAGTGTTGTAATATCATTGCATCATCACAACTATTGATATTCCATTGTAGGTAAGATTTTTTTAATTGCTGAGCAATCATTTCTATCAACACTTGTTTTTCTTCTCCGTCTTCCATTTCTATGACCTTGTCTATCATATTTTCTATATTTTTGCCGTATGGACGAAATCTTATTTTAGAATTTTTATATTCTACTTTATCTGGTTTCGCAATTTGGTCCTCTGGCTTTGGAATTGGATAAGGACAATCTACGTCTAACTTATATCCCGCCATTATATGTAAGTGGTCCCATAGTTTGTGTTTGTAATCTGCAATTTCTTTGCTGTTAGGGTTTATTTGAGACATGGTTGTAATTATGATTTGTGCAAAGGCTGTTCGTTTTTCTCTGTCTTCTATTTCCAAAGCATAATCTACCATTTTTTGAATGTTACGACCATATTCAGGTATCTCTAATTTCTTGCGGTCAATGTTATATTCCATTATTTTTCTATTTGTTTCAATTTAGCAAACTTCAAAACGAGCACTTTGGTTCCTTCACTTACAAAATCCACAGTGGCTCTTTTATCATCATGTTCGTTGTCAATGTTTATCACAATGCCTTTTCCAAATTTGTCATGAAAGACTTCCATTCCTGTTTGTAAGTCTGCTGGATTTATTAGTTTAGCATTGCTTGCTATTTCGCTCGTTTGTCTTGTTATTACGTTGTTTTTTAAACTTGTTATAGGTAATTTCTTCTTTTCTTTTTTTACAAAACTTGGATAAGAAGAAGAGGTCTCTTTCGGAGGGTATAGATTAGAGAATGATTTCTTAGGAGCAAGTCCACAATCAATGTATTTAGAATCTATTTCGTTTATAAAACGACTTTTTTCTGAGAATATAATTTGTCCATATTTATATCTCATCGCTGCGGCTGTAAGGGTTAGAGTCTTTTTAGCACGAGTCATCGCGACATAGAATAGACGGCGTTCTTCCTCTGTTTCTTTTTTAGATGTTAATGATAGGGTGGAAGGGAAAAGGTTTTCTTCCATTCCAACTATAAACACATTATCGAATTCCAATCCTTTGGAAGAGTGAATTGTCATTAAGCTTACACAATTTTTTTCATCTTCTAAATTGTCCGTGTCGCTGAATAGACTGATTTGTTGTAAGAAAATATCTAATGTCTTTTCGTTTGTAGAAATTTCTTCTCCTGTTGTTTCGTTTAAAATGCTTTCTTCTTCGTTTTCTATAAAGGATTGAAGACTATTTACTAACTCATCTATATTGTTAATGCGGTCAATATTTTCAGCAGTGTTTTCTTCTTTTAAAGTTTCTTTAATTCTGCAAGTGCGAACTATTTCTTCTCCTAATTCAAATGCGTTTTTATTGTAAATATTTGCTGTAAAGGCTTTGATGTAATCACAAAAGGCTAATAGTTTACTTTGAGTTGCGGAATTGATATTATAGTTCTTTAAATCAACTCTATAAATTGTGTCGAAAAGTGATAAGTTGTTTTCAGCAGATGCTATTTTTAATCGACTAATAGTAGTTTGTCCAATTCCTCTTGCAGGGTAATTAACTATTCTTTCAAAAGCTTCGTTGTCTTGATTATTGACTACTAATTTGAAATAAGCTAATACATTTTTTATTTCTTGTCTTGAATAGAACGACATACCTGATACAACTATATAAGGTATGTTTTTTAGTCTTAAAGCATCTTCAAAGGCTCTTGATTGTGAGTTTGTACGATATAGAATAGCGAATTTATTATAGTTCTTTTCTCCTTCTAATGATATTCTTTCTCTTATTTTATTGCAAACATATTCTGCTTCCTCTCTGTCGCTATTTAATGATTTGAAAACTATCTTTTCCCCTTCTGGATTTTCGGTCCAAATAGTTTTTTTAATCTGTTCTACATTTTTATCTATAACAGAGTTTGCTGCATTTACAATATTTGCTGCTGAACGATAATTTTGTTCTAATTTAAAGGTATATGTATCGGTGTAGTCTTTCTTGAAATTTAATATGTTTTGAATATTAGCTCCTCGAAAGGCATAAATGCTTTGTGCATCATCGCCTACTACACATATATTTTTGTGTTTTTTTGCTAAAATTTTAATTACAGTGTATTGAGCATGATTTGTGTCTTGGTACTCATCAACCATAATATATTTAAAGCGATTTTGATATTTTTCTGCTATGTCAGGAAATAAGGATAGTAAGGTGTAGGTATTGAAAATTAAGTCATCAAAATCCATTGCCATATTTTTTCTTAGTCGGCAAGTGTATTCATGATATATTCTACCAATTTCTGGTTTTCCAGCAACGGTATCTTCTGTGAGAAGTATGTTGTCTTCTATGTATTCTTGTGAAGAAATAAGGTTGTTCTTTGATTTAGATATTCTGTCTAATACATAGGAAGTGTTATATACCTTGTCGTCTAATCCAAATTCCTTTACAATGTTTTTTATCAATGATTTGCTATCAGAAGTGTCGTAAATAGAGAAATTCTTTATATAACCTAATCTTTCGCATTCTGTTCTTAGTATCTTTAAAAACACAGAATGGAAAGTGCCTATCATCATTCCTTTTGAGATATTCCCAATAAGGCTTGTGATCCGTTCTTCCATTTCTTTTGCGGCTTTATTTGTGAAGGTTAAAGCCATAATAGAATATGGTGAGGCTCCTTGTGATAATAGGTTTGCTAATCTATAAGTTAGTGTGCGTGTCTTTCCGGAACCTGCTCCTGCGATTATCATTACAGCTCCTTCAAGTTGTGAGGCTGCTTCTCGTTGTTCTTTATTTAATCCGTCTAATAGCATTAAAAAATCAGTTACTTTTTTCGCAAAAATACAAAGAAATTTTCACAAAGCATATAATCAATCTTAGTGTTTAGCTTTTTTTATTTCAAAACCAATGATGAATATAAGTATCACTATGCTTGATATTATTAAAATCGGCGTTTGTGAAAAGCTTTCACTATTTTGTGTTGTTATTATTCCTTTTGAGTTTAAGAAGTATAAAAGGCATACTCCAAAGTTGTTGATAAAATGGCATATTATTGGAATTATCAAGTTTTTTGTGGTAATAAATAGGTAGCCAAGAAAGCATGATAAAACAAATCGTGGAAGAAAAGAAAATATTTCAAAGTGCATTAAAGAGAAAAACACAGAAGTGAGTATGATTGCAAGAATAGAGTTTTTGCAAAGTTCATTAAAATAATTTTGTACTACTCCTCGGAAAAAGAATTCTTCCACAACAGCGGGTATTATGGCTAATACAAAACTTACAGTTAATAATCCTCCAATGGAATTGCTTGTTAGTAAATGTTTGCTTTCGTTTTCAGATATTGTTTGCATTTGTCGGAATATTTCTTCGCCTGAAAAATGTAGGTTGTTGTTCAATATTTGTAGCCAATCATTCAACGGAATACTTACAATAGGGATTAGTATTGCCCATATAATCCATCTTTTGTTTTTTATTGGAGTAAAATTGGTTTTAAAGTCTTTTGAGAAAAGTAAAATACATATCCAGCTTGATAATCCAAACATAAAAATTGAGCCAATGGCTTGTATGCACAATTCTCCTGAGTGTGTTTGAGAGAAATCTGGGAGAATGTATTTGAAGAAGGACATTATTAAAGATGTCATCGAGATAGATGTCATTAAAATGGCAATTGACATCAATATTTTCACTGTTGGTGAGGATTCTTTTGTAAGTAATTTCATGAAATCTTAATGTATATTTGTGCCCTCGGCGGGAGTCGAACCCACATCGTCAGAACCGGAATCTGAAATTTTATCCAATTGAACTACGAAGGCGAGTTTATAACCACTTTCTTTTTTTGAAATAAATGAAGAATGCAATGACAATAATAAGCATCGCAACTACTATTCCGGTAAATACATATGGCGATTTTTGGAATGGTAATAATACGTTCATTCCATAGATTGAGGAAACCACTGTAAGAGGGAGCATAATGGTTGAAAGGAAGGTGAGTAATTTCATTATCTCATTGGTTTTGTTTGTTTGCAATGAGTCAAATGTTTTACTCAATCCCTCAATCAATTCTCCATAATCTTCTACCAAGTCAAACATCTTTTGATATTGGTCAAGTATATTTCCCCAGTAGTCTTCCATATCTTCGGCATAGCCTTTGATTCCCCCGCTTTCAAACTTGTAAAAGACTTTTAATTGAGGCTTAAATGTTGTATTTAATAAGATAATATTCTTTCTTGTTAAGCTTAGATGTTCAATTACTTTCTGTGGCTTTTTTGTGAATATGTCATAGTTTATGCTATCTACTTCTGAGCCTACTCTTAGTATGAGTGTGTAGGTTTCTACCATGAGTCTGTCAAGTATATTGTAGAGTAAAGCATCGGAAGATGTGCCTATCTTTTCTATTGTTTCGCATTCATCCTTGCTTGCTATGCCATTTTTGTAATTTCGCATCATTTCTTGGGCTTGTTTAAAGAGATTTTTTACAGCCCAATGACTTTGTCCGATAGTTATTATGTAATCTTTTCCCCAGAATATCTTTACTTCCTTCATTCTTATGAATTTGTTACTTTTGTCAAGGTAAGGAAAGTGTAAGATAAGGAAATAATAATCGTCGTATTCGTCTATTTTTGGTCGTTGATTGACTGCACGACAGTCTTCTATGTCTAAGGGGTGAAAGGCGTAAGTATCTAATAAGTAAGTATAGTCTTGTTCTTCCGGGTCAAGAATATGTAGCCATTGTAATTCATCAAAATTTATAGTTTCAATCATTTTTCGCCTCCTTTCGTTCAAAATCGTTGCAAAGGTAAAAATAAAACTTGAAAAGTCAAAGAAATAATTTTTTAATTCTTAGGTTTAGAAAATTTTTCCTTAGCTTTATTTTTTTAATTCTTAGGAAAAATGAACGCTATTGAAGAATTTGTGTTATCTTTGTAAATTAAAATAAAATATAATCGTTATGTATAGTATAAAAGACGTAAACTTTTCTGGTAAAAAAGTATTAGTAAGGGTTGATTTTAACGTTCCTGTTGATAAAGGCGTTATTACAGATGATACAAGAATAAGAGAGGCTATGCCAACTATTGAAAAATTGATGTCGGATGGAGCTTCTGTTATTTTAATGGCACACTTTGGAAGACCAAAAAAAGGTGGTTTTGAAGCAGAATTAACGCTTAAACCTGTGGTTGATTACTTGTCAAAAATGATTGGTAAAGAAGTTGCTTTTACTCAAAGTTTAGATTTTGCAGATATTAAGGCTTTGGCAGACGGATTAAAGGGTGGAGATGTTATGATGATAGAAAATATCCGTTTTTATCCAGGAGAAACTAAGGGAGATGAAGAATTGGCAAAAAATCTTGCTGCTTTGGGAGATTGTTATGTGAATGATGCTTTCGGAGCTGCGCATAGAGAACATTCTTCTACTGCTACAATCGCTAAATTCTTCCCAGAAGCAAAATATTTTGGGCTTTTAATGGAAAATGAGATAGTAAACTTAAATCGTTTGATGTCTTCTCCAAAGAAACCTTTTACTGCAATAATCGGAGGTAGTAAAATATCTTCTAAAATTGATGTGATTAAAAATTTATTGCCGTTGGTGGATAATCTAATCATTGGTGGCGGAATGAGTTATACCTTTGCAAAAGCAAGAGGTAAAAGAATAGGTAACTCAATTTGCGAAGATGATAAAATGCAAGTGGCATTGGATTTGATAGAAGAGGCAAAAAACAAAGGCGTAAACCTATATTTGCCTGTGGATATAGTGGCTGGTGATACTTTCTCTAACGATAGTAATGTTAAATATTGTCCTGAGGTAGATATTCCTGACGGTTGGGAAGGAATGGATGCAGGAGAAAAAACAAGAGAGCTGTTTAGAGATGTTATTTTAAACTCTCAAACTATTCTTTGGAACGGTCCTGTTGGTGTGTTTGAGTTTGAAACTTTTGCTAAGGGAACTGATGCGATTGCGAAGGCGGTTGCAGAGGCTACTGATAAGGGAGCTTTCTCTGCTGTTGGAGGAGGAGATTCTGTTTCTGCAATTAACAAATCTGGATTTGCAGATAAGATTTCTTATATTTCAACAGGTGGTGGTGCAATGTTAGAGTTTTTAGAAGGAAAGACTCTACCTGGAATAAAAGCTATAATGTAAAAAAATAGTCGTATGAGAAAAATCGCATTAGTAACAGGAGCTACTTCTGGAATAGGAAAAGCATGTGCTATTAAGTTAGCTCAAAATAATTATGACGTCATTATAACTGGTAGAAGAAAAGAACGTCTTGAAATTTTAGAGAAAGAATTAAAGGAATTCGGTGCAGATGTTTTGAGTTTGCACTTTGATGTGAGAGATAATAAGCAAGTGGAAGAAAATTTAAACAATCTTCCTGCTAAATGGGCGAATATAGATTTGCTTATTAACAATGCTGGTCTTGCTGCGGGCAAAGAACCAATTATAGAGGGGTCTTTGGATGATTGGGAAAGAATGATTGATACCAATGTCAAAGGATTGCTTTATGTAAGCAAGATTATATTAAAAGGAATGTGCGATAGAAGAAAAGGACATGTAGTTAATATTTGTTCTATCGCAGGAAAGCAAGTTTATTCTGATGGTAATGTTTATTGTGCAAGCAAACACGCTGTTGATGCTTTAAGTTTAGCAATGAGAATCGACTGTTTGAAATACGGAATAAAGGTTACAAATATTTGTCCTGGTGCAGTGGAAACAGAATTCTCTATTGTGAGATTTCATGGCAATAAAGAACAAGCCGATGCTACATACAAAGGTTTTGAACCTTTAACAGCAGAAGATATTGCTGAAACAATATTCTATTGTGTTTCACTTCCTGCTCATGTTTGCATAAATGACTTGACAATAATGCCGACAGCACAAGCAGATTCCTCACATTTCTTTAAACAATAGGTAGTAATGTACGATAGAATCATAGATAAGAATAATCCTAATTCAGCTTTGAAGGTTCAAGAAGCTCTTCCTGAAATGCCTTCTCAGGTGAATAAGGATTATATCTTAAAATTAAAAAAGAGAAGAGAGCTAAGTGTTGATGAATTTGTTGAAGGAATTTTGAAATCTGATAGAATTATTCTTTCACAAGCAATAACACTCGTGGAAAGTAATAGATTTGATCATCAACAAAAGGCTCAACAAATAATAGAACGTTGTTTGCCTTATGCAGGTAAAAGTATTAGAGTTGGTATTACGGGAGTTCCTGGCGTAGGTAAAAGTACCACAATAGAAGCTCTTGGAGTTAAGCTGACTGCTATGGGACATAAATTGGCTGTGCTTGCAATAGACCCAACGAGTGAAAAGACCAAAGGAAGTATTCTTGGAGATAAAACAAGAATGGAAACATTGGCTAATGACCCTAACGCTTTTATTAGACCTTCTCCTTCGGCTGGTAGTTTAGGTGGCGTAGCCAGAAAAACAAGAGAAATAATTATTTTATGTGAAGCCGCTGGATTTGATGTAGTTCTTGTAGAAACAGTAGGGGTTGGGCAAAGTGAAGTGGTAGCTCATTCAATGGTTGATTTTTTCCTTTTGCTTCAACTTGCAAATGCAGGTGATGAATTGCAGGGAATAAAGAGAGGGATTATGGAAATGGCAGATGCGATTTCTATAAATAAAGCAGAATTAGATCCAAATCGTGCAGAATTAGCAGCGACTCAATACAGAAGTGCATTAAGTCTTTTCCCTGCAAATGAAAATACATGGAAACCTGTTGTGTTTACATCATCTGCTTATACAGGTGATGGAATTGATAAAATATGGGAAACAGTTATGGATTATGTTGTGCTAACTAAATCGAACGGTCATTTTCATAAGAAAAGGAATGAACAAAATCTCAGAATTTTATCTGAAACTATCAATTCAACTCTAACAGAGATGTTTTATTCTAATGAAAAGATTTTAGAGAATATTGAAAAATTTAAGACAGATATCATAGAGGATAAAATATCTGCTTATATTGCTGCACAAAAGCTAATAGAAGAATATTTTTTAGAAATACGTAATAAATAATTGTAAGATGAAAAGAATATTGACGCTTATAGTAATTTCTTTATTGTTTGCTTCATGTTCCTTATTTCGTAATACACAAAAGGAGGAAGCCGAAATGGATACACAATCTGTGTTTGGAGTGGAATGGAAGTTAAAAAAGATAGGTAATAAGTTGATGAAATATGACGAAGAAACAGAAATAATTACTTTATTGATGACTTCTGAACCAGAAAATGTTAGTGGCTTTTCTGCTTGCAATAGATATTTTGGAAAATTTACCTTAAAAAAAGGTGTATTGACCTTTAAAGATATGGCATCTACTGCAATGATGTGTCCAGAACAAACAATGGAATTAGAAAGACGTTATCTTATGCAACTTGATAAGGTAAATAATTTTGTTATCACAGAAGAGGGAGAATTGCATCTTAGAAAAGATGAAAAGGTTTTGTTAATCTTTGCTCAATAGTAAGATGCAGACATTATTTTGCCAAGTAATACTTCCTTTACATTTACCGAGTAGTTATACATACCGCATCCCACTTGAATTATATGATAAAATTCAAGTGGGAGTGAGGGTGGCAGTGCAGTTTGGCAAAAGAAAAATATATAGTGGTATTGTTACAGAAATCCATGATAGAGTTCCAGCGGTTTCAAGTGTTAAATACATTTTAGAAATCATAGACTCGAAACCCGTTATTACCGAAAAAACACTGTCTTTTTATGATTGGATTGCATCTTACTATATGTGCTATATAGGAGATGTGGTAACAGCGGCAATGCCTGCGTTGATGAGGTTAAGGAGTGAAAGCAAAATAATCGTATCTCCTGAATTTACTGCTGAAATTGATAAACTGACAGAAAAACAATTAGAAATTCTAAAAATAGTTGATGAAAAGGTAAACATATCTATTGATGAACTTAGTAGTAGGTTTTCAGAAAAAGGTATGTTGCCCGAAATTACCAAAATGGTAAACGATAAGGTCTTGGCTATTGACGAACAACTTGAAGAAAAGTTTAGACCTAAGTTACAAGATTATATAGTTATTTCTGAGGAATATGATTCTGCTGAAAAGAAAGCTGAATTGATACAAAGTTTAAGCAGTAAAAAAAATACAGAAAGCCAACTACAAACATTCTTACTATTTTTGTCAGAATCGCAAGGTAAAGGTATTGTAGAGAAATCCATATTTCAAGAAAAATGTAATAAGAATTCTTTACAAACTTTAATAAAGAAACAAGTGTTTGAAATAAAACAACTTGTACATTCGCGTTTAAAAGAAAGACAATCGTGTTTTGAAACAAGCGATATTACACTTAGTATAGCACAACAAACAGCCTTTGATTCAATCTTAAAATCGTGGAAAACTAACGATGTAACTCTTTTACATGGTGTAACAAGTAGCGGAAAAACTGAGATATATATCAAGTTGATTGAAAGAGTTATTTCACAAGGTAGACAAGTTCTTTATATTTTACCCGAAATAGCATTGAGTATTCAATTACTTTCTCGATTAGAAAAGTATTTTGGAGATAAAATCGGCATATATCATTCTCGTTTTTCAAAAGAAGAAAGAGTAGAAATATGGAATAAGGTTAAAGAAACAGACAAAGAAAAATCTTATCGAATAATAATAGGTTCTAGAACTTCGGTATTTCTTCCTTTTAATGACTTAGGCTTAATTATTGTAGATGAAGAGCACGATAATGGCTTTAAACAAAGAGAGCCGGCTCCACGTTACAATGCACGAGATGCAGCAATATATCTTTCTACCTTACATAAATCCAAGGTGGTCTTAGGTTCAGCAACACCTTCCTTGGAAACTTTTTTCAATACCCAAACAGAAAAATATGCCTACGTTCCTTTGACAGAACGTTACTTAAATACACCTATGCCAGAGATACAAATAGCAAATATGAAAGAAGAATATATAAATAGGACCAACTATTCTATTTTCTCTTCATTGCTATTTAATAACATATCTCAGGCATTGAATAATCATAAGCAAGTAATCCTTTTTAAAAATCTAAGAGGCTACGCTTCAAACATAAGATGTGAGGTTTGTGGTTGGGTAGCAAAATGTCCTAATTGCGATGTTTCATTGACTTATCATAAGCAAATAAATTCTTTAAACTGTCATTATTGTGGATTAAATATGCCATTAGTAAACGAATGTCCAGCATGTCATAGTCATAGCTTAATACAAACAGGCAATGGTAGTGAAAGAATAGAAGAAGAAACTCAAAATTTATTTCCAAGTGCGAGAGTAAAACGTATGGACTTAGACACAACTCGTAAAAAGAATGATTACATGGAAATAATGCAAGAGTTTGAAAAAGGAAATATAGACATACTCTGTGGAACTCAAATAATAACAAAAGGATTAGACTTTTCAAATGTAGGATTAGTAGGAGTAATTGACGCAGATGCAATGTTATACTATCCAGATTTTAGAGCATACGAAAAATCCTTTGATTTGCTAATTCAAGTCGCAGGAAGAGCAGGGCGATTAGGTACAAAAGGAAAAGTAATCATACAAACATTTAATCCATTTCATCAAATATTCAAAGAAGTATTAAATTACGATTATGCTTCTATGTATAAAAATCAAATAGTTGAAAGAAAGATTTTTTCTTATCCACCATTTGTTTATATAACCAAAATAACTTTTCAATCAAGTGATAAAGAAAATTTAGATACCTTGTGTTCACAATACTCAGAGCAAATTAAAAAAATATTTGGTCAAAGAATATTAGGACCAGAGTATCCTCCTATGTATAGAATTAAAGGGATGTATCAAAAACAGTTTATATTAAAATTAGAAAAGACTATTTCCTACTCTCAAGCTAAAAAAGCAATAATGCAACTCAATGAGGAATTTTTGAGTAAACAAGAGTTTAAAAAAGCAAGAGTAATAGTAGATGTAGACCCTTTGTAAGAAATTTTGTAATTTTGCAGTATGAAAAAGATAATATTAGTTTTATTAGTTACTTTCTTTGTAACAGAATTGCGTTCTCAAAACATAATGTTACAAAATGCAGAACAAGAATTGCAATCCTTAATGGATGTTATGTTTATCTCGAAAGATGATAACGAAAGATTTAATGCAAATGAAAAATTCATAAACATATTAGATAATGTCTTAGAATATCCTAATAGTTTTGACTATCCTTTTAAATCATTAGACAAGATTAGTATCCTTACTTCCGATGATAAGCGTTTTAAAATATTCACTTGGGCAATTTTTTCTAATGAAGGAGTTTATGATAACTTTGGAATGATTCAAGCACGAAACGAAAATACAGAGGAATATGAAATATATCGTCTTTACGATAGAAGTGATGATATTTTCTCTCCAGAAGAAGCAAAGCTTACTGACACTTCATGGTTTGGAGCAGTATATTTTGACCTTATAACTACTAAAAATGAAAATATAACCTATTATACCCTTTTAGGTTGGGATGGAAAGGATATATATTCAAAAAGAAAAATCATAGAACCAGTAACCTTTAAAAGAAACTCTGGAAGACCAAATTTTGGAGCATCGGTATTTTTCAAGGAAAAGCAATTAAAACGAATGATATTCGAATATGCACCTACTACATCTTTCAATTTGAAATGGGATAATCAGTACTACACAGAGGGAGGTGTGAAAAAAGCTCAGCAAAAAGGATTAAAGAAAAATAAACCATTCGAAACAGAAGCTCAAAAGGTAGAAAAAACTTGGATGATTTTATATGAAGAATTGGAACCTATGCACGATGGTTTAGGAATGGTTAAAAATTTAAACGTGCCTTCTGGAAAAGTTGTAGGATTAAGGTTTGATAGAGGCAAATGGCGAAAAGTTGAAAATTTAATACCGCGTAATTCTAAGAAAAAGAATGAAATAAATGTCAATTATTATGATTTTGGCAAAGAAAAGCGACTTTACTAATGTAAGGTTTTAGAATTAAAAATGTCTATTTAAAGAAAAAATGTAAAAAATGAAAAGATTCTTAATTTTATTAGCACTATTACAAATTTCGTTTGGTGCATTTTCACAAAAAATCACAGGAGTAATATACGATAAAACAACAAAAGAAACTTTACCTTCTGCAAATATATATTGGTTAAAAGGTGGAGGAGGATGTATTTCCGATATAGATGGTAAATTCACCATAGAAAAAAAGAAAGCAGAACAAACAAAATTAGTGTTTAGTTACACAGGTTATGCAAATGATACTATTGAGGTAAAAGATGATGCAAACCTAAAAATATATCTTGAACAATCAGGAACAATCCTATCAACCTTTGAAGTGAGAGAAAGAATGAAAAGTTCATTCCTTTCAAAAACCTCATTAGAAAACAAAGAAATCATTTCAGGAGAAGGATTAAAACACTTGGCTTGTTGTAATCTTGGAGAAAGTTTTGAAAATTCTGCATCAGTTGATGTAGGTTATTCAGACGCTGTTTCAGGAAGTAAACAAATTCAACTATTAGGATTAACAGGTGTTTACTCTCAAATCCTATTGGAAAATATGCCATTTTTAAGAGGCTTATCTGCTCCATTTGGTCTTTCATACGTTCCAGGAAATTGGATGGAAAGCATATCAGTTAGTAAAGGTGTTGCAACAGTTAAGCATGGCTACGAAACAATTACAGGAATTATAGATTTAGAGTATGACAAACCTCACAAGGCTGACCTTTTCTCTTTCAACGCTTACCTAAATAATGAATTAAAAACCGAGTTTAATGTAAAATCTAACCGTATCATAAATGACAATTTAGCAACAGGTTTATTTGTTTACGGAACATACAATGGTTTTAAAACCTTTGACCACCTTGGAAACGCAGGACAAGGCGATGGATTTAGAGACTATCCATCTCAAACACAAATTAACGTTGCTAATCGTTGGAACTATGAAGTTCATGACGGATTATGTAGCCAAACCTTAATCAATTACACTCGTGAAGAACGCTTAGGAGGACAATTAGCATTCTCAGAAGACATGAGAGGAAATGATTCTATTTACGGATTAGGAGGAACAGTTGATAGAGTACACTTCTTTACAAAGAATGGAGCACCTCTTGGAAATACATCTTCATTTGGAACACAACTTTCTGCAACATACTTTAAACAAGATGCATATTATGGACTTACAAATTACGAAGGAGTAGAAACTGACGTATATGCAAATGCACTTATCAACACTATGGTTCGTGGAGGACACAATGTGGACTTCGGAGCAAGTTTCCGTTACACTGATGTAAAAGAAGACCTTTATTCTACACCATACCTTGGAGCAAGTTTATTCCATTCTCTTAGCCAAAGCGAAGAAAGTCTTGTTAATTTCATGAAAGAAGAAATCGTACCGGGAGTATTCGGACAATTTAACTTCATTTATGATAAAATATTCGTAGCAACAGCAGGTCTTCGTTACGATTACAACACAGCATACTCAAAACACATAATTACACCAAGACTTCATTTTCGTTGGAAGATAACAGAAGATTTGATTTTTAGAGGAGCAGCAGGTAAAGGCTTCCGTTCTGCAAATCTAATAGCAGATAACTTCGGTATATTAGCATCTTCAAGAGATATAATCATAGAAGAAGCCTTAGATATGGAAGAAGCATACAATGCAGGAGTAAATCTATCATATTCATTGCCTCTTTCAGACGATAGAGAAATGTCAATAGCCTTAGATTATTATCACACAAACTTTGTAAATCAAGTTGTAATGGACTTAGATATAAATCCTAATCAAGTACATTTTTACAATCTTGACGGAAATAGCTACTCTAATGCAGCACAATTAGATGTTAATGTAGAGGCTTTTGAAGGATTTAACATTACCTTAGCAGGAAGATACAACGATGTAAAGACTACATATCACGGAGAATTGATGGAAAAACCATACGTTGCAAAATGGAAAGGATTAGTAGTGCTTTCATACAAGACAAAATATGATAAATGGATGTTTGACCTTACAACACAATTCAATGGCAAACAAAGAATACCACTAAACGTAGGAGAGAAACAAGGATATGCAGACCCATACATATATATGTTAGGACAAATCACAAGAAAGTTCAAGAATTTAGATATATATGTAGGAGTTGAAAACATCACTAACCACACACAAGAAGTACCTGTTATAGGCGTTGATGAAATATTTACAAGAAAATTTGATGCCTCTGTGGTATATGCACCTGTAATGGGAAGATTGATTTACGCAGGTTTACGTTGGAATATTAAATAATTAAAAGAATAAATAAGTATGAAGAAGATTTTCTTATCAGCCGTATTGGCAATTATTGCATTAACATTTGGATATGCACAAGAACAAGAACAGCCAAAAGAACAAACAGTTCAAATATCTTTACCAAGATACTGCTGTTCTGAATCTGACCCTTTGATTGAAAAAACATTAGCATACGAAAAGGGAGTTACAAGTTTTCAATTAAACCCAATAACAAAATCAGTTCTTGTAACATTCAAGACAAAGAAAACAAATCAAGAAAAAATAGAAAAAGCATTAGCAAAAGCAGGATTTGAAACATCAAACTTTCTACCAAGCGAAAGAGCAGTTTCTAAATTACCTAACTGTTGTAAAAACACAGCAAGAGGCTTACAATCTGGTTGTGGACACCACCATGGACACGATCACTCTCATGACCACGAACATCACGATGGTTGTGGTCACGATCATGAACATAATCACGAATAAAATTATTCTTCAATAGCCGTTTCTTCGCAATATTCCTTTTGAGTGCTAACGGCAGATTCGCAGCCTGCATCTATAGACAGTTGAATATAGTTGCAGGCTGTGGTTTTATCATCAAGTTGTATGTAACACAAACCTAAAATATGTGTTATATCTCCGAAATTAGGGTTAAGCAAAAAAGCCTCTTTTAGATATTTTATAGCAGTTTTATATTTAGCTCTATCAAAATAAAATCTTCCTAAATTAAAATACGAATCGCTATAATAAGGCTCCTTTCTTATAGAAATTTTATAATGCTCTACGGCTTTATCTATAAAACCATTATGTTCATAAGCAAGACCTATGTTATTATGTATAAACTTCGTTTCTGGATTTATACGAATTGCCGTTTGAAACTCAAAAAGAGCATCAGCATGTCTTTCTAAATTAGTATATACAATACCTCTTTGATTATAGTAATCCGCAATTGTATCGCACATTTCTATGGCTGTATTTAGGTCGGCTAAGGCTTCGTTATATTGTAATACAAAATTGTAGCATACGCCTCTCAAAAAATAATACTCAGCCTCGTTTCCTTTTCGTAAAGCAATGTTTAAATCTTCTATCGCTCCAAAATAATCCTTTTCAAAACCCTTTGCCTTTCCTCTGCTTTTAAATAATTCTGCTGATTTATAGCCTAAATCCTCTGCTTGATTGAAATAAGAAACAGAAGAAATGAATTCGTGTTGCTCCATCTTTATCAAGCCCATTAGATAAGAAGAAAGGGCGGTAGGCTCTTTATCAATAAAATTGCTGAGTTTGTTATAAGCATTCGCATTCTCCTTTGCATGAAAATAAAAGTAAGAAGAAATCATATAGAATATATACTTGTCTTCCTCCTGCTCAAAGGTAGAGATATAAGAGTCAATAGTATTAGCAAATTTCACTAAATCCTTTTTGTTGAATACGCTAATCTGATTGAAAAACTTTTCTTCGTTGCTTTCTATCAAAAACACAAGCCTATCCAATAAGTCTTCCGCCTCTTCTTTATTGTCAAGAAGATAATAAAGATTTAAAATCTCACTCAAATCGTTTTCTACGCCCTCGCTATCTATTGTATTAAGGCAGACTTTCGCTTCATTGTGTTTATTTATCTTATAATAGCAAAAGGCTTTCTTAGGGAAAAGACTCAAAGCTGTATCAATATCAATTTTTTCCATGCTCTCAATATATGTAATCGCAGACATATATCGAGAAGAATCTATCTTAGACTGCACAATATCGTCAGCATAAAACATATTCTGAGAAAAAACAATAGTATTTAGTAATACTAAGAAAATAAAGCTAAGAAAAAATTTAATAAACCTAAGAGAAAAATTCATAAAGCTAAGAAAAAAAATCATAAACCTAAGACTTCACAACCGTTTCTTATGATTTCAAAATCGTTTCCTACGCATTTCACCACAGTAGAAGGCTCAAAACGCAATTCTCCTCCGCCAACAATAGCCTCAACCTTGTCTTCCCATTCCTCTCTTATGAGTTCTATGTCGGTAAAGTCCTCAAAATCCCTCTCTTCCATAGGAATACTGCTCACAAGTAAAGGTCTATCCAATTCTTTCGCTAATTCAGTAGCAAAATCACATTTAGGAATACGAATACCTATACACTTTTTTTTGTTTTGGAATATCTTAGGAACAAGAGTGCTTGCCTCAAAAACAAAGGTGAATGCCCCGGGAGTATTATTCTTTAAAACCTTAAAAAAATTGTTAGAAATAGGCTTAGTATAAGAAGAAGCCTGACTGATATTGTGGCAAAGAATAGAAAAATCAGACTTTTCAAGTTTCTTACCCTTTAAATCAGCCAAACGACGTGCCGCTTTCACAGAATTAACATCACAAGCAAAAGCATAAAACGTATCAGTAGGGATAATAACTACGCCGTCATTTTCGATAATACCGACTATTGAACGTAAAACATCGTCATCAAAACCATTGTTGTAAATAGGGAAAAACATAAGACATGAATAAAAGATAAAAAGTGCCCGGGACAAGACTTGAACTTGCACGTCAAAACTGACACCACCCCCTCAAAGTGGCGTGTCTACCAATTCCACCACCCGGGCATTACGATGCAAAATTACAAAAAAAAGAAATATCACCAAAACTAAAAGAAACAATTTGCTAATCTTAAAATTATTAAAAAGCAATTTTAAGACTTATTTCGCTGTAATATTTAAATCGTTTTTTTTGTTTTTGTTTTTAAACATGAAATAAGCAATAGTGAAGGTTGGAATTATGTCTGTGAAAGGGATTATTTCTTCTGCCGTTGCAATAAAGGCGCCTAAACGTCTATGAAACCAAGTATAGAATAATATACCCGAAATAGGAGCCCATACTACGTCTATTGCCTCTCCGAAAGCTGGAATAAAATAACTCAACATACCAATCGCATCAGCGATTAAACAATAACTAAGTTTTGGCTCATTTGCATTCATAACTACAACTTTTCTTTTTTTATTTTTCTTTTACAAAGATAATATTTTTTGTTAAAAAATAACATGTTAAATCATTTCTTTTTTTATTTTTTTCTTAGGTTTTAAATTTTAAATTTAAGAATTGCTACGGAAAAGCAAAAGTTTAGTATCTTTGCATTATTGTGAAAAAACTCGATAAGTTAATTATAAAGTCTTATTTAGGCCCTTTGCTGATGACTTTCTCCTTATCGCTATTTGTATTTCTTTTACAATTTCTTTGGAAGCAAATAGAACAGATTATAGGAAAAGGATTGGGAATAGAGGTTATTTTGGAACTCGTCGCTTATGCTTGTGCTACACTTGTTCCAATGGCCTTACCTTTGGCTCTTTTGCTGGCGAGCATTATGACAATGGGCAATTTCGGAGAGAAGTATGAGCTTGTGGCAATGAAAGCAGCGGGAGTATCGCTTTGGAGAGTATTGCGTCCTTTGATTGTTTTATCTTGTTTGTTGTCTATCATGGCTTTCTTCTTCTCTAACAAGGTTATTCCTGTGGCAAATATGAAGTTAAGAACTATTATGTATGAGGTGAAAACCAAAAAGCCGACTTTAAATATTAAGCCTAATCAATTCTATTCAGAGATTGAAAACTATACTATTAGAATTGGGAGCAAGGATAAAGAGGGTGTTAATATGAAGGACATAATCGTTTACGATCATTCGAAGGATATGGGTAATGTGAACGTAACTATTGCGGATAGTGGACAGATGTATGCTACAGCAGATGGAAATACTTTGATATTTCGTTTGTTTTCGGGTTCTACTTTTGACGAAAACGTGGAGGGAGAGAATATTGTTAAACGTCCTTTGATGAGGCTTAACTTTAAGGAACAGGTGTTAAGGTTTGATATTTCGGATTTTGCTTATCAAGAGGCGGATGAGAATAGGTATGAGAATCATTACAAGATGTTAGATATTAAGGCTTTGAATAGGAATTTAGATACTTTGCATAGTAAGGAGAATGTGTTGAAGGAAAGCATTTGTCGTATAGCGAAAGAGAATTTCTCTATCGAAGCAAAGGATAATGGTTTGGAAGAGAATTTCTATTCTAAATTAAATTCCCTTCCAAGCGAAAGGCTTAGAGATATTGAGAACATAACGGCGAATAAGATAGAGTATGTTTACAACGAAATGAATGGTTCTATTTTGAGGTTAAGCTCCGATTCGGAAATGGTAAGAAGATATCAAATAGAATTGCATAGGAAGTTTACTCTATCGGTTGCTTGCTTGATTTTATTCTTTATTGGCGCCCCTCTTGGAGCAATTATCAGAAAGGGAGGCATGGGTATGCCTATTGTGGTGTCGGCTTTGGCGTTTATAATCTATTACATAGTAGGCACAATGGGAGAGAATGCCGCTATTCAAGAAGAAATACCAATTTGGGTGGGCATGTGGTTATCGACCTTTGTGTTCTTACCGATAGGGTTGTTTCTTACGGCTAAGGCTACCACAGATGCAGGATTGTTGAATGCAGAGGTGTGGAGTAAATACATGAATAAATTTGTAAATAGTATTAAAAAATTATATAAAAAGAAAAAATGAAGATACTTCAATTTTGCTACAAACCACCATATCCTGCATTAGATGGAGGCTCTATGGGGATGCACTATATAACAGAGGGGTTGATTAACGCTGGTCATCAAGTGAAGGTGCTGTCTTTTCATTCAAAGAAACATCCTTGTAAGGTTGATAAACTGCCAGCGGAGTATGTTGAAAAGACTGCGTTTGAAACTGTCTTTGTTGATTTGGATATTAAGATGCTTCCTGCATTGGTAGCATGGCTTTGTGGCGAAAGTTATCATGTAAAGCGCTTTATAAATGATGATATGAAGCGTAAGCTTGCTGAGATATTAAGAAAAGAAGAGTTTGACATAATACAGGTTGAGAGTATATTCCTTACGCCATATCTTCCTATAATGCGTAAACTTAGTAAGGCTAAGATTGTGCTTAGGGCTCCTAATATTGAACATAAGATTTGGGAAAGGATTTACAAGGCTACTAAAACTCCTTTTAAGCGTGGGTATATAAAGCACTTGGCTATGACTTTGAAGTATTATGAACTATCTCATATAAATGACTACGATGCTGTGAGCCCTGTTACTGATGTTGATGCCAAGTATTTTGTGGAGCAAGGGTTGCGTAAGCCGTGTAAGGGAATTCCTTTTGGCATGAATCCTCCTGAAATTGTTTCGGATGTCTTGGAAGAGCCTAATACTATTTTCCATATAGGTTCTATGAATTGGCATCCTAACGAACAGGGTATAAAATGGTTCTTAGACGAGTGTTGGGCTAAGGTTAAGCAATCTACACCTATGATTGATGCTTATTTTGCTGGGAGATATATGCCTCAATGGTTGTTGAAGACTGATTTAGACGGAGTTCATGTTGTGGGAGAGGTAGCTGATAGCATTCGCTTTATGACAAGTAAACAGATTATGGTAGTTCCTTTGCTTTCTGGAAGTGGAATAAGAATTAAGATTATAGAGGCTATGAGTATTGGAAAGACTGTGATTGCTACTACTATTGCTGCCGAGGGTATAATGTATGAAAATGGTAAGAATATCATAATTGCAAATACTCCTGAGGAGTTTGCTGAGGCTATAAAGTATTGTGTGGAAAATCCAGACAAGTGTAAGGAAATCGGAAACGAGGCTTACAAACTCATTGCAGAAAAGTATAGCAATGATGAGGTGGTTAATCAATTATTGGATTTGTATCGACAAATTTTATGAAAATAGCAGTAGTTTTAACACGAATTCCATTCCCTTTGATGAAAGGTGATAAGCTCAGAGCCTATTATCAAATAAAGGAATTAGCAAAAACAAATGAGGTACATCTGTTTTGTCTGAATTATAAAGATGAGGACGTTAAGGCAAAGGCAGAGTTGTTGAAGTATTGTAAGAGTGTACATATTTCAAAGCTTAATTTGTTTTCGAGTTTGTTAAGGGTGGGGTTATCGGTGTTTACAAAACTACCTTTCCAAACAGCTTATTATAATTCCAAAAAGGCTAAGAAGGAATTTCGTAACTTTGTTGAAAAGAACGATATAGACTTGTGTTATTTTCAGTTTGTGAGATTGGCTCCTTATGCTGAGAAGATAGGACAGAAGAAGGTGTTGGATTTTCAGGATACTTTGTCTGTGAATATGAAAAGAAGGGCTGATAAGTCTTCTTTCATAGAACGTGCTTTATTTTCTTACGAGGCTAAGCGTTTGGCTAAGTATGAGAGTGCTATGTTTGATTTGTTTGATGCTCTTACTATAATTACAGAGGCGGATAGAGAGTTGCTGCAAAGCGAGAGAAAGAATGAGGTACATATTATTCCTAATG
Source organism: Candidatus Onthomorpha sp. (assembly GCA_045644685.1). Classification (GTDB taxonomy): domain Bacteria; phylum Bacteroidota; class Bacteroidia; order Bacteroidales; family P3; genus Onthomorpha. The sequence continues at coordinate 157,925 of JAZRHI010000015.1, forward strand.
GGGTCGCAGAGTCTTATTTTAATTATCCGCAACCAAAGGAGAAACAGTTTGATTTGTTGTTTAGTGGGGCTATGAGTTATGCTCCGAATATAGATGCTGCTGAGTATCTTATTAAGGAGATAATGCCTTTGGTGTGGAAAGAGAAACCTGATGTTAAGATTGCGATAGCTGGTGGTGGAGCTCCAATGTCTTTACAGAGGCTTGCTAATGAGAGGGTGATTATGCCGGGTTGGGTGGATGATATGAAGGTGTTTTATTCTCAGTCCAAAGTGTTTATCGCTCCAATGCAAATAGGAACAGGGTTACAGAATAAATTGCTCGAAGCAATGGCTATGAATGTGCCTTGTATTACGAGTCCGTTGGCTAATTATGCGTTAAGGGCAGAGGATGGCAAAGAGATTTTGATTGCAAGTAATGCACAAGAGTATGCTAACCATATTTTAAGGTTATTGAATGATGAGGTTTTGTCGGCTAAGATTGCAAATGCTGGTAAGGAGTATGTGTATAATCAGTACAGTTGGAAGACTCATTGTGACAAGTTATTCAATATTTTTTATGAGTTAAATTCTTTGTCAAGGTAGGTTTGTAGTTCATCAATGCTTATTCCATGTTTGACAACTCCTTGTTTTACTACTGATATTTTTCCTGTTTGTTCGCTTACTATTACTGAAATTGCGTCGGATTGTTCGGTAATTCCTATTGCAGAACGGTGTCTTAGTCCCATGCTTGCTGGTATATTGTTGTTTTTACTTACAGGAAGGATGCAACGCGCTGCTTGGATTTTGTTGTCGCTTATGATTACTGCTCCGTCATGTAAAGGAGTGTTCTTGAAGAATATTGTTTCTAATAGTTGAGAGTTAATATTGGAAACGAATACGTCGCCTGTTTGAATGATTTGTTCTAATGGGTTTGTTTTAGTTATGACTATTAGGGCTCCTGTGTATGATTGAGAAAGATGATTGCATGCTAAGACTATTGAGGATGTGTCTAAATTGTATTTATTGGGTTTATCGTTTTTCCAAAAGAGGAGTTTCTTCCATTTTTCCATAAGTCCGTTAGAACCCAATAGGATAAGAAAACGTCTTATTTCGCTTTGGAAGATGACGATTAGGGCTATTGCTCCAACGGATATGAATTTGTCTAATATTTCTGTTAGGAGTTTCATGTCAAGGTATTTGACTACCTTGCTCGTTATGTAGATTAAAATAAATCCTATTACTATATTTAGGGCGTTTGTGCCTTTTAATAGTTTGTAAAGATAGTAGAATAGTACAGCTACTAAAAGTATGTCTATGAAATCTATGATTTGAAATGAGGGTAGTCCTTGAATAATGTTTGCTATCATTGTTTTATGTGTTTTTTATAAAGGTTATATAATTTTATACATTCTTTTGCTTCTTTTACATCGTGAACTCTTAGTATGTCTGCTCCGTTTTGTAGTGCAAATGCGTGTAGGAAGGTTGTGCCGTTAAGGGCTTGTTGTGCAGTTGTGTCAAGTGGTTTGTAAATCATGCTTTTGCGTGATATGCCTGTTAGGATTGGTAGATTGAATATTTTGAATTCGTTTTGTCGTGCAAGTAATAGATAGTTGTCTTCTAAGTTTTTGCCAAACCCAAAGCCTAAGTCAAGAATTATATCTTTTGCTCCATAGTTATATAGTGCATCTATGCGTTTAGAGAAGTATTGACTGAGTTCTATTATATGGTTGTGGTAATTTGGGTTGTCTTGCATTTTATCGGGTGTTTCTTTGCAATGGGTTAGTATGTAGGGTACGTTTAGTTCTCCAATTGTTTTTAGCATGTTTTTATCAAAGTTTCCTCCTGATATGTCATTGATTATGTCTGCTCCATTATCAACAACGGCTTTTGAAACTTCTGACCAAACTGTGTCAATCGAAATAATTGTTTCTGGAAATTCCTTTTTTAATGTTTTTAAAAGGGGTATTATTTTTTCAATTTCTTCTTTGGCTTCAACAAGTTTTGCTCCCGGACGAGTAGAGCACGCTCCTATATCTATAATATCAACTCCTTCTTCAATCAGGCTTTGAGCTTTTGATATAGCTTGTGTTAGGTTTGAATGTTTTCCGCCATCAAAAAAAGAATCTTCGGTAATGTTTAGTATGCCCATTACCTTTGGATTGTCAAAACTTAGAATTTTTTTTTGACAAATAATACTTGGCTTTTTAAAAAATGTTGTAATTTTACCCTCGCAAAGCATTGTAATGATTTTAATTTAGCAAAGATAGTAAAAATATGAATAATACTAACGTAGAATACGATAATGTTATAAAAAAATGCCGAGAATTGTTTGAGGCAAAGCTGTCTGATTATGGTACTTCATGGAGAATTTTAAGACTTTCTTCTCTTACAGATCAGATATTTATAAAGGCTTCTCGTATAAGAAGCATTCAAGAATCGGGTGAGCAGATGATAGATGAAGGAATATTGTCTGAATTTATTGGAATGATAAATTATGGTATTATTGCTTTAATTCAAATTGAGTTAAAGGATAATAACGAAATGGATTTACCGATAGATAAAACTCTTGATTTGTATGATAAGTATGCAAATTTGACAAAAAATCTAATGTTAAAGAAAAATCATGATTATTCTGAGGCATGGAGAGATATGAGAGTGAGTTCTATTACTGATTTAATCTTAATGAAGATATTAAGATTGAAACAAATTGAGGATAATCAAGGAAAAACAAAGGTAAGTGAAGGCGTAGATGCTAATTACCAAGATATAGTAAATTATTCAGTGTTTGCAAGTATAAAATTAGGATTATAATATGAAGGCAATTTCGATTTTATTAAGAGCAATCTTTGGTGGAGTTTTTATTTTCTCAGGATTTGTAAAAGCAGTTGATCCTTGGGGAACAGCTTATAAGATAGAAGAATATATAGCTGTGTTTGGAATGAATTGGCTTACTGACGCCGTGTCATTTCTTCCTGTTACACTATCTGTTCTTTTGAGTTCAATAGAATTTATGATAGGTGTGCTTATCTTTTTTGGCTTTTTTCAAAAGTTAGCAAAGTATTCTTCTGTTATTATCATGGCATTCTTTACGGTACTTACGTTTATAGATGCTTTAACTAATAAAGTCGATGATTGCGGTTGCTTTGGCGATGCAATAAAACTAACAAATTGGGAAACTTTTTGGAAGAATATTGTGTTGGATGTCGTGCTTGCAGGAATTATTCTTTTGGAAAGAAAAATGGAATTTAAAGCTTCAAGAATTAACTCTAAGCTAATTACGTCTATATTCGGATTGTTTATAGTTTCTTTCTCGATTTATAGTGCTGTTTACGAGCCTGTGATAGATTTTAGAGCATGGAAAGTTGGCAATCAAATGGTTCCGATTGGGGATGACGTAACTCCACCTGTTAGTTATGCTAAATACAAAAATAATGCTACGGGAGAGGATAAGGAATTTACGATGGAAAATCTTATGGAAGAGTATAAGGTAAATCCAGACTTTGCAAAACAATGGACTTTTGTTGATTCAAGAGTAGAAAATACGAATACTGTTGCAGCAGATGGCTTTTCTCTTACGCTTTTAGACATGGGAGAAGAGGATGAAACAATAGATATTCTTTCAGATACTACATCTGATTTGTATATGATAACGTCTTATGATGTTAGAAAGGCAAATAAAAAAGGACTTTCAAAGGTGTTTGCTTTTGCAAATAAGAAGTTGGAAGAGGGAAGCAGAGTCTTGATTGTTACAGCGACTAATTCGGCAGGATGTGCTGACTTCTTGAAAGAAAATCCTGCGGCAAATAATTTCTTAATTTATTCTTCTGATGATAAATCTATAAAGACTATTTTGCGTTCTAATCCAGGGGTAATAAAAATCTCAAAAGGAAAAGTCGCATCTAAATGGTCGTGGAGAAATTTGCCTGAGAATTAATGATAAAGTATATACTAAAAAAGATTGCATACGGCTTTTTGGTGATGTTCGGTGTGATAACACTTGTATTTGTGTTATTTAACATCTTACCTGGTGATCCTGCGAGAATGATGCTTGGACAAAGAGCCGATGAAAAGAGTATAGAAATTATTCATAACGAATTAGGATTAGATAAACCATTACATCATCAATATTGCAAGTATATTTACGATTTAAGTCATTTTGATTTAAGACGTTCTTATCAAAGTGGAAAACCTGTTATTGATATTTTAAAAGAGGCTTTTCCTAATACAATTTATCTTGCCTTATTAAGCATTGCTATTGCCTTTGTGGTGGGAGTTAGTCTTGGTGCTTTGGCAGCGGTTTACAAAGACAGTTGGTTGGAAAGGATTGTTCTCGTGATTACATCCTTAGGAATGAGTTTGCCATCTTTTTTTGCTGCAATTCTTATTGCTTGGGTTTTTGCATTTCTTTTAGCAGATTACACTGGTCTTTCAATGTTTGGCAGTTTATATAGCGTAGATGATTTTGGCGAAGGAGAGTATTTGAGTTTGAAAAACATTATTTTACCTGCAATAACTCTTGGAATACGTCCGCTCGCTGTAATAACCGAATTAACAAAAAGCACGATGAAAGAAGTCCTTTCGCAAGATTACATACGCACAGCCAAAGCAAAAGGGTTAAGTAAGTTTAAAGTAATTTATTCACACGCACTAAGAAATACTCTAAATCCTATTGTGAGTTCAATAAGTGGTTGGTTTGCTTCTTTAATTGCAGGAGCAGTGTTTGTGGAATACATATTCGATTGGAAAGGAGTAGGGGTTGTGATTGTTGATAGCTTGGAAAAATATGACTTTCCTGTGCTTATGGGAGCTTTAATTGTGATTTGTGTAATACTTATTATAATAAATATCCTTACAGATATAATTTACGCACTCTTGGATCCAAGAGTGCGCCTTAAATAATTACCATTTATTCCAGTGTATTCTATCTTCTTTCCACTTATCTTTTGGTTCTTGTTCCTGTTCTCTGAATCCGATAGGAATAATATTAAGAGGAATAATATTTTCTGGTAAAGACAGCAAATTACTTAGCTTTTCTATTCTTTCTTTTCCAGGATAAATTCCACACCAAACAGCACCTAAGCCCATAGAATGAGCAGCTAAAAGAATATTTTCAGTAGCAGCAGAGCAATCTTGAATCCAATATTCTTGCCCAGCGCCTTCTAATGTTAATTTTAAATCGCCACAAACAACTATTGCACACGATGCTTTCTTTATCATAGCGGCATTTTTTAGCTCTTCACCAATTTTCTCCATCAAAGCTTTGTCGTCAATTACCACAAAGGCCCAAGGTTGTTTGTTTACCGCACTTGGAGCCGACATTCCCGCTCTTAGCAATGTCATTATTTGGTCTTTTTCTACTTGCTTATCAGAATAAGAACGAATACTTGACCTATTGAAAATAGTTTCTAAGGTTTGGTTCATTTCTGTTTGAGCAACAGACAAACCACTTGCCAAAATAAGGGCAAAAATCAATAAAAAAGATTTAATTCTCATAAAAATAATAAATTTAGGTTTTGAATAAAACGAATAATATCGCTTTTTAATTGTTTAAAACGAAAAGTTTTGCGTAATTTTGCACCACGAAACAAAAAAAATATCAATAAAATGAATAACACATATAAAGCAGTTAGCCCACAAGAAGCAGTAAAATGTATTAAAAGTGGCGATCACATACACCTAAGTAGCGTTGCTTCGGCACCAAAGTGCTTGATAGATGCAATGTGTGAAAGAGGAAGAAATAAAGAATTTAAGAATGTTTACATTCATCACCTACATACAGAAGGTGAAGCACCTTATGCAAGTGCAGAATTTGAAGGAATATTCCAACATGATGCCTTTTTCGTAGGCTCAAACGTTAGAAAAGACGTTCAAGCAGGTTATGCAGATTATATTCCTATCTTTTTGAGCGAAACACAAAAACTTTATCGTGAAGGATATGTGCCTTGCGATGTAGCAATGGTTCAAGTTTGTCCACCAGATGACCATGGTTTTGTGTCATTAGGAACAAGTGTTGATGCAACTCTTGCAGCAATAGAAACAGCAAAAACAGTTATAGCAGTAGTTAATCCAAAAGTTCCACGTTCTTTTGGAGATGCGTTGATACCAATGAGTATGATAGACATATTTGTTGAAGACGACACTCCTTTAATGCCAGGACATTTCACAGAACCTAACGAACAAGAAATAGCAATAGGAAAACATTGTGCTGCTTTGATAGAAGACGGCGCTTGTATGCAAATGGGAATAGGAGCAATTCCTAATGCAGTGCTTGCACAACTTGGAGGACACAAAGATTTAGGTATTCACACAGAAATGTTTGCAGATGGCGTTCTTCCACTTGTAGAAAAAGGAGTAATCAACGGAAGAAATAAAGCATTGGATCGTGGAAAAATGGTTTCAACTTTCTTAATGGGAAGCCAAAAAGTTTACGATTTCTTACACAATAACCCAATGGTTGCAATGATGGACGTGGCTTACACAAACGATCCTTTCGTTGTGGCTCAACAACCAAAGATGACAGCAATCAACTCAGCACTTCAAATCGACCTTACAGGACAAGTATGTGCAGACTCTTTGGGAACAAAATTCTTCTCAGGAGTTGGAGGACAAATAGACTTCATTTACGGAGCATCAAGAAGCAAAGGCGGAAAATCAATCATAGCAATGCCATCTGTAACTAAGAACGGAATAAGTAAAATCGCTAACACTTTAACTCTTGGAGCAGGAGTTGTAACAACAAGAAACCACATTCATTGGTTTGTTACTGAATATGGTGCAGTAAATCTTTACGGAAAGAGCTTACAAGAAAGAGCAAGATTGTTAATTTCAGTAGCTCACCCAGACCATAGAGAAGAATTAGATAGAGCAGCCTTTGAACGCTATGGCTCACACTATCATTTCATAACAAAATAAGGGCTTATCTTATTGGTGATACAAATCTTTAATTTTCCAAAGGAGTTGAAAGCAGTTTCAACTCCTTTTTTTGTGTCGTTTAAATAGGCTTTAAAAGTGAAATAAAAAACTTTTACCAAGAGTTAAGCCCAAATGCTTGCGATATTTTCAAGCAAAAGATTTCCGACTGCAAATTTTGAAAATATAAGCCATTATTAAAAATCACAAAATCAAAGACTTAACTTTTTAAAGCCTTGAAAACACCACATTTTTCTTTAATTTAGCCGATTTTTTCCTTTGTTTTTTGAGCAAAAACTCTTTGCTTTTTCAAATTTTTTCTTTGCTTTTTTCAGATTTTTCTTTGAATTATTTCCCCAAAGCATAAATTCACAAAAAAACAACCTTAAATTCCGTCAATTTTTCGCAAGAAATTCCACAAAAATCTCAAAATGAAATTTCCGTAAAATAAAGGTTTTTCTCTGTAAAACTTTGAAAGAGGAAAATAAAGTTCTGTATAAGATTCTTTTTGTTTTCAAAGAAAGTTTTATATCTTTGTGGATTGAAAATTTAGTAATGAAAAATATGAAGAAAACACTACTTTTATTTTTTACACTCTTGATTAGTTGCGTTGCTTTTTCGCAAAACATGTCAGTTTCAAGCTTTCGCTATTTGGAAAACGACCTTTCTGGTAGCTATGCAAAGGTAGAAGATATAAATAACCAAATTTGCGCATTGATAAAGGTAAGTTTACCATTATCAGGCGTTGAATTCTCAGGCACAGGCT
>JAZRHI010000016.1:0-48438 GCA_045644685.1 Candidatus Onthomorpha sp.
TAAGTTTACCATTATCAGGCGTTGAATTCTCAGGCACAGGCTTAGAATCCTATGAGCAAAAGACAGGAGAATATTGGGTATTCGTGTCGCCGGGGATGAAATTCATAACAATAAAACACCGCGACTTTCATCCAATAAGAAATTACGCCTTTCCACAACGAATAGAGTCAGCACGCACATACGAAATGGTGGTAATCGCAGATAAAATCACACAAATAGACAAAGATGTCGCTACCGAGCAGTACTTAATCATTAAAAGCAACACCGAAAACGCTAATATATTTATCAATAACGAGTTTGAGGGAGCGAGTCCTGTACGAAAATTTCTTCCAATCGCCAAAGAGCACACCTATCGTGTAGAAGCACCGCTCTATCACCCTAAAAGCGGAAGCGTAAAACTCAATTCCACAGACAAAACCATACTTCAAATAGATTTAGAGCCTGCTTTCGGTTATTTAAAAGTGAACACAACGCCCGAAAATGGAGCAAAAATCTCTATAAACGGCGAGTTTCAAGAGGGAAGCACCCCTTTGACGAGCAAAAAACTCAAAAGCGGGGTTTATAGCGTGCAAGCCTTAAAACCAATGTACAAATCCGCACCGGTAGAAGTGCATGTACACGACGGAAAGACTACCGAGGTAAACATAAACCTTATTCCGACCTTTGCACAAGCCGAAATCACGTGTCAAGACCAAGATGCAGAAATTTATATTGACGGAGAAAAGAAAGCAAACGGCAGTTTCAAAGGACAATTAGACGAGGGGGCACATCAATTAGAGGTTAGAAAACAATCGCACCGCACCTTAAAGAAAACAATCAACGTCCTAAGCGGTCAAACCCTTAGAGAAAACATCGAAAAACTGCAAGCCATTAACGGAAAACTCAACATTGACAGCAATCCCTTTGAGGCAGAAATCTATATTGACGCAAAACACTACGGTCAAACGCCTATGCAAATTCCTAATCTGCTGATTGGCGAGCACAATCTCCAACTTAAAAAAGAGGGCTTCAAAGATTTCTCAACCAAAATCAAGATTGAAGAAAACAAAACAGCACAATACACCTTCACACTCCAAGAAAAACCAAAAGTTCCCGAATATAAACTACTTAAAACCTTAAATGGACATCCATATTGGGTCTTTTCCGTAGCATATAGTCCCGACTGCACAAAAATAATCAGCGGTGGATTTGATAAAACTATTAAGATATGGGATGCAAACACAGGAAAATGCCTTAAAACCTTGGAGGGATATAGAGATGAGGTCTATTCCGTAGCATATAGTCTCGATGGCAAAAAAATTGTCAGCGGTTCAGGTGATTACACCATTAAGATATGGGATGCAAACACAGGAAAATACCTTAAAACCTTGAATGGACATAGAAGTGCTGTCCTTTCCGTAGCATATAGTCCCGATGGTACAAAAATAATCAGCGGTTCGGATGATAAAACCATTAAGATATGGGATGCAAACACAGGAAAATGCCTTAAAACCTTGGAGGGACATTCAGATCGGGTATTTTCCGTAGCATATAGTCCCGATGGCACAAAAATTGTCAGCGGTTCAGGGAATTTTTTCGAAGAGAATAATGATAAAATCATTAAGATATGGGACGCAAACACAGGAGAATGCATTAAAACCTTGGAGGGACATTCAGATGATGTCAATTCCGTAGCATATAGTCCCGATGGCACAAAAATAATCAGCGGTTCATATGATGGAACCATTAAGATATGGGATGCAAACACAGGAGAATGCCTTAAAACCTTGGAGGGACATACAGATGCTGTCTATTCCGTAGCATATAGTCCCGATGGCACAAAAATAATCAGCGGTTTATATGATAAAACCATTAAGATATGGGATGCAAACACAGGAGAATGCCTTCAAACCTTAGAGGGACATTCAGATTGGGTCCTTTCCGTAGCATATAGTCCCGATGGCACAAAAATAATCAGCGGTTCAAAGGATAAAACCATTAAGATTTGGGGAGAGGAATAGGGATTGATTTTATAATACAAACAAAAAACGCTCGTGAGTCTTAGTTTTGTTTTGACTTACGAGCGTGTTGTTTTTTTTATTTCTTTGCTTTATTTTCGCTTTTAAAATTTTACTTTTTTATATCTACAAGTTTGTTCATTATTGCATAGATTGTAAGTCCTGCTGAGGAATGTATGTTTAGTTTTTTTTGAATTAAGGTTGGTGGTTATATGGATTAAATCAATCTATAAAAGAATTATATAGTCCAAATCATTACAAAGAAAAAATATTTTTTTTGTTTTGTTTTATTTTTTTTGTACATTTGCAAGACTTTTTTTACTAACAAAATACGAATAACAAAGTGGGACGTTTAATGGCAATAGATTATGGATTGAAGCGTGTTGGCTTGGCCGTAAGTGATAATATGCAAGTGATTGCAACAAGACTTGCGACTGTGCCAACGGTAGATATTTTTCCATATCTAAAAGATTATATGAGCAGGGAGCATGTGGAGGCAATAGTTGTTGGAGATCCAAAACAAATGGATAACACTCCTTCTGAGTCTGCAAAGAGTGTGCATTTGTTTGTAGATGAATTAGGACAGCAATTCCCTGATATTGATATTTATATGATAGACGAACGTTTTACTTCTAAGATTGCTTCTCAGACAATAGCTAAATCAGGCAAAACTAAGAAGGCAAAACAAGATAAAGGCTTGATTGATACGGTTGCGGCTGTGTTGATTTTGCAGGATTTTATGAAAATGAACAAAATTTAATAGAAAATGATACTTCCAATAGTAGGTTACGGCAATAGTGTATTGAAAAAAGAGGCGCAAGAAATAACAAAGGATTATCCAGACTTGCCTCAACTTATAGAAAATATGTTTGAAACAATGTATGCAGCGAATGGTGTTGGTTTGGCTGCACCTCAAATAAATCTCTCAATAAGATTAGTTGTGATAGACGCAGAGCCGTTTAAAGAAGCTTATCCAGAGGCAGAGGGTTTTAAAAAAGTGTTTATAAACCCTGTGATTTTGGAGTATAAAGGAGAGATATGGTCTGATTTTGAGGAGGGTTGTCTTTCTTTACCTGAAATACATGAAGAAGTTGCACGTCCAAGAGAAGTTGTGATTAAGTATTTGGATGAGAATTTTGAAGAACACACAGAAGAATTAAGTGGTATAAGAGCGAGAGTCTTTCAACACGAATACGATCACCTTCAAGGAAAAGTTTTTGTTGATAGATTAAGTCCGCTAAGAAAAACCTTATTAAAGAGAAGACTTAACGACATTGCAAATAACAAAGTGCGTACAAGTTATAGAATGAAAATGAATTCTGTTAAGAAGAAATAGAGATGAAAAAAATAATCCTTTTAATATTAAGCATTTGCTTTTTGAGTTACTCTTGTACAAGTAATAACAAGGAGAATGATAGAAAAAAAATCCAAGATTTAGAATTATCTACTCTAAAAGATGCAAAGGTTATAAGTTACGAAAAAGCCGATTCTTTAATCGCACATTATGTAGATTATGTTAATAAATACCCAGAAGATTCCTTGTCTGCAACATATCTATATAGGGCAGCGGATGTTTTAGCCAATACAAAAAGATGTATAGAGTCGATAGAAATGTATGATAGGTTGATAACGGAATATCCAAATGACGCTTATGTAGAAATGTCTTACTTCTTAAAAGGTGTAGTTTATTCACAAACTTGCTTAAATAAAGAAAAAGCAAAAGAATCTTTTGAATGGTATATTTCTAAGTATCCAAATTCACCAAGAACTCTTGAAGCGAAGATGCTTATGTCTATGGATACGATGAAGGATGAAATGGATTTAATACGTCAATTTGAACAAAAAAATCAATAAATTTTGTCATTCCGAGAAAAGTGTGTATCTTTGCAAATGATTTGAGGGGAAGGTTTTGCGAAGGGCTTGGAAAAGAATGATAAAGAGGGAAGAGGGGACTATGTTCCCTATTTTTGTATATTGAAGAAATGAAAGATAAAAAATTTATAGAAGAAAAAGTTAATGAGATACTGGGAGATGGTGAATTGTTTTTGGTAGACTTAAAAGTTTCTAAGAACAATAATATCAGTGTCTTTATAGATGGAGATAATGGAGTTAAGATTCAAGACTGCATTGATTTGAGTAAGCAATTAGAAGAATGCTTAGATAGAGAGGCAGAGGACTTTGAACTTAACGTATGCTCGTTTGGATTGGAAGAGCCTTTAAAGTTGCAACGTCAATACGTGAAAAATATTGGTAGAAGTTTGCAAGTAGAAGATGAAGACGGTTCTATTACAGGGCAATTAATTGAAGCGGATGACGAGACTTTCACAATAGAACTCAAAAAGAAAGGTAAGAAAAACGCAGAAAACGACAACAAAAAAATATATAAATATACAGAAATTAAATCAGCAAAAATTGTAATATCATTTAAATAAAGAGAGTTTTCACTATGGAAAATTTAAGTTTAGTAGATACATTTTCAGAGTTTAAAGAGTTTAAAAATATTGAAACTGAAACTTTGATGCGAATCGTTGAAGAGGTTTTTAGAGGCGTACTTGTAAAGAAATATGGATCAGACGAGAATATAGATATAATTGTAAATGTCGAGAGAGGAGATTTAGAGATTTGGAGAAATAGAATCATAGTTGCAGACGGCGAAGTTGAGGATGAAAATACACAAGTTGCGTATTCAGAAGCAGTAAAGATAGAACCTGACTTTGAAATAGGTGAAGAACTATCTGAGGAAATTAAATTAAAAGATTTTGGAAGAAGAGATATTCTTGCAATTCGTCAAAACCTTGTAGGTAAAGTACAAGATTATGAAAGAGCAAGCATATTTACAAAATATAAAGAAAAGGTAGGGGAAATAGTAATATGTGAAGTATATCAAGCTTGGAAGAGAGAAGTATTGCTTTTAGACGAAGAAGGTGTAGAAGTAGTGCTTCCAAAGAGCGAACAAATACCTGGCGATTACTTCCGTAAAGGAGATACTGTAAAAGCAATAGTATTAAAGGTTGAAATGAAAAACGGTATTCCAAGTATCATACTATCGAGAGTTTCTCCTATATTCTTGGAAAGATTGTTTGAACAAGAAGTTCCTGAAATATATGATGGTTTAATCCTTATAAAGGATGCTGTTCGCCAACCAGGAGAAAGAGCAAAAATTGCTGTTGAATCTTACGATGATAGAATAGATCCAGTTGGAAGTTGCGTTGGTGTGAAAGGTAGTAGAATACATAGCATCATCAGAGAATTGAAAAACGAAAATATAGACGTAATCAATTACACTACAAATCCTGAATTGTATATCACTCGTGCATTATCACCTGCAAAAGTTATATCTGTAACAGTGGATGAAGAAAATAAGAGAGCCGATGTGTATATGCAACCAGACCAAGTGTCATTGGCAATAGGAAAAGGCGGATATAATATCAGATTAGCGGGAAAACTTACAGGATATGAAATAGAGGTGTACAGAGATACCGATATGGATTATGAAGATGTAGATTTGAACGAATTTATAGATGAAATAGACGAATGGATAATTGAGGAATTGAAATCCATTGGTTGTGATACTGCGAAGAGTGTATTAGAATTGAGCGCAGAAGAGTTAGAGGATAGAACTGATTTAGAAATAGAAACTATCAATCACGTACTTTCTATATTAAAAGCAGAATTTGAAGACTAAACAAGTCCTTTATAGATAAAAAGGATACTGTATAGCAAAGTTATTGAAAAAGAAAATAAAAAAATATGTCAGCAGAAAATAATAAGGTTAGAAGATTAAGTGGTGTTGCCAAAGAGCTGAATGTAGGGATACATACAATAGTGGAATATTTGGCAAAAAAAGAAAAAAAAATAGACTCGTCTCCGAATACAAAGATAGAGTCGGATGTTTATGACTTGTTGTTGAAAAAATTTCAATCAGAGAAAAAACAAAAAGAAGCAAGTAAAACTACTAAAAAGAGCGTAAAACCTGTTGAAATAGTGTTGGAAGCTACTGAGGTAGTTAAGAAAGAAAAAGAAGAAAGAGAAGAAGTGGAAATTCCTAACGAAATCGTTATAAGAGATGTAACGTTAGGAAATGAGAAATCTACACCAAAAGAAGAAGTTGTTGTACCACAACCAAAAGCTGCTGACAAAGAAGAAATTGTAGAAAAGGAAGAAAAGGTTGAAAAAGTAGAAGTAAAAGAGGAAGTTAAGGTTGAGGAAACAATAGAGTCAGAACCAGAATCTGAGACTGAAACTACTAATGTAGGCGGTTTGAATATCCTTGGTAAGATTGATTTAAATTCAATCAATCCAAAGACAAAACCTGCTAAAAAGAAAAAAGATAAAAAGGATAAGAAAGAAAAAGTTAAAAAAGAGGAAACTCCGGTAAAACCAAGTGTTAAACCTGAGAAGCCAAGTAAACCAGTAGTAGAAAAACCTGTTGTTGAGGAAAAGCAAGAAGAAGTAAAAAAGGAAAAAGCTACAACATCAGCTCCTGAATTTATTTCTACCTCTTATGTAAAACTAACAGGTCCTGTATTAACAGGTGAGAAGGTTGATTTATCTCAATTCAATAAACCTAAGAAACAACAACCTGTTGCATCATCAAGCAAAGGTAAAATAGATAATAAAGAAAAACAGGATAAGAATAAAGATAAAAAGAAAAGAAAACGTATTCAACCAAATCCAGCTCAGCCAGCTCAAAATACTCAGCCAGCTCAAAATACTCCTAAAAAGGAGAATAAAAAACATCTTAAAAACAAAAAAGAGGTTAAAAAGGTAGAGTTAGACTCTAATGAAATAGAAAAACAAATTAAAGAAACATTAGCAAGACTTTCTCCTATGGGTAAGAGCAAGACCTCTAAGCACCGTAGAGATAAACGTCAATCTATTTCGCAACACATGCAAGAAGAGATGTTGCAAGAAATGGAACAACAAAAGATATTAAAAGTAACAGAATTTGTTACTGCAAATGAGCTTGCTAATATGATGGATGTTCCTGTTACAAAGATTATCGCATCTTGTATGTCATTAGGAATGTTCGTTTCAATCAACCAAAGACTTGACGCAGAGGCAATACAACTTATTGCAGACGAGTTTGGATACTCAATAAAGTTTGTTTCAGCAGATGTTGTTGAGGCTTTAAGCGAAGAAGAGGAAGTAGATAGAGAAGAAGATATGCAACCACGTTCTCCAATCGTAACAGTAATGGGGCACGTTGACCACGGAAAAACTTCACTCTTAGACTACATTCGTAATGCAAACGTAATTGCAGGAGAAGCAGGAGGAATCACTCAGCACATTGGAGCATACGAAGTTTCACTTCCAGAAAGCGGAAAGAAAATCACATTTTTGGATACACCAGGCCACGAAGCCTTCACAGCAATGCGTGCTCGTGGAGCCAAAATGACAGATATAGCAATCATTGTTATAGCTTGTGATGACAAAATAATGCCTCAAACAATAGAAGCAATCAATCACGCACAAGCAGCAGGCGTTCCAATCGTTTTTGCATTGAACAAAATAGATCGTCCAGCAGCAGACCCTGATAGAATCAAATCAGAGCTTGCAAATATGAACCTTTTAGTAGAAGATTGGGGAGGAAAAATTCAATCACAAGAAATTTCAGCAAAAAAAGGAACTAACGTAGATTTACTATTAGAGAAAGTACTTTTAGAAGCCGAAATGTTAGAACTAAAAGGCAATCCAAACAAAAGAGCAAAAGGAACAGTAATAGAATCTTCACTTGACAAGGGAAGAGGATATGTAGCGAAAATACTTGTACAAGACGGAACAATACGTCAAGGTGATGTAGTATTGGCAGGAGCCACATACGGAAGAGTAAAAGCGATGTATAACGAAAGAAATAAACTTCTAAAAGAAGCAGGACCTTCAGCACCAGTGTTGTTATTAGGCTTAAACGGAGCACCACAAGCAGGAGATACATTCAATGTTATGCAAAGCGAAAAAGACGCCAAAGATCTATCGAACAAACGTACACAATTACAAAGAGAACAAGGCCTAAGAACACAAAAACACATAACATTAGACGAAATAGGCAGAAGAATTGCGATAGGAGACTTCAAACAATTAGACCTAATCGTAAAAGCAGACGTGGATGGTTCGGTAGAAGCATTGTCAGACTCATTGTTGAAACTCTCAACCCCAGAAGTACAAGTAAATGTTATACATAAATCCGTAGGACAAATTACAGAATCAGACGTATTGTTAGCAACAGCAAGTAATGCGATTATAATAGGATTCCAAGTACGTCCAAGCGTTGGAGCAAGAAAGCTTGCAGAACAAGAACAAATAGACATAAGACTATATTCAATTATTTACACTGCAATCAACGAATTGAAAGATGCGATAGAAGGTATGCTTTCTCCTGAAATCCAAGAAAAGATAGTAGCAAACCTTGAAGTAAGAGAAACATTCAAAATCTCAAAAGTTGGAACAATTGCAGGTTGTATGTGCTTAGATGGAAAGATAGCACGTTCAACAAAAGTGAGAATAATTCGCGATGGTATAGTTGTCTATACAGGTAAATTAGCTTCATTGAAACGTTTCAAAGACGATGTAAAAGAAGTAGTAATGGGACAAGACTGCGGATTGAACATAGAAAACTTCAACGACATCAAAGTAGGCGACATAATAGAAGGCTACGAAGAATTAGAAATCAAGAGAACACTAAAATAAAAAGCTGAAAAAGCTTGCCTTCATAGTTCAAGGGATAGAACGAAAGTTTCCTAAACTTTAAATGTAGGTTCGAGTCCTACTGGAGGTACAAAAAAAAGAGTTGAATTTTTAAGATTCAACTCTTTTTTTTTGTATAGTTTAATGTATTATAAAAGAAAAAATAATTTTGAAAGATGAAAAAATGTAATAGTATTCTATATATTTTGTATGTTTGCAAATAGAAATTTAGTTAAAGAGAAATAAAAAGAAAAAAATATGAAAACCAGAGTTTATTATGGACAATATTCCTTAAAACATTGGATTAATCTAATGCGAAAAGGAAATATAGTATTACCTGAATATCAAAGAAGTTTTGTTTGGGAAGAAGACGATATAAAGCGTTTAATAAAATCTTTCAATGATGGACAATTTGTTCAACCCATAACCATTGCACAATCTTTAAGCAAAGAAGGCGAAGTAATTAATATAATACTTGATGGACAGCAACGCCTCACTTCTATTCTTTTGTACGACTTAGGTCTCTTTCCTAAAAAGGAAAATTTTCAAGAAGTAATATCTTTAGAAGAAAATAATACTAATGTATCTAATAATAAAAAAAAGAAAAGAACTCGAATTGAGTGGAGATTTGAGGAACTATTATCAGAATATAAAGATAAAGAATATAAAGATTTTAAAATAGAGCCTGAAGGTAATGATAAAGATGTTTTTTTAAATAATCATTTTCTAGGTTTTTCTTATATAGTCCCTGAATGCAATGAATGCAATAAAATCAATAGTTATTATTCAACTCTTTTCAGAAAGATAAACTATTACGGAGAAGCTTTAACACCTAGAGAATGTCTTAGTTCATTATATTACATGAATTCTGAAATCAAAAATTATTTTGAAGGCAAAACAAATGATAATAAAAATATATTATGCGACATAAAAACACCTGGCAATAATACAAATATTGACATTATTAGATATTTATCAAATTTATCGTTATACTATGCTTTAAAAGAAAACAAAAAAGAAGATGAATTTAAATTTTATACGAAAGAAGAATTCTATACAGATTATGTTTTCCATGTTTTAGGGCAAGAAACAGAAGATTATGATTTTACAAAATTTAACTTTGAAACGACTTTAAAAAACAATTGGAATAATTCTTACGAAAGAATATGTGATTTTATTAACAATAATTCAGAATATTATAATTTAGAAAATCCATCTTGGAATGAAATTGATTTTTGGTTATCTGGATTAATTTATTGGAATCTATTTAAAAACAAAACAATTAAGGAAGACAATGAAAACTTATTTAAAGACATAAAAGCAGAAATAGACAGAAACAAAGAATTAAGGAGTGTCATTGATAATTTTGGAAAAATAAACTTTCATGAACCATTAGAACAAATTTACAAAGAAGAAGGATTTAAAATATTAAAAGAGATTTATGAAAAAGAATTAAATAATCCTATGTCAGATATTTTTAATTTATGTTCACAAAGAGAAAAATTAAGAAAAAAATTAAGTAACCATATTAGTATTGGTGTTGGGAAATTACAAAAAGAAAGAGAATTTAAAGATGATATGGAAGAAGCTAAACAATTAATAAAAAAAATAAACAATGATAAACAGAATAATACAATATTTACGCCAGACGTCTTAAAATCATTATTATATATTCCTAAATTAATACAAGACTACACAGTTTTGAAAGAAAATCAAAATGAAGAGATAATAAAAATAAATAAGGACATAATGTTTCTAAATTTCAGAATAAATCGTAACATTTTTTCTATAGCAAAAAAAGAGTACGAGCATACATCTTCTTCAGAATATATAATTAAAAAATCAATTGAAATATATAGCAAATATGTACAAGAGTAAGCATTATAACTTTATAACAACTCCTATTTTTAATATTCTTAAAGAAAGCGTTATCGCTTGTCGTGGTATTGGCGATGGAATAGAAACGCAAACAATAAGCGAATATATTTTGCAAACAACGTTTTTAAAAATGACAGGGGCCTCAGAGCAGAAACTTAAATGTATTTGTTGGGAATTAGCAACAAATGATTATGAATATCGCTATCAATATTTAAACAAAAATTATGGAGAATGTTCAAACTACGATAGTAAAAATACTATTTATAAAGATTTGATTAACGCGATAATAAAATTAGACACCTCTTTACTCAAAGATGTAGGTACGGAAGGAAAATTTATTTTGGAATTAAACAAGGAATCAAAAGACTCTGAGACATTTACTAATTCAATCTGTGAAAAAATTAGTAATTTAGTTAAAAATTCTACATTTTCATTATTTGACCCAAAAGGTTTTAGTTATTTTTGTTCAAAATATACGGATTTTTTTAAAGACAAAAAGTTTGCTTTTCTAACAAAGAGTAAAGCGGGTTGCAAAGCATATTTACTAACTTCAAACCAAGAGGATAACGAAGAAAGTAAATTAAAAAAGTATTTTGAAAGCATTGTTTACAGACACAGAAATAGGTGCGCTCATAATCTTACATCTTATCAAGAAAATCTTCCTACTTTATCTACATTAAGTGAAAAAGACTATGATTACAATAATTACTTTTTTAGATTTTCTCTTTTGATCCTAATAGATGAAATATTTATAATATTATACGAAAAGTATATTGAAGCATTAGAAAATAATTCTTATGCTTAAAAGCAAAGATGATGAAACGAAGTAAGTAATTTTTTATTTTGCGACCACATATATGAATTAAAAACGAAGTTAAAAATCCTCTTTATTTCAAAAAAAATACTTTCTAACGCCATAATACGTACTTTTTTATTGTTTCTAACGCCATAACACGTACTTTTTTGTGTTTTCTAACGCCATAACACAACAATTATATAATGATATATTTTCTTATAATTCTTTCACTCCTTCATTATTATAAATAAATGTTTTCATTTCTATATTAGCATCGTCTTCTATGTGTTGTGGACAAGAATAGCAACAATAAATAATGGTGCTACCAACTGTTAAGTCGTTTTCATTAAAGTGCATTTCTAAAACATAGTTCTTATTATCTATCTTTTTAAGAAACGCAGAAGAATAATTCTTGTCTATACTTCCTGGAAGTTCTTGCTTTACTACTATGTAAGAGTAATTTTTAAAGATTGAAGATTCTATTTCATCGGAACAATAGTTTTGAAAATCGTCTAATGAGTTAATTAGTAAAACTGATGAAATTTGAAAATCATGTCCATACTTTAAACTCTCACATTGCATACTCTCAGAACATTCATATAAATAATAAGTGTTTAAAACATCTTCTTTTTCCTCGCAAGATGTAAGGCTAAACAATGCTATAGATAGCAAAAAAAATATACTACTTCTCATTTTTAACAAGTTTTGTGATTAAATTTATTTGTTTTGCACTTGCAAATCTACAATTTAATTTCAATTTAACAAATTTATAGCACTAATTTTTCTTTAAAATCCCGTTAATAAGCTTTTAAACTATTACAACAGCGTTATAATACTTCTACTTCTTGAAGGTAGAAGTATTACTTTAAAGAGGTAGAGAAATAAAACAAAGAAAAAATTTAATAAATCAAAGAAAAAAAATAATAAATCAAAGAAAAAAAATAAAAAAGCAAAGAAAAAAAATAAAAAATCAAAGAAAAATTTTACAAAAAAATTGCTTTGTTTTTTTTGCTTAAATATCTAAAAAAATCTTTTCTAAAACCTTGTAATTTAAGTCTTTATTTTTGTAATAACTTTATTAGTAATAAACTTATTAGTAATAACATTATTACAAAAAATATAAGCATTATTCGTGGAGAAGATAGGGGTATGTATTTATGTGTAGAGAGTTTTGATTCTTTGTTCAAATATGGGTTCAAAAAGTTGCATTTCTCTTTTTGCGATGTTTAGTTTATTGGCTAAATTTTGCCAATTTTTAAATGCACTTACTACTTGATTGATTATATTTTCTGCTTTTCTTTTATTTATCATATACTCTTGGCAAGAGTTGAAAAGGATTGAAAGGTTTGAAACGTTGGTAGAGTTGTTTATTAACAAACTTTGATGAGTGTTTGTTGTGGGATTTATGTCGTATGCTGGTGAAAGAGTCCAACCTTTCGCTGTTAGCAAAAAGCCATGATTGCGAAAATGATCATCGCTATTTGCTATGCATATATTGAATGCAACTCTACGAAATAGTTCTTCTAAGTTTGCTTCTACATTGCAACAACCTTGTAGAATAAAATCAACAATATCAATGTAGCCTTTTCCATTTGTTGCGTTATCGCCGTCATTTAATCCGAGAAGTGTCATAGCTGAGGCGAAATGTATGCGTTTGTTGTCCTCTGTTCTGTCAAAACGTTGCGATAAAAGAGTATGATGATTATTTTTTATGGGAAGAACTTTTGTGTTTGCTACGTTTACGCCTGCATTTTTTGCTAAAAGGTGTGCAAAATGCTCCCAAAGTCCTACGTTATACTCATCTTTGAGTGATGGAAATTTAGCAATGTATATCTTGTTGTCAGAATCTATTACATTTGATTTAGGTCTTGCTCCACCAAGCGAAGAGCCAGGTTGAATAACTTGAGCAATCCAACGTTTTTCTGGTAAAATGTTGATTTCTTCACTTTTTTCTATTTCTTTACTTGCAGTTATGAGTTCGTTAATTGCTGTTATAGGAGGAATACGCAACGAATTATCAGAGTTAATAAATAATCCTTCTTTTGATTCCTTGAAACGAAAGCCTCCCATTCTTGAAAAGTCATCTATTCCTATTAGAAAATCGAAGGAAGATAATCGTTTAACAGGTCGTTTTTCTTCTTTTGCATTTATTTGTTCGCGTCTAAGAAGTAGAGTCTTTCCCCATCTGTCAGGAAGTGCATCTGAAAAACAACTAAATATGTCTTTGTTTGGTTGAGTGTATTGAATGCCGAGATAATTATTTAAATCTTCGCTTAGATTTATGGTAGCGTGATTTTTTATCCAAGTTTCAGAAAATTTAAAATTATAACTATCGGAGCCTCTTATTGAATCGTATCCAAGTTCTCCAATTAACTCAATTTCTTTTAACCAATCAAAATCGGCATATACGTATAATTTTTTCATTAGTTTAATTTTCTTTTTTAGATGCTCTCTCTCGAGGTTTTAGATTTAAGTCTTGCAACATTTTACCTAAGGCATCGTCTTTTGCTAATGAAAGAATATCGTCTTCAAGTTGTAAGGCGTAAAGTACACGCAAGTAAATTCCGATTGCAACTGTTGAAACTCCTTTTTCAATGCGTGAAACGGTTAGTGGAGAGCAAGTAGCCCTTTCGGCAACTTGTGCGATGCTTAAATTTCTTCTTAATCGGGCAAGTTTTATCTGTTCTCCGACTATTTGCATCTTTTGTTCTAATTTGCGAGGCAATTTATTGCCCATTGTATTTTTTGACATAAAAAAACAACATATCATATAATATGCAAAAATAACACTTTTTCTATATTATATGATATGTTGCGTGATTTTTTTCTTTACTTGCTCATTATTTTGCTTATCTCATCAAGTATTGGTTGTGTGCTTATGTTTTCTCCTACGGCTTGTTGCATCCATAGTTGTGGAGTAAGGCGTCCGATTGTATAGATGCGTTTGATTTCGTTTGCAAAATCTTGTTTGTTTGTGAATTTTGCAAAGTGGCTTTCAAGTTGATATTCTATTATGTGGCCTAATGGGTAGTTTGGTAGATACATTGGTGAGTTTACCATGTGAGAATAGATTGCAAGAAGTGGAGAATCTTTTGTTCCAAGCACAGGGTAGTAGTATTTGTTCCAAGTTTCTTTTGCTATCTTTAAGGTTGCGTTCTTTAAGTCTTCGGCTGTTGCTTCCGGATTGTCGTATAGCCATTGCCAAACCGCCATATCTACAAGTGCAACACCCATGATTTCGTATAGTCCCCAGAAAATATCAAGTGTTGTATTGTCATTTCTTTCTGATTTAAAGCCTAAAAGGTCTAAGTCTCTTTTTTGGAAAATGAAGGCAAGGGCTTCTGTAAATCCTGTGTTAGGTACTCCGTTTAAGGTGTAGTAATCTATTTTGTAAAGGTCAAGAACTTGTTCTACATTGTGTCCAAATTCGTGTACAGCAATGTTATATCCTTTGTAATCCATACCTGCTCCGCTTATTCTTGTGCGTAGGCGAGCAGGTTCCCACTTTCCTTGTGCTCCCCAAGCGTGTCCTGAGCCTCTTGCGCCTTCTACTACTATTCTGTCTGAAAGATATTTTGCGTCTTCTTTGCTAAATCCTAAGGCTTCTAACATTCTTGGCATATCTTTTTCGAATGCTTCTGCGTTTGGATACATTGCTTGTGTTTTTGCAGTAAGCATATCTTCTGAAAGTGTAGAACGGCTCTTGAATCCATCGTACCAAATATCGTAAGGACGAAGTTCTCTTCCTAAACGGCTTTTTATCAATTCTCCAACTTGTTTTACTTGTTCAGAAGAAACAAGATGTGTGAACAATTCTTTAAGTTGAGCAACTGACATTTCCATTCCGCCTTCAAAGTTACGTTGAATACCTGTTGGAAGTGAAGGAGTGTAAGGGTCAATCTTCTTTTCTACTTTGTAAGCGTCTAATATGTGTTGATAACGTCTTGTTCCTTCTGCTTCAAGTGTTACTTCTTTTCCGTCTTTGAATGTTTTATTTGTGTAAGGGTTCCAATCATATTCTGCATTGTTTATTACCTCTTGTGGAATTGTTTGGTCCACAATTCTTTCCATTACCTTGTAAATGATTTCTTGCTTTTCGTGTGCGTTAGGTATGTTTGCGTAGTTTGATTTTATTTCATCACGCAAATTCCAGTGAGAAAGCAAAACCATATCCTCAGGGAAAAGTTTTTCACCCTTTTCATTCAAAAGGTGTCCCATCATTATATTGTACTCAGCTATGTAGTTTTCGCTGTTTCCGTTAGCAACGCCTTTTTCAGCTGTAAGTTCGGCAGGTACTCTGTTTGTAAATACATCGCCAAGTCTTGCATAAGCCCATTGTAATCTGCTCCAAGTTTTGCCAAGTTCGTTTTTTTCTTCCAAAGTATAGTTAGGAAAGTTTACAATCGTAATGAAAGCAAATTTATTCTCAAACAAGTCATCTGAAAGGTGAGAAAACGGAGTGTAAGAACCCATAAGGTAATCTACCTCTATTGGGTCTGGACCTGCAAGGTGTAAAGGCTTTTGCAATTCTACTGTTAATTGATTAGATGTTCCATAAAGTCTTTCCATTATGTAACAAATGCGAGAGAAAAGGTATTCTTTTTCCTCTGGTGTCTTTGCATAATTCTTTGCAATCAAGGTTTTGAAGTCTTCTTGTGCGCCGTCTTCCATTTTCCATAATGCTGCGGCTTGATTTACTCCTTTTTCCAATAGTTTTACATCACATTTAGGAGCGAGTTTCTTTACTTCTTCTATTGTTTGCTTAATTGTATCGTCAGAAATGAACTTTTTAGTGTCATTGTCTGCTGATTTACATCCCACAATTATTACTAAAAGTGAGAGTAATAAGGCTTTGAATGTTTTTTTCATTGGTGTATATTTTTATTGTTTTTTCTTATAATTTCATTTCCCAACCTAAGTTGATAAAGCCTTTACTTCCCCAACCTACTTCCATATAAAATCCGTTGTCTTTATTGGTTGAAAAGCATAAAGGATAGAAGTTAAACGTAGGTGTTACAAGATAAATAAGGTTTGTGGAGTTATGAGGGCCGTTATTTACTATAAAATAGTTTGTTGCTCCTAATCCAAAGAGTCCATACATTGAAAAATTATTTTTCTTAAAGTAATTGACTTTCAAATTTGCCATTAGGGTAGGGTAAAGCATAAATGAATTACCTTTTTGACTTGTGTTGTAATATTCATATTCTTCTGTGGCGAAACCAAGTGTTAGTTGGGCTCCAACGCTTATGTATTCATTGCATGTATATGACATTTCCAAACTTGGAGTAATTAAAGGTAAAAATCCTGACGAAGAGTTGATCTCTTCATCTACATATTCCCCTAATCCAATAGTTAATAAACCAACTACATCTTGTGTACCAAAGACGCCTAATCCTAAACGAGCATCCCAACGGTTAGTGTCTTGGGCTTGAATTAGCTTTAAATTTGCAGAAAATAAAACTGCAATCGCTAAAATTGTTACTATTCTTTTCATGATTTTAATGTTTTTTTTGCAAATATATGAAAAGAAACAATAAGTCTAAGGATTATTAAAATATTTCTTTGCTTTAAGAAATTATTCCTTAGGATTTATAAACTAATTCTTAGAGAAAATCCTCCTTGTGTCGAAGAGTTTGGATAGGAGTTAGAAACGAATGGTGTATTCATCGTCATTTCGAAATAGGCTTTAAGAACTAATTTTTCTGTAAGCGAATATTCTCCTGAAAGGTTAAGGGATAAGACCTTGGCTCCCGAAGATACAAGATTAACGTTTTGGTCTATTTTTCTTAATATGGTCTTGTTTATATTTAATGCGAAATCGGCTTTTACTAATACATCACTTTTTAATTTTTTTGTGCTACCGCCTCCCATTCTTACGTTTAATTCTACGTCCTTAAACCTATATCCTCCTCCAACTACATAAGACATTCTGTTGATTTCGGTAAGTTGAAGGTTAGAGAACGATAATGCAAGACTGCGTTCGCGTCTTATTTCAAAGTTTGTTTGGAAGCTGTTTTTTAAATTAACATCTACTTTTACTAATGGGGATAGTTGTTCGTTAATTGTTACTTGGTCTATCACATCTCTTGCAATGAAGTTGTTACTTAGCTCATTTCTTATCCATTCTGTACCGTAATCGTAATCAGGGTTTGATATTGGAACTCTATTGTCGGAAGTGAAGGCGCCAACTGTGTAATCGCAAGAATAGTTTGATGATAGGGTGATAGAGTTTGCCCATTTTCTTACCCATTCGTTTTTGTTTAATCCTGTATAGCTAATCTTCCAATTTGGCATAGGGAGAGCTATGAAAGGGGATAGGCTTTGTGTGTTTACATCTGTGCCAGCATATGCAGCAAGAAAGGCAGGTATTAGCACTTGTTGGCTTGTTGCTCCGTAGCCGTCGGGATATAGATTTCCGTTTATGCTATCTTGGATAAGCATTCCGCTATAATCTGGATTGAATGCGGCATTGCTTGCAGCTAATCGGCGTGCTATTATATCTCTGTTGTCAAGGAATTGATTGAATATTTGACTTACGTTATCATCGTCGCTTCCTATGAAATTGGTTGGTAGAGCGAAGAATGAAATGCTATATCTTCCTGTGCTTAATGGCGATAATGGTCCTGCGATTTCTTCGGCAAAGGAATCGTATTTATAGTATGCGGAATATACCTCACTCTTATTGCGTTTGAAACTTATGTCTATATTAAATTCTTTTATAGGTTCAATCTTTATTTGTGCGTTTATGTTCTCAGTCATCTTTTGATTTAAGGCCGCATTTAGCATAGTGTCTTTACTTAACCAGCCATTCCTAATAGCATTTTCCATAATGGATAAGTCTTGTGAGCCAAATACGAATGCAAACCCTGGTGCAAATCCATTATTTGGCGTAGTGCCTAACCATTTTGCGACAGGCATAAAGCCCGGAATCGTAGTTCCGTCTGTACGGCTATAATTTATGGATGCGGATTTAACAGATGTTGTCAATCTAATGCCAAAATAAAGGGCTTCTTTTAAGAATTTAGTTGTTGAAGAAACAGAATCTTGTGGTGTTTCTTGTTCTACTTGTTTTGCTTCTGGTTCTTTCCTTCTCGTTAAGCCTGATTCAGGACGTTTAGGCATGTTGCTCTTGCCTTGTTTTTCGTAAGCCTTTTTCACTATTGGTAGTTTGTTGTAGAGGGTCATTAAGTTGAAGTTAGCTGTTCCGGAAATTCTACGAGAGTTCTCTATATTGTTTCCAAGGGAGCGTGTTGCTTGCGATGATGATATGAATTTATAAGTACCACTGTAAGACCCGTTAAGACGAATCCAATCAAAGATAGGTATTTTGTTAATAGGGATGTTCGCATTCAGCTTATAATTTTGTGTAAACTGTTGTGCGCGTCCTAAATCCATAATAGAAGTCCATACAGAGTCTTTTTTCTCTCTTGTATCTATGCGACCTCTTGGTTCTTCTATTAGAGAATTTACTGTGGCATCATACTCGAATTTAATATTGCTTGTAATATCGTATTTGAATGTGTAAGCTCTATTTACATAGAACTGTTTGAAATAATAAGGTTCCATTAAAATCAATCCTTGGCTTTTGGCTCGTAATAGCGTTTCTTCGAAATCTCTCACTACTTCGGCTCTAAATGAGAAGGATTTCGGAGAATAATGTAGTGTTAAGTCTCTTAATATTGCGAAATACTTAGGTTTAAATATTTTCATCTTAGAGAACGGTTTCCAACCCTTTGATTTTACATCGTATTGGTATGCTAATGTTCCTCTATGTTGTTCTTTTGAGTTGTATTCTATATCTACATCTCGCATAAATGTAGAGGCAAAAGAGTAGGATGCGTTCCAGTTTTCTATATCGTAAAAATGTCTTTCAAGGGCTCTATCGCCTAAGCGGTCTTTTCTAATGTTCATTAAATTAAAGTTAGTACGGCTTACATAATCTTGTACCATGTGGCGAATAGAGTCGCGTTCGGCTTCGGTACGATAGCTTAATAAATCGTTTTCTAACTTAACGTCAGGGTCCAATGGGTTGTATTTTGGATTGCTTACCGATTGTGAGTAGTCAAAGTGTACAGGCAGTCTTACGCCCCATTCTTCTGGGAAGAATTTTCCGACTTCTATGTTTGTAGCTACATCAACTGATGTTGTAGCTTCTTGTGATATTTCTGAAATGGATTGATCTAATGACGCAAAGCCCGCAGAACGATGTGAGGCTGAAAAGGAAAGGTCGCCTAAGTCTGCTAA
The DNA here is from genome assembly GCA_045644685.1 of Candidatus Onthomorpha sp. GTDB lineage: Bacteria > Bacteroidota > Bacteroidia > Bacteroidales > P3 > Onthomorpha. Next base: position 19,600 of record JAZRHI010000016.1, read on the forward strand.
ATTTGTTCTCGCAAACCCTGTTGCAGCCCAGCCTCCCGAACGATTAAAATCTGTAAGTCGTAATTCATTTAACCAAATTTCCGCAGATTTTGGAAGCATATCGTCTTCGTCGTTTAGATTTTGCTTTTTCGGGTTGCGTACTCCTATCATTAAAACTTTTACTTCTGCAATATTAGGCATTCCTACTACGGTCATTTTTTTGCCGTCTAAGATTTCGTAATATGGAATGGTAGATGATACTGTTTGGTCGTTGGCTCTGATTTTTGCGTTACGATTTTCTTTTACTTTTACAAGCTTTTCTAAGTCTATATCTACGTTATTGTTTTCTGGCCATATCAATTCTTCATTGTTATAGCCTGTGTACCACGGTGTAAACAATAATGGTACTTCGTATTCGTAGTAATTGTTTGTAAAGTCTGTTCCTAAACGTACGAAAAGTGTTAAATCTCCTTTTTTATATTGGTCAAATTCGTTTAATTGCTCTGCATGGACAAACATTTTCATGTATTTGTATTGTCGCATGTCTAATTCCATGGATTTATATATAGCTCTTGCATCACCGTCTGAAAGTTCGCCAATCTTTATGCTTTGGGATTGTTCGTTCATATCGGTCATGGATGTTGTGGTGTACATCTTTTCTCTTTCTATTCCGGGAGGTAAAACGTAAGGTATAGGTTCTCTTTTTCCGTTTTCCTCAATGTTTACAGAGGCTACGGTAAAGGTTGTGTTTTCTGATTGAGTTCCACTTGGATATAGCCCAGGGGTGAGAAGATTATCGGTATATTTTCTCCATTCTCCGCTAACTAATTCAAAGGTTGCGAATCTGAGAATTACAGGATCTTCAAAATCTTTTAGGAAAAGACGAATGAATTTTATTGATTGAAAGCCTTCTATTACTCCTACTTTACGATGAGGTTCTCTTATTGGAATTTTGAATTGATACCATTTGCAATCTGTTCGTTCTCCATTGGCTAAGGTTATGTTTGTGGCTTCTTGTATGTCTGTAATATAGTTTCTACCTATTACCATGTCTTCTGGTTTTAGGTTTATTATGTATTCGTAATAGTTTTCTGCTTCTGAAAGTGTGTTGTCTTGGTTTATGTCTTCTACATTAGGTAATGAAGTAGCTTGTGATGAGTATTCGGAATTGTCAGATATGACAGAGGAATTGCCTTCTGTGTTGTTGTATTTTTTGTAACGTTCTGTAATTTTTACATCGTTTTGGTCGTATGCTTGGTTGCGGAAATAAATAAAATCATCTGCGGAAGGGTCAGCGTTAATTTGGCTATATGCTTCTGGTTCTACTTGGTTTTGTATTTTTTGTAGGAATGTTTGATGATAATTTCTTTCATCTGCTGATGATAATCCGTCATATCCTATGTCTTGGTATTGTCGTGCTTCGGAATCATTGCTGAAAGCATTTACTACTGCTTGTAATTTTGGTACTCTTCCCCAAATTGTAGAATCTACATCTACAACTTCTGATGATGTTGGTAAGCCATTTTCAAATGATTTTCTACCATCATTTAATATGTCTTCGGAAACTTCTCCTAAGTTGAAGTATAGTTTACCTCCACTATGGTATGGGTTATCAATAAATGGGTCCATTAACCAAAATTCTATGTATTCTATATTTGTTGCTTCGAAATCGGTTGCTTCTAATTTACGCATAATTCCTCCCCAACGTGTTTCTGGGTTGCGAAGTGTGCCGTCAGGATTTAGACCTGCGGAATAACTTGATAGTGTGTCGAAATTATAAGGTCCTCTTTCGTTAGGATAGAATGCAATGTTAAATTCTCTTATGTTTTGTATTTGTCCGCTTGGAATTTCCTTGTTAGGACGGATTTCTCTCTCCATTATAGGACGTGCGTACGGAGCAGATATATCATCTTTTTTAATGTTGGAAGGTGCAGAAGAGGAATAAAAGCTCTCATCTATGGTGTACCATGCAATTTTCGCTCTATTAAATCCGTAAATCAATCCTAAATTTTTAGCAGTTTCAGGAAATAAAGGTGCAGTTGTGTTATAGTCTTGTGGAGTTGAAGCTAAAAACCAAGAACCTATCATTTTTAAATCATAAGAACGTTTTGCAGCTTCGAAATCATCGATATACGCTGTTCCTGTATTACCAATTACATTTGGATTTCCTGGAATGAAGTGCGCAAACTCCGCAGTTAGATTAAGTATTGACGGAGATTTTGTTTGATAGAATGGTAATAAGTCAATAAGTTTTGTGATGAATGGAATTTCTTTTTTGTATGTTAAATCCATTCCCCATATTGTGTTGCTAATTGGTTCTTCTTTATAATTTACTTTTGGTGTTAGAGGGCTTTCTCTTAGATTCATCATTGTTGCTCCAATCATAAAATCTTTGTTTATTTCATAATTGGCTCTTAATCCTGTCATATATTTTGTTACAGGTGAGAATGTGGTATTTGATTCTGTGGAAACACTTATCGGAGTGCCTGAATTTAGGTAGCCTTGATTGATAATTCTTACCCTTCCCATAGCATAATCCACTGTGTAATCGACTCCTTCTGTCAAAACAATACCTCCTGCCATTACTTTTACAGAGCCTTGCGGTACATTCATGGCATTTAATGAGATTTCTGAGCCAGAGGATGATTTGTATCTACCTTCTAAATAGAATTTGTTCTTATCTGGATATTGTTGCGCTTGTGAGCGTGTTAAAGTGTACAAAGAATCAAAACAATATTTGTCTGCAAGTTCATCGTCTTGCAAAGTTTCTCTTAAATCTTTACCAAAAGGTTCTACTGTTGGGAAATAGATAACTCCTTTGTTTTTTTCGATAGTTCCTCCCACAGAAGCAGCATTGTCAATGAAGTCAAAAACTCCGTCAGGGTACATGTTTTGTTGGTTATCCATACGGTCTAAACCAAAAACTTGTATAAGTGGAACTCCATTCTTGTTTCCCTCTCTGAAATATCCTGTTTGAACTCCGTCTTCGTTTGCTTGGTAAAGAATATTTAACCTAAAATCTTCTTGGGATACTTGATATGCGTTAAGTTTGTAAACATTCTTCATCATCAACTTCCACATTGGATTTCGAACATTAAGAGATGAACTTTTTAATAACTTAACGACAAGAGTGTTTGGGTCAGCTATTCCTTCATCTGAAAATTCCCCTACTTGATATAGCGTAGTGTCGCCAACAATTTGGTAACGGAAGGCAACAGCTAACACTTGGTCTGCGGCTAATGCTTGATTTAGGGAAATAAATCCTAATTTTGGATTAAAAGTAAACTCAGAAGGAGATAGTTTTCTTGCACTTTCTATTTTCTCATAGTTCTGTCCAGAAACGAAACCCATAGTTTGAAGATATGGACTTACGGAATTTATATCTCTTATCGCATTTACATCTACAATTTGAAGTAATTGATTTGATGTTATTTGATCAGGTAATGGCGAAACACCAGGAACTTCTATCATTGGATTCTGTCCGTATGGTTTTGCTTCACCTAAATCGGCAAATGCTACGAGATTTCTATTGTTTGTTACGGCTGAGCCTATGTTTGTACGCCATACCTCAATTTTTGTAATGACAATATTTGAGTTTATTACGGGTAAAGTACTCATTGCTGAGTTGTAATTTTCGTAAAAGTACTGTGAAAGAAAGAAGTGTCGATTTTCGTCGTACTCGTCTGCTTTAAAATTAAATTCTTGCATTTGTGCGCCGCCTTGAACCGTAAAAGAGCTTGACTCTGACTTCTGTTGAGAAATTATAGCGTCTAATGTGAGATTTCCGAATTTGAGTCGAGATTTTATACCCCAGAGAGATTGAGTTCCTTGAATGAGAGTAAGTGGTAAAGGAAAGGAAACATCTCCTGCTTCCATAAGTTGAATAATGTCGTCTTCTTTTCCTTCAAATTTTAACTTTAATTCATTTTCAAAATCAAAGGTTGCTTCCGTATTGAAGTTGAGATTGAAATTTATAGCAGTACCAATTTGCACCATTGCATTGAGATCCATAGTCATATCAAAATCAAGACGTGTTGTACTACGATTATCTTCACTTAAAGCAAGGTTTTCATTTCTGTTATTTACGACACCCATCTTTAATTCTACGTTTCCGCTTGGACGAATGTCAATAGTTTGACCGCCAAATATAGTTTCAAATAATTCACTATTAACTTTGAGTTGAGGAATTAAGTTTCCAAGCATTCCATCGTTAGAAGAAGCAGATATTTTTGCGGTAGCAGAACGATTTTTCCAATAATTATTTATCATTTGGTCCATATCATAATTCTGATATTCCTCAAACGATAAAGGAGTGCGTTCAAGAATTAAATTTCCAGCCTTTTTAATTAAAATATATTCGTTATTTACGGGATCATACTCCACGATAGTTTGAATATTTTCGGGAGTATTAAGAAATAATGGGCTATTTGAGTTTTCATCAATACCATATCTTAAACTATCTGTTTGTGCAAAAACTCCATTGCAACAAATGAAAACAGCCAGTAAAAGAGATATTATATTGGTAAATAACTTCATTCAATTAAAACTTATAAAACTTTTAATGCTTGTCTGATTAACTCTTCCACACCTAAGGAAGCGTCTGTTTTTAGAATCTTATCCAAAGTTTTTTCTATAACAGGTTTGTTAAAACCAAGCGTTTGCAATGCTAATAACGCTTCTTCTCTATTTTTATTGCTGAAAACACTTTCTGATTTAACAATTTCGAATTTACTTAGGTTATCTTTTAAGTCTATAATTATCCTTTGCGCGGTTTTTATACCTATTCCTTTTACCGATTTTATGGCAGAAACATTCTCATTAACGACTGCCTCAATCAATTCATCGCAATTTAAAGAAGAAAGTATCATTCGTGCAGTGTTTGCACCAACTCCGTTTACACTTATTAGATATTTGAATAATTGTCTTTCTTTTTCAGACTCAAAACCAAACAATAAGTGAGCGTCTTCTCTTACAATAAGATGAGCTAATACCCTACCTTCGCTCTTATCCTTAAAAACAGTATATGAATTTAGAGAAATCTCAATTTTATATCCAATTCCGTTGCAATTAACCACGATATAAGAAGGAGTAATCTCTACAAATTTACCTTCAAAAAAGTCAAACATATCATTAAATTTGAGACAAAATTACAAATAATTATGCAAAATAACGCATAAACAAAAAAACATTAGTAATTTTGTTGCTTGTAAAGCAATAGAATTTAATAATAAAACGATGTCAGTAGCAAAAAAAGATACAAAACGAGTAACCGTAAAAACGTTGCAATCAATGGCAGATAAGAATGAAAAGATAGCGATGCTTACAGCATACGATTACTCGATGGCAACATTAGTTGATTTAGCAAAAGTCGATATAATTCTTGTTGGCGATAGCGCTGCAAACGTAATGGCGGGATATTCAAGCACTCTTCCTATAACTTTGGATGAAATGATTTACCATGCGGCGAGCGTTGCAAGAGCTTGCAATAGAGCTTTAATAGTTTGCGATTTGCCTTTCGGAACATATCAAGGAAACTCTAAACAAGCCTTATCTTCTGCCATAAGAATAATGAAGGAAACAGAAGTACACGCCGTTAAATTAGAAGGAGGAGAAGAAATTTTAGAGTCTGTGAAGAGAATAATCTCAGCAGGAATACCAGTAATGGGGCATTTAGGATTGACACCTCAATCAATAAATAAATTTGGTAGCTATGCAGTGAGAGCAACCACAGATGAAGAAGCCGAAAAGCTTATTGCAGATGCACATTTGCTTGAAGAAGCAGGCTGTTTCGCAATAGTGCTTGAAAAAGTACCAGCTCAACTTGCAGGAAGAATAGCAAAAGAAATCAGAATACCTATAATAGGAATAGGAGCAGGCGGAGAAGTGGACGGACAAGTGCTTGTACTTCACGATATGTTAGGAATAACACAAGAATTTACGCCAAGATTTTTACGCAGATACCTAAATCTTGGAGAGGAAATCACAGCCGCAATCACAAGATATGTAGATGATGTAAAAACATCCGATTTCCCTAATAAAGAAGAACAATATTAAAAAGCAATATAAGGTTCGAAAGCCCCAACTATATGTTCTATACTTGGGGTTTCGTCTTTCGTTTGAATAATTGAAATAATATCAAACCTTGCTTCAAGATCTATATTTAGCGAACGTATATATGCGTTCGCTACTTTTATAATAGCCTTTTGTTTTTTTAAATCCACTGCCTCAAAAGGCTGAATAAAATAATCAGTATTACGAGTTTTAACTTCAATAAAAACAATCTGTCTTTCCTTTTCGTCTTCCGCAATAATATCTATTTCATTTTTTCTCCAAACATAATTTCTTTCTAAAATCTTGTAGCCTTTCTCTACAAGGAAATCGTAAGCAAGACTTTCCCCAAGATTACCTAAAATTTTCTTATTTAACATAATTGTCGTGTAGTAATGACATTCTCATCTATTTCAAAAACAACATTCTCGCCAATCATAATTGCGTTGTTTTTCTCTGCAATATGTCCTATGCTTGCACCAAATATTTTTGGATAATCATACTCTTTAACAACCTCTTCAATGATTTCGTAAGGAGTTTTGCCAAAAGGAATAGTGTTATCGTGCATTTGAGTCATTTTTCCAATAATTAAAGCCTTTAAATTCTTTAATTTGCCAGCACGCTTCAAGGCATACATCATCCTATCTATGTGATACAAATATTCATCCAAGTCTTCAATGAAAAGAATTAAATCATCCGTACACCCAAAACTCTCACTTCCTAAGAGAGAAAAAAGAACAGATAAATTACCACCCACAATTCTACCCTTAATCTTACAATCCCTTTGAGGAAAATCGCAAGGAGAAGAATACACAAAGCCCTTTCCAAACAACAAATCAAACAAACTCTCAATAGCAGACGAATTAAAATTCTCTCTCTTTATGTTTATAGGCATTATAGCATGCAAAGAAGCAACCGAATGTTTAAAATAAATATGATTTAGAATAACCGTAACATCAGAATAACCAATTAACCATTTTGGATTGCGTTCAAGAGAAGAAAAATCAACCATATCAACAATTCTTACACTGCCATATCCCCCTCTTGCAAAGAAAATAGCCTTGATTTCATTATCATCAATAGCCCTTTGCAAGTCTTTTGCTCTCAATTCATCACTTCCCGCAAATTGATTACACTCTTGTCCTATGCTTTCACCCAAACACACAACCAATCCTTTATCTTGCAAAAGAGAAATAGTGTCAGAAATTTCTTCTTTACTTATTTTTCTTGCCGAAGATAAGATAATAACCTTATCACCCTGTTTTAGAAAATCGGGGATTTTTACCATAATTTTCTCATTTTTTAAATAATTAAGGTGCAAATATAGAAAAAAACATCATAACTTTGCGGTATGAAAAGATTTAGCCAAAAATATTCTCTCTCCCAAAGAGTGAAACAAATCGTTGAAAGCATAACAATTTGCAAAAGCAAAACCTGTGTTAAAGGTCTATCAGGAGCAAGCTTATCTCTAATAAGTGCTATTACTACCGAGCTTACGAAAGAATTTACTCATATATTTCTTTTTGAAGATAAGCAAAAGGCTGCCTATTTCTATAATGACCTTGAACGCTACTTTAATGATGCCGAAATCGATTATTCAGAAAAACAAATATTGTTTTACCCTTCCTCATTCTTTCACGAAAACGACACAAACAAACTCCAACATACCAATATACAATTAAGAACAGCAATATTAGAACGCCTAACCAATTCCACAGCAAAGGTAATTATAACCTATCCTCAGGCATTTTGCGAAAAGACAGTCGATAAAAAATCTTTCAATAACAACATTATAAGTATAAACAAAGGAGAAGACTTAAATATTGATAGCCTTATTGATATACTTGATGAATTTGGATTTGAAAGGTCGGACATTGTTTATCAGCCTGGCCAATATTCTATAAGAGGAGGCATAATCGATGTTTTTTCTTTTTCACAAGAAAATCCATATCGTATAGAACTTTTTGGCGATACGATAGATAGTTTGAGAACTTTCGATATTCTCACACAATTATCCATAGACGAAAAAGACAACTTTAATATTGTACCAAACTTCACACAAAACCAAGAAACAACAACTAAGACACCTTTCACAAAATGGCTCGATGAAAAGACAATACTTTGGATAAACCAAGCAGATATATGCCTTTCAAAAGTAATGTCAATAGAAGAAAAACAAAACACTAACGACACCTTTATTTCAAGCAAAGAATTCTTAACCGCCGTCAAAGGAAAAACCCTTGTTTACTTAGGAAACGATTTCCAAAACAAAGAAACAAATCCTATTTGCTTTAACACCTCACCACAACCAGTCTTTAATTCAAATTTTTCTTTACTCATAGACTGCTTACAACAAAAACAAGAAGAAGGATATGAAACTTGCTTTTGCGTTCTTGATGCTCAGCAAAAAGAAAGAGTAGAAAAAGTTTTAGTAGAGTTTGCAAAAGACAGGAATATGATACATCCGACCTTCTTACAAGGCTCTTTGTCGGAAGGATTCATAGACCACGACCACAAACTCTTACTTTTCACAGACCATCAGTTGTTTAACAGATACCATAAGTATAAATTAAGAGATGGAAAAGCACAACAAGAAAAATTAACTATGGAAGACCTGCTTAATCTCTCGCCGGGGGATTATGTAACTCATATAGACCACGGAATAGGCGTGTTTGCAGGCTTGGAAAAGATAGACAAAGGAGGGCGAAAGCAAGAAGCGATAAGACTAATCTTTAAAGGCAATGATATTCTCTATGTTTCCATACATTCATTGCACAAAATAAGTCGTTATAGTTCGAAAGACACGCCAAATGCTCCAAAACTAAATCGATTAGGTTCGAGTGCATGGCAGACACTCAAAAACAAAACAAAACAAAAGGTAAAAGACATAGCCAAAGACTTGATTGCGCTATATGCAGAGCGAAAAGCCTCAAAAGGATACGCCTTTTCGGCAGACTCTTATTTACAAAACTCTCTTGAAGCCTCCTTTATGTATGAAGATACTCCGGATCAATTCAAAGCAACCAAAGACGTAAAACGAGATATGGAGTCTTCCTATCCTATGGACCGTCTTGTGTGCGGAGATGTTGGCTTTGGAAAAACAGAAGTTGCAATAAGAGCCGCCTTTAAAGCCGTTTGCGACAGCAAACAAGTAGTAGTGCTTGTGCCAACCACTATTTTAGCATTTCAACATTGGAAAACCTTTTCACGAAGGCTAAAAGATTTTCCTTGCAGAGTGGACTATCTAAATCGATTTCGTAGCACAAAAGAAAAGAAAGACATACTAAAAGACCTTGCCTCTGGCAAAATAGACATCCTTATCGGCACTCATAGGGTCGTAGGCAAAGACGTGAAGTTTAAAGACTTAGGCTTGCTGATTATTGATGAAGAACACAAATTTGGAGTAAGCGTAAAAGAAAAATTAAAACAAATGAAAGTAAACATAGATACGCTTACGCTGACAGCAACTCCGATTCCGAGAACCTTACAGTTCTCTTTAATGGGCGCAAGAGACCTTTCCATAATAAATACTCCGCCTGCAAATCGCCAACCCGTAAATACACAAGTAATAAACTTTGATAAAGACTTAATAAGAGACGCAATCGATTTTGAAATCCAAAGAGGCGGACAAGTCTATTTCGTACACAACAGAGTCCAAAGCATAAACGACATTGCGCAAACCATACATCAACTCCTTCCAAAGGCAAGAATAGTTGTCGGACACGGACAAATGGAAGGCGAAGCATTAGAAAGAGTTATGCTTGACTTCATTGAAGGACAATATGACATACTTGTATCTACCACAATCGTAGAAAATGGATTAGATATACCAAATGCCAATACCATAATTATAAACGATGCACACAATTACGGACTTTCCGACTTACATCAACTGAGAGGAAGAGTCGGAAGAAGCAATGCAAAAGCATTTTGTTACCTTATAGCACCCGAACCTTACCTTTTGACACCAGAAGCACAAAAAAGACTATCAGCAATAGAAGAATTTTCAGCCATAGGCAGTGGATTTGCCATAGCAATGCGAGATTTAGACATACGAGGAGCAGGAAACCTACTCGGAGCCGAACAAAGCGGATTTATTTCCGACATAGGATACGAAACCTACCATAAAATCCTAAACGAAGCTATGGACGAAATTCGTCAAGACTATGGTCAAATCCAAGAAGACGAAACAAAGAGAGAATGTGTCATAGAAACTGATTTAGAAATCCTTGTTCCAGATAATTACATCAGTAATGTAGTGGAGCGACTCAAAGTTTACAAACAATTAGATGCAATGGAAAGCGAAGAAGAGTTAGCACCGCTAATGCAATCGCTTACAGACAGATTTGGAAGCATACCTTCGCAAACATTAGAGTTGTTTGAAATAGTTAAATTGCGAATATTAGCAAAGAAACTCTATGTTGAAAAAATTAGTATCAAACAAAACAAAATGACAATCACCATTAACTCTCAATCAAACGCCATAGAAAATGTCATTATCTATGCTCAAAGTTATCCTTCTCAATGTTTAATATCCCAACAAGAAGAAAAATTGATTTTAAGCATTAAATCGATAGACAAAATAGATAAAGCAATCAAGGTTTTTACCGCTCTACAATAAGCACTTAAATAATTGATTTATTTTTTCTTAGGATTAGTAAAATATTTCTTAGGATTAGAAAATTATTCCTTAGGATTAAAAAAATATTCCTAAGGAAAAATTTATCCTTTCTTTAAATTTTTCACAAAAGCCACAACAACTTTTATAAAAATAGTGTCAATTACGATAAAAAATTGTAATTTTGTAAATTCATTATAAAGAGATAACAAGAAATAATAAAAATATGAAAAGATTTTGTGGTATAATTGTGGTTGCATTCCTAATGATATTTTCAGGAATAGAAGCAATGGGACAAGGATGCGTTGATATGTCAATCAAACGTTTAGTAAACGGAGATACTATTGACTTTACAGCAGCACAATACAATAACGGAATTCAATTAACCTGTGATTTTCCTCAGGATACTCTAACAGTAACAATATTTGCACCGGGATATTTCGTAACGCCTGGCTCAAATGAATCACCATACTATTGGGAAGAAATTCCATACGAGCCACCTGTGCCATTCAACCAAGGAATTCAAGTCCCAGGTCTTAATGGTGATGACAATTGGGGCAGTATGGTTTCCTTAAATTACGCGACTCCGGGTGCGGATATACCATTTACATTTGACTTTTACGGAGAAACATATCAGAACTGTCAGATTGGCTCTAACGGATTGATATCTTTCTTTAAGCCAGGCTTTGGAACACAATATGCAGAAGGCTCAAATTGTTCATTTAGTCAAGACGAATTCGGACCTTTTCCGAATTCTCAGAGATATAGGAACTGTATAATGGTTCCATACTATGATATCATTTTTTCTGGTGGTAATGGCCAAGTTTTTTTTCAAGTAATTGGAGAATATCCTTGTAGAAAAATGATATTATCCTACTATCAAGTTCCTATGTATGACTGTCGAAGTCAAAAAGCTACGCACATGGCGGTTTTATACGAAAGTTCAAATACCATAGAGTTTTATTTAGAAAACAAACCTCACTGTGGAACACCATGGGGTGAAGGAATTGACGGTGGATTAGCAACATTAGGAATTCATAATCATGATGCAACACAAGCATGCTTAGTAGATACATTGAATAATGCGAGATGGTGGGTTCAAAATAGAGCATACAGAATTCGTGCAGCCAGTGAATTGGAACGTTCCTATACTGTGTATAAACGAAGTGCGACAGACTTTAACGCACCTATGGAACAAGTAGAGTTAGATGCAGAAGGAAGATTTTTTGCCAATCCAACAATAGAAGAAGGTCCAGTAAGATATTTCGCACAAGCCACAATCTATCGCGCAGACTGGAATGAAATTATCATTTGGGACTCAACCGCTATTTATTATCCGGTAGATCTTGATCCAATTGTAGTAAATCATAATGGAAGTACCGCAGACAAAAACGTAGTGTGTAGAGGCGACCAAGTAAACTTCCAACTTAGTGGAGGAACACGTTACAATATGGTGTCGCCACAACAAGTAGAAAACATAGGAAGTACATTTACAAGAGTAAACACAGCAAATCAAGATTCGATTGTTTATCAATTCGAAGTAATCAACGAAGAAAATGGAGTAGTTGTTTGTGAGAGATTAAGTAATCCCGTAACCATTTACAACAAATCGTTTGAGGTGAAATTAGCTGACGATATGACAATTTGTAGAGGTACAGAAATTTCACTAACAGACGTGTTAAATGAAGAAAATGGTACATCTGCATGGAGTACTGGCCAAACGGGAGATACAATATTAACACAACCTCAATCAACAGGTTATATTACATTAACAAAAACCGATGCCATTGGATGTACTGCAAGCGATTCTATATTAGTTAATGTAAACGACGCACCGGATATTAACATTACGGGAACAATGCAAATATGCCAAGGAGCAAATACCGTACTTACCGTTAATTCTTCATTACCTAATTGTATATTTGAATGGAGTACAGGACAAACTACACAAAGCATAACAGTGAATCCAAGCAGCACTCAACAATATAACGTAAGCGTAAAATTACCACCGGCAATGTGTGAAAGAACTGACAGTGCTACGGTAGTAGTTGAGTTAGCCCCTGAGGTAATTTGTACAGCTGACGTAAGCATTTGCGAAGGCGAGACAGCAGAAATCGGAGCTAATGGAAACGCTACAAGATATATTTGGGAATCTGTGCCACAAGATATGTCAGTAAACGGAGGTAGTCAAGCGAACTATACAGTTAAGCCAAATTCTACCACAATGTATGTAGCGCATGCTTACAATCAAATCAATTGTCATTCAACCGACACAGTATATGTTAATGTTCAGCGTACACCTTCCGCAGCTATCAGATTTACTCCAAGCGTTATCGATGCCTTAGACCCAACTGTAATTTTCACTGACGTATCTAGCGGAAACTCTACAAGAGAATGGGAATTAAGTGATGGAACCACATCAACAGAAGCCGAATTTGTACACGTATTCCCTGTAACCGACACAACATTACGTTATGACATAAAATTAACAGCATACTCTCCATTGGGATGTTCCGATACCACATCAGCATTCATTAGAGTTCAAAGAGAACATCACCTATGGGCTCCAACAGGTGTTTACTTACATGACAACAATCCCGATAACGCAAAATTCCGTCTATGGATAGACAATTTAGTTGAATACGATTTAAGAATATTCAACCGTTATGGAGAAATGATTTTCCAAACTAACGACATAGAAGACGCATGGGATTGTACCTATAACGGCAAACCGGTTATGCAAGGCGTATATACATGGAGTGTTCAATACAGACACAACGACGCACCAAACAGATTGGAAAGAGAACAAGGAACATTTATGATTTATAACTAATTTCATGATAAGTAAAGCCGATATAGAAAAAGCGAAATCGCTTTTAGACGACAATAAAATCGAAGAAGCAATAGAGTTTTTAAAGACTCTTGTTGCGGATTGCGAAGAAGAAAATAAAGATGTTGCCTATTATGTATTAGGAAATGCCTATCGCAGAGGAAATAATTGGCAAGACGCAATCAATTCCTACTCACGAGCAGTAGAAATCAATCCTTCTTCACCAGCAAAAGAGATGCGCGCAAGTTGTATTAAAATATTAGATTTTTATAACAAAGACATGTATAATCCGTGATTAGAGAAAAAACTCTAAGACAAAAGACGCAAATGAGATTACTTTCATTTGCGTTTTTTTTATACCTTTGTAGAAAAATAAAATTAACACAATGAAAATCCTACACACAAGTGATTGGCATTTAGGCCACGTTCTATATAATCATGAACGTACAGAAGAACAGCAATCTATGTTAGAGCAAATCCAAAGCATAGTAGAAACACACAAACCCGATTTATTTTTACTTTGTGGCGACGTTTACCATACCACACAGCCATCTTCAAGTGTTCAAACAATGTTTGCGGAGTCAATCTTAAAAATTCACCAAGCCAATCCCGAGATGCAAATTGTGATAACCGCAGGAAATCACGACAGTGCAATGAAACACGAAATTTTTCGTAAGCCTTGGCAATATTTAAACGTACACGCAATAGGAAGTATCAATAGAAATAATATATCAGAACAAATAATCGAAATACCGAACAAGGCATTCGTGATAGCAATTCCTTACACATACGAACGCAATATTCCGGAAAAATTTCATCAATCTTTACTTCAAGAAGTCGAAAAGCGCAATACAAATAATCTTCCCGTTATAATGTCTGCACATACTACCATATTAGGTTGCGATTTCTCAGGCCACGAAAGAGCAGACGAAAAAATAGTAGGAGGAATTGAGTCAATAAGCTTAGAAAACATAGGAGAGGGATTTGATTACTTAGCCTTAGGCCACATTCATAAACCACAATTTATTCATAATTCCGAAAAAAAAGCAAGATATTGCGGAACACCGTTGCCAATCACCTTTGACGAAACCTATCAGCATAGTGTATCACTTGTAGAGATAGACTCGCATGGCGAAATTCCGAAAGTAGAAATCATAAACATAGAAAACCCACATCCATTGGTAAATCTACCGAATGAAGGCTTTCAAACATGGGATAAGGTTAAAGAATTATTAAAAGAATATCCTGCCGACCAACAAGATTATATAAGATTAAACATACAAGTAGAAGACTTGTTGCCAGCAACCGTTAAGTTGGAAATAGAAAACATATCAAGAGAAAAACAATATAAGTTTTGCTGTGTCAATATCGAAAGAACAAATCATTCACACGAAGAAATAAAATCATTAAGTGTAGAAGAATTCCAAGCAGAAGCCCCAATAGAAATTGCAACTAAGTATGCGCAACAAACAGGTAGGGTTTTCGATGAAGAAATGCAAGGCTTATTTCAAGAAGTCTTAAATATTATAGAGGAAGACAATAGAAACAATTAAACGAAACATTATGAAATTTAAGAAACTTATTATTCAAAATATAGCATCCATAGAATCCGCAGAGATAGATTTTGAAAACTCAGCACTATCTACGAGTGGAATATTTCTAATCACAGGAAAGACAGGCAGTGGTAAAACAACGATATTAGATTCTATATGTTTAGTCTTGTATAACAAAGTCCCACGATTAGAAAATAGTAAAGCATCTAATTCTGATGAGAGTTCGGAGTCAGGAGTGAAGATAAAAAACTCTCGAAACTTGATGAGGAGAGGCTCAGTAGAGAGTTCCGTATCCCTAACCTTTACTGCAAATGACGGAAACGACTACATGGCGCATTGGTATTGCTATCGAGCGCACAAAAAGATAGACGGAACCATTCAAACCGCACAAAGAACTATAACTAAACTAAAAGATGACAAAGTAATTGCAACAGGTAATCAGTTAGACTCGAAGATTATTGAACTTATTGGCTTAAATTTTGAACAATTTTTAAGAACCGTTATGCTATCACAAGGAGAATTCACACGTTTCCTTAATAGCCAAGACAACGAAAAGGCAGAAATCTTAGAAAAACTAACAGGTGTTGAGATTTATTCAAAAATTGGCAAAAAGATATACGAAATCCGTAAAGACAAAAACGAAAAAGTAGAATTATTGCGTAAGACACTTGAACAATACCCTAAGGTTGATATAGAGGAGCTAAATAAAAAGATAGCCGATTTAGAAAAATTGGAAACAGAGTTTGAAAATCAAGAATCTGTTTGTAAGAAAGAAAAAGCAAAATACGATTGGCTTAAAATTTCTCATGATTTAGCAACCGAATACGCCCAAAAGACAGCAGAATATCAACAAAATCAAACAATAATACAATCAGAGGAATTTAAAAAGAAAGAAAATTCTGTAAAGAAATGGCAAGATACAATAGCAGTCCGCGATAAAATGACAAGAAGTAATGCACTCAAAGACTCAATCCTAAGATTAGCGGGAGAAATTTGCAACTATGAGCAAACGTATCAAAGACTTCTTGCAGGATTTCGCTATCTTGAAAGAGAAAAAACAGCAAAAGAAACTCAGCTAAACGAGCTTAGGCAAAATCTTCCTACGCAAATAACCCATGCAGAAATAACAAAATTTTTGCAAAACATAACTTCATTAAAAGGTTGCTTAGACAACAAAAAAAATCTCTTAGGAAAAATTTCACAAAGCAAAGAAAAAATTTCTCAACTCTTAGAAAAAATTTCGCAAAGCAAAGATAAAATTTCAGTAGATTTAGAACCACGTTTAAAAGCCTTAAAATCAAGCTGTGATGAAGCAGAAAAACTTTACGAAAAGCAAAAAGACAGTGTAGATAAGTTTGCAAAAAGTTTGCGACAAACCTTAAAATTAGGAGATGTCTGTCCTGTATGTTTACAAAAGATAGAAAACGCTTTGCCAATAGAAGAAGAATTATTCGCAACCGTTAAGACACTAAAAGATAACTATGACAACGCAAAACTATCCTTTGATAAAGTTTTGCAAGAGTTTAATACATTATCAACAGAGATAGAAACTAACGAAAAAATCTGCAACAAAGAACAAGCAGATTTAGACAAAGATACATCACTCCAAGATTGCGAGAAAAAAATTGCAGATTTAATCAAAGAATGTGGCTTTAACGAAAACATTTCAGCAGAGCAAATAACAGAAGCCGAAGAAACAGCACAACAAACGCAAAGAAAAATTACGGAATGTGATAATTTAGAAAAATCCCTTGTGAAAATAAAAACATCTTATAGCGATATAAAAACTAAACTTTCAAGTATAGTTGAAAGAAAGCCTGATTGGCAAAATATTAGCATAGATGAGGTTTTTGAAGTCAATGACTTGCAAAATCAAGTTAATACATTAGATAGAGAATTTACGGAAAAACTCTCTCAACTCGCTATGAAGAAAACCGAAAACTTTAATTTAGAAACAGATATTCAAGAGTTTTTAAATAAAAATCAAAATTTCACAAAAGAACTATTAGAAAAGATAAATTCTGTTGAAGAAAGCCGAATCAAAAACTTAGAACAAGCAATAAAACTCTGTAAAGAACAAGAAATTAGTACTAAAACAAATAAGGAATATGTAGAAAACAAAATTAAAGAACATGATTCCAAAAAACCGGATATAGAAGAAAATCAAACAATAGACGTATTAGAAAATAATGTCAAAGAGTTGTCAGAGCAATTAAAAGGAGTAAGCGAGCAAAAAGGTGAATTGAAGAAAGAAATACAGACTTGTCAAGAAAATCTCAAAAAAATAGAAAAATTAAATGATGAGTTTCAACAAGCCAAAACGGAATTTTTGAAATGGGATAAGCTGAATAGTTTTATAGGTGATGCAGAAGGAAAAACTTTCCGTAAGATTGCTTTGAGTTTTATTTTGGAAAATTTAATCAGGTCGGCAAATATGTATCTGAAAACTTTGACAGATAGATACAGACTAATGGTTAAGCCGGGTACATTCGTAATAGAATTAGAGGATGCTTACAATTCATATAGCATTCGTCCGGTTGTAACTATTTCTGGCGGAGAAAGTTTTCTTGTTTCTTTATCTTTGGCTTTGGCTTTAAGCGATATAGGACAAAATCTTAAACTTGATATTCTTTTTATAGACGAAGGATTTGGTACATTAAGCAAAGAAGTGTTGCAAAGCGCTATTGACACACTTTCTTCTTTGCATAATGTAGTAGGAAGACGAGTTGGAGTTATCAGTCATGTGGAAGAATTGCAAGAACGAATACCTGTGCAAATTAAAGTGAAACAAAACGGCAATACTTCAAGCAGTACGGTTGAGGTTACTGAGAATGCTTACTGAATTTTAAGACAAAATTTTGGGCTTTTAGGAACTTATTTGTAATTTTGCAAGAATTATATTTTTTAATTTATATATCATTCGGAAAATGCACGTAGCAATTGCAGGAAATATAGGAAGTGGAAAGACAACTCTAACAGAAATGTTAGCAAAGCATTTTAAATGGACTCCAATATATGAACAAATGGATGACAATCCATATATCGCTAATTTTTATGAAGATATGCGTAGATGGTCTTTTAATTTGCAGGTCTATTTCCTTCATAAGAGATTTAAATATGTAATAGATTCAAGAAACGCTTACGAAAATATTGTTCAAGATAGGACGTTGTATGAGGACGCTTACATATTTGCTCCGAATTTGCATGCAATGGGGTTGATGAATACAAGAGATTTTGAAACATATAGCGCTTTGTTTGAATTGATGGAAAGCTTTATCACTCCCCCTGACTTATTGATATATTTGAAAGCCTCAGTCCCTACATTGATTAAGCAGATTGAAAGAAGGGGTAGGGAATATGAGAGTTCAATTCGCTTAGATTATATTACATCTCTTAATAATAGATATAATTCTTGGATAGAAGATTATTCAAATCGTAAGCTTATAATAAATATGGATGATTTGGATATTACGGATAATCCAAAGGATTTAGGATTTGTCGTAGATAGTATCAACGCTGAAATAAACGGTTTGTTTTAACAATGAAAACGATTGCTATAATACCTGCTCGCTATGCAAGTAGCCGATTTGAAGGAAAGCCTTTGGCGCTTTTGAATGGTAAGCCTATGGTTATGTGGGTTTATGACGCAGTTGTGAAGTCGGAATTATTCGATAAGGTTGTTGTTGCTACCGATGATGAGCGTATTTTTAATGAAGTGCTTGCTCGTGGCGGATTTGCTATGATGACTTCTGAGAGCCATAGTTGTGGAACACAGAGATGCGAACAGGTTTTGCACGATTTGTCTTTGAAAGGTGAGCATTATGATGTTGCAGTTAATGTTCAAGGTGATGAGCCTTTGATTAGTAAAGAGCAATTACAAGCAATCCTTTCTTGTTTTGATAGCGAAAAAGTAGAAATCGCCACTTTGTCGAAACTAATCGATAATGAAAAGGATTTAAACGACCCAAATGTTGTAAAGGTTGTGGCATCTAATGGTAGGGCTCTTTACTTTTCAAGAAGTATTATCCCTTTTACGAGAGATATTCCCGTATTTCAAGCGATTAAAGACGGAGTGTATTATAAGCATATAGGTATTTATGCTTACCGTTCTGATGTTTTGACTAAGATTGTAAAGTTAGAGAAAGGGCAATTAGAAAAATTGGAAAATTTAGAGCAGTTACGTTGGTTGGAAAACGGCTTTGAAATTAAAATAAAGGATACTTGTTTTGAGTCTATCGGAGTTGATACTCCTGAGGACTTGGAACGAGTTAATGAATTGATAAATAAGAAATAAATAATATGAATGTTGCAGTAAATTTATACGAGTTTTTGAAAGAAAACGATAGTGCAGAATTAGTAGGTTTAGGAACATTTTACGTTTCGACCCAATCAGCAAGAATATCTTCCCTAACGGGAGAAATAAGACCGCCATGTCGTAAATTAAGTTTTAAACAAGAGGAAAATAACGACTTAAATTTCGTTATGAATATGGCTGAAAAGGAATTTATTTCTCACGAAACGGCTTTGGTTTGGATAAAACAATATGCTGAATCTGTAAAAGAAAAGGTTGAAAGCGGTAAAAAAATCCAAATTGGCGAGTTAGGAGTTCTTTTTAAGGACTTTTATGGCAACTATGTTTTTGAAGCGAGTGAGAAATTAAACCTTTTGGATAATTCTTTCGCATTTGCTCCTTTGAAAGATGTAAAAACTTTTGGTAATGACGACGAACCAATAGATTTAATTCGTACAATAGACCCTAATATAAAGGAAGAACCTGTGGTTGAGGAGATTGTTGAAGAGGAACCTGTGGTAATAGAAATTAAAGAGCAGACTCCTGTTGCGGAATTGCCAAAAGAAACTGTTGAACATACGGAAGCTGTTGTCTTTTCGGAACAAGAAGAAATTAAGCCTGAGGAAGAGGTTAAGGAAGAGTTGAATGTAGAGGTTAAGGCAGAGGAAACAGAGCTTAAAGAAATAGAAAAAGAGGTTGAAATCGAAGAGATTAAACCTGCTGATGAGGATTTGAGAGCAAAGGCGCAAGCAATAATTGATGCAAGTAAAGAAGAAAAATACTCAGAGGAAATAGAAAGAGAAAAAGAGGCTAAGAAGAAAAAGAAAAAAGCGAAAAAACGTAAAAGAAGATTACTACTTATAATATTATTTGTGCTATTATTCTTGATATTAGCTTGTGGTGGTTTGGTAGCAGCGCACTATTTTGGATTACTTAAAAACTATAAGTTTATGAATCCGATTTCTGAAAAGCTATCTGTTTACATAAAACCAAAAACACAAGAAGTTGTTGTTCCGGTTGTTGAAACTGCAACAGAAACTCTTGTGGAAGAAGTGGTAATGGAAGAAACTGCAACAGAAACTGTTTCAGAAATTGTTTTAGAGGAAGTAAAACAAAATCCTATTCCAAAACCTGTTCCTGTAAATCAAGCAAAGAAAAAAACAACTCAAACAAATAATACTCCAAAACAAGAGGTAGAGAAAAAGAATGATATAGTTGAATCTCCTGTTGTTGATTCTTCTCCTGTATTGGTGCAAAATTATTCTAAATTGGGCTGTGATGTTATTGGCGGTCTTTACAAGGATAAAACAACTGCGGAAAAGAAGGCGAGAAAAGCTAAGAGTCTTGGTTATGATAGTTACATTCTTCAACGTGTTCAAGGTGGAGAGCAAGTTTATTATGTAAGTTATGGTTCAAGACGTACGCTTGGAGAAGCAGAAAAGTTGGCTACAAAAATTAAAGAAAAGATTGGTGGCGATTTTTACGTAATTTCAAGATAGTAATTGGCACAGGATATTTATAAATTACACGAATTAGATAATGGGATAAGAATAATACATAGGTATTCTTCTTCTCCCGTTTCTCATTGTGGGATAACTATAAATGTTGGTTCGCGTGATGAGGACGAATCAGAGAATGGTATTGCTCACTTTATAGAACACAGTGTTTTTAAGGGAACTCACAAGAGAAAGTCTTTCCAAATTCTCAATAGAATAGACGGAGTAGGTGGGGAACTAAATGCTTTTACCACAAAAGAGGAAACTTGTGTTTATGGATGTTTCCTTAATTCTTATATAGAACGATTTTTAGAATTGCTTAGCGACATTGTGTTTAATTCTACTTTCCCTGAGAAAGAGATTGCTAAGGAAAAGGTTGTTGTAATAGACGAAATCAATTCTTATGAGGACACTCCTTCTGAACTTATTTACGATGAATTTGAGAAACAACTCTTTGGTGATCACCCTTTGGGAAGATTGATTTTGGGAACGCCGGAAAATGTGAATAGTTTTACGAGTGAAAAAATCAAATCTTTCATTGATAAGAATTATTCTACTGATCAAATGGTTATTTCAATAGTTAGTTCTATTGATGCTGAGAAATGGTTTCTTCTTTCTGAGAAATATTTTGGTAATCAAAAGAAAAAAATAAATAAGCCTAAGAGAGAAAAACCAATAATAAAGAAAGGAATTACTAATATATACGATAGAGATACTTATCAATCGCATGCTGTGATTGGAACTACGGCTTATGGATACAAGGATGAGAAAAAGGCTGCGTTTAGTTTGCTTAACAATATGCTTGGCGGATATGCAATGAATTCTTTTTTGAATATGCACATTAGAGAAAAGTATGGATTTACTTATACAATAGAATCAAATTATACTGCGTACTCTGATGTTGGTGTATTTAGTATTTATGCGGGTACTGACAAGAAATATATGGATAAAACTTTGCGTTTGATAAACAAAGAATTGGAAAAATTTACTCAAACGCCTCTTGCAGAAAGGACTTTACAGAAATTCAAACAGCAAATGAAGGGTCAGTTAGCTATAAGTTGCGATTCTAATCAAAATGAAATGCTTTCTATTGGTAAGATGTTGTTAAATTATGGTAAGGTAGATACTTTGCAAGATACTTACAAGACAATAGATGAGATTTCAACGAAGGATATTCTTGAAGTTGCACAAGAGATTTTTGTTCCAGAGCGATTGTCTATAATTCAATACGTTTAAAATATGAAAATAATTAAAATAAATATCAGTATGAAAAAAACACTTTTAACGTTAATGGCTTTCGTGCTTAGTTTTGGTGTTTGCTTTGCAAATCCAAAGGCTAATCCTGACGAAGGTATGTGGTTGCCAATGTTTTTTAAGCAACTAAATCATTCAACTATGCAAAAAATGGGCTTAAAGTTGAGTGCAGAACAACTTTACAGCATAAACAACTCATCTTTGAAAGATGCAATCGTTCAAATGGGCGATTTCTGTACAGGAGAGATTGTTTCCGACAAAGGATTGATGTTTACAAATCACCATTGTGGCTATGATGCAATCGTAAGTCAATCAACCGTTGAACACGATTACCTAAATAATGGATTCGTTTCACAATCTTATGAAGAGGAACTGCCAATTCCTGGATTGTATGTTTCGTTCCTTGTGAGAATGGCCGATGTTACAAGAGAAGTTCTTGCAGAAAACATCAACACTCCTGAGAATGCAACAGAGGAAGCAATACAAAAAAACATCGGAGACTTGATTGTTAAGTATTCAGAAGAAGGAAAATACAAAGTAGAAGTGAAACCGTTCTTCGAAGGCTTGGAATACTATATGTTTATCTATGAAGTATTCAACGATGTTCGTCTTGTGTTCGCTCCACCTGCGTCAATCGGAAAATATGGTGGCGATACAGACAACTGGATGTGGCCAAGACACACAGGAGACTTCTCTGTATTCAGAGTTTACGCAGACAAAAACAATCAACCTGCCGAATACTCAAAAGATAATGTGCCTTACAAACCAAAACACTTCCTTCCAATCAGCATAAAAGGCGTTGAAAAAGGAGATTTCACAATGATATGGGGTTATCCCGGCTCAACAGAAAGATATATGACCTCTTACGAAGTGTCAAACACTATTAACATTTCCGATCCTGCCGTAATAAAAGCAGGAGATGCTCTTTTGCCGGTTATGAAGAAGATGATGGACACAGATAATGCGATAAACCTAAAATATGCTTCTGATTACGCAAGCTATATGAACCTTTGGAAGAACAAAAAAGGCGAATTGAGAGGATTGAAACGCCTTGATGTTTACGGTAAGAAGAAAGCTATTGAAGACCGTCTTGTAGAATGGATTGCAAAAGATGCAGACAGACAAGCAAGATACGGAAACGTTATATCAGACCTTGAATCGGCAAGCAAAGTTATTGCAGCTGAACCGGCAAATCAATATTCTTGGTATGGAAATCTTTGTCTTATGACTTCAAAAACAGCATTGACAGCTTTCCGCTCTTCAATGTATGCAGGAATGCTTGAATCCGGTCAAGTGCCTGAGGAACATACTCCTTTGCTTATGGCAGCTTTGACCAGTGAAATAGAGGATCTTTATGCTACAACAGACCTTGCAACAGAAAAAGAAATGTTTAAGGCGTTGGCAAACTTGCTTTTGACAGTTCCAAGTGTGCAAGCAGATGGATTACTTCAAAAATACAAAGAAAATCCTGACGCTTTCGTAGATAAAGCCTTTGCAAAATCAATTTTAACCAATAAAAAAGCTTTTGAAAAATTTGCAAAGAAACCTAATTTTAAGGCGTTCCAAAAAGATAAAATAGCACATATTGCAATGCTTGCTTATGCTTTGATTACAGATTCTTCACCTGAATTTGAAGAAGCAAACGCAAAATTTGCACAAGCAAAGATGTTGTTTGTTGAAGCATTGAGAAAAATGGACAACACTTTGGTTCAATATCCTGATGCAAACTTTACAATGCGTATGACTTACGGACAAGTTTTGGATTACTATCCTGCTGACGCTGTTCACTACGATTACGTAACTACAATGGAAGGTTTGATGGAAAAAGAAGATGCTACAAACCCAGAATTCATAGTTCCTGCAAAATTAAAAGAACTTTACGAAGCAAAAGACTATGGTCAATATGCAGATAAAGACGGAAAACTAATCGTTTGCTTCCTTTCAAACAACGATATCACAGGAGGAAACTCAGGAAGTCCTATTTTGAATGCATACGGACACCTAATCGGACTTGCATTTGACGGAAACTGGGAAGCAATGAGCGGAGACATAGCATTTGAACCAGAATTGCAAAGAACAATCAACGTAGATGCACGTTACGTTCTATTTGTTATGGATAAATTTGCAGGAGCAAAGAGATTGATAGATGAATTAACAATAGTAAAATAAGTAAAAAGAAAATGAAATTAACAAACGACACTCAAAAAATTAGCTATATCATAGGAGAAGATATAGGATTCTCATTCCAAAGAGAAGGATACGACATAGATATTGATGTATTGGTAGAAGCATTGAAAGCTGCTGCAACAGGAAAAAGCGAAAATCTTTTGACTGAAACAGAAAAAAATGAGGTAATGATGCGTTGGCAACAAGAAATGCAAGCAAAAAAACAAGCTCAAATGGCAGAACAAGGCAAGAAAGCAAGAGCTGAAGGTGCTGCATTTATGGAAGTAAACCGTAATAACCCAGGAGTATTTGAAACAAAGAGCGGATTACAATACCAAGTAATAAAAGGAGCAGAAGGAAGAAAGCCTGCTGCAACAGATACCGTACATGTACACTATCACGGTACGCTTTTAAATGGTCAAGTTTTCGATTCATCAGTTGAAAGAGGCGAACCAATTTCTTTCCCTTTGAATCAAGTAATCGCAGGTTGGACAGAAGGAGTGCAACTTATGAGCATAGGAAGCAAATACAAATTCTTCATTCCTGCTGACCTTGCTTACGGAGATCAAGCCGTTGGAACAATTCCAGCAGGTAGCACATTGATTTTTGAAGTAGAATTATTAGACATTAAATAAGAGAATTGGAGTACTTTGTTTTCAAGATAGAGAATTGTGAAAAGGCGTTTGGCATTGACAAATCTTTGTCTCGTCCAAAGCAAATCTCACTTCTTGCAAAACAACAATTACTTTCAATAATCAAAGAAAAAGGTTTGTCTTTTCCAACCACTATTGCAGTGAAGGAAAAAGGCAAACCTTATTTTTTATATAATGAAAATCTACATTTTTCTATCTCTCACACAAAATCACACATAGCAATAGCCCTCCACGATAAAGAGATAGGAATAGATATTGAAAACACAAGAAAATGTAACCTCAATTTAGCAAAACGCTACTTTCATCAAGAGGAATATATCTATCTTTCTTCACTGCCAAAAGAAGAACAAGATGAAGCATTTACAAAAATATGGACTCTGAAAGAAGCATTCGTCAAATGCACAGGCGAAGGAATAGCAGGAGGGTTTAATAAATTTTCGGTAATAGAGCAGTCAAAATTTTTTGATAACAAATACACGCTTTATTATAACAAAGAACACTGTCTTAGTATTTGCAAAATAGAATAGGAAAATATTTCTTAAAACAAAAAAAACGAAGAAAAAATTAAGAAAAACGGCATTGGAAATTAGTACAATCGCTTCGTACTACAAGTTTAATTTGATTAAACTACCAATTTAACTTGATTAAACTACTCGTACAATTGCGTTGTAAAAAAATAAATCAGCCATTTTATTGAAAAAATGACTGATTTAATTTATTAAAATAAAGAAAAAAAATCTTTTTTCTTTGTTTTGTTTTAGCCTTTTATTATTTCTATGATTTCTAATGCTTTATTGAAGTTATATTCTTGCGTTAGCTTTTTGATTTGGAACCAATCTATTATTGCCCAAACGCCCAATCCTCCTGCGGTTAGCAGTTTTAATAATCCAATGTTTGTTTGTCCTATAACAAATCTATCAATGCCTAAAACATTTGTGAGAATTGAAATAGTAAAGTTTGCGTTTGGATTAACAAAGTCTGTCTCCATAAAGAGTTTTAGCTCTTCCTTTGAAAGACTTTCTAAATCCCCTTTAAGGAAATCTAAATCGAACTCGTGGAAATAGTTTTTGTGTTCAATCAAAAATTGAACTATCATGGCATCTTCTGCTGTTTTTATACCTTTGCTACATTTTTTTGTTTCTTTTACTGCGATTGTGTCTTGCGAAAAGGCGTTTGTACTTATCGTAACTAATGATAAAAATGCTAAAAAGATTATTCTCTTCATGATGTTTAAGTTTAAAATTTCTGCAAAGATAAAAAAAAAATCATATCCTGCAAAAATAGGATATGATTTTTTTGTTTTTATTTGTTTTATCTTTGTTTTGATTGAAAAATTCTTGGTATTTTTGTAGAACAATCATAGAAATTATGTTACAAGAAATACAATTCATTTTATATAATCTACCTAATGAAGATGCAAACGTTCAAGTAATTGTCAGAGATGAAACTCTTTGGTGTACGCAAAAGGCAATGGCAAAACTTTTTGACGTAGATAGAACAGTGATTTCAAAACATCTTAAAAATATATTTGAATCTCTTGAATTAGAACAAGATTCAGTATGTGCAAAATTTGCACATACTGCTGAAGATGGAAAGGTTTATAATACTCAATTTTATTCTCTTGATGCGATTATCTCTGTTGGTTATCGTGTAAACTCTGTTAAGGCTACTCATTTTAGGGTTTGGGCGACAAAGGTGTTGAAAGAGTTTATTCAAAAAGGGTTTGCACTTGATGATGAACGCTTAAAACAAGGTAAAACAACTTTTGGGGTAGATTATTTTCAAGAGTTGCTCGAAAGAATACGTTCTATAAGAGCGAGTGAACGAAGAATATGGCAGAAAATCACAGATATATATGCTGAATGTAGTATTGATTATGATAAAAATGCGATTACAACAAAGGATTTTTATGCTATGATTCAAAATCGTTTTCATTATGCTATTACAGGTCAAACAGCTGCTGAAATTATATATTACAATGCTGACCATAATAAAGAGAATATGGGATTGACTACATGGAAAAATTCTCCGAATGGACGTATTTTGAAATCAGATGTAACGATTGCAAAAAATTATCTTAAAGAGAATGAAATTAAAAGCTTAGAGCGTACTGTGTCTTCTTATTTTGATTATATAGAAAGCCTTATTGAACGTCAAAATGTTTTTAATATGGAACAATTTGCTGAAAGTGTCAATAAGTTTTTAGCGTTTATGGATTATAGAATTTTGCCTGATAAGGGAAATGTCTCAACTGAGCAAGCGAAAATTAAAGCTGAACAAGAATATGATATATTTAATAAAACGCAAATAATAAATTCAGATTTTGATATACAACTCAAAAGGTTTTTAAATGAAATTGATTGAGATTATATTAAAGGAGCAACGTTGTGATTAACGTTGCTCTTTTCCTTTTATCTCTGTTATACGTCTATTGCTTCCCAAAAGAATATTCTTAAACCTTGTTCGGGTGCTGAGTTGTCTAAGGCTTGTATTCTTTAACATTTTTTTCTTAAAACTTAATTGCCGAATACTTCAATGGTTTCAAGTAAAAGATTTTTGGTTTGAAATTTTCAATTTATTTACCCTTAACTAAAAATCACTAAATCAAACACTTGATTTTTTAAGCGAAGATTTTTTCATTTTTTTCTTTGATTTATTTTTTTACCTCTTTGTGGTAGAAGCATTACCTCGTTATGGTAATCCAATTACCATTAAGGGGTAATCCTATTACCATAACGAGGTAATTTTTTTTCTTCTCATTTGAGCAAAACAAAAGCCGATTTCCGACTAATTTTCGTGAGAAATCACAAGAGAATTTTTTAACAAATAAAATTTTGTCGTTACTGAATTATTACATACCTTTGCAAGCAATAATTTTAACAAAAGAAAAATGTAAACAAAATAACAAAACAAAAAAATTAACGACATAAAAAAGCGTTTTTGCTTATTTTTGGTGATCTGAAATCCGCAAAATTTCAATCATTACTAACCAAAAAATAAGGAAAGGACGCTCACGAGTATATCGTGGGCTTTTCTTATTTGGTTAGTAAGGTAATTGCGGAACCTCAGATTACGATAAGACAAGGCTCACGTCTTTTTTAATGTCTTTTCATTGAGTAATAAAAATTTAAAAAAACATAAAGACATAAAAAAATGAAAAGATTATTATTCTTTATTTGCACTCTGCTATGTGCAAACGTGCTTATGGCACAAGCAAGGTTTTGGATTGATAGTTTGCGATACGAAGTAACATCAACAAATCCTGCGGAAGTAGAAGTTAATGTTGCTAATGATTTAATAACAACAGCAAATATTCCCGAAACAGTAAGTTACTACGGAACGAATTATAGTGTTACTTCTATTGGAAATCATGCGTTCTATCTTTGCAGTAGATTAACATCTATTACTATTCCTAATAGCGTTACTTCTATCGGAGGAGGTGCGTTCATGTTTTGCAGTAGATTAACATCTATTACTATTCCAAATAGTGTTACTTCTATTGGAAGTGATGCGTTCTATTATTGCTATGATTTAACATCTGTTTCTATTCCTAATAGCGTTACTTCTATCGGAGGAGGTGCGTTCTATAATTGCATTAGTTTAACTTCTATTGATATTCCTAATAGCGTTACTTCTATTGGAAATGAAGCGTTCAGATATTGCAGTACTTTAACTTCTGTTACTTGTCTTAAAGAAACTGCTCCTTCGCTTGGTGCTGATGTTTTTGCTTCTACTCCATCAACAAAAACTCTTACTTATCCTTGCGGAGCAACAGGTTATTCAACAAATTGGGGAAATACTACTTGGGCAAGTGTTAATGAAGATTGTCCTGCTCTTGAAATAGGAGAACAATTTACCATAGGAGATTTTACCTATGAAGTAACATCAGCAAACGAAGTAGCAGTAAAAACATATAATAATAACACTGCAACATCTACCGAAATTCCTTCA
>JAZRHI010000017.1:0-56852 GCA_045644685.1 Candidatus Onthomorpha sp.
TAAAAATCTGAAACAAAGTCTCCAAAAAAAATAATTTTCGTGAACGTCTAAACATTTTTTATAATATTCCAAAAGTATAGATTTGGTATAGTATTATATATTATATACCAAAATGGTAAGTCTAATGTGCCTTTTTTGCACCATAAGTGTGCTTTTTTTGCACTTTTGATGTGCCTTTTTGGTTTTGTGGTTTTTTAATAGGTGAAGGGGTCGTCGGATACAGGTATTTCATAGTATTCTACCAAAAACCTAAGATTAAACACCAAGGCATTGTTTTCTTCATAGAATATGCCTTGTTGGTTGTAGATGCTTTTGATTTTTTTAAGTTTATTGATATGTTTGCAGACTTGATTGGCTGGCATATCTATCAAGTCTCCTATCTTCTTATGGGTTCCGAAATAGCCGTCTCTTCCATAGCCTTTTATGATAGAGATTATAAGCAAATCGGCATAGGTGAGTTTTTTTACTTGATTTATTTCAGCGGATTTCTTCACTACTCTTTGTAGAACGATTACATCTTCCCAATTTATCTGTGTAAATCCATACTTTTTTTCGTATGTTCTCATAAGCTTTTAGATTTTTTGATTAGAAGCACAAAGATACGAAAAAAACTTCTTCAAAAAAAACTAAGATTTAAAAAAATAAAGCTAAGAAAGAATAAACAATTCCTAAGAAAAAATAGTTTTTTTCTTAGAAACGAAACACTTATATGCGTAATAGCATAAATTTAAAAACTTAGTTAAATATTTGCTTTATTAGAAAAATTTACACTAATTTTGTAAACAGATTTGTTTACAACTATTGTTTTATGAAAAGTAGTATTGGGGATTATATAAATGAGTTATTATCTCGTTCTAATTTATCACAAGCTGAGCTTGCACGAGAGATAAAAGTTTCACGTCAATTACTAAGTTATGTGATTAGTGGGAAACGAGAAATGTCGCTACAACTTGCAATGAAGTTAGAAAGTTTTTTCTCATTATCTGATGGAGAGTTAATACAAATGCAGGCTCTACAATCTATCAAACAACGTAAACATGATATAAAGAATCATTTATGTGAACAATTAGTGGCAAAAAATGCGTTTTGGTCATACGATGTGAAATCGCATGAGGAAATTCCTGACGAGGAACTTATCGAAAAATGTTTCACTGTCCTTGATTTAGATGATATTGACTTAATGTTTGAAATATTTCCTCGTAAACGTATCTATCAAGTTTGGGAAGAAAGATTAGCTATTCAAGGAGAATATATGCTGATGCTTAATGTGATGATTGCAATGTATTATTTCGGAATTAAAAAGCCGGAAAACTATTTAGCAAAAGTGGAAAGACGACATATCAACAAACTATTAAAAAATTCATAATTATGCACAAGGGATTGACACCTAATATTGAAGCAATAATTGATAAGGTTGCAGACTTAGAATGTATTAAACCTTATATTTTATGTGGGGGTACGGCTCTCGCTATGCAAATAGACCATCGTAAAAGCGAAGACCTTGATTTTATGATGTGGCGTAAATCTAAAACAGATAAGCCGGAAGTTAATTGGAACCTTATTGAAAAAGAGCTAAAAGAAAAGATTGGAGATATAGATAACTTTAATATGCTTGGTTTTGACCAAGTAGAGTTTTTAATAAAAGGAGTAAAATTCTCTTTCTTTGTAAGCGACAATTACTCTCCTGTTTCTAATCCTATCAACTACCTTGGGAATATACGTTTAGCGGATGTGGAATCTATCTTGGCAATGAAAATGGAAGTAATGTTACGAAGAATGAAATTTCGTGATTACTATGATATTTATTGTATTTTAAAAGATGGTTACTCGCTTAACAAAGGCATTGAAAAAGCACTGACTTTATCTCAACATCGTCTATCTTCTAAAAATATTGTTACGATGCTACTTAACGGAAGATTTATTCAAGATAACAACTTCGCAACATTAGAGCCACGATATAATGTTACAAGAGAAGAAATCCGTGAATTTATTTTGCAGAAATTAAAGTAATGGTTTTATCTTAAATCTATAATTTCTGCTTGTGGGTAGGTGGCTTGTGGGAAAACGTAATCTTTTGATTGGCTTGTTTGATTGGGTTTGTATGAGGTGAATGTGATTATGTAGGTGTTGCCTTCTCTGACGTAAATTGTCATTTCTTTTATTCTGTTATTTGTTTTGTTGCTGACAATTCTTATTTTAGAGACATTGGTGCTTTTCTTTGGTATAAGGTCTATTACATAGTTTGTTTCTTCTTCTCTTATTAGTTTTGGACGGAAGTCTTTTGAGTAGGTTTTTATTAGGTTTGGAAAGTTGAAGATGTTGTTTGTGGGGTCTATTACGGAGAGTTCTACTTCTGAGGTTTCTTTTACATAGTGCCAAAGATTTGTTCCGTCGCAGTAGTCTTCAAAGGCTGGTGTTTTTAAGCGGAATTTTGCTCCGTTAGATAATAGGCTCCCTTTTTGAGTTTCGCTCTTTTTGTCTTTTGTTTGTATTGTCATGGTGTAGTTGATAAGCAATGGGGTGTCGGTCGTGATTTTCTTTGACACTTTGTCTATTATGCTTTGTGCTTGTTTGTCTATAACTACTCCGTTTACAATTTCTCTTTGTGCAAAGGTGATTGTAAGAAGAAAAAGGCTAAAAAGAAATGCTAAACTCTTTTTCATATTGTTTATTTTAGGTATTCTTTTAGGATTTCATTTAATTCTACTTCGGTCTTCACTAAGACTTCTCTTGCTTTACTGCCTTCAAATGGGCCTACTATGCCGGCTGCTTCTAATTGATCAATGATTCTGCCTGCTCTATTGTAGCCTAAGGATAGTTTTCTTTGGATTAGAGATGTGCTTCCGTGTTGGTGCATTACCACAAGGCGGGCTGATTCTTCAAATTTTGGGTCAAGCTGTTTCATATCCACCTCTTTGCTTGGCTCAGATGTTTCGTCTAAGTATTCAGGCAAAAGGAAAGTTTCGTCAAATCCTCGTTGTGAGCCTATGAATTCTGATAATTCTTCTATTTCTTCTGTGTCTATCAAGGCGCATTGAAGTCTTATTAAATCGCTTCCTGCTGATATAAGCATATCTCCGCGTCCTATGAGTTGTTCTGCGCCTGAGGTGTCAAGGATTGTTTTGCTATCTACTCTACTGCTTACCTTGAAGGCTATTCTTGCAGGGAAGTTGGCTTTGATTGTTCCTGTGATGATGTTTACTGTTGGACGTTGTGTTGCAATTATTAGGTGTATTCCAACGGCTCTTGCAAGTTGTGCTAAACGTGCGATAGGCATTTCTATTTCTTTGCCTGCTGTCATAATTAAATCGGCAAACTCATCAATAACTAAGACAATGTATGGTAGGTATCTATGTCCGTCTGTTGGCAATAGGCGTCTTGAACAGAATTTAGCATTATATTCAGTAATCTTTTTACAACCTGCTACTTTCAATAAGTCATAGCGTTGGTCCATTTCAATACATAGTGAGTTAAGTGTACGAACCACTTTCTTAACATCGGTAATAATAGCCTCTTCACTATCGGGTAGTTTTGCTAAATAGTGTCTTTCTATTTTAGAGTAAAGAGATAGTTCCACTTTTTTAGGGTCTACCATTACGAATTTCAAATCGCAAGGGTGTTTCTTAAAGAGTAGTGAAGATATGATAGCATTTAATCCTACTGACTTACCTTGTCCTGTTGCTCCTGCCATAAGTAAGTGAGGCATTTTCGCCAAATCAGCAACGTAAGGCTCAGAGGAAATTGTTTTTCCTATTGCAATAGGCAATTCATATTTTGTATCAACAAACTGAGGCGAAGTAAGCATTGTTTTCATTGATACAATTTGTGGATTAAAGTTAGGAACTTCTATACCGATTGTGCCTTTGCCTGGTATAGGAGCGATTATTCTTATACCCAAAGCAGAAAGGCTAAGGGCAATATCGTCTTCAAGATTTTTGATTTTGTTAATTCTTGTTCCCGGTGCAGGTACTATTTCGTAGAGTGTTACAGTTGGTCCAGGAGTTGCCGATATTTTTACAATATCTATTTTATAATTCTTTAAAGTACTTACAATTCTATCTTTGTTAGAATGCAATTCCCTTTCATCTATTTGTTTGTTGTTTTTTTCATAATCAATCAGAATATCAACACTTGGAAGTTGATAAGAAGACAGCTCTAATTTCGGATCGTATGGCGTATCTATTCCATAATGTTCCTCTTCCTCTTCTTCAAATGTTTCTTCCTCTTCAATAGATTCTTCTTCTGATTGTAAATCTCCTTGTATTTCAAATTCAACTTCGGTTTCTTCTTGAACCTCTGTTTGAGTTTGTGGATTTATATCAAACTCTACAATAGGAGAAGTCGTTTCTTCTTCCTCTTCTACCACTTCCTCTTCTTTGAGTTCTTCTTCTACTATTATAGGTTGTTGTGGTTTTGGTTGAGGTTTTTCTTTTATTGGTTTTTCTTTAACAGGTTTTGGAGCTGTTGCTTTTTTGTATAAGTTTATTACTAGTCTCTTTACAAAGGAGTATCTAACTCCAAAAAGAATCATAGGGAATATAAAGGTGAATGCTAAATTGAATAAAGCTGCACCAAACAATCCTATTAGTTTTATAAGCCAAAGATTGACTACTGTACCAACTACTCCTGCAAAGACGTCTAAACTTGAAAAGGTTGTTGGAAACGCCACTACAAAATAACCAATGAAGCAAGAACTCCATAGCATAATGATAAGTGTACAAACAATCCATTTTCTAATGTTTTGTATTTGCACTTTAAATAGTCTTAATACTGCTAAGGCAAATAGGATTAAAAATCCGAAAGATGCTACTCCAAATGTCTTATTAACGAAAAAATATGCTACACAAGCACCCAAAGGACCTCCCCAATTCTTTATGTCTTGTTCTCCAAAGAATAGTTGAGAGAATGAAAGTTTTTGAACAAGGTTATAATCATTAAACCAAGTCCAAAAAAAAGAAACAAAGGATACAAAACAGAAAACAGTAAAGATAGCAAGTAAAACTGCCATTGTTTTGGGAAACTGCTCACTTTTTATGAAGGTTAAAAGTGAATTTTTCTTAGTATTACTTGTCGTCTTCTTTGTTTTTGTATCCTTTGTCTTACGCATTATCTTTTTAAACCTTATTTATTAAAAGTCTTCTTCTGCTCCTGCTCCGCCACCCATTGCTTCTTGAAGAATTTGAATCTTTTCTTGGAATTCTTCCATAGTAAGTTCTTCATATCCTGTTTCTAAAAGCAAGTCAGTCTTTTTAACTTTTCCGTCAATTACTTCAACTGCTGTAAATGTACAAGAAAGAGTTTCTGCATATTGAACTGTGTATTCAAAAGGCATAGCGTTCAATCCTGGATAGTTTGTCATTTCAAGAGAAGGACCTAAATCCTTGCAAGCCCAGAATGTTTCTGTTTCTTCAACGTTTTCTGCGTTCTTATAAGTTGCAACAACTTCGTGAGCTGTCTTTCCTGCCATGTCTTTTGTCTTACCTGTGAAGTTGTAAGTTACTGCTGTGAAAGCTGAATCTGGCATTTTTTCTCTTATATACCATTTTCCACCAACTTCTTCCAATGGAATTTGAGAAAAATCAAACATAAGTGTGATGTTTTTCTTTTGAGCGTCAGTTATAACGACAGCACCCATTGTCATATCCATGTATTTGGTTTTTTCTTCAAATACTTTAACTTCATATTCTGAAGGTATTCCTTGAGGAACATCGCCACTCCAAGTTAATTGATATTTAATTGTTCCAGCCCATTTGCCTTGTTGAGCTTGAAGACTTAATGTAAAAGCACTAACTAAAAGTGCGAATAACAAAATGTGTTTTTTCATACTTACTAATTTTTAATAATTCTTTTATAATCTGCAAAGATACAATTTTTCTTTAAAGAAATCTTATTTTCTATTGTTTTTTAGAAATTGTGTCTTTTAGCAACATCAAACGATTTACTACATTCACCTCACTTACTCCTGAGTCAAAATCTAATGAAAGCACGCTTAAATCAGGGTAAAGTTGCTTTATTTTGTTTTCAACTCCCTTACTAATTATATGATTTGCAATACATCCGAAAGGTTGTAAGCTAATAACTCCGTCAGCCTTGTTTTTGGCAAGAGAAATTATTTCAGCAGGCAACGCCCACCCCTCCCCAAATTGTGCAACCAAAGGAATTACATTTTTAACATCTTCTGCTAATTCATAAATATCTTCTATCGGAGAATAATAGCTAAATTTAGACATTATAGAGTTAAATCTCGAAATTTCTTTTTTTACTATTCCATAAATCAACCTCATAATAGGATTAGGAATGCTTGATGTATCTAAATTATTGTCAAGTTTCACATCTCTATTAACAAAGAATTGTGTTATAAAAGGGGTTAAAGTCGGAGGAATTACTTCTATTTTTTGACTCATCAGCCAAGATATTATGTTTTGATTGGCAAAAGGGTGGAATTTCAAGAAGATTTCCCCTACTATACCTACCTTTTTCCTTTCAATGTATTCGCTTGGCAATAATGAATTAAACTCTTTCACTGCTTCTTTAAGCAAAGCAATCAAAGCTTTCCTATCTTTCTTCAACACAATAGGCTTTGCTCTCTCCAAATATTGATTTTTCAATTCCAAAGCTAAGTTTGGATTTTCTGTTCTCACCGCAGTAGAATGATATATCTTTGAAAGACAATCTCCAAACAACATTGCATCAAACGCAATCACTATTATAGATTTATAATCTAACTTAAAGCCTGGTTGATTTGTATGAACATCGCTTGACATTGTTGCTGAAATAACAGGAACTTGCGAAAAGCCTGCATCAACAAGTGCTTTGCGTATAACAGCATAGTAATTTGATGCTCTACATTGCCCACCTGTTTGAGTAATTCCAACAGCGGTTTTACTCAAATCATATTTCCCAGAACTCAAAGCCTTAATCATATCTCCTACAATAAGAGTTGCAGGATAGCAAACTTCGTTATTAGAATACTGCAAGCCTAAATCCGCTGACTTTTGGTCGCTTAAAGGCAACACCTCTAACTTATAACCACTCAATGCAAAGACTTCTGGCAACAAAGGCGAAGCATAATCGGTAAAAAATGGAGCAAGAATTACTCTTTTCTTGTCTTCAACCTCAAATGTTTTTGTATCAACAAAGGCTTCTATCGGTTTATTAGTTGCAGTCTTTTGTTTCAAACTTTCCAAAAGGCTTCTTATTCTCAAACGCATCGAGCCTACGTTATTGATATCATCAACCTTTATTATAGTGCACGATTTGTTGTTACGTTTTAGAAGATGTGTGATTTCATCTAAAAGAAAGGCATCGGGACCACAGCCAAAGGAAGTAATTTGAGCATAGTTTACCTCATCATTTTGCGTAGTTACCCATTTTGCAGCCTTAACAATTCTATTCATATAAGTCCATTGAGAGAGCATATAAGTATCTTGCATATCAAAATTATTATCTATTCTCACAATGTCATCACTTATAACACAAGCTCCAAGAGAAGAAATAATATCACTTAATTTATGTTGAATTAAAGAGTCTGTATGATATGGTCTTGCAGCCAAAAGTATTATTGGAATATTATTTGCCTTTGCTTTTTCAAAGTATTCTTTGGCTTTGTTTTGCAAATCAATTTCATATTGATGTTGTGCTTGCAGTGCCTTTTCAAATGCTTTTTTTAATTGTGCTTTTGAGTATTTAAAAGTCTTTGTTTCGTTAGACAAAGTCTTAAAATAAATTTCACAATTCTTAAAAAGAAGATTTTTTTCCTTAAAAGTAAAAACAGGATTGTCTATTTTAATATCTGTATTGTCATAAACAGATAATTGACTCTTTATTAAAACACTATAAGACGAAACAATAGGGCAATTATATGAGTTTGCTACATTTTCGCTTTCCTTTCTCTCAAACACAACGTATGGAAAGAAAATATGTTTCAGCCCTTTCGCAACAAGATTATCTATATGTGAATGAACCAACTTAGCAGGGAAACAAATATTTTCACTCATTACTTGTTTCAAACCTTTCTCATAGTTAGAGTAAGTCGATAAATCACTAAGCACAAGTTCTATATCAAATTCATAAAACAAAGCTTGCCAAAAAGGAAAATCCTCAAACATATTCAAAACCCTTGGAACGCCTAATCGGTATTTTGGATTTGAAAGTTTGATATTTTCAAATACTCTTTCCAATTTATAAGTATAGATATTATCTCCTTTTTCCGATTCAGCCTTTGAGGAGAAAACTTTTTCGCATTTATTGCCTGAATGATATGTTTTATTGTTTTCAAAAGTGTATTTTGTAACAAGACATTGGTTTTCGCAACCTTTACAATTCAATTCCTTTGACTCAAAAGCAGAAACCTTACTTGTGAAAGTTGTTTTCAAAGAATTATTATCGTATTTCTCCTTTGCGTGAATAGCACAGCCGTAAGCACCCATTAGTTCTGGCGTTTGACTGCGATAAACCTTTACTCCCACCATATTTTCCAAAGCTTTTACAATACTATCATTACGCATTGTTCCACCTTGTACGACAATATTTTTTCCAATATCAAGAGAATTAAGTTTCAAAACCTTGTATAGACAATTCTTTACTACGGAATACGCCAATCCTGCCGAAATATCTGCAACGCTTGCACCTTCTCGCAAAGATTGTTTAACCTTTGAGTTCATGAAAACCGTACAACGAGTACCTAAGTCGCAAGGATTTTTTGCCAAACAAGCAATTTGAGCAAACTCTGCAACAGGATAAGAAAGCGAATTAGCGAAATTCTCTATGAAAGAACCACAACCAGAAGAGCAAGCCTCGTTTAGTTCTATTTTATTTAAAACTCCGTCTTCTATAAACAAGGCTTTCATATCTTGTCCTCCAATATCAAGAATGAAATCTACCTCAGGACATAGAGTTTTCGCAGCCTTGTAGTGAGCAATCGTTTCCACAACCGAACATTCCATAGAAAAAGCAGTCTTAATCAACTCTTCTCCATATCCTGTCGAACAAGCAGCAACTATATTTATAGAGGCATTATTTTCTTTGCAAGCTTGCATCATACGTTCTATTGCTTCTTCAACTGCTTTCAAAGCATTACCACCATTTCTGCTGTAATCAGAAAATATTATGTTGCTTTCGCTATCGGTAAGAACAAGTTTTGTTGTTGTAGAACCCGAATCTAATCCAAGGAAACAATCACCTCTAAAATCTTTTAACGTTCCAACCTTCTCTCCTTTCGTTTTTTCTTTTCTCCACTCTTGTAATTCTTCCTCGTCTTTAAAGATTACCTCTAATCTATTACTGATATTATTTGTTGTGGTTTGAGTATTTGAGAGTTTTTCTATCAAATCTTCTATCTTTATCACAAGTCCTTGCTCGCCATCGGTGAAAACACAACCCATTGCTGGGATAAGATTAGAGTTTTCAAGTTTTATAAAATCCATTTCATCAAGTTCTAAAACTCTTGCAAAGGCTTCTCTTAGGGATTTAATATAAGTCAATGGTCCTCCACAGAATAAAATTTTTGGATTTATCTGCATGCCTTTTGAAAGCGAAGAAACAACTTGCAAAGCAATCGCATTGAAAATTGAAACTGCAATATCTTCTTTTGAAACCCCTCTTGCAACAAGGTTTTGCACGTCTGTCTTTGAGAAAACTCCACATCGTGATGCTATCGGATAGATATGTTTTGCGTTTTGTGCAAGGCGGTCAAGTTCATCTACACTTACTCCAAGTATTAAAGCCATTTGGTCAATGAAAGCGCCCGTTCCTCCTGCACAATTACCATTCATACGCATTATAGGTAAAGAAGAAGTTTTTGAAAAGAAGATAATTTTTGAGTCTTCGCCACCTATGTCAATTATAGAGTTAATATCCATTGAGAAATGCTTAACAAAATTTGACACGGCAATGACCTCTTGAATAAATGGCACGTTTAAGCGTTCTGAAATCCCAAATCCAGCAGAGCCTGTTATGATTATCTCTAATTCTACTTCACTTCCAAGTTGAGTTTTTATGCTTTCAAGAATATTTAACAACGTTCCTTTAACATCTGCATTATGTCTTAAATAATTAGAATAAACAATTTCTTTTTTATTATTTACAACTACTGCTTTTGCTGTTGTTGAACCAATATCTACTCCTAATCTATACATTATCTTTCTATGATTTTATGCTTGATAATATTAGTTTCTTTATATGAGTCTTTCTTCTTTCTAAAAAGACTTCTTGTGTTTGAGAATCCATTTCTAAGATTTGTGTAAATAATACTTGTCCTACAAACGACATTACGTCTAAGGACACAATATCTATTAGCAAATCCTCTACTGAAACATCATTTAATTCTCCTTTGCTTTGTTTCATTTGAACAAACATACGAATCTTGCCAACAATTTCTTTGCCAAATTCAGAGAAAAGTTCTCTCATCATTTTCAAAACCTCGCTATTGTGCCTTAATTCGCCAATTATAAAAAATGGAGCATCGGGATTGTTTTTCAAAAAACCAATTTGAGCTTCGATAATCTTTTCAATAAAATTTTCAAACGAAATATCCTCTTGTGGAATATCGGCAAGAATCTTCAACATCTTTTGTATTTCTTGCTGACATATAATCTTAAAAAGATTTTGTTTTGTACGATAATAATAATGCACTAAGGCTTGATTGCAACCCACAGCCTTTGCAACCTGAGTTGTAGAAACGCCATCGTAACCGTGTTGTACAAACAAATCTCTTGCTACAAAAAGGATTTGTTGTTCCATATTATTCTCTTGCATAGCCTATTTATTTAACCTATTTAATAACTCTATTAAATAACTCTGCAAAAGTATAAATTTTTTCTTTACTTTAAAAAAATAATCCTAAGAAAAAAAATATTTTTCCTTAGGATTATTTCAGTAAATCTAAGACTTATTTTACTTAGCTATAACTATGAAATAGTTTTTCTTACCTTTTTGAACTAAAATGTATTGTTCGTTTAATAAATTCTCAGAAGATGTTACGAAATCCTCCTTAATCTTTTCTTTATTTATAGAAAGTGAGTTTTCTTTTAATGCTCTACGAACTTCTCCCTTTGAGGCAAGAATTTGAGTCTTTTCTGCTAAAAGGTCAATCACGTTTACGCCTTGTAATATCTCTTCTTTGCTTACTTCAAATGTAGGAACTCCTTCAAAAACGCTTAGGAATGTTTCGCTATCTAATTTCTTTAATGTATCAGTTGTGCCTTTTCCGAAAAGAATTTCCGAAGCCTCAACAGCGCTATTATATTCTTCTTCTCCGTGAACGCGTATTGTTATGTCTTTTGCAAGAGCTTTTTGAAGCACTCTTAGGTTTGGAGCAACATCGTGTTCTTTTTCCAAATTTTCTATTTCTTCTTTTGTGAAGAATGTAAAGATACGAATGAATTTCTTAGCATCCTCATCAGAAACATTTAACCAGAATTGATAGAAAGCGTAAGGTGAGGTTTTTTCTGCATCTAACCACACGTTACCTTTTTCAGTTTTTCCAAATTTTGTGCCATCTGCTTTTGTAATCAAAGGACAAGTCATCGCAAAAGCTTCGCCTGAAAGTGTTCTTCTAATGAGTTCAGTTCCGCAAGTGATGTTTCCCCATTGGTCTGAGCCTCCCATTTGAAGTTTACAGCCGTAGTTTTCATACAAATACTTAAAGTCGTATGCTTGAAGTAATTGATAAGAAAACTCAGTAAAAGAAAGACCTGTTTCAATACGTTTCTTCACACAGTCTTTCGCCATCATATAGTTCACTGTTATGTGTTTACCCACGTCTCTTATGAAATCCAAAAAGCTCCACTTGCTATTCCAATCATAGTTGTTTAAAACCAAAGCCTTATTCTCTGTTTCGGTTTCAAAATCCATAAAATTAGATAATTGTTTCTTTATGCAAGCTTGATTATGTTGTATTTGTTCAAGTGTAAGTAGCTTTCTTTCTTGGCTTTTAAACGAAGGATCTCCAATCATTCCTGTGGCTCCGCCTAACAAAACAATGGGTCTGTGTCCGCTTCTTTGAAGATGAGAAAGCATCATAATGCCTACTAAGTGTCCTATATGTAAACTGTCTGCTGTTGGGTCGAATCCTACATACGCAGTCGCAGTTTGTTTTAAGAATTGCTCTTCTGTGCCCGGCATAATGTCGTGAATCATGCCCCTCCAACGTAATTCCTCTACAAAGTTTTTCATTTCCTATTTTTATTTTAACATATTCAATTTACAAAATTACGTTATTTCTTCATATCTTTGCGAAAAAATTAAAAAAATGAAACGATTTTTTGTCTTAACACTCGCAATTTTGAGTTTAAATCTTTGTTTTGCTCAAAGCCAACAAAGAGAAAATTTAAAGAAAGATGTTTATTATTTAAGCTCTGATGATTTGGAAGGAAGGGATGTCGGAAGCATTGGAAACTCTCTTGCAAGGGAATATATTTGCTCGCAATTAAATCAAGCAAATGTTAGTCATTATATTCAAGAATTTGATTTCAATAATGGGAAAAACGTAGTTGCAGAAATACGTGCAGAAAAGCCTTTGTATAATCCTGAATATATTGTAATAGGTGCTCACTATGATCATTTAGGAATAAGAAATAATGAAGTATATAACGGAGCTGACGACAACGCATCGGGAAGTGCTATGCTAATTCAATTAGCCCGTTTGCTAAATGCAAATTCAGACAAAATAAATCGTCATATTATTTTAATTTGGTTTGATGCCGAAGAGAGAGGTCTTGTTGGTAGTAAAGCTTTTGCGCATAACCCTATGTTTGTTGATACACTTTCTGATATTAAGTTAATGATTAACCTTGATATGGTAGGTTGGTATAAGAACGGTGCTTTGGAAATTGCAAATGTTGCTATGGTTAATGGTTGGAAAGAGATATTTGAAAGCACTAAAACCGACTTAAAAATAAAGGTGTCTAAGTATGAGAAATCTGTTTTTACGGATTCGGACTATTCTTCTTTTGCAAAAAAAGATATTCCCGCAATAACATTGACAACAGGTACAGATTCACCTTATCATAAGCCCGAAGACGATGCAGAATTGATAGATTACGAGGGCATGGACAAGATTTGCGATTTTGTTTTCAATCTTACCGTAAATGCAAGCAATTATAAAGATTTAGGTTTTTCGGGAAAGAAAGCAGACAAACATAAAAATGAAAGAAGCAAGTTTGAAGTTGGTTTGAGTTTTGCATTAGGTAGTTGTAATCAATACTATCATAGTGGAAACATTACGGGAAAAAATGGAAGGACTCTAAATAGTGGTTTTATGTTCCTTTACAATATAAACCCTTGGCAAGGTTTAGAATTAGGCGTTCTTGCAAATATGGAACAAAGTAAGCAAGTTGAAGGAAAATTTCAAGCAATGAAACTATCCGTTCCTTTGACTTGGAATTTAGGTTACTTTGGTACAGATGTAGGAATAGGATTTAATCTTGGGCTTGCTTACGATTATATCTTTAAAGCACAATTAAACGAGGTAGATTTACAACAAGGAGAGTTTAACCCTTATGATATTGGGTTTGTTTGTGGGTTTAAATTTATTTTTGGTAAGGTTGGATTTAACATGAGCAATAAATTCGGATTTCTTGACCGATATAAAAAAGATGTAAAGATAACTTACAGAGAAACTCTCTTTGGTTTAACATATTATTTCTAAGAATTAAAAAATTATTCCTAAGACTTAAAAAAATATTTCAAAGGTTTAAAAAATTATTTCAAAGAGAAAATGAGCGATATTAAAAAACTTGCAGGACAAACTGCAATTTACGGATTACCAACTATATTAGGAAGATTTTTAAACTATCTTTTAGTTCC
Organism: Candidatus Onthomorpha sp.; assembly: GCA_045644685.1. GTDB lineage: Bacteria > Bacteroidota > Bacteroidia > Bacteroidales > P3 > Onthomorpha. The sequence goes on from JAZRHI010000017.1 coordinate 13,807, forward strand.
TGTTTACACCTATTCCCTTACGGCAGACAAGTACGGAGTAGTTTCAGAGCTTTATGCCTATATTTCTTTCCTTATGATAATTCTCACATACGGCATGGAAACGGCATATTTCCGCTTTTGCCAAAAACACGATGATAAGTCCGTAGTTTTTAACACGTCTTTATTTTCGCTTTTCTGCACAACCTCGCTTTTTCTCTTGATTACCTTTTTCAATATCGAGAGTATAAGCTGTGCAATGCAATATGAAAACGAGCAAAACTACATTAAATGGTTTTTAATCATTGTTGCACTTGATGCCTTTCGTGCAATTCCTTACGCAAAACTACGTCAAGAAAACAAAGCAGCACGTTTTGCCTTGATTAAAAGCATTGATATTTTTTCAAACATAGGTTTCAATCTCTTTTTCTTTTTCATTCTAAAACCAAATAACCTTGTTGAGTGCATTTTTATTTCAAATTTCTTGGCAAGTGCAATATCTGTTGTGATGCTTCTACCAGAATATTCTAAATTTCGTTTTAAAATTAGTTTTTCTCTTTTGAAACAAATGTTGATTTATGGTCTTCCCGTTATGATTGGTGGACTTGCAGGAATGGTAAACGAGACTTTTGACCGTATTGCTTTGAAAAAACTTTTAACTTGCCCCGAAAATACTGCCGATTGCAACACTTACGCAATGCAACAAATAGGAATATATGGTGCTTGCTACAAAATTTCTATCGTAATGAGTCTTTTCATTCAAGCATTTAAGTTTGCAGCCGAGCCTTTCTTCTTCTCAAAGATGAAAGCCAAAGATGCAAAAGCAACATACTCCTCTGTAATGCTTGTTTTCACTATTTTTCTTCTCACAATCTTTCTTGGAGTAATTGCTTATATGGATTTATTTCAATATTTCGTAAGTGAGGAATATAGAGTCGGCTTAAACGTTGTGCCAATACTTCTTTTGGCAAATTTCTGCTTGGGAATTTATTACAATCTCTCTATTTGGTATAAGGTAAGCGACAAAACAATTTACGGAGCCTACATTTCGGGCATTGGAGCCGCAATAACCTTGATTCTAAACTTTATTTTAGTGCCACGTTTTGGCTATTTAGGTGCAGCATACACAACTTTGATTTGCTATGCCTCAATAATGATAATTTGTTGGGCGATAGGACAAAAATTCTATCCCGTAAAATATCCAATAAAACGTTTCTTCACTTATCTAATCCTTGCCTTAGGGTTGTATTTTGTAATGAACGTTTTCCAAAACCTTGACAACACCGCACTAAGACTTACAATCAACACCCTATGTGTAATAATTTTCTTAGCGGTTGCCTTTATTTTAGATTTAAAGAAAGCTATTAGGAAATAAAAAGGCATAAAAAAAAGCAGTCTCTTTACTTGGGACTGCCTTAAATCTCTTTAACTGAAATTTTACTCGTGAAGAGTAATTTTAATTATTCAGCTACTGGAGTTTCTACTGCTGTTTCTGTTGCAGTTTCAACAACTTGTTCAACAACTGGTGTTTCTGTTGCAGTTTCTGTTGCAGTTTCTGTTGCGCCACCGCAAGCTGCGAAGAAACCAGCTACTGCTAATACAAACAATGCTTTTTTCATTTCTTTTGGTTTTTTAAATAATTGATAATTCTTTTACTTTAACTCTGCAAAATTACAATATAATTTGAAATAAGACCGTTTTTTTGTGAAAAACTTCTTAATAAAAAAATTAAAATATTGATTTTCAGATAGAAAAAGTGTGGATTGTTTTTAGATTTCTTTGCCTTTTTGCTTTATTTTTTCCTCTAATTTTCTCATTTTTCCGTTATTAGGCATGTATTTTCTTGCTTCGGTAATAGTTTCTATTGCTTCTTCTTGTTTGTTTTGTCTTTGAAGAATAGCTATCTTATCTTCCCATGCGAGAGGCTCGGTTTTAAATTTTTGTAAGTATGAATCAATCAATTCTAACTGCGTTTTAGAATCATTATTCTTACCTGCAATACTCACCAAAACGCGAACCGGAGAATAGCATAGGGGTTTCATTTCTATACATCTTTGAGCCCAATAGGTAGCGCTATCACTCTTATTTTCCATCTTATTATAGTAATTAGCCAATCTATATTCTCTTAAACTATAATATGGATTTGAATTGTCTTCTAAAAGAATATCTACTGCTTTTCTATAATTTCCAGCGGTCGCAAAACGTTCTGCAACATTTACTGCTATGGGTTTGGTGCTTTCATCAATATTTGGAAGGAATGGCATTTTGTTTAGCCAACCTTCTGGCGTAATTTTGATTGTTTTATCTCCATTATGTTGATGTATTCTTTTCTTTTGAAGAATGGAAGAGTTGCAGTGCATAGATTCTATAACGAAAGCTCCCATTGTTATTAAGGCGATGAATACTATTACAGGCTTTGTGATTACCGATGTTTTGTTTTCCGAATTGCGAATATTATTATACATCAGTATTGCTACGGCTAAAACTAAATAAATCTGACAATCTGCTCTTTCTAACGGGAAATTAAACATTGCATCATTGGCGTATGTCAATATTAAGGTCAATGCGACTATTCCAAGTAACCTATGCTGTTCGTATTTGGAGTTTAGAATTTGTTTTAAGGCAATAAATGCGAATAATGCAAAGGTTGAAAGATAGATAAGCAAGCCAAAAATTCCAAGTTCTGAGAACATTTCCAAGAAGTCGTTATGTGCGTGGTCGGAAACTACGTAATCGTGTTTTTTTGCACACTCCACCTTCATTATTGCTAACTTATGATTTCCTACTCCATAGCCTATCCATGGTGATTGTTTGATTATTTCGGTTGTGTTTTGCCAAATAAGAAGTCTTCCTTTACTATTGCCCTCTGCTATGGAGCTTACTCTTGCTTCTATTGTATAATTATTAGTTTTTATTTTAGAATAATGCTCAAAGTTATACTTTAAGAAAGCATCGCCTAAGAAAAAGCCCGATAAAGCTACTATTACTATCAACAAATAGGGTTTAGCATGATTGAAGATAGTCTTTAAGTTTTTGCTTTTTACGAGATAGAATACTCCATATAAGGATAGGACTGCTAATTGCAAGAATAATCCTATAAAGGAAGAGCGTGTGCTTATGATTACTAAGCAAAAGGTTATTAAAAAGATAAGTATTAAACTGTAATAGCGAATAAATTTCTTGAAACGTAAGAAAGCGTAATATAGGAATGGCAATTTGAATAATAATGCTACGGCAAAGATATTCTTATTGCCATAAAAGCCATTTAGTTTTAAGTTATTGCGTTGAGAAATATGCACATCAAAAACATAATAACATATTATGCAAGACAATACGTTAATTGTAGCAATCACAAGTGTACATATAATGAGATTCTTCATTACATGATTATCTTTAAGCATAAATCCTATGCTTATAATCATTGCAATAAAGATTAGTATCCACCTATTCCAAACAGCGAGTCCTTCTATGGGATTTATAGACCAAAGGATGGAAACTCCCATGTAAACAATGAGTAAAAGCCAAATCGGCATTAGTGGGGAGGAAGTAAATATAGATTTTCGTAAAACATTGGTTTGCTTTACGAAAGCATAGTATAAAACTACTCCTATCGCAACTATATCAAATAAAGCTATCAAAAAATGACGTAAAGACGTGCTATCTAAAACCAAAATGGGCGGAAACATCTGCAAACATATAAAGAAACACATTAAAATCCTTATCCATTTTTTTAGATTGTTATTGTTTTGCATATTATATTTTAACATTTGAGATTACAAAGATACAATATTTATTTTTTTTCTTAGGTTTAGAAAAATATTTCTTAGGTTTATTTTTTTATTTCTTAGGTTTATTTTCTTTTTTCTTAGTATTTTTGTAGTATCAAACGTAAAGGAATGAAAAACGTATTAGTTACAGGAGCGGAAGGACAACTTGGGTTGTCGCTACGAAAGATTGCAGGAAATTTTTCTCAATATAACTTTATCTATACTGACAAAGAGGATTTGGATATTTGCAATCCGGAAGAGTTAAAGGCATTCTTTGAAAGCAATGACATATATTGTGTTTTGCATTTCGCAGCTTATACCGCAGTTGATAAGGCTGAGGAAGAAATGGCTTTGGCAGAGAAAATCAACTCTGAGGCTTCGCTTAATATTGCAAAACTTTGTGCCGAATACAAGACAAGACTTGTTTATATTTCAACAGACTATGTTTTTGAAGGTAAGGATTGCAAGCCTCATCTTCCACAAGAGGAAACTCATCCTTTGTCTATCTATGGCAAAACTAAATTAAAAGGGGAAGAAAACTGCTTAAAAAATAACCCATTGACCTTTGTAATTAGAACAAGTTGGCTTTATAGTGAATTTAAATCTAACTTTGTGAAAACAATGATTAGCCTTTCTCAAACAAGGGATGAGTTAAATGTTATATATGACCAAATTGGAAGTCCAACTTACGCAAGAGATTTAGCAGATTTTGCTATCAGAGCAATAGAGCATATAGATAGAAATCGTATCTTACATTTTAGCAATCAGGGTGTTTGCTCGTGGTACGATTTTGCAAGGAAGGCAATAGAATTATGGGGGGAGAGAAACATTAAAATAAATCCTATTCTTACAAGTCAATACCCTACTCTTGCAACTCGTCCAAAATTCAGCGTGTTTGATAAAAGTGAATCGGAAGATTTGCTGAAAATAAAGATACCTCATTGGGAAGATAGTTTAAAGGATTGTATTAAAGAACTTAAAGCACAATAGAAATGAAAAAAGTCTTAGTATTGATATTGATAATCGCAGGTTTTACTTCTTGTAAGATAGGAAAAGAAACCGTAGGTACGAAACAAGAAACTCCAACAAAAGAGACTCCAAGAGCAAAGCATAAGGTAAGCGATTTAAGAGCCTATTGCCTTGATTGGTTAGGCACTCCACATCGCATGGGTGGCACAACAAAACAAGGAGTTGATTGTTCAGGATTTGTTTGTAATGTTTACAAAGAAATTTACGGCATTAACCTACCTCGAAGAAGTCAAGACATGGAGAAAGTCTGCAAAATAATAAAGAATAAGAGTGATTTAAAAGAGGGCGACCTTGTTTTCTTTAATAATAAGAAAGGTGGCTCAATCAATCATGTAGGAATATTTTTAGATTCCGACAAATTTATACACACATCTTCGTCAAAAGGAGTTACAATCGGTAGATTTTCCGAAACTTATTGGGCAGAACGTTTTAGATGTGGCGGAAGACATCCTCAAAAGAAGTAGGTTATTCTTCTTTTTTTAAGGATTTGATTTTTTCCCTTAACAATTCTGCAAGGGCTACATCGCCTTCTTCTTCTACTTCTTTCAGAATGATTTCAAGCTCTTCGATTGTCCAATCTTCTTCTTCGCAATTTTGTTCGTCAATAAGGTTTGGAGGGGTGATTTCAAAGCCTGCATTTTCTAAAACGCTTTCTGAAACAAATATTGGTAAGGACTGTTTTACGGCTATATTGATTGCATCGGAGCAACGTGCATCAAAGGAGATTTCTTCTCCGTTTATGACACAGCAAAGGTTGGCAAAAAATGTACCATCTAAGAATTTATTTATGTAAACGTACTCTGCTTTAACATTTGCCTTAGACATAATTTCGCAAAGTAAATCAAAGGTAAGCGGTCTTGATACTTTCGCTTTATCAATGCTTAAAGCTATGTTTTGTCCTTCGTATTCCCCAACAGGAATGGACAAGGCTCTTTTTCCTTTCGCCTCAATCAATAACAAATCGTAATATTTATCGATTGCTGACGGCGTAATAGAAACCAATTCCATCAATATAGTCATAAAAAAAAGTGTTATATATTTGTTTTAACGAAAAAACACTAAAAATATTTAAAATTCAAAAAAATTTTTTTTAAGATTATTTTCTTACAATTATTATTCATAACTTTGCAAGTCTATAAGAAAATTAACAAATTTATAAATATTAAAATGAGAAAGCTAAAAATTTTATTTTTGACAATGCTCTTGCCTACATTATCAAAGGCGAGCGAAGCAGATTTAAAAGTCCCATTGGAAATTCACGAGTTTGGAATATTACATTGGGGCTTTTTTATTGCCTTATTAGGTATTATTTTCGGGATTTATCAATTCCTAAAAATTAAAAAGTTACCTGCGCACAAAAGTATGTTGGATATTGCTCACGTTATTTACAAAACGTGTTCAACTTACTTGAAACAGCAAGCGAAATTCCTTGCTCTTTTATTTATATTCGTAGGTTTAGCAGTAAGTCTTTACTTTGGCTTCCTTGCTAAGGGAGAAAATGGAGAAAGTTTCGGTATTGGAGCAGTGCTTCTAATATTGCTTTGGACTGTTTTAGGTATTTTAGGCTCATATATCGTTGCTAAATACGGTATACGCATAAACACTTATGCAAATTCACGCATGGCTTTTGCTTCTCTTAAACGCAATCCTTTAAACCTTTTGAATATTCCTTTAAGTGCGGGAATGAGTATTGGGGTTGTGTTGATTTGTGTTGAGCTTCTTTTAATGCTTGTAATTTTACTACTAATGCCTGCTCATCTTGCGGGAGCTTGTTTTATAGGGTTTGCTATTGGTGAAAGTTTAGGGGCTTCAGCTTTAAGAATTGCGGGTGGTATTTTTACAAAGATTGCAGATATTGCATCGGATTTAATGAAGGTGGTATTTAAAATCGGAGAAGATGATCCAAGAAACCCAGGTGTTATTGCAGACTGTACAGGCGACAATGCAGGTGATTCAGTTGGCCCTACTGCTGACGGTTTTGAAACTTACGGCGTTACAGGTGTGGCTTTGGTTTCGTTTATTCTTTTAGCAATTGGCGATGTTGGTATTCAAAAAGACCTTCTTGTTTGGATATTTACAATGAGAATTCTTGGGGTTGCGACATCTATCATTGCTTATTATATAAATAAGGGATTAAGTCAAACTCTTTACGGAAAAAAGGATGATTTGGATTTTGAAGCTCCGCTAACTAATTTGGTATGGATTAGCTCTATTCTTTCTATTATAGGAACTTTCGTTACTTCTTACCTACTTATTGGAAATATTGGGGAAAGTGGAAATCTATGGTGGATACTTTCGACTATTATTTCTTGTGGAACTCTTGGTGCTGCTTTAATTCCAGAAATCACTAAGGTATTTACTTCTCCTAAGTCTACTCATGTAAAAGAGGTTGTTAAGGCTTCTGAACAAGGTGGTGCGTCTTTGAATATTTTATCAGGATTTGTGTCTGGTAATTTCTCAGGTTTTTGGACTGGATTGGTATTTGTATTACTTATGTTTATAGCTTATATCTGTTCTCCTAACTTAGAGGAAATTGGAATGGTGTATCCTTCTATTTTTGCTTTTGGTCTTGTAGCATTTGGTATGCTTGGTATGGGCCCTGTTACGATTGCGGTTGATAGTTACGGACCTGTAACAGATAATGCTCAGTCTGTGTATGAGTTGTCTTTAATTGAGGAACAAGAAAACATAAGTGCAGAAATAGAAAAGGACTTTGGATTTAAACCAGATTGGGAAAAATCTAAGTATTATCTTGAAGCAAATGACGGTGCTGGTAATACATTCAAGGCAACTGCTAAGCCTGTTTTGATTGGTACTGCTGTTGTGGGTGCAACGACTATGATTTTCTCTTTAATCCTTGTTATACAAAAATCTCTTGGAGTTGAACCTGGTACTTTGCTTAACTTATTGAATCCTTACACTATTTTAGGTTTCATTCTTGGTGGTGCGGTGATTTATTGGTTTACAGGAGCAAGTACACAAGCGGTTACAACTGGTGCTTATCGTGCTGTGGAATATATTAAACGTAATATAAATCTTGATACTAATGCTCCTAAAAAAGCAGATGAAAAGTCTTCTGTTGAGGTTGTAAGAATATGTACTCTTTATGCTCAAAGAGGTATGTATAATATCTTTATTGCTATCTTCTGCTTTGCCTTAGGTATTGCTTGCTTGTCTTCACCTGCATCAATTGGCGGAAACAATGCGGTTTCCTTATTTGTTAGTTATCTACTTTCGATTGCGTTATTCGGATTGTTCCAAGCTGTATTCATGGCTAATGCAGGAGGAAGCTGGGATAATGCAAAAAAAATCGTAGAAGTAGATATGAAAGAAAAAGGTACGCCTTTGCATGATGCTTCTGTTGTTGGAGATACAGTAGGCGACCCTTTCAAAGATACTTCTTCTGTTGCTCTTAATCCAATTATTAAGTTTACAACTTTATTTGGTCTTTTGGCAATGGAAATCGCTATTAGTGAATCATTTAAAAACATCGCGCCATACATAGGTATAGCATTCTTTGTTTTAGCATGCTATTTTGTGTATCGTTCGTTCTATAAAATGACAATAGATAAATAATAAAAATATGTTTAGTTTAATAGATACTCTTTTTGAAAAGAAAAATTTAGAAGATAAGCAATTAAAATCTCTTATTGAATGTGAAAATAATTCTCTTCAAGAGGAGTATCTTTTTAAACAAGCAGATAAAAAACGTAAAGAGGTATATGGAAACGACATCTACATACGTGGCTTGATTGAAGTAAGCAATTATTGTAAAAATAACTGCTTATACTGCGGTATTAGATGTAGTAATTTGAATGTTGAAAGGTATCGTTTGAGCAAAGAGGAGATTTTGGAATGTGCTCATTACGGTTATTCTTTGGGATTTAGAACATTCGTAATGCAAGGCGGAGAAGATTTGCATTACTCTGACAATGATATTTGTGAAATTATAAAAGAAATTAAGAAATCTTATCCTGATTGTGCTGTAACACTTTCTTTGGGTGAGAAAAGTAAGAGTGTTTATCAGGATTATTTCAATGCAGGTGCGGATCGTTACCTTTTAAGACATGAAACTGCGATTGAAGAACATTATAAGCAACTTCATCCTGCTGCAATGAAGTTAGAAACTCGTAAACAATGCTTATTTGATTTAAAAGAGATTGGTTTTCAAGTTGGTTCTGGCTTTATGGTAGGCTCTCCTTTTCAAACTACTGAAAATATCATAGCAGATTTACGCTTTTTGCAAGAGTTGGAACCTCAAATGATAGGAATAGGTCCTTTTATTCCTCATAATGATACTCCTTTCAAAGATAAACAACAAGGAGATTTACATAAGACTTTAAGATTAGTCGCAATTCTTCGTTTAATGTTCCCGCTTGCTCTTATTCCTTCTACAACTGCGTTAGGTTCTATCGCAGAAAACGGAAGAGAGTTAGGACTTCAAGTTGGCGCAAACGTGGTTATGCCAAACCTTTCACCTTCTGATGTAAGGAAATTATACAATCTATATAATAATAAGGCTTTTGTAGGCAAGGAAGCCGTAGAAGGTTTGGAAGAATTAAAGAAACAAGTTAGTGATTTAGGCTATCAAATAGTTATAGCAAAGGGTGATGCTAAACGAAACGATAAGTAATCGTTCCTTTTTGCTCTTCTGGTGCGTTTGAATCTGCCGCAAATTTACATTTTCTTGCAGCTTGCTCACATTTTCTATAAAGATTTGTATTTGAAATCGTAGTTCCTCTAACTCCTGCTTTTGCTCTAACTACATTTCCTTCTTTATCAACAATTATTTCTACAACAATTTTTCCAGGAGTATTGTTAGATGCCGTTGGAGGCACGAGTTCTTTTGCTCCTCTACCACCTAAATTAAATGAAACGCCTTTTCCATCTCCATTTCCTCCTGCACCAGTGCCACTTCCTTCGGAAATTCCTTGGTCGGAGCCACTTCCTTTTTTTACTTTGCCTTTTGAGAATAAGGCATTTTGGTTAATTGTTGGCTCAGCAGGCTTTTCCTCTTCTTTTTTAGGAGTTACAGTTTCGTTTCTCTTGCTAACGACAGGTGATTCCTCCACATTTTGATTTACAATGTTTTCTTCCGTATTATTAGATGTAGCATTATTTGAAACATCTTCGCCACCTTCGGAAGCATTGTCGAAATCGTTTCCTACATCTGATAGTTCTTCAGCATTCATCTCAACTCCTAATTCAGGAGGTGGTGGATCAGGATATGGTAATGAAAGAATAAACAAAGAGCATACAACCGCTGCTGAAACAAACAGGGTTATAACCGCACTAATTAACTTTCTTTTTTGTTCTTCGTTCATTATTTAGTTGCCTCTGTTGCTAAAATAACCTTGTGTTTTTTACCTTGTTGTGCATTTACTTTGTTTACTGCATCTATTACAGTTACTACATATTGCACAGGAACAGTTTTGTCTGAGTGAAGCTTGACTGTTCCGTCTGTTACTTCGTTTAAAAATCCTCCTAAGACTTGTGCTAATTCTTCTTCGCTGGTTTCTATATTTTCAACATAATATTTATAGTTTGAATCTATAGCAACAACTACGTTTTGTTTAGCTAATGTTTGGCCACTTGTACTTTGTGGTAACAATAACTTGATTGCGTTCGGACTGATAAGAGTTGATGTTAGCATAAAGAAAATTAGCAACAAAAACACCAAATCCGACATTGATGAAGAATTGAAATTAGGATCTATCTTATTTCTTGTTTGTATCATAAGAAAGAGATATTTTATTTTGCTGGCTCATGCAAAAGGTCCATAAACTCCATAGTTCTTGCTTCCAGCATAAAGATAACTTTATTGATTTGTCCGACAAGAATACTGTAAAGAAAGTTTGCTATAATCCCAACTATCAAACCTCCAACTGTTGTTACCATAGCTTCATATATACCACCAGAAAGTAATTGTATATCTATATTATTTCCAGCTGTACTCATATCAAAGAATGCCTTTACCATACCGGTTACAGTTCCAAGGAAACCTAACGAAGGTCCCAAAGCAGCAATCGTTCCCACCATAGAAACTCCGCTTTCTAATTGAGCAACTTCCAATTTCCCTACATTCTCTATTGCTTGATTTATATCGTTAAGCGGTCTGCCTAATCTAGATAATCCTTTGTCCACCATTCTTCCAATAGGCGTAGCATTATTTCTTGTTAAGTTCTTTGCGCCTTCTAAATCTCCGCTATGGATACAGTTTTTTACGTTTTCCATAAAATTTGTATCCTCTTTAAGAGCTTTTCTCAAAGCTAAAAATCTTTCAACGAATATATATATGGCTACAATCATTAAGATAGCCAATACAATCATTATCCAACCACCTTTTGTGGCTAATTCAAAAACATTTAATTCCGCTTCGGTTGATGCAGCCTCAGAAACGACTTCTGTAGCTGTTTGAGAAATTTGTAAAAATATGTTTGATAACATCGATTTTTATTTTTTTATTTATTTAACTACTACTTTTCTTGTTTGAATTCCTTGTTCTGTGTAAATATTAACGAAGAATACTCCTTTTTTATTTTCAAAATCAAATTCCTTTGGAAGTTCTGTTGCAAAATATATCGTTTCTCCTAAAATATTTACGATTTCTATTCTATCAATTTTAAGATTATTTGCATCGAAAACTATCTTTCCATCTGTTGGAATAGGGTATATTTCTATGTTTTTCACCATTTCAGCATCTTCTATGCCTTGTTGAATAGTATTAAACATGTATTCATCACTCCAAGAGCTTACTTCACCGTTTGGACATATTGCTCTAACCTTCACTTTGTATTCAGTTTGTGGAGTAAGTCCGATTGGCGAGAAAATAGGATTGTCATATATTATAACCCCTGTCGAAGGTAAAGATTGATTGCTTTTAGCGAAAACGACTTCCCACATATCTTGACTCATACTTCCCGGAGTCCAAGTTATCTTTGCCGAAGAGTGTTGTATTTCTGTTGTATGTACTCCATTAACATTCGGACATAACGGTGGTTGTGTAACGAATGTTTTCATAAGCGACCATTCGCTATTGATATTTCCGCAAATAGCTCTTACATAAACCGCATAAGAACGTCCGCCTTCTAAGCCTGTCATCAAGTAAGTGGTATCATTTGTTACATACATATTTGATTCCTCATCTGATTGTCCCACTATACCACATTTTATTTGCCATTGAGTTTGTCCAAGTCCTGGGATAAAATTAACGTTTGCCTCAGTAATTCCTATATCTGAAACATTAACATTAGTAGGCACAGATTGACAAGCATGAGCCGTAGTAAAAGAAGTTTCATCTGTATAAATAGTATCAGTAACTGCTGTACCATATTTAACAATCGCGTATGCTCTAACATAATACGTTACACCGGAAGTCAAACCTGTTATTTCCTTTGTCATAGGGAAAGGAATAGAACTTGCATTCACTGTTCCAGAAACAGTTACCCTTGTTCCAGTAGAATAAGTTGGGTTTGGAGTTGTAGAATACACAAAACCCTTACTTGTCCAGTTAGAAGCATCTCCTTTATCTGTAATTGTACTATTCAAAGTCGCAGTAAACAATGTAATATCTGTTATATTAGGAGTTGTAATTACAGGAGGTGTAGCAGGAGGTGTAGTAAACGAAAGAATATTACTTGAATACACTGTATCAGCAGGGCCTGTTTTTGTTGCATAAGTACGAACAAAATAAGTAGTATTAGGAGCTAATCCTGTAACCGTTACATTAAAAACACCAAGTGAAGTACCTGATTTTTGTTTTAACGAAGCCCCATTAGCCTTTGTCGGAGTTGGATTTGTACCATAAATAAATCCTCTTTTAGCTACCGTCCAGCCACCAGCATCTGTGTAATTTGCTTCGAAATCTGCCGAACTATAACTTGCGGCTGTTGCACTTGTCATCGTCATTACGGGTTGTGCGTTAATATTCTCTAAACCAAGTAATACGAAAAGCAATCCTGCTAATAAATATGACAATTTCTTCATAATAATTCTTTTATAAAACAAAACATCTGCAAATATACAAAAAAAACATACAGAAACAATATTTTTCTTACTCTTTTTTATTGAAACATCTATTTTATATAAATTTTGTACATTTGCAGAAATTTAAATATTTCAAAACTATGAAGAAATTTATCAAAACATTGACATTTGTGTTTGCAGTATTATCTCTTACATTTGCGTATTCGCAAGGCAAACCGATAGGAATAAACAAAGAAGACTTTTTAACAAAAGTTGCAGATTACAAAAAATCACCAGAAAAATGGGTTTCGTTGGCAGAAAAGCCTATAATAGTAGATTTTTATGCAGACTGGTGCAAACCATGCAAAATGATATCTCCTATTTTAGATAAATTAGCGTCAAAATACGCCAATGAAATAATTATTTACAAAGTAAACGTTGATAAAGAAAAAGAATTAGCAAAAGAAATCGGTATTCACAGCATACCAACCTTAATTTTCGTTCCAAAAGATGGTGAACCACAAATAGTAATTGGAGGAAAAAGCGAAGAAGAGCTTGACAAATACATCCAAGACATACTATTAAAGAAATAAGTCTTTGATTTAACAAAATAATCCTTAGCTTTAGAAAATTTTTTCTTAGAGATAATAAATTATTCCTTAGAGATAACACAACGAACACAAACAAAAAAAGAGAGAAAGTTTAACTTTCTCTCTTTTTTCTTTTCAGCGCCCCCTCTAGGACTTGAACCTAGGACCCCATGATTAACAGTCATGTGCTCTAACCAGCTGAGCTAAGGAGGCTTTCGTTATTCCCTTAAAGCGAGTGCAAAGATACGACCTTTTTTATTACTACCAAATTTTTTCTTTACTTTTTTTATCACTTTTTCTTAAAGACTCTGATTCTCAGCGACTAAAATTTTGAAGAAATCCAGCGATATAAATCGTTTCCATTCGCAAAAATAAGCAATCCGAACAAGATTATCATTCCTATCATTTGAGCTCGCTCCATAAATTTGTCGCCTGGTTTCTTTCCTGTTATCATTTCCCATAGCGTAAACATAACATGTCCACCGTCTAAGGCAGGAATAGGTAATATATTCATGAATGCTAATATTATAGAAAGGAATGCAGTCATATTCCAAAAGATTGCCCAATTCCATTCAGCAGGGAACATAGAACCAATCGCACCAAAACCACCTAATTGCGAAGCACCCTCTTTCGTAAACACTAATTTGAATTGCTTAACGTAATTAACCAAAGTTTCAGTTCCTACTTTAATTCCAGCAGGTATTGATTCAAAAAGATTATACTCTATTTTCTCTGTTTTATAAAGGCTTGTCGGAGTTTTAGCAACCGCACCTATTTTCCCATCTGAACCAAGCGGTATTACAACATCGTGTTTCGCATTATTTCTATAATAACTTACTGTAATTTCTTTACCCTTCTTATCAGCAATTTCTTGAACAAAATCACTAAACGTAGGAGTAAGAACACCATTTATTGCAACTATACTATCGCCTATTTGCATTCCCGCTTTTTCTGCAACAGAACCAATAGCAAAATTATCTATCACAAAAGGGAAACGCTCAACTGCAAATTCTTTTGGGTTGGCTACCAACATTTGTTTTGCAAAATCTTTTGGCAAATTAAATGTTACCAAAGAATCTCCCCTTTTCACAGTTACATCACCAGCAGATTCCAAAAGAACTTGTTCAACCACTTCCGACAGATTAAGAACTTTTTTACCATCTATGCTTTGAACAATATCCCCATTTTGAAATCCATTTTTCAATGCCACTTCTGTGTAATCATATCCGTGAGTTACATTTTGCATAGGCAAAGTTTCTTTTCCCCAAACAAAAAGCATGGCAGAAAATATTACAATTGCGCCCACGAAATTCATCAATACACCACCTAATACTATAAGTAAACGTTGCCAAGCTTTCTTTGAGCGATATTCCCACTCTTGTGGCTCTGCTGAAAGCGAGTCAGCTGATGTATTACTCTCGTCAATCATTCCCGCAATTGAACAATAACCACCAAAAGGCAACCAACCAATTCCCCATTCTGTCTTGTCAGGATATTGAGCGAACTCTTCAGGAGATGTTTTCGAAAACCAGCTCAAATGCCACTTACCATTATACCTCTTTGCTCTAAGGATAGAAAAACCAGGATTAAAGAACAAATAAAATTGTTCTACTCTTGTTTTAAATAATCTTGCAAATAAATAATGTCCTAACTCATGAATAAATACCAATAATGATAAACTCAGAATTAACGCTAAAATCTTCATATTTTATTACTATTTTAAAATTTCGTTTCTTAATTTCTCTTTAACCAATGCGTCAGTTGTGAAATAATCTTCAAAAGACGGACTTTTCACAAAGGCAAACGTATTAAATGCTTCTTCTATTATATTTCCTATCTCTATAAATTTGATTTTTTCTTTCAAGAATGCTTCAACTGCTATTTCATTTGCGGCATTCATTATCGCAGGAAGATTACCTCCTCTTTCAATTGCGTAATACGCCAAGTCTAAACAAGGAAACAATTCCCTATTTGGCTTTTCAAATGTTAAAGTTGAATATTTGTATATATCCAATTTCTCTGATGTATTTGGCAATCTTTCTGGAAAATTCAAGGCATATTGTATAGGAAGTCGCATATCAGCAACACCTAATTGGGCTTTAATACTTCCATCCTCAAATTCCACCATAGAATGTATTATACTCTGAGGATGTATCACTGCTTCTATTTTCTTAGGCTCTATATCAAATAACCATCTTGCCTCTATCATTTCAAAACCCTTGTTCATCAAAGTTGCAGAGTCGATAGTAACTTTTTTACCCATTGCCCAATTCGGATGATTTAAAGCCTGAGCAACCGTAACTTTTGAAAGTTCATCTTTTGAGAAACACCTAAAAGGCCCACCCGAAGCAGTAAGATATATTTTGTTTATTTCGTTATTTATTTCTCCTATTAAGCACTGAAAAATTGCAGAATGTTCCGAATCAACTGGCAGTATCGCTGTATTATTTTGCTTAGCCATTTTCATAACATACTCACCTCCTACAACAAGTGTTTCCTTATTTGCTAAGGCAACAAGCTTTCCTTTTTCAATAGCTTTAATTGTAGGCGACAATCCTGCAAATCCAACAAGCGCCATTAAGACAATGTCCACATATTCCATTTGAACTACATCGTCAATGCTTTCTTTTCCTGCAAAAACCTTTATATCCGTATGAGATAAAGCCTCTTTAACTTTTGCATATTGCGCTTTGTCGGCAATAACCACAACATTAGGATTAAATTTCAAAGCCTGCTCTATTAGCAAATCCGATTGTGTATTTGCTGTTAGCACCTCTGCCGAAAATTTATCGGGATGTTGCGCAATTATATCTAAAGTTTGCTGTCCTATTGAGCCTGTTGAACCTATTACTGCAACAGATTTTTTATTCATCATTACTTTTCCTTTGTCTAAGATTTGTTCCCCACATTAGTTTATTACGAATCGCCGAAAAAAACGTTTGATTCTGCATTCTTATTAACCTTAATTCCATATCCGCCCTTGATATTTCTATCGAAATTGGCGTTTGCAAAGGATAGGTTTGCGAATCAAAATGTAGCGAAACCCCTTTTCTTGAATCATTTACTACAAATCTGATTACAGAATCATCGGGAATAACTAAGGGTCTTAAAGTTAAATTATGCGGAGATATGGGTGTGATACACAAGCAACGCGAATTAGGAGATATTATCGGACCTCCACAACTCATTGAATAAGCAGTGGAACCTGTTGGCGTAGTTGCAATCAATCCATCTGAGGTATAAGTTGTCAAATATTCATTTCCGATATAGGCATCTATCTCTAACAATTCTCCTGGCGACAAAGAACGGATGCAAACTTCATTTATGGCAAACCTTTCTTCATTTGAGGATAAATATGACGCCTTTAAAACACTATGTCTTTCAACCTTATAATTTCCTTTCTCAATTTCAGACAATAGATTCTTTATCTCCTTTCTACCAACACTTGTTAAGAAACCTAAATGTCCAAGATTTATGCCAAGGACTGGCAGACCTGTATTTTTAACTACCGAAAGAGTATCTAATAAAGTACCATCTCCTCCTAAGGAAAACAAAAGTTCGATTTTCTGATCCGATATTTTATCTTCCTCAAATGCAATAACACTGCAATCTTTTGGCAATTTGATTTTGCCTTGCAAGTAATTATAAAATTCTTTGGATACAAAAAATTCTTTTGAATAAAGACTTATTTGCTCAAATAAGTCTTCTATATAACACAAATCTTCTTGTTTACAATTTTTCCCAAAGATTGCTATTCGCATACTTAATTAAATTTTAGCAGAACCAAAAGGCAATTCTATTTTTGGGTTAGAACATTGAAAAACACAATTACCGCAAGCAGTCAATTCGCCTTGTAATCTTTTCTTTATTAAATCCCCTAAACTTTCTTTTAGCTCTGTTATATCGCTTTTCGAAAGAACATCTTCACAAAAGGCATACATTAGTAGCATCTTAGCACTTCTTTCGCTAATACAACGAGTTCGCAAATAAAATAACGCATCTGCGTTCAACTGTCCTATAGTTGCACCATGCGAACACTTAACATCATCATTATATATCTCCAAAAACGGACGCGTATTCACCTTAGCCTTGTCTGTTAATAACATATTCTTATTATTTTGCAAAGCAACAGTACCTTTTGCTCCATAATCAACAAACACATGTCCAACAAAGCTTGATTTTGCCACGTCATCAAGAATTCCTTTGAATAATTGATTAGAATTACAATTAGGCTTATGATGATAAACGTTAATTTCGGTTTCAGATTCTTGTTGCTTATCCATTAAATACAAACCATTTAAATCCGCAACCGCATATTCGTCATTTAAATTTACTATTACCTTATTACGAATCAGTTTTCCGTTCAAACTCAATCCGAAAGTTGTAAGTTTAGACTCACGACCCATTTCAAAACACACCTCAGTGCTTATTGTAGAATAGTCGTTTATGTTTTCCATTTTATAATAATCTAAACTCGCACCATCACCTATTTCAATTTGTAACTTATTTGTTAAATCACATGAATGCTCTGAAATAGAATCATCGCAATGTATCAAACGCAGCTTACTATTGCACCCTAACTTAACCGTACTCAAAGAAGAAGTTTTCGAGAATTCTTGATTTCCTATTACATTTATAATTTGTAATGGAACATCAACAACTGTATTCTCTTTAATTTGAATAGAGATTCCTTCATCAGTCCTTTCTATTACTATATTATCCTTGTACTTTTCGCCCAAAACAACATCCTCATACAGCTTTCCATTCAACTGAATCAGCCTTATAGTGTTGAATTGCGGAATATTACAACTGAAATTTATATTTTTAAGATTTTCTTCCATTACTTTCCTTGCTCTAATTCCTTTCTAATCCAATCGTATCCCTTTTCTTCCAATGTTAAGGCAAGGGTTTTGTCTCCTGTTTTAACAATTCTACCCTCATAAAGAACGTGTACATAATCTGGAACTATGTAATCCAATAATCTTTGATAGTGAGTGATAACCACAGTTGCATTATCAGGAGAGCGTAGAGCGTTTACTCCATTTGCAACTATTCTTAACGCATCAATATCCAAGCCTGAATCTGTTTCGTCTAAGATTGCGAGTGTTGGATTCAACATCGCCATTTGGAAAATCTCATTTTTCTTTTTTTCTCCCCCAGAAAAACCTTCGTTTACCGAACGATTAGCAAGTTTACTTGTGAGTTCAACAACTTTCTTTTTCTCTTCCATTAACGCAAGAAAGTCTTTGGCAGACATTGGGTCCAATCCGCGATATTTTCTTTGCTCATTGATTGCTGTACGCATAAAATTAGTGATGCTTACACCAGGAATTTCTACTGGATATTGGAAACCAAGAAAGATTCCTTCTGCCGCTCTTGCTTCAATCGGCAAATCCAAAAGGTTTTTATTATTAAACAAAACCTCACCTTTTGTTACTTCAAATGTATCTTTACCAGCTATAACAGAAGCTAACGTACTTTTACCATTTCCATTAGGACCCATTATTGCATGTACCTCTCCCTTATTTATTGTAAGATTTACTCCTTTTAAAATTTCCTTATCTTTAATCCTTGCGTGTAAATCCTTTATTTCTAACAATGCCATTATATTTAGTTTTTATTTTTCAGAATTTGCAATATTACGAAAAAAATGCAAAATCAAGAAATCAAGTCTTTATTATTTACTATTTCAACGAGGATAATTTAATTAAATTATCCTCACCCTTCGTTAGATAATAATTATTTATGAAATATATTTCCTGAGTCTGAGAATACTGAGCGACAATCATTATCTCTAAAAAAACAATATCAGAATTAACACTATATATTTCTGATTTATCGCCTACATTCAAAGAAATCGTTTTAGGATTTTCATAATTACCCTTATCATCATTAAACTCCCTTATCTCAATCCTTTTTATTTGATTAGCACTTTTAAAGCTATCATAATAAAGTTGATAAGTAGTTTCATTAAAACTCTCACATGCCGAAAACAGTGAAAGAATTGCTAATGCGAATATTAAATATAACTTTTTCATACTTCAATATATTTTTAAAATCCTGGCAACTGCATAACAACTGTTGGTATCAACAACAACCAACCAAGCACTACCATTGCCAAAATAAATTTCCAAGAAAATTTCACCCACTTTGCATAAGGAATCTTAGCTAATCCTAAAACAGCAATCAAGACTCCTGATGTTGGAGTAATAAGATTAGTAAACCCGTCTCCAATATGAAAAGCCGTTACCGCAGCTTGCAAAGACATACCTGTCATATTTGCAATTTCAGCAAACATTGGCATAAGCATAGCAGCCTTTGCAGTTCCCGAAGTTATGATTGCGTTCAACACAGACTGGAAAGCATACATTATACTCAAAGCACCAATTTGTCCACTGCCCGAAATTGCAGAAGCCAATCCCGATAAAAATGTATCAATTATCTTACCATCTTCCAATATTATAATAATTCCACTTGCCAAACCCACAACTAAGGCTGCCGAAAGCATGTCTTTCGCACCCGCAATGAAGAGTTTTGCAATATCACTTGCCGATTTTCCAAGAGCCATTCCCGTAATTATCGCCATAAAGAAGAACAATGCTGCAATTTGTTCAAAGCCCCATTCAAAAATCATTACACCTATTACCAAGTAAACAATGGTAAAAATCAATATTGCTAAAGAAAACATTTGCATAGACTTCTTTATACCAAAATAACCTATAATAGCATAAAGACCAGTTGTTATAATAAGAGGCAGACTCTGAGTTTGAATACAGAAAACAACTTGAATAAGAAGCACAGTCAAATAAGCAATCCAACAAGTCTTAGAAGCCTTAACAGCAACTATGTCATTTGCCGACGCTTGATTGCTTCTCCAATACTCATCTTCCTCATACATAATTGATTTTTTAGGGTTCTTTTTCACTTTGTTAGCATAATAAAGCACAAATGCAATTCCAACAAAAGTTATCACAAACCAAACAATCAATCTGTACTCAATACCAGAAAACATCTTAATTCCAGCAATATCTTGTGCTATTCCCAAAGTAAAAGGATTAAGAATACAACCCGCAAAGCCAAGCCCTGCTGCAAGGAAGCAAAGACAAACCCCCGTAATTGAGTCATATCCCATAGATATTGCTAAGGGAACAAATATCGCAACGAAAGCAATAGTTTCCTCGCTCATTCCAAAAATCGCACCAAACAAAGAGAACATAACCATTATCACTACAATGATAAGATTATTCACGCCAATCTTCCTAAACAATGCGTATCTCTCCAAAGAAGATGACTTTTTAAGGAAAGTTTGCACTCCCATATCAATAGCTTTCGTTTCATTAAGTATCCAAAACGCACCACCCAAAATCAAAAGGAAAGCAATAATTCCCGGAGCGCGTTGAAAACCCTTGAAAAACGAAGACATTATCTCCCATGTCTGAGGATTTTGTTCTTGACTCTCGAAAGACCCCGGAACAATTTGGTTTACAATTTTACCAGATTCGGTAACAACTTCCTGACGCTGGAATTCCCCAGCAGGAACTATCCATGTAGCAACGGCAGCCAATGCTATAAGGAAAAATATTATCACATAAGTGTGTGGAACTTTTTTAAACATATTCTAATTTATTGTTAAATTTTTCTTTTTTCTTAAAACGCCATAAACAAAGCCCAATAAAATACTCAAAACCGCCAAAAACGAAGATGTTCTATAAACGTAATCTCCGTGTTTTGTGTAAAAAGTAATTTTTTTCTGAGCATATAAAGTTTCTTTTATTACATCTTCTTCCCAATACTTAGTCTTTTGCAAAACTTCTCCCTTTGGAGAAACAAAAGATGAAATTCCCGTATTAGCACTCCTTGCAACATAACGCCTATTCTCTATTGCACGCAAAGAAGCAAAAGCCGCATGCTGACGATGTCCCGGAGTATTTTTCCACCATCCGTCATTAGTAATCACAAACAAGATTTCCGCACCAGCATTCACCAAATTAGCAATATATCCTCCATCAACCGACTCATAACATATAGCCGTAGCAACCTTAGGCTTGTTTTCAGAAGAAAAAACTTTAAACTCCCTATCCGTACCCAAAGTACCAATAGTGCCACCTAAGTCAAGAATAAAATTTTCCATAAATCCAAGATACCTTTGCAAAGGCATCTTCTCCACAGCAGGCGTAAGCACCGATTTATGCCTTAATTGACTTTGAGGATTTAGCGTATCCCTATCAATTTTTATTGCAGTATTATAGTTTTCGTATAAAAAACCATATCTCTTATGCTCTCTTGTAGCAATAGTTCTTTGACTCTCCTCAACCTTTTTACGAGAAGAAATACCCGCAACAAACTCTAACTTAGGGAAACGATTAGAAAAATCTCTCAAATACGCAATACTTCCAACATCTTCAATATATTCTTCCCACGCATACTCTTGAATGCAACTCTCAGGACAGAGAACAAAATCTGTTTCTTTATCAGCCTTTTGCAAAGTCAAGCCCGTGATTATGTTACACACATCTTGCGGACTCAAACTATATTGTTCTTCGTAGGGATCTAAGTTTGGTTGTACCACAACAACGTCTGAGGCTTGCGAGGTTTCTTCTTGATAGGTAAAATAAAGCGTTAGCGAAATTATTACAGGCAAACAAATTATTAAACCTAAGGAATAGATTCTTTTTCTACTAAAAGATTTTTCTAAAATGCCGTTTAGTAAAAACAAAGCAAAAACATTGCAAATCAAAATCCAAAAACTACCACCCGCAACGCCAGTAAATTCATACCATTGCACTAAGGCAGGATATTTTGCAAAGCTATTGCCTAAATTAAGCCAAGGAAAATTGAAATCCCAATGCAATTCCATAAACTCAAAAGCAAGGAAGAAAATAATGAAAAACACATAATTTATTCTCTTTTCCACTCCAAAAACTCTCTTTGTCCAATGGAATAATTGGAATGCAACAGCCATTAAAGCAGCTTGAAAGAAAGGAAGCACCAATGCCGCAGGCGTAGAAAAAGACACCCAAAAAATTGTAGTAGCATTCCAAATCAAAAAAGGAAGATAAGAATACGCAAAACCAGCAAAGGGAGAAAATTTCTTGTCCTCATTGTTTTTTGAAATATAGTCCTCAACCCAAAGCATAGGAACAAAAGCCACCAACATCAAAGGAGCAAAAAGCAAGTCCAACCACGCAAAGCTAAGAAGCAATCCCGAAAGACAGGAAATTAAAACAAGTTTCTTCTTACTCATTGCCAATAATTTCATTTGGAGTTACCACAAAATCCATCTTAACATCAAACTCTTCGGTAGGAACACTTTCAACTAATTGACAAGAGAAGCAAATTCCCATTTTCTTGTTTTGATTAACCGCAAGCAAACGGTCATAAAATCCTCTACCTCTACCGATGCGTTTTCTTTCTCTATCGAAAGCCACTCCCGGAATAATCATTAAATCTATTTTTTCATAGTCTGAAAAGATTTCTCCCGTAGGTTCAAGAATTCCAAACTGCTCTCCCGCCTTCATTGTGTGCATTCCAGAAAATTTTCTAAGCACTAAATCATCTCCAACCACACAAGGCAAAAGAATTGTCTTAGTTTCATAGTTTGCAAGTATGAAATCATGAGTCGGAACCTCATCGTCCATTGACCAATACAAAAGAATGGTATTAGCATTCTTATAAACAGAAGAATTTACAACCGAAGAGAAAATCCTTTCCGATTGTAAATTCTTATTATCCATAGAAAGCAATTTCTTTCTCTCACGAATCAACTTTCTAAGTTCCTTTTTCTTTTCCTTTAATTCCATTTTGCAAAGATAAAGAAAAGTAATCTCTACACAAAATTCAAAGGAAAAAAACGAAGTCTTAATTTAACAAGATTTTAGCACGATTATTGTTATTTATTCTCTTGCTGTAATTGAAATATTATCTTTTGTTGTTCAATTTCATTCGTCAATTCTTCTTTTGTTGGCAAAAAAGTAAGATATTTTGCTTGAAATAATCTTTCGTTGTCTTTTAACATAGAATATCTTGCCATATCTTCACTTGTTTTAGAGCAGAGAATAAGTCCTATTGTTGCATTATCTCCCTCTGTTCTTTTAAGTTCATCATACATTCTAATGTACATATCCATTTGTCCTACATCTTGATGACTTATTTGTTCGGTTTTTAAATCAATAAGCAAGAAACATTTTAAGATATAGTTATAAAAAACAAGATCAATAAAGAAATCTCCCATATCAGTACGAATATGCTGTTGGCGAGCAACGAATGCGTATCCTTTACCTAACTCCATAATGAATTTTTGTAAATGAGTAATAATAGCATTCTCCAATTCAGTCTCGGAAAATTGAGGATTATTTACCAATCCCAAAAATTCTGCAACCACAGGGTTTTTAATAAATTCTAATTTGTCTGTTTGCAAAGGTGCAGTGATTTGTTTCATTTCATCAATCACCACTTCCTTTGATTGCGATTGCAATAAACGATAATAATATTGCGAAGAAATATTGCGATGTAACGTTCTTACACTCCACATTTCGTTTGATGCTTCTTGCATGTACCAATTACGTGCTTCTTTTTCGTGAACGGTTATAAGCTCTCTATAATGTGTCCAAGTTAAATTCGGCACTCGCGACTGCCACATTTCTAAATCACTGAAATACACATAGAATTGTCTATATTCTCGTAAGCGACGAACACTGTAAGCATTGCCATAAATCGCTGTTAGTTCATTTGCAAGATTCGTAAGTAAGAATTTTCCATATTCTGCACGAGAATCTCCGCCTTGTTCTTCTTCTACAATACGTTTCCCAAGCAACCAATACGATCGAATCATAATTGCATTAACAGAAACGTACGCTTGCTTTCTTGATTGCTCTATTATCTGTTTTATATCAGCAATAAAATCTCCACTATTACAATTATACAAATCTTTCATAATGCAAATTTAATTATTATTACTTATTAACAGAGATATATTTCAAAAATAATTTTTAAAAATTAAGAGAAAAATTTGTCCAACGCGCTTGGACGGATAATCCAAAGCCTTTGGACGAGTAGTCCAACACGCTTGGATTTTTATAAAGCTAAGAGTTTGCTAAAGTTTCCTTTATTTCCAAAGACAAAACCTTACTCCTCCTCTATCACTTTGAAAATACTATCCCATGAAGTAGTAATAATACAATTTCCACCTATACTATACGACACTGAGAACATATCATTATCGTATTCTTTTAAACTTTCAAGTAGTTTACCATTACTTGCGTCCCATATCTTTATAGTTTTATCCCATGAAGCACTGACTATGTATTTCCCGTCAGGACTATAAGACACAAAATAGACAGAATTTGTATGCCCTTTTAGATTTAGTAATAATTCTGCTGTGGTTGCATCTAATATTTTAATAATTCCATTCGATAATCCTTCTACAACACACTTCCCATTTGGACTATAAGCTACAGAATTAAGAGAAGTGGAATTTCTATTTTTACTTTTGATAATTTTTAACTCACTTCCTTTTTGGTTTTCTTGTAGTATGAAGGTTTGTTGTGCGGTTTTGTTTTCTTGGATTGTTATTTTTTCTGTTAAATCTTTAAATCCGTCTTTTTTAAGTGTTAGTTTATGGTCGCCAATTAGGAGTTGAGAAATTAGCATTGGCGTTTTGCCATAATGTTTGCCGTCAATGTAAATATCAGCGTTAAAAGGCTCACTATCTATGTTTAGTTTTCCGTTTATGGCTTGTAGTTTTACTATATTTTCTTTTAACGGCTGTCCGCTGATTGCGTTAATTGTTTTCTTGATTGTACGATGCGATGTCTTTTTTAGCTCTAATTGATAAGTACCTTCGGCTAATCGACCTTTGAAACTACCTTTTGCTTTGTATTCTCCGTCAATATAGATTTCAACTTCTTCGTCTTGGCATATTATTTCAGCATTTGCAAAGGTCGGAATAAGGTTTATGTTTATTTCTGCTGTCTTTCCGTCTTGTATTTCCACACTTATTGGATTGGATTTATACATTGGCTTAAAGGCTTGTAAGGTATAAGTTCCGCTTTTCAGTTTATTGCTTGTGAAGGGTGTCTTTTCTTTTTGCAACTCTCCGTTTATCTCTATTTCTGCTCCACTTTCGGGTGTGGTTTTCACTTTTAAATATCCGAAAGCAGGGTCTAAATCTATTTGAAGGGAGGTTTTCTCTTCTGGTCTTAACTTTACGTTTCCGCTTTTTGGGTGATAGAATTGTGCTTCTACCTTATAGGAATGTTCTTGCGTAATTGGGAGAAATTTTCGTACGGAATTTCTTCCTACATATTCATTATTGATAAAGATTTTAGCATCTGGAATTGAGCTTTCTATGATTAGGTATTGCTCTGTGGTGGTTTCTTCTATAATTTGTGTAATTCTTGCTGTGCGGAGTTTCATTTCATACACACTTCCCGAGTTTATTCTTTCTGGAAAGGGATAATTGATAATTGCACCAAAGTCGCGGTGTTTTATTGTTATGAATTTCACTCCCGGCGACACGAATACCCAAATTTCTCCTGTCTTTTGTTCTGTTTTTTCTACATTACAACCTGCAAATTCAAAGCCTCTCTCTGGTGTATTCAAACGAATCAATGCACAAAGTTCGTTATTTATATCTTCTACCTTTGCTGCACGAGCCGAAAGGTCGTTTTCCAAACAACGAAACGACTCAACCGACATGTGTTGTGCGAAAGCAACACTGCTAAGCAGAGTTACAAAAAGCAGAAATAATATCTTCTTCATATTTTCTTAAACGATTGTAGTATTTTGCAAAGATATGGAATTATTATTTCTTAGAATTAATTTTGGAAGATAATGTTATAAAAAAGAAAAGGAGGATTATCAGCCCTCCTTCTTTATTTTTAGTATCCGAAGATTTCTTCTAAGGTTAATTCTTCTATGTCTCCGAATTTTTTAACTTCGTCAAAATTGATTTGTTCTTTGCTTCCAAGTATTACATATACTCTTTTTTGACCTTTAAGCTTTGTTTCGCTGAATGCTTTTATGTCTTCAAAGGTTATTGCTTGTAGTTGCTCGTAGTATTTTTGCATACTGCCTGCTTGTCTTTCGTATTTCTTATCGTTAAGGTAAGACGATATGATTCCTTGCTTTGTTGTACGGTTTGTTGCTATTGATTTCAATAGGGCTTGTTTTGCAAGGTCGAAATTAGCCTCAGCAGCAGGCATAGAATCTAATAAGGAGTTAAACGCATCGAATGCTTCAACAACTTTATCGTTTTGTGTGGCAATGTGAGATAGGTTATAATTTTTGTCATTCTTGTCATAGCCCATTAAATAGCGTGATGATGCTTGGTAGGCCAAAGAACGCTTTTCTCGCATCTCTTGAAATACAATGCTATTCATGCTTCCGCCAAAATATTCGTTATACATTGCTACAACAGCTCTTTGACTTTCATCGTATTTGTCGCCAACTATGAACATTCTACAATAGGATTGATTTGCCGGATAATTGACAAAATAAACTTTGTTTTTACTTATTTTTTGTTTTTCAGAAGGTTTAACATTTGCTACTTTGCTTGGCTTATCCATCATGCGATGACGTTTAAACATATAGTCTTCTACTGCGTCTAAGTTTAAGTCTCCGTAATATGTTATTTGCTCTTTGTATTGTTTTAAGCCTTTTATTTGTTCGCAAAGTTGCTTTGCAGTTAATTTTTCTATTTCTTTATCGCTTAAAAGTGTACGATGTGCGTTTTTCTTTCCGTAAAGAGCGTAAGAAGACAAACGAGAGAAGCATTGTTGTTGAGCACTCTTTGCTTCTGCACGTTCTTTTAATAGTTTTTGTTTGATATTCTCTAACACTTTCTCGTCAAGGCAAGCGTTTGTCAAAACATCTTCAACTATATCTAATGCTTCTAACATATTTTCTGTTAATCCCTCGATTGTAACTACGGTTTCGTCGCCACTAACTCCGATTCTGAATGTTGTAGCTATGTTATATAATTTTTCTTTTATTTGTTGTTGGCTCATAAATGGCGTATATAGGAAATCTTGGTAATAACTTATCAATCCTAAATACTTGTTTTCCCATGTTCCAACGGCGTAACGGAAACTTAAACTATAACGTGTGTTATCTTTGTTTTTGACATAAAGTATTTCTGTACCATTTGGCATTTTCTTTATTGTCATATCTTTTGCGTAATCTACAAATTCCGCCTGGATTGGTGTAACTTTTGTATCTTTTATAGTCTTAAAGAAATCGCTTTCTGCATTTCTGTTTATCTGAATAGGAGTTATTGCTGGTTTTTCTACCTTTGCTACTGATTCTGGTTCGGCTTTTATTTTCTTTATTACAACATAGTTGTTGTTTTTAAAGATTTGTTTTGCGAAAGCTATGATGTCTTCTTTTGTTATTTGAGAAAGATTTGAGATGTAATTGACTTCATTTTGCCACTCTATGTTTGACAAATAGCTCATAGCCATTTTCATCGCTCTTGCCGAGTTTGATTCCAATGAACGTATCTCACGGAATTTCATATTGTTGATTCCTGCCATTAAAATGGTTTCATCCCAATTTCCTTCTTTCAAAACATCTATTTGTTTTAACAATATGGATTTCAATTCTTCAAGACTTTGTCCTTGTTTAGGGTATGCGCGAAGTATAAAGGCTGTGTAGTCGTTCAATCCATAGACTCCACTATTTGCTCTTTGGCATAGTTGTTTTTGATTTACGTTTTTGTCTATCAATCCTGTGTATCCGTTGTTCAAAATCATATCTATCAACTCTGCCATCATTGCTTCCTTAGAGGTAGAGCCTGCATTGATTCTATAAGCCACAGTGATGTATTCTGATTCTAAACCTTTAACTTCTACTTCTTTTACTTGGGTAATTTCTTTCTCCCTTTCAAACTTAAATTCTGGTAGTTCTACTGCTTTTAAACCTCCAAAATATTTATCAATAACTTTGATTGCTTGGTCAGGATCAAAATCTCCGCTCATCGCAATACAGTAATTGTTTGGCACATAATACTGTGCGTGAAATTCTCTTATGTTTTTCAAACTTGGATTGCGTAAGTGCTCTGCTTCTCCCAAAGTTGTTTGTTGTCCGTATGGGTGATTAGGGAATAAAGCCTTTAACATGGCTTCATTAACCTTTCTGCTATCCTTTGTTAAGGACATATTCTTTTCTTCATATATAGTTTCTAATTCTGTATGGAATAAACGCAAAACTGGATTTGCAAATCTGTCGGCTTGAATCTTTGCCCAAGATTCTAATTGGTTAGAAGGAATGTCTTCTTGGTAAAAAGTGTAATCGTTACTTGTAGCTGCGTTGGTATTTTGCGAACCAATAAAACTCATCATCTTGTCATACTCGTTCGCAATCGCGAATCCAGAAGCTATATATGATAAAGAGTCTATCTCAGCGTATAGTTCCTTTCTCTTATTTACGTCTTTCTCCTTTCGATACACCTCATACAAAGCTTCAATCTTTGTTATGTATTCTCTTTCCTTTTTCCAATCAGACGTACCAAACTTTTCGCTACCTTTAAACATCATATGCTCAAAGTAATGTGCCAATCCTGTCGTTGCACTTGGGTCATTCTTACTTCCAACCCTTACTGCGATGTAGGTTTGTATTCTTGGCTCAGATTTATTCACTGACATATATACTTTAAGTCCGTTACCCAAAGTATAAATCCTTGCATTCAAAGGATCGTTTTTAACACTTTCATATTTGAAGTTTTGAGCAGAAATATTCAATGAAAGAACTGCACAAACCAAAAGTGTAATAATTAGTCTTATTCTTTTCATTTTTAAAATATTATTTTGATTTCATTGTGCAAAGTAAAGAAAAAATTGCGATATCACAAAAAAAGAAAAAAGGTTCTCCGTAACCGAAAAACCTTTTTCTTAATTCTCTGGGTGCGAGATGGGATTTGAACCCACGACCCTCAGGACCACAATCTGATATTCTAACCAACTGAACTACTCGCACCGTGTTTGAGTTTGCAAAACTACAAAGAAAATTTCATTCTACCAAATTTTATTTAAAATTTCTTATCTTTGCAGTCAAATAGCAAAGAATGATAAAGAATATACTACATACTATTTTTACAAAGTTTTCATCGGCTGGATTAGGTTTCCTAACTATTATTCTAATCAGCCAAATTCTTGGGCCACAAGCAAAAGGGGAACAAGCAATATTGGTATATAATATCAATCTTTTGCTAATGTGCTTCACTCTTATAGGCAATTCTACTCTTATTTATTTGGTTCCGCGTAAGGATTTTAATACTCTAATAATTCCGTCTTTGTTATGGGTTGTTATTGCTGCTATAATAGCGTCTATTGTCTTTATTTGCTTTATCAATGCTGAGGTTTCATATACTTTAATCTGTATTTCGATAGCAATTCTCGCTGCAATAAGCGAAATAAATCAATTCATATTACTCGGAAAGCAAAAAATATCACAAGCAAATGTCTTAAAATTTCTTTATCCTCTTATTTCCTTTTCTTATATAATGATTTTATGGCTCTTTAATCGCTTTACAAAGGTTGAAGACTTTATAATAGCAATGTTTATTGCTTACTTTGTTTCTTTCTTTTATGGAGTTTTTGTTTTAAAAGACGATTATAGAAATTTAAAACTATTATCTAAGAAAGAGTTAAGCGAGTCTTTTAAAAATCTTTTTAAGCTTGGTGTTACTAAGCAAACGGGTTACATTGCGCAAAGTATGAATTACAGGCTTTGTTTCTATATTTTAGGATTTTATTGTGGTGAGACTCTTGTTGGAATCTACTCAAATGCTGTCAGTCTTAGCGAAGCGGTAATGCTTTTTGGCTCTTCGCTCGCCTTAGTGCAATATTCCTCGCTTTCAAACAATAATAACGAAAAGTCTTCTAAGGCTTTTTCTTGGAAAATGTGTAAGGTAAATGCTGTATTCACTGCTTTGGCTTTATTGGTCTTGTGTTTGTTGCCCTCAGAAGTTTATTCGTTTGTTTTTGGTAAAGGGTTTGAAAATATTGGGCAAGCAATAAGGCTTCTAAGTATAGGTGTGTTGCCTTTAAGCATAGCAAGCAATTTCACTCAGTACTTTTACGCAAAAGGAAATTTTAAAATCAGCACCTACGCTTCGTTAATAGGATTGGTAGTTACTATTATTGCAGGTTTAATCCTTATTCCAAAATACGCAATCACAGGGGCTGCAATCACTGCTTCGCTATCGTATTTCACAACTTTTGCAATCGAATTTTATTTCTTTGCTTTACGAAAATAAGTCTTAGGTTTAAAATTTTATTTCTTAGGTTTAGAAAATTATTCCTTAGAGTTGGTAAGGTATTCTAAAAGATGCGACGGTATAGGTATTAAATTCTCTTCGTAAATCTCTGCAAGGGTGTAAATATTTTGTAGTTGTACGGAAATATTCTGCATTTCTTGATGATAATATTCGGGATTGTCTTTCATTTTATCGTACTGCCTTAGAGTAATTTGTAGATATTGATTTATCATTGTAAAGTATTTATCTGCTAATGTAATGCGTATGTCTTCCAATCCCCAGTCTTGACTTTGCAAGAGCAAGCGATACCATTGGTTTTCTAATCTTTGTGCTTGTATTCTTTCTTGTGCTTGTTGCGAAGCATTGAGAGAGAAGTATTGTTGCATGATTTTTGAGAATTGTTCTGTGGCATAGTGTATGTACTCTTCGGCTTTTTGTTCCCTTCCTAAGAGAGAGTAAATTATTGCTAAGTCTGCTGTGCTGAGTGGATAGTAATGAAGATAGGGAGAAAGGTTTTCGGTTAATATATTGCAGACTATGAGTGCTTTGTCTATCTTATTGTTTTGTAAAAGTTTGTATGCTAAACATATTGTATTGTCTAAATATAGTTTAACCATATCTCGCTCTATTTCGTTATAGTATAAATCTGGTTTTTGAAAGTTTTTCCACTGGAATTTATGTATAAAATTTTCATACATTTTGTCTTCGTTTATGCTTCCTGCTTTTAGGGCTATTATTTCTTCTTTTGCTGAGGGTTTTCCTTCTAATTTGTAAGCAAAGCCTTCTAAATACAGATAGTTTTCTAAGCCAAAGAAGTCGTCTATCGAGTAGGAAGAGAAGTAAATAGGACGTTTTTCTATGTTTGCGGCTATTATGTCTAAGGCTACAAAGGTTGATTTTCCTATTTCTAAGGCATTGTATTGCCAATGTATGGTGTCGTTATCTTTTTTAAGATAAAATTTATGGGTGTTAAGGATGTGGACTTTTAAGTCAAAGAGTGAGGTAGTGTCTGTGTAAGAGTCCTTTATTGCTTTGTTTAGGTCTTGGTGTTCAAAGCTTGGATAGATTTGATTGTACGCATATTGGTTGTGGTATTGTTGTGGTGTAAGGTTTGTTTCTATTGGTTCTGATTCGTATTGTTTGGCAAAGAGTTGTTTTATATTTGTGTCGTCATTGAGTAATTGTAGGTTTATTACTCTAACATCGGTGCGTATTTTTTCAACGTTTTGAACGTACCAAAGGGGAAAGGTATCATTGTCGCCATTTACGAAAAGTATTGCATTTTTTTCGCAACTTTCAAGCATAGATACGGCAAAATTTCTTGCGGTGTATTGTCCTGCGTGATTATGGTCGTCAAAGTTTTCTATAAACATATAGATTGGCAAGGCAATGAAAAGAGGTGTTATGTAGATTGGGCGTCTTAGTTTGATAAAGTTTGCGATATTTTGTGCTATTGCGAATATGCCGATTACAAGCCAAAGGGTTAGAGCCGCAAAGGAAAGCAAATAGACATAATCTCTTTCTCTTGGTTGATAGGCTGCTTGGTTTAGATAGAGCACAAGGGCAATGGAGGTGAAGAAAAATAGAATTGTGTTTACGAGAAAGTATTTTGAGTCTTTTCTTAGGTGATAAAACAGTCCTATTATTATGAGTAGTAATGGTATTGCATAGTATATATTATGTGCTTTTTTGGCTTGTGGATTTATAGTACGAGAATTGATATTCATTCTGTTTTCTAAGTATTTTATTCCCGTAGTCCATTGTGAGTTTTTATAATCTCCGTAGCCTTGTATGTCGTTTAGCTTGCCTGAAAAGTTGGTTAGCAGGTAGCGAAAGTACATATAATTTAATTGATAGGAGAAAAAGAATTGTAGGTTTTGCTTAAAGGATGGTTTAAGTCGTTCTTCGCCGTTTATTATTACGGTTTCTTCGGGTTGTCCTACCCATTCGATATAGCCATTTTCGTAAGATATGTTTTCATAGTTCCACATTCGTGGGAAGAGTGTTTGTTGTTCTTTGGCAAATATGGGTTTTAGTTGTCCGCTTTCGGTTGTTGCGAAACTTTCTGGCGGTAAGGCTGTGTAATATTGGCCGTATATTAGTGGAGGTTTTGTGAAATTTTCTCTATTGTAATAGTTCTTGAATTGGGTTGCGGTACTTGGGTCGTATTGATTAAGAGGTACGCCTGCGTTTGCTCGTATTGGTATTATGAGATAGGTGCTTAGTCCTATGATAACGAATATTAGTCCGAGTGTTATGTATAATAATATTGGTTTTCTTTTTTTATAGGCAAGATATATTAGTGTGGCAAGGATAAGTGTAAAGATTATGGTTTTTATTATTGCGTATTTTGATAGCATCCATATTAAGAATATTGGTAAAAGGAATTGTATGAAAATTATTAGTAGTAATGAGATAAAAAAGTAAAGTAAGGCTCCTTTAAATGTGGTGTGTCGGTGGTCGAAATAAATGATTAAGCAGATTGCGGGTAAGGAAAGAAGTGTTAATTGATGTACGGATAATGAGAGTCCTAAGAGTAGGCTTATCAGTATAAGGTTATTGACTCTGTGATTTTGAGTCCATTTTATTGATAACCATATTGCGAGTAGGCTTATAAAGAGTGATAGTGGATAAACATCAGTTTCGTTTGCGCAAAACCACTGTGTGTCTAATACTGCAAAGGTTAAGGCTCCTATTATTGAAGAGGCTATTATTCCAGGGTACATTTGGCTGAAACGACTCAATGTGTAAACGGAAATATGATAAAGCATCATAACACTTAATCCGCCACTTAGTGCTGATAAAAAGCCTATTCCTTTTGCTGCAAAGGTGGTATCGATTAAGCCAATGGCTGAAAAAATTGCTCCTAATAGTTGATAAAAGGGCGATCCCGGCGGATGGGGAACTTGAAGTGTAGAAGCGGTGGCAACAAATTCTGCTCCGTCCCAAAATGATATAGAGGGATAAAGTGTGAAAGTGTAAAGTAGTGTGCTAATTGCCGCTATTATCCAACCAATGAGATTGACGGCTTTTTGATTTCGCATTCTCGTTACCAGTTTACAAATGATTTGTTGAATATGTCTTCTACTAATTCTTCGCTTATTTCATTTATCAAACTTTCTTCTACGTCTGAGAGTGAGTAATTGCTGTCATATTCTCTAAATCTGCTGAATTGGGTTTGATAATTGTCTTTTGGATTTTTGTTGTTTACGAAAGAGATTTTTATAGTTATGGTTAAACGGTTTTTTGCTGCTCTATCGTTTGCTCCTATTGAGGTTGGTGAGATTGCATATGATGTTATAACTCCTTTGAAGCTTACATCTGCATTGGAATTTGTTTGTTCTAAATTTGTAGATGAGTTGATTTTGTTTACCAAATCGTTAGTTAAATCTGAGGCAAGGGTTGCTTGTACGATGCTTGCTCGGTTTACGAATGGTTCTACTTGATATGTGTGAACGTCAGGCGAGATAGACGCTCCCGTAAAGGAATATCCTCCAACGCATGAGGCAAAAGCGCCTATCAAACCTAACAATATTATTATTTTGTAAAACTTCATATTCTATTTTACAATCAATTTTGTTGTTTTTTCTCCGTTTACTCTTACGAAATAAATACCTGTTTGTTCTATTTCTATAAGAGAATTTGGTGTGTAGTTGTTTATTTCTTTTACGACTTGTCCTAATGGATTTACTATTTGGATATGTGAGTTGTTTTCACAGTTTATTCTTACTTTTCCACTTGTTGGGTTTGGATAAATAGCAGTTGCAACCTCTGTTTCTACATCTTCTAACGATGAAGAGTAGTTTATCATCATATCATCTAAGTATAATTCAGGGAAATTAGTTGTTTGAAATTCTTCGCAAGCAACTAATGCAAGAAAAACAATCTCATTTGCTGGCAAATCTGAAATATACATTATTGGAAATTCAAATTGTTGAAATCCTTCTGTCATAATTTTTTTCCCATAGTAATCTCCTTCTGCAAAGTATTCTCCTAATCCTATTATAGTTCTTTGTTCGTTTTCTGTGTTAAAAACTAATGCCATCATCATATTAGCTTCTCCACTTTGATTATTGAATTTTTGATAACCACTTATACTTGCTGGGCGATTACCTTCTTCTATTTGTAATCCTCCTGTTATAAAATTTGATAACAAATTCATATAATCCTCTTCTGTAATATTTGAACCATCGTTCATCATAATTTGCATCAACATCTCAAAATTTATGACTCCATTTGTAAAAAATGCAGGTATTGCTATAGGTTCCATTTGCATCATTGCTGCAATAGTTGCATCTAACGTTTTAGGTGCAATTTTAACTGAATAATCTCCTGTGTGGGCATCTGTTGATTGCTCCATTGTGCAAAGGTTAAATCCCATAAATCCTAATGTTGACCAACCTTGTGGCATATTTGCTGTCCAGTTTTCAAAACTTGGATTTGTAAATTGTTGTGCTTTTGCTGTAAAACACATTAGCGATACTGCTAATACTAAAAATAATTTTTTCATCTTTGTTTAATTTTTAATTATTGTTTCTATTTGTTCTCTACTTATTTTATTATTGATTGTTGCTTTGCCTATTTCTTCCAACAAAACAAAGTTATATTCGTTGTTTATTGTCTTTTTGTCGCTATTCATATAGTTGAATAATTCCAAAGTGTTGTCCACATTTTGGATTGTGTAGTATTGTTTGATGTATTGTTTTATTTTATTAGTTGTTTCTTTTGGTAAATTATTACATAAATCAAGTGTGTAATACATTCCGCTTGCAACGGCTTCTCCATGTAATAACTCCTCTCCTTTTTTCATTGATATGCTTTCCAAAGCGTGGCCTATGGTGTGGCCAAAGTTAAGGATGTGTCGATAATTCTTGTCGAGTGGATCTTGTTTTACTATGTTTTGTTTGAGTTTTATGCTGTTTTGAATAAATATTTCACTATTTCCTATCTCCAAAGGATTGCTTTGAAGTATTTTTTCACTCATTTCTTTATCGCAAACAAGAGCTATTTTCAACATTTCTGCAACTCCATTTAATATTTGGCGTTCTGGCAATGTTTCTAAAAAGACTGGTTCTATGCAAATGGTTGCTTTTTTAACGAAAGTGCCGATTTGATTTTTTACTTCTCCGAAATTGACTGCACATTTTCCTCCAATAGTTGCGTCAATCATTGCAAGAAGTGTTGTTGGTACGAGATAGGTATCTATTCCCCGTTTATAGGTTGCTCCAATGAAAGATGCTAAATCTGTTATCATACCTCCACCTAATGCAATGAGTTGAGTGTTTTTGTCGGAGCCTTGTTCGATTAAGGTTTGTATGACTGTGGTGTAGGTTTCAAGCGTTTTATTTTCTTCTCCTGGTTCTATTTCTATGATTTGTGCATCACATAAACTTTCAACTTCGCCAATTAGGTTTGCAAGGCAGTTATCGTAGGAGTTGGAGTCTAAGATTATTACTTTTTCTGATTGTTTTTTTCGCCTTAAAATGTTATTTAGGCCAGCAAAGTTTATTATCTTTTCCATTATTGTCCATATTTTGTAAGGAATTGTATCCTCATGAGTCTTACTTCTTCTCTTGTGTATTCGTCTTCACCTAATTCTTCTAACACTTCATCAATATCATCTGTTTCCATCTCTCTTAATAATTCGTTTATTTCGTCTTGATGATATGAGTCTATGTTTTCGTCTATGTAATAGCTAATATCTATTTTTGTTCCAGAGGATACTATGCTTTCTATTTCGGTTAGCAATTCGTCTACATCCATATTTTTTGATATTGCTATATCTTCTAATGGTAATTTCTTGTCTATGCTTCTTATTATAAAGTATTTCAATCCCGAAGACTTATTTATAAGTGATTTTATAACTAAATCTTGTGGTCTTGTAATGTCTTTTGCTTCTACATAGGACTTTATAGTTTCAATAAACTCGTTACCATATTTTTTTGCTTTGGATGCTCCTACTCCTATTATGTTTTTTAATTCTTCTTCTTTGATAGGGTATTGGATGCACATGTCTATCAGCGACCTATCTTCAAAAATTACATACGGAGGTAGTTTTTCTTTTTCCGCTATGCGCTTTCTGATGCTTTTTAGCAAATTAAATAATTCTGGGTCTGTTGATGATTCTGCCGAAGACATAGGAACTACTTCTTCTGTAAAGTCTTCTTCATCTTCTGTAAAGTTTCTATCACAGGCTACTTTAATTGGATATGGTTTTTCTTTGTATTCTAATCCTAATTGCGTAAGTTTCAACTCTCCATATCGTTCAATATCTTTGCGCAATAGGTTGTTGATAACGCAAACCTTTGAAACGGCTTTCCAAAATGTTATTGGCTTATCTTTTCCTATGCCAAAACATTCTATTTTATGGTGTTTGTTTGTTTTTATATTAGGAGTTAATTCTCCCATTACAACATCTATCAAATAGTTTGACTTGTATTGTTGTTTTGTTTGTTCAACAACTTCTAAGAAATCTACTATTTCTTCTGAAGCATCTACTTGTGGCTTTGGGCGCAAGCAGTTATCACAATTTCCACAGTTGTCTTGTGTGTAGTCTTCGCCAAAATATTTCAACAACAGTTTCCTTCTGCATTGTGAGGTTTCAGCATAAGAAATTGTTTCATCGATTAGTTGTTGTGTTATCTCTCTTTCTGAAACTGGTTTGTCGTTTAGGAATTTTTCTAACTTCTCCATATCTCTTTCAGAGTAAAAGGCAATACATTGCCCCTCGCCCTCGTCTCGTCCTGCTCGTCCTGTTTCTTGATAATATCCTTCTAAACTTTTCGGCATGTCGTAATGAATAACATATCTTACGTCTGGCTTATCTATTCCCATACCAAAAGCAATAGTTGCTACTATAACATCAATATCTTCCTTTATGAACATATCTTGATTAGCTGCTCTAACGGAAGATTCTAATCCTGCGTGATATGGTAATGCCTTTATGCCATTTATAACCAAAGTTTCTGTTAATTCTTCTACTTTTTTTCTACTTAAACAGTATATAATACCACTCTTTCCCTTGTTTTGATTGATAAACTTTATGATTTCCTTATTCAAAAGTTTTTCATCCTTTGGTTTAAGTCTTATTTCGTAATAGAGATTTGTTCGGTTAAAACTGCTAATGAATACCTTGGCTTCATTCATCTCCAAAGTTTTCAAAATATCTTGTTGAACTTTTGGTGTAGCTGTGGCAGTTAATGCAATCAATGGCACATTTGCGTCAATAGCATCGATAATTGGACGAATTCTTCTATATTCTGGACGGAAATCATGACCCCATTCACTGATACAATGCGCTTCGTCTATTGCGTAAAAGCTAATTTTTATAGTTTTTAATAGGTCTATATTTTCTTGTTTCGTTAAAGATTCGGGAGCTACATATAATAATTTTGTCTTTCCTGAAAGTAAGTCATTCTTTACTTGTAAAATTTCTTGCTTATTTAAAGTTGAATTTAGAAAATGAGCAACAGAAGGATCCATTGTCATACTTTTCAGAAAATCCACTTGGTTTTTCATCAAAGAAATCAAGGGAGAAATTACTATTGCAGTACCTTGAGAAATTAAAGCCGGAAGTTGATAACAAAGACTCTTTCCTCCACCAGTTGGTTTGATAACAAAAACATCATTACCCTCCAACAATTTTTCTATAATTTGCTGTTGGTTTCCCTTAAATTTATCAAATCCGAACAAATTTTTTAGTGCCGAATTTATTTCTATTTGCATTTTATTACTTTCACAACTCTCCATACAACGAGTATTATTCAATAATAATGTGTAACTTTGCTGTTCAATTTAGTTGCTTTACAAAAGCAAATTTGAATATGTAAAGTTACTACTATTTTTTAGATTGACAAATGTTTTTTAAAAAAAATAAAATTGTGAAAAGTGATTTTGAAATTTTATCGATAGCAAAAGAAACTATCAAAAAAGAAAGCAACTGCATAGAAAACCTTTTAAATTACGTTGATAACGACTTTGTTTCAGCAGTAAAAGAAATATTTAATAGTAAAGGTAGAGTGATTATTAGTGGTATTGGGAAAAGTGCCATAATAGGTAATAAAATTGTTGCAACTTTAAATTCAACAGGCACTCCTTCGATTTTTATGCACGCAGCGGAAGCAATACATGGAGATTTAGGTATAATACAAGCAGATGATATTGTAATATGTATATCAAAAAGTGGAAATACTCCCGAAATAAAAGTTTTAACACCGCTTGTTAAAGCAAGGGGAAACAAACTCATAGCAATGGTAGGAAATACCGATTCTTACTTAGCAAAATCAGCAGATTATATTTTAAATTGTACAGTAGAAAAAGAAGCTTGTCCAAACAACCTTGCACCAACTTCAAGCACAACAGCACAACTCGTAATGGGAGATGCCCTTGCCGTTGCTTTATTATATTGTAAGAACTTTACGTCAGAGGATTTTGCGAAATACCACCCAGGAGGTAGCCTCGGAAAACGTCTATATTTAAAGGTAAGTGATTTATATGTAAAAAATGAAAAGCCATGCGTTACGCCAAAAACTCCTCTTACTGAAACGCTAATGGAAATCACAAGTAAACGATTAGGATGTGCAGTAGTTGCCGAAAATGACAACATATTAGGAATAATAACTGATGGAGATTTGAGAAGAATGTTAAATAACAAAGATTTTATTGACACAAAATCTCAAACAGCCGAACAAATAATGACACAAAATCCTAAGAAAATACAAGCAGATGCCTTTGCAGTAGAAGCTTTTTCAATAATGCAAGAACATCACATAACTCAGCTAATAGTTACAGACACAAACGATAAATATTTAGGAATAATACACCTTCACGATTTAATAACAGAAGGCATAATTTAATAATCATAAAAAGAAAAGACATGAGTCATAAAGCCGGTTTTGTAAATATAATAGGTAATCCAAACGTAGGGAAATCGACCCTTATGAACACCTTAGTAGGAGAAAAGGTCAGTATAATAACCCGTAAAAGCCAAACTACAAGGCACAGAATATTAGGAGTTGTAAGCGGAGAAGACTTTCAAATAGTATTCTCTGACACACCAGGAATCTTAAACCCACACTACAAACTACAACAATGTATGCTACAACAAGTAGAAGGAGCTTTAACAGATGCAGATGTATATCTTGTAGTAACAGACTTAGGCGAAGCCCTAAAAAACAATGAAATTCTAAACAAAATAAAACATAGCACAACTCCAACCATTGTTGTAATTAACAAAGTAGATAATGCAACACAAGAAAAAGTAATTGAAATAATCAACCGTTGGAAAGAAATATTACCAAATGCCGAAGTAGTACCTTGCTCAGCCCTACACAAAATAGGAGTAGAAAGAGTAATGGAATTAGTAAAAGAAAAACTTCCTATATCTCCTGCTTACTACGACAAAGACATGCTAACCGACAAAAGCATGCGTTTCTTAGTTAGTGAAATCATTCGAGAAAAAATCCTACTACGTTACGAAAAAGAAATACCATATTCCACAGAAGTAATGGTAGAAGAATACCTTGAAGCAGACAACCTCAACCGAATAAGAGCAGTAATCTTCACCGAAAGAGAAAGCCAAAAAAGAATCATCATCGGACACGGAGGAGAACAAATAAAGAAAATAGGAATAGAAGCAAGAAAAGACATAGAAGAGTTCACTTCTAAAAAATGTTTCTTAGAACTATTTGTCAAAGTAAAGAAAGATTGGAGAAATAGCGAGAGAGATTTACAAAACTTCGGATATGAACAAAAAAAATAAATACGACTGCATAGTAATAGGGGCAGGTGCCTCAGGCTTACTTACCACCCTATTACTACAATCAAAAAACAAAAAAGTATTACTTTTAGAAAAAAAGAAACAAGCGGGTCTAAAACTACGCCTTACAGGAAAGGGACGTTGCAACCTAACAAATACCCTATCATTAAATGAATTTCTTTCACATTGCTCATCACTAAGAAGCGACAAAAGCTTCCTTACACCTGCCCTTAAACACTTTTCAAACACCGACACTATAAATCTTTTCACCCAACTTGGAGTAGAGTTAATAGAAGAAAGAGGAAGAAGAATATACCCTAAAAGTGGGAAAAGCCTTGACATATTCCTTGCACTAATCAAACAAATAGAAAACCACCCTTTAACAAATCTTTATTTTTCTAAAACAGTAAACAAACTCCTTGTACACAACAATCAAATCAAAGGCGTTAGTACAACTGATGGACAAGAATACTATTGCGACAAAGTAATACTTGCTACAGGAGGCAAATCATATCCACAAACCGGATCCGAAGGAGATGCTTACAAATTAGCAAAATCGTGCGGTCATAATATCACACCAACATATCCTGCCTTAGTTGGTCTGCGTACACCAAGAGGACATCACGAAAATTTACAAAACTATCTCATCAAAAACACAAACGTCAAAATTCTTCACAACAACCAAATCATTGCACAAGAGAATGGAGATATCATCTTAGACGAATACGGATTTAGTGGTCCTGCCATACTAAGACTAAGTCGCAAAACAGCAAAACTTCTCTACAAAGACCAAGAACTTTACTTAAAAATAGACCTAAAACCCAAAATAAGCGAAGAAGATCTTTCAAAGGAAATAAATCAAATCGTCAATCAACGTCAAGGAATGAGCGTAGAAAACATAGTGAGAGCATGGCTTCCAAAAGAAATGTGCTTTGACTTTAAACGATGGTACAAAGAAGAAAAAAACAAAAACAAAACATCATTGCAACAATCAATCCTTACCTACCTAAAAAACTACACCGAACAAATCATAGGCGATATGGGATGGGATGAAGCAATAATAACACAAGGCGGAATCTCACTAAACGACATCAACCATCACACAATGGAAAGCAAAAAAATAAAGGGACTATATTTCGTTGGAGAAGAAATTGACATTGACGCCGACACAGGAGGATTCAACCTACAAATTGCCTTCTCTACCGCAGCCCTTGCAAGCAATAACATTTAAAATAAAAAATATGAAAAAAACTCTCTTTATCATAATATTAACAATAATTTCAATCTCAGCAAAAGCACAATACTCCTACACTCCACTTAGCGAGCAAGAAATAGAAAGAATAGGACGATTGTTGTTGCAAAACAAATTGGATAATCTTTTAAACAATACCTATTTCACCTTAGGAGTAGTAGACCTTGGGCCATGCGAAAACTTCCTTTCTTACAACCCAATAGAAGGCGTAAGACTAAGAGTAAGCGGAAAAACAAATGCCAATCTAAGTAAAAGATTCTCATTTGAATGGCTTTTAGCCTACGGAACCGATGACAAGAAATTCAAATACGGAGCAAGCATAGGCTACAACTTTGCAAAAAAAGCCTCCTCCCTCTACTCCTTTGGAGCAAAAACCCTATCACTCTCCTACTATGACAACACCTATATGCCATACCTTTCCGACTATGACAAAATCCAATACTCACTCTCACGATGGACAAACTATTCTATCGTATATCAACGAAAAGCAACATTAAAATACTTCTACGAATTTCCAAACGCAATCTCCCTCTCGCCTGCCCTACATTACAGAAATTATTACTCACGCCTACACTACAACGACAAAGAAATCACACAACTAATCCACACCCCATTAGAATATCTTATAGCAGAAGCAAATATAACCTATCAACCAGGGAGAAAAGACACAAGAAAAACCACAAAAATATCCCTTACCTACGCCTATAACTTTCCACTTAACAATCTGGAAAGAAAATATGAAGAATTACGCTTAGTTGCACAAAGAAGATTTCTTCTTGCAAACAATTTCTCATTAGACCTTAGGCTCTCAGGCGGAAAAATCTTTGGCACAACCAACCCTTACCTTTTGCTAACCCCTACAATGACGAACTCCTTAGTCTCCTCTGTATATGGATTTAATCTATTGCAATACGGACGCACAACCTATCATAAACAATACCTTCAAACCTTTGCACAATTCAACTTAGCCCTAAAACCAAGCAAAATCACAGCCTTTATTTATCACAAATCATTATACGGACAATATATGCCCTACCACGAAGTCGGCATAGGATTAGACAATCTCTTCAACACCCTTGGAGTAGAAATCATACGTTCCTTCTCCTTTGAAAAAGAAACCTACCCTGGAATGTGGGGAGTAAGAGTTAGAATAAAATAATTAAAGATTAAACGCCAATTATTCCAAAAAGAAATACATATATATAGTAATAAATAACTGATGTCTTTTAATAAATTATAGCGAAAAAGAACGCTATAAAAAACTCTTTGCTTTTTTAAAATTTTTCAAAGAAAAAATCACAAAAAGCAAAGAAAAAATTTTCTATTTCTTTGCTTTATTTTAGGTTTTGGGTTTTATCGTTCGTTATTATTGTACTACGTTTATTGTTCCTGTTGTGTCGTAGACTCTTGTGTTACCAAGGCGTTTGTATGTTAAACGATAGATATATGTTCCTGT
>JAZRHI010000018.1:0-42759 GCA_045644685.1 Candidatus Onthomorpha sp.
AGTTCAAAGCAAAAGTAATTTTTTTACCACTTGTTGGTAATACCATTACCCCCAAGGTTAATTTTGCTACCTCACAGAGGTAACACCCTTACCAAAACGAAGTAAAAAATTTGGACGATATTTCAAAAAATCATACCTTTGCAGATTGAGAATTTAGAAACTAAAAACTATGCCTATGGTAATAGAAAAAGAAAGATAATTAAGACTTAAAAAATTTTAACGACATATAAAAGCGTTTTAGCTTATAATTGGTTTCTTGAAACCTGGAAAATTTCATTAAATCCAACCAAAAGAATAAGCCAAGAACGCTCACGAGTGAAATCGTGGGCTTCTCTTATTTGGTTGGTAGGTAATTCCAGGACCTCAAGAAACGATAAGAAAAAAGTCCCACGTTTTTTTATGCCTTGAAGTCAAAGAAGAGAAAAAACATATCGCCATTTGGGACTTGGGCAAATCAATTAAAATATTATTAAAAACAAATTAAAAGTTGTGCCCGACACGAATCAGGGTATTAAAATCATGGCAAAAAAATGGTATATTTACAATGAAATCGGTTCACATCTAAGAAAAATGGAAAAAAAGGAAGTAGAAATAAATCAGGGTAACGAAAAAAATTATGAAGAATGCCTATACTTCGATGAAGAAGAACAAGCAGACGCATTCATCAAATGGTGGGAAAGTTCATTGGAGTTGATTGATAAATTAAAAAAATAAGTAAATCATGAAAAGACTTGCATTATTTATTTGCACATTGCTTTGTGCAAACTTGCTTATTGCACAATCATTTACAATAGGAGATTTTATATACACTGTGAGCAACTATAGTGATGGTACTACTGGTGTAATTGTAGGTGCAGCTGATACAACAATAACAACAGCAAACATTCCTGAAACGGTAACTTATGAAGGAGTAACTTATACAGTTACCCAAATTGGGTATCAAGCGTTCAGAAATTGCAGAAATTTGACTTCTGTTACTATTCCTAAAGGAGTTTTTTGGATGGATTATTATCCATTTGATGGTTGTAC
The DNA here is from genome assembly GCA_045644685.1 of Candidatus Onthomorpha sp. Classification (GTDB taxonomy): domain Bacteria; phylum Bacteroidota; class Bacteroidia; order Bacteroidales; family P3; genus Onthomorpha. The sequence goes on from JAZRHI010000018.1 coordinate 1,030, forward strand.
TAATTTAAGAGTATTAAATTATAACGCAGAAAGCTATGGTTCTCCATTTTATTTTTATGATGACTTAGATTATTACTTTTTCAGACATTGTCCGATAAATGAAATAAATATTGGAGAAGATGTTAGAATTATACCTCCTTACTTTGCGTATAATTTAGATTCTTTAACCTCTATTACTATTCCTAATGGAGTTACTGGGATTGGATACCGTGCGTTCTATGGTTGCAGTAGTTTAACTTCTATGACTGTTGAATGTACTAATATTCCTAATCTTAGTAATATGGGACTTAACTCTTCTTTGCAAAATCTTACTCTTGGAGAGAATGTAACTTCTATTGCAAGCGGTGCGTTTAATGCTTGTTCTTTCTTGCAAAATGTTACTTGCTTGGCAACTACTCCGCCGACTCTTGCGGACAATACTGTTTTCCCTTATCCTAATATTGCAACATTAACTATTCCTTGCGGTAGTTTGGAGGCTTATTCTTCTGCTACTTCTTTTTGGAATATGTTTTTTGCAGGCAGAATTTCGGAGAGTGGATATAACGTTGAGGTATCTGTGAATGACGAAACGTTTGGCTCGGTTGCTGTTGAGAGTGATTGCTCTACCGGTACGCTTACTGCAACTGCAAATGAGGGTTACAGATTTGTAATTTGGAATGACGGAAATACAGACAATCCAAGAACGGTTGCACTTACAAGCGACACTTCTTTCACTGCAATCTTTGCTTTAATAGATAATTCTTCTTTATTAGAAGCAGAAACAGAAAGCATTTCTTTCTTCCCTAACCCTACAAAAGACAAAATTACTTTCAGTCAAGCAATAGAAAAGGTAGAAGTAATCGACCTAACAGGAAAAGCAATCCTTACTTTCACTAATGCAAAGACGATAGATATTGAATCGTTACCAAGTGGTGCTTATTATTTACGCTTAACTAATAACGACAAGGCAATAATGCGAAAGGTGATTAAGGAATAAAAAAGCAAAAATATGTTCAAGAAATGACCTTTTCTTGAACATATAAATAACAACGTGTTCATAAAATAGCATTTTCTTGAACACGTTGTTGTATTTTTATAATTCTATATAGGTATTTGATATTGATTTTACTTGTTCCTTTTCACTCATGATGCTTTCTTTGTAGTTTAGGAACAAATCTATTAGTTTTGTATTAAGATAGTAATTACTTTTCCCTACTTTGACTTTTTTCAACAAGCCTGTATCTATAATCATGTCAAGATATTTTGCCGCTGTAACACGTTTCACTTGCATATCTCTTTGAATGAATTCTATCTTTGTGTAAGGGTGAAAGAATAGATTGTTAATTAGCTCGTGTTTATATTGTTTTCCAAATAATGGTCGCAAAACGTTTTTAAATTCTCGCATTATACTATCTATTTCTTTAATCATTTTAATAGTATCCAATGCGGTTTCTTCTATTCCTTTTAAGATAAAAAGTATCCAATTGCACCAATCTTCTACTTCTCCATTTGTATCTCTAACTTTTTGTAATAAACGATAGTATTCTGCTTTGTTATTTGTGATGTAACGACTAAGATATAGTATTGGAAGGTCAAGAAGGTTGTTTGCTACTAAATATAGTATTATCAATATACGTCCCGTTCTTCCATTTCCGTCATAAAAGGGGTGAATGCTTTCAAATTGATGATGAATAATGGCAATTTTAATTAAAGGGTCTATGTCTGAAATTGTTTCATCGTTTATAAACCTTTCAAGATTTGACATTAAATCGTTTATCTCGTTTGCTTCTTGTGGTGGAGTGTAGATTATATTACCATAAGAGTCTTTTAATGTAGTTCCTGATGTAGTTCTAATTCCTGCTTTATTGCCTTCGAGTTGTTCTTGTATTTGTTTTAGTACACTATTAGTTAATAATCCTTTGTCTTTTACTAGATAGAATCCTTTTTGTATTGCTTCTCTGTAATTTAACACTTCTTTTGTAGAAGCAGAAACGATATAATCTTTTACATCTAAGTCTGCTTTATACAATTCATCGTGAGTAGTTACTATACTTTCTATTGCGGAACTGTCTTTTGCTTCTTGAAGTGTTAAAGTGCTTATCAAGATTGCTTCATTTGGAATAATACGTGCAAAACCTTTTAATTCAGCCAACGCACTTCTTGAACGACTGAGTTGTTTTAATATTGGTTTTGTTTCAATATCAAAAGGCAAAGGTAATAATGGTATATTGTATTGATTATTTTTCTCCATATTTACAATTTCTTTATTGTTGATTCAATATGATATTGAATTACGATTGCAAAATTAAAAAAAAACGTATAAATAACAATTGTAATTGTTATTTGTTATGTTACAGCTTATCTGTAATGCGAAAAGTGATTAAGGAATAAGCTCTATAATTCTTAATCTTTAGAAATGTTTTCATCAAACCATTGCCATAAGCTATCTTGTGGTAGTGGGGCGATGATTTTTATTGGTTCTTTTTTTACGGGGTGAAGAAATTCCAACTCTCTTGCGTGAAGTGATATTGAGGCGTCTTTGTTACTGCGTTCAAATCCGTATTTTAAATCTCCTTTTATCGGACAGCCAATATGGGATAGCTGAACTCTTATTTGATGATGGCGACCTGTTTTTAGATTTACTTGTAATAGTTGATAGTTATCCCCTTTTGCTAAAACTTCATAGTCCAATTCAGCATATTTTCCTTTGTTTGTATCTTTTGTAACAAAGGTTTTGTTTTGCTTTTCATTACGAATAAGAAAGTTTACTAAGGTTGCTTTTGGGTTTATGTTTTTATTTCTTACGATTGCCCAATATGTCTTGTGGATTTGGTGTTCTTTCATCATTTTATTTAAGCGAACAAGGGCTTTTTCTGTTTTTGCAAACATCACAACGCCACTTACAGGCCTATCTAAACGATGTACCAATCCGCAATATACGTTTCCGGGTTTGTTATACTTGGTTTTAAGGTAATGTTTCACCTTTTCTTCTAATGAAACATCGCCTGTTTTATCGGAATGTACTATTTGAGAAGAGAGTTTGTTAAGGATAATTATATGATTGTCCTCAAAAAGAATTTGTTTTTCAAGCTCTAAACTCATATACTTGCAAGAATTGAAATTCCGCCTTTGACTTTATCTTCCAATTCTGCATGAACCTGTGAGTCTATTGGGATAAATAAATCTACTCTTGAACCAAATTTTATAAATCCAAGTTCATCGCCTTGTTTTACTACATCTCCTTCTTGTGCATAGCAGACAATTCTTCTTGCAAGTGCTCCTGCTATTTGTCGTATTACGATTCGTTGTCCTTTTTCTGTCTCTACGCAAACGGTTGTACGTTCATTGAGTGTGGAACTTTTAGGGTGTTTTGCAATTAAATATCTTCCTGAATGGTAATTAACGTAAACTACTTTTCCCGACACAGGATAGCGATTTACATGCACATTATTTGGCGACATAAAGGTAGAAATTTGAATACACTCTGTTTTTAAAATTTCTGGTTCAAACACTTTTTCCACCACAACTATTGTTCCGTCTGCCGATGCTATGACTTGATTTGGGTTTGACGACAAATCTCTTGATGGAATTCTAAAAAATCTTACTATTACAAAGTCAAATATCAACAATCCCGCTATTAGCAAATACCAAAACACATTCCACTCTTTTATAAAGCAGAACATTGCAACTAAAATTAAGACTGTGATAATTATAATCGAAATACTGATTTTGTATCCTTCTTTGTGTATGTACATAACTTTCTATTTTACTATCATTTCTAAATAAACCCACACTATTGGTAACACTATGAAAAGTATATCAAAGCGATCTAATATTCCTCCATGACCTGGCAATATTTTTCCACTATCTTTCACTCCCATTTGACGTTTAAACATAGATTCTACTAAATCTCCGAGTGTCCCCACAATAGAAACAATTACTGCCACTGCTATCCAATGTTGTATTGCAAAGATATTAGAAAAATATGAAATAACAATACCTGCTATGATAGTAAATAAAAATCCGCCTACAAAACCTTCCCAACTTTTCTTTGGAGAATGTCTTTCAAAAAGACGATGTTTCCCAAATTTTACTCCTGTTAAATATGCGAAAGTATCATTGCACCATGCTAATATAAAGACACTTAAAAGCAATAGTGGTTGAAATTCTGAGTTAAACTGTATTATAAGATTCGTTGTCGAGATTGGTAAAATTATATAAAACAATCCGCAAATTGAATACGAAATTGAAGTAAACGCATGTTCACTTTTTTGATATAAAGTAAAAATAAAAATAGATATTATTAAGGCTACACTTATCAATAGTGGAATTTTACAATCTATTCCAAAAGAATATAACGCCACAGTGGTGTAAAGTGATATTGCTACAAAGTAAGCAGGAATTGTGCTTAGTTTTTGGTAGTGCTTATTCGTAATATTGTAAAATTCACTCAAAGCAATAAGACCTATAATTCCAAAATAAATGGAAGATATTATGGGATTAAAACAAATTGCAGCTAAAACACTTGCTACATACACCGCTCCTGTGAGAGTTCTTTTTAATAAATCGTTCATATTCTTTATTATTGTTCTATTACATAAAGATAAAATTCAATTACTGATTGTTTTAATTCCTCACTTGGCATAATTGTACTAATATTTTGAGGAATATTTTCCAATAAAGGTTGAAGTGCTTCTTTGTAATTAGGGAATATTTGAGAGGAAGTGGCTATCACGATGAAGATTGACGGCAATTTATTTATTCTCCCTCCAAATCCTTGTGAAGAGGTAATAAGTATGCTTCCTGTATTGGCTATTAAGGATTGGCAAATACTAATTCCTACTATTGCATTTTCGTTTTCCAAAGTAGTTTCTATGCCTACATTTTTTAAATAAGAATTTAGATTTTCGCTAAATGCAAGTATATTTTCCCACTTTCTGTATTGAATTAAGGATTGTATCTTTGAGATGAAGTCTTCCTCGTTTTCGCAATATACAAATCGTCCTTTGGCATTTACGAACTTCTCTGCAAAAACCATTAACGCATCACCTTTAATATCACAATAAGAAACAGGAGATTCTTCCTTATCTAAATCTCCTATTTCTTCTTTTATAAAATTTTGTTTTAATACTTTCAGAAAAACTTCTCGTTTACTCTTGTTGCTCATCTGTTTTTTCTATATCCCAAGGACGCTTTCCGTAAATATTTTCTACGTCTTCTCTAAATATTACTTCTTTTTCAATTAGTATATTTGCGAGTGCATCTAATTTTTCCTTGTTTTCAGATAACATAGTCTTTGCTTTATTGTATGCCTCTTCAACCATAGTGCGTATTTGTGCATCTATTTTTTCTGCTGTCTTATCGCTGAATGGTTTTTGGAAGCCATACTCGCTTTGTCCGCTTGAATCGTAAAAACTTATATTACCTATTTCTTTGTCTAAACCATAATAAACAACCATAGCGTAAGCTTGCTTAGTTACTCTTTCTAAATCGTTCAATGCTCCTGTAGATACTTCTCCAAAAACAATCTCTTCGGCTGCTCTTCCTCCAAGTAAGGAAATCATTTGGTCTAAAAGTTGAGCCTTTGTAGTGATTTGTCTTTCTTCTGGCAAGTACCATGCAGCTCCAAGTGCTTGTCCTCTTGGTACGATAGTAACTTTCACAAGCGGATTAGCGTGTTCTAACAACCAACTAACAGAAGCGTGTCCTGCTTCGTGATATGCAATAGTGCGTTTTTCTTTTGGTGTTATGATTTTATTCTTTTTCTCTAAACCACCAATGATTCTATCTACAGCATCTAAGAAATCTTGCTTCTCTATTATCTTTTTATCTTTTCTGGCTGCGATTAAAGCTGCTTCATTACAAACATTAGCTATGTCCGCACCAGAAAATCCAGGTGTTTGTTTAGATAGAAATTCTAAATCTACATTTTGCTCATCAAACTTCAACTTTGAGGTATGAACTTTAAAGATTGCTCTACGCTCTGGCAAGTCTGGCAAATCTACATGTATCTGTCTGTCAAATCTTCCTGCTCTTAGTAAAGCTTTATCTAAAATATCTACTCGGTTTGTTGCAGCAAGAATAATTACTCCTGCGTTTGTGCCAAATCCGTCCATTTCTGTGAGCAGTTGATTCAAGGTATTTTCTCTCTCATCATTAGATCCAGAAGATAAGTTTTTGCCTCGTGCTCGTCCAATAGCATCTATCTCATCTATAAAAACAATACAAGGCGCTTTTTTCTTCGCATTTTCAAATAAATCGCGAACTCGTGAGGCTCCAACACCAACAAACATCTCCACAAAATCACTTCCAGACATTGAAAAGAAAGGAACTTTTGCTTCTCCTGCAACTGCTTTTGCAAGGAGTGTCTTTCCTGTACCAGGAGGGCCAACTAACAATGCTCCCTTAGGTATTTTTCCTCCTAAATTAGTGTATTTCGATGGCGATTTTAAGAAATCTACTATTTCTTTTACTTCTACTTTTGCTTCTTCTAAGCCTGCTACATCTGCAAAGGTAATTGAAATATCTTTGTCTTTGTCATAAAGTTTTGCTTTACTCTTTCCAACATTGAAAATTCCGCCACCCATTCCGCTAGAATTACTATTTCCCCTCATCATTCTAATCATTATTATCCAGAATAGGATCATAACTATAAGGGAAATGAAAAAGAATCCATTTTCTCCAAAAAAGCTTTTACGCTCTTCTGATGTTACATTTATTCTTCTTTCAGCTATAATTTTTTGTTTTTCGACCTGTGTAGCAAGTCCAATAGTGTCTTTTGCTATCCATTGATCTTCCACAGTTTTTAGTATAGCGCGGAAATCCTCGTAATCAACAAATTTAAACAAGTAAAAGCCATTGTATGTTTTTTCAGCGCCTAAGGATTTGGAAGGTTTCAAATCAGAATATGTTGTGTCATTTTGAATTTGCGAAGGTTTGATATATATCTCTGCAAACTCTTTATTAACAACATTTATCTTTTCATAATCTTTTTGAACTAAAACCTTTCTCAACTTTTCTTCGTTTATCTCGCGTGAAGTCGTTGTTTCACCTCCAAATGCTATAAAAAGCAAAACGGCTAACAAGGCAAGATAAATCCAACTTATTCTAAACTTTACTTTTTTAGGGCCTATATTTTTTTTAGTTTGTTTCGCCATATTATATTTCTTTTTTAGTCTAAATTCTCTATATGAGTTTGTTTTTTATCTTTCCACATTGCTTCAATATTGTAAAATTCGCGAGTCTCTTCCAAAAAGATATGCACAACAACATCGAAATAATCTAACAAAACCCATTGACAATTTTGAAGACCTTCCACTTTGCGAGGATTAAGTCCTGTTGCCTGTTTTATTTCTCTATCAACAGAATCAGTGATTGCATCAACGTGTGAAGGAGAATTCGCTGTGCAAATAACATAATAGTCAAATAACGAACCATCTTCACCGTTAAAATCTATTACGGTAATATCTCTTCCTTTCTTCTCTTGAATTCCTTTCACTGCTATTTGTGAAAGAATTTCTGCTTCTTTTCTTTGCTTTCCCATGTCTAACAAAAATTATTATGCAAATATACAAATTATCTCTGATAACGGAAATTATTTCAAAAAGTTGTCTTATCGCAAAAAAAATCAGCATATTTTAAAAGCACACACTTTTTTCAACATTTTAACGTTGATAAAAAACAATGTATTTTTTAGTATTCTTATTTTTTTGTAGTAATTTAGTCCCTTAAAAAAAGTAAAGAAATATATCTATTATGAAAAGACATATCAGAAACTTTGTAGTGATTGCGAGTTTGTTACTATCTCCGTTTTTTGTCTTAGCACAAAAAACAGAAATCAAAAAAACAGATGATTTAAAGCAAGCTTTTGAAAATTATTATCGTAAAAATTATTCTTTAAGCTTTGAACAATTTTCCGAATACATAGCAAAGCATAAGTCAAGTGATAATTTATCATTGGAAGAAGCTTATTTCTTCCAAGCAACTTGTGCTTATGAAATGATGAATAACGATACCGACAAATTGTTATCCGATTTCATTTCTAATTTTGCAGAAAATCATAGAACAAATGACGCAAAATTTCTTTTAGCTAACCATTTTGTAAGAAACCAAGCTTTCGAAAAAGCAGCGGAAATATACAATCAAATAGACATAAAGACACTTCCACAAAACAAAAAGTACGAATACTACTACAAAAGTGGACATTGCCAATTTATGCTAAAAGATTACGATAAGGCAAAGCAATCTTTCATGAATGTAAAGGACGCTCGTAGCAACTTTGCTGTGGCTGCGACGTATTTCTACGGACATATTTTATATGAAGAAAAAGAATACAACAAAGCCTTAAAGGAATTCCTTTCTCTAAAAAACGAAAAGAATTTTGGAAAGATAGTTCCTTATTATATTGCACAAATTTATTACCACGAAGGCAAGTATGAAGAACTTATAAGCATAGCATCAGAACTTTCAAACAAATCACAGTCGAAAAAAAGTGCTGAATTAAATAAAATGTTAGGTGATTCATACTACAAATTAGGAAGATATAGCGAAGCAATCCCTTACCTTGAAAAATCCTTACAATCACCTAATGTAGCAACTCCACAAGATTATTATTTATTAGGCTTTACACTTTTAGAAGAAAAGCAATATGATAAAGCGAAAATATACTTAGAAAAAGCAACTAACACAAATGATTCACTATCTCAAAATGCCCTTTATCATTTAGGCGTATGTTATTTGCAGTTAAACGACAAAATTTCTGCTAAATCAATGTTTAAAGAATCATATAAGTACGATTTCGATAATGCGATAAAAGAAAAAGCATTACTAAACTATGCAAAACTTTCATGCGAAACGAATGCTGCATACAATGAGTCGATAAAAGCATTCCAAACCTACATAGACCTTTTCCCTAAATCGAAAAACGCAAATCAAGCAAAAGAATACTTAGCTCAATTATATGGAAACACTCAAAATTATCGTGATGCAATAGAGATGATTGAGCAAATGACAGAACGAAACAAAGCAATAAATCAAGTATATCAAAAAATATGTTTAAATAGAGCGATTGAATGTTTCAATGAAAATAAATTAAACGAAGCAATCATTTATTTAGACAAATCACTTTCACAATCACATTCCGAAGACTACGTTGCAACAGCCTATTACTTGAAAGGCGAAATTTATTACCAAACAAACGACTACAATTTATCAATAAGCAATTTAAATAAGTTCTTTAACACAGCAGAAGCTCAAAAAAACATATATTACAATCAAGCGAACTACACAATGGGCTATAACTTATTCCAACAAAAGAAATATAGCACAGCCAAAGACTACTTTAAAAAATGCGAAAACACTGCTAACGAAACATTAAACATTGACGCAAAATGTAGATATGCCGATTGCTTATACATGTGCAAAGACTTCCAAAACGCAATCAAAGGATACGACTACGTTATTTCCAAAAACAAATTAGATGCCGACTACGCAAGTTACCAAAAAGGGATGGCGTATGGAGCATTAGGCAATTACGACAGAAAAATCTCCATTTTAGAATCAGCCTTATCGCAATTCCCTAAGAGTAATTACGTTGCGAGCATGAAATATGAATTAGCCAACTCATATTTAACACTTGATTTATATCCTAAATCATTAGAATTGTACAACGACATAACAAAAAATTATTCTCAATCAATACATGCAAAAGACTCTTACGCAAAAATCGGTATGATTTACTACAATATGGGTAAAGAACAAGAAGCATTAAATTATCTCAAAAAGGTTGTAGAAAAATATCCAGGCACAGAAGAAGCCAAATCAGCACTTAACAACATCAAAACAATATATGTAGAATCTAATAGAGTAGATGACTTCATTGCTTACACTAAAAAAATTCCAGAAGCAGAGATTTCACAAAGCGAACAAGACTCTATCAGTTACCAAGCAATAGAAAATCAATACATGAGCGGAGATTGCCAAGGAGCAATCAACGGTTTCAAAAAATACATTGAAAATTACCCAGACGGAGCCTTCTATATATCTGCTAATTATTACTTAGCAGACTGTCTAAGCAAACAATCAGATAAACAAGAAGCCTTGACTGCTTACGAAAACATAATAAGCAAACCAAAAAATGCCTTTACAGAAAAATCTTTACTAAAAGCAGCAAACATAAACTTTGAATCAAAAAATTACGAAGGAGCATTACAAAAATTCTCTTTACTTGAACAAATAGCAGAAATAAGTAATCACAAATTACAAGCCCTTTCAGGAGCAATGGAATGCTATTTCCTATTAAGCAAATACGATTCTACCATTATAACTTCAAACAAAATCCTTTCTCTTGAAAAGATTGACGAAAACACATCTGAAAAAGCATCTTACCTCTTGGCTAAATCACTATTACAAAACGGAAATTCAGGACAAGCAATAGAAGAATTCAAGAAATTAACCAATGCCAAAAACACAGAATACGCCTCAGAAGCACAATACACCTTAGCAGAAATAAAATATAATGCAGGCAACTTAGAAGATTCCGAAAAAACAATATTAGAAATCACAAGTAACCCAAGCAGTGAATACTGGTTAGCAAAAGCATTCATACTTTGGGCAGACATATTCAAACAAAGAGGAAATAAAATCCAAGCAAAACAGACACTACAAAGTATAATAGAAAACTACGAAGGCGATGAATCTATATTAAAGATAGCACAAGAAAAATTAGATGAAATCAACGACAACCAAAACAAAGAACAAAAATTACAAGAACAAAAATTACAAGAACAAAAAGAAGCAGTAGACGAAGTAACCATAGAAAACAAATAAGCAATATGAAAAAGCATATAACAACACTGTTTTTGATATTAGGCATTAGCTTTACCGCCTTTTCACAAGAAAGCAAAGAAAGCGTTTATAACGAAGACGTAATCGTAAGAACCATATTTGACCCTGTGGTGAACGAAGCCTATAAAATAAACGATAAACCACAAACCTTTAACACAAAGTTTGAAATACCAAGTTTCCAATATGAGAAAACCACCAAGCAATTCCCTACAACAATGGTGTTTGAACAAATAAAACCTGCAAAAGTTAAAGGAGAACCTCTTTCAAAACTTTACAACTCTCATGTAAAGGCAGGAATAGGAACATATTTCACATCACTACTTGACCTTTCTTACACACAAACTCGTTCAAAGAACTTCATCTATTCCACACATTACAGACACAACTCATCATTAGGTCAAATAAAAGACTATGGCAACTCAACCTTTGCTAATAATGATTTAAACCTATATGCAAAAAAAATATGGGATAACTTCTTCATAGATGCAGGTCTAACATACAACCATCAAAGACAATACTTCTATGGATTTTTTGACAGCACAAATATTGACAAAAGCACATACCTATCACCATATCATAACATAGGAGGATTTGTTAAATACAATAGCATTTACAGAAGCAAAACAGCATTACACAACTCAGCAAACTTTGCAATAAACCACACATTCAACAAATGGGGACGCAAAGAAACGCGCATCAATGCTAACTTAGACATTCACAAGAACTTTAATTTTTTAGAAAATGACGAACAAAATATAGGATTACACCTAAACTACAATCAATCATTAGGAAACTACACACCAAAAGACCTCATCCTTTTCCACAACGAAGGATTCAATCCAGAAACATTTGAAAATAAAATAGGAGATGTAAGCATAAAACCATACGCTAACCTAAACATAAAAACCATAGACCTAAATCTTGCATTAGACTTCATACCTACATTTGGCGATGTATCAAAATTCATTTTCTTACCAACAGCCACAATAGAATCTCCAACATTAGCAAACATACTTAAAATAAAGGCAGGAATAACAAGCCAATACAACACCCCTACCCTTAACTCTATAAGAATAGAAAACCCTTACATATCTCCATTAGTTAAATTCGAAAGCAACAATCAAATGAATATTTTTGCAAAACTATACCTTATAACAAAAAGCAACATACTCCTATCACTACAAGGCGGATATAAAATTGGCAAAAACGATTATTTCTACACACTTGACCAAAACGCAGGATTAAACAACATGTTCAACATAACATATAGCAATACTAAAACTATTTATGTAGAATTTAACACCGCATACCAAATAGACAAAACACTCGATTTAAGCCTTAATCTACTTTATCAAAGCGTAAAAACAACAGACATTGAACATCCTTGGTACACACCTGCATTCAAAGCAAATCTTCTATTACGTTACAACGCAAACGACAAATTTAACATAAGCCTTGTACCAACATTCCAAAGCAAAGTTAAATGTTTAAACCCAGCAGGCGAAGTAGAAGAACTTAAAAGCAAAATCGACATCAACCTTTGGGCAAACTACAACTACAACTCTAAACTAACATTCTTTGTAGAAATGAATAACATCGCTTATCAACGCTATTACAATTACTACAACTACCCTTCACAACGTATAGTCTTAATGGCAGGAGCAAAATACGCTTTCTAAAAAAAATGATAGAGAAGCTTTCTTTTCATCAAGCTTGGCAATTAGAAAAATTATGCACGGAAGACCTAAACTATTCCGTGCATTTTTTATCTGATTTATTAGAAAATTTTGACAAAATAGAGAATCACTCCGCAAGACGTTCGCTTTGCAAAATCATTGCTTTAACCCTAAAAAACAAAAGCAAGCTTTCAAACGAAATTTCCGAAATAATAGATAATTGCAACAAAGAAAAACTAATAGAAACCTGCTTTATTCATCTGCTTAATGAAAAAACACAAGTTTCACTCTTAGGTTGGTTAATAGAAATCTTGCTTTACTACTCACAAGAAGAAGAGTGGATAAAGCAAGAGTTGATTTTCTTTGCACAAGACCTTCAAATCAACGCCTCCCCTGCTAAATTACAAATCATAAAGCGAATAAAGAAAAGATTATTTCTTTGACTTATTTTTTTAATCCTAAGAAATAATTTAATAATTCTTTGACTTATTTTTCTATCTCTTAGACTTATTTAACGAAGTCTATCTCTAAGATAAAGTTTGCGTGCGAATGCAAGAAATCCTACAACACCTAAAAGATTTACTACGGCAGAAACCCAAAACGATGCGTTGTATCCGAAATATTCTACTACGACTCCGCCAATTAAAATGCCTAATCCTACTCCTACGTCCCACGAAATAAGTAAGGAAGAATTAGCTGTGCCTCTTTGTGTATGTGGTGCAAGATTTATATACATCGTTTGAAAAGCCGGAAACATAAGTCCGTTTCCTAATCCTATGATAAGAGCAGCAGAATAATAGCCAAAGGAATTGTTTATAGCTGCAAAAATAAAATATCCTACAAGAGAAATCACAAGTCCTATGGAAGCATTTTCCACTACCCTACCTTTTCCAAGGCTTTTATTACCTATCAATCGCGAACAAATCAATCCAAGCGACATAAGTAAGAAAAACAATCCTGTACCGCTTGTTATGCCTAATTGTTCTTTACCATAGATTGCAATATAGGTAGAAAGTATTCCGTAAGAAAAGGCAAAACAAACCATTGTTAAGGATTGACTCCACGATTTCATTAAGAAGAAACGGTCTAACGAAATCACCTTTTTGTCTTTTATCAATTCTCTTTTCTCTAACTTTACTGTGGCGTTTATAATCAGGCCAATGCCTGCAACGAGCATCGATAAGACAAAAATCAAATCAAAATTGTGTGTTAGCTGATAAAGATATATTGACACCGATGGGCTAATTGCTGTCGCTATATTATTACTCAATCCGTAATATCCTATTCCTGCCGCTCTTTTTGAAGAAGGTAAAACATCTATTGCGACTGTGCTATTTGCCACTGTTGTTGCCCCGAAAGGCGCTCCGTGAAGTGTTCTTACGATTGCAAACAATAATAATGAGCCTGCAAGTAAATAGCCTGCAAAGAAAACAAACATTATGAAAAAGCAAATCAATAGAACTTGTTTTCTTGGATAGGAATCTACTATAAAGCCACTGAAAGGACGCACTAAAAGAGCTGTTAAAGTATATCCCGACAAGACTAATCCTATTATATGTTTGTCGGCAGCAAAAGTTTCACTTAGATAGATAGGTAGCAGAGGTGTTACCAACATGAATGAGAAAAATATCATAAAGTTGGCAAGCCATACTTTTATGTAATTAGAATTCCATAGTTTTTCTTCTTTCATAATATTTAGTTTAAAGAGAAATATCTTTTTTCATTTCCTTAATAGCAACAACTAATACCCACAATGACACAAAAGCTGATAAAAAGTCGGCAACTACTGTTGATAACCACACTCCGTTAAGTTCTAAAATAAGTGGCATTAAATAGAGTGCAGGAATTAAAAACAATAATTGTCGTGTTAAAGAAAGAAATATCGCTATTTTGGCTTTTCCTATCGCTTGAAAGAAGTTTGAAGCCACTATTTGCATTCCTACAATAGGAAAGGCTAACATAAATAATCTAAATCCGGTGATTGAGAGATTTATCATTTCTTCATCGTTTGTGAAAGCAGAGGCTATTAGTCTTGGACACAACTCTGCAACTAAAAATCCTATGGTTGTGATTACAAATCCTGCTATCATTCCTTTTTTTAGTGTAGATAAAACTCTATGTTGAAGCTTTGCTCCATAGTTATAGCCAATAATCGGTTGCATTCCTTGTGTTAGACCGAGTATAATCATAACAAATGTAAATGCAATGCTATTTATGATTCCGTATGCACCTATTGCTAAATCTCCTCCGTATTTTTTTAGTTGAATATTCACTATTATCACCACTAAACACGCAACAAGGTTTGTCATAAAAGGCGACATACCAATAGCACACGCATCGAAAACTATTTTTTTCTTTAATTTGAAGCAATCTTTTGTAAAGTGTACAATTTGATTTTGTTTTAAGAATATAAAAATCAAAACAAAGGTTGCAATTACTTGTGTTATTACCGTTGCCCAAGCTGCTCCTGCTATTCCCCATTTAAAGACTAAAATAAATAATGCGTCTAAAACAGCATTCAAACCTACGGCAAATATCGTTACATACATCGCTTTTGTTGGATAACCTGCCGAACGCAACACTGCATTCAAGCCTAAGTAAAGGTGAGTAAAGACATTTCCAATTAGAATAATGAACATATATTCTTTTGCATAGCCTACAGTTTGCTCACTTCCACCAAGTGCATATAAAATCGGTTCTAAAAATGGCAAACACGCAATAGTGAAAAGAATTCCAAAGATAAGATTTAGTATAATTACGTTTCCTAAAACAAGTCGTGCGGTTTTGTAATCTTTTTCTCCTAATTTGATTGAGGTTAAGGCAGATGCTCCAACACCAACTAAGGCTCCAAATGCCGCTGCTAAGTTCATAAAAGGAAAAGTCAAGGCTAAGCCAGATATAGCTAAGGCTCCAACTCCTTGTCCTATGAATATTCTATCAACAACGTTAAATAAACTTGATGCAATCTGTGCTATAATTGCAGGAGTTGCATATTGCAACAATAAAGTCCCTATTTTCTCTCTGCCTAATATTAAGGCTTTTTCTTCATTCACTTTCATAATCGCTTGCAAAATTACAAAAAAATAAGGTGTATCACATTCGATACACCTTATTTTTATTTATGATATTTTATTATCCTAAAAACGCTAACAATACCCCTGCTGCAACTGTTGAGCCTATAACTCCTGCAACGTTTGGTCCCATTGCGTGCATCAACAAGAAGTTACTTGGATTTGCTTCTTGTCCTACGTTTTGAGAAACACGAGCTGCCATTGGTACAGCCGATACTCCCGCAGAACCAATCAAAGGATTGATTTTATTTTTAGAGAATACGTTCATCAATTTCGCAAACAATACTCCTGAAGCACTACCTAATGCAAATGCAGTTACTCCAAGAACAAGAATTCCTAATGTTTGAGGATTAAGGAATGATGATGCAGTTGCAGTAGCTCCCACAGATATTCCTAAGAATATTGTACAAATATTCATCAATTCGTTTTGTACTGTTTTGCTTAAACGTTCTGTAACTCCACATTCACGCAAAAGGTTTCCTAACATCAAGCAACCTACAAGCGGTGCTGCTGCTGGTAACAATAAAGCAATGATTGCTGTTACAAGAATAGGGAAAATGATTTTTTCAGTCTTTGATACCTTACGCAATTGTTTCATAACAATTTGACGTTCTTTTTCAGTAGTCAAAGCTTTCATAATAGGAGGTTGAATAACCGGTACTAACGCCATGTAAGAGTAAGCTGCAACGGCGATAGGTCCCAATAATTCAGGTGCTAACTTAGATGTAAGATAGATAGCTGTAGGACCGTCTGCTCCACCTATGATTCCGATTGAACCAGCTTGTTCGTATGTAAATCCTAATGCTAATGCACCAAAGAATGTTGCAAAGATTGCAATTTGAGCTGCTGCTCCAAGAAGGAAACTCTTAGGATTTGCTAACAATGGTCCGAAATCTGTCATTGCTCCTACTCCAAGGAAAATCAAACATGGATAAATACCAAGTTTAACTCCAAGATACAAGTAGTCAAGTAAGCCAACGTTGTTTGCATCTGCAAAATCTTTCCAATGAACGTGTCCTTCTGCAAAAAGTTCAGGGTGATATAATCCTGCTCCTGGAAGATTTGTCAAAAGCATTCCGAAAGCTATAGGAAGTAATAAAAGAGGCTCAAACTTTTTTACAATAGCAAGGTAAAGCAATACAAATGATACTAATATCATTACAAGACATAACCAATTACCTTCAAGTTGAGCAAATCCCATACTTCCAAAAAATTCCGACATCTTATCACCTATTGATATTTCTCCTGCCATTGTAAGTGTAGGCACAAGTAACACCATAAGCAAAAGGGCGAAACACTTTATTATATTTGATTTAGAATTTTTCATTTTTCTATTTCTTTTTTTATGAATTATGCTAAATCTATTAAAGCGTCATCTTGAGCAACGGTTTGTCCAACTGAAACATAAATAGCCTTAACTTGTCCGTCTTTTCCTGCCATTATGTTGTTTTCCATCTTCATTGCTTCCATTACAATCAAGACATCTCCTTTTTTAACTTGATCTCCTTCTTTTACATTAACAGAAACAATTGTTCCTGGCAAAGGAGATTTTATTGCTTGTTTGCTTGCAGCTTGAACTGGCGCAACAGGCGTATTTCCTTTCGGATTTGGAGTTTGCATATGTGGAGCAGAAGGAATTGCTGCTTTTCTTGCAACAGGTGCTGCCTTAGGAGCATCTTTCTTTTCATACACTACATCGTATGAAATACCATTTACTTCCACAGTTGCTTTATTATGTTCTGTAACATTCACAGTTACATCGAACGGTTGTTCGTCTATGGTTATTTTAAACTTATTCATAATTTCTACTACTTAGTAAAATTTCTCATATTATAAATTTTAGAACTCCAAGGAGAGTATCTCTTTTCTACTTCCTCTATTGTGATCACGTGAGGCTCCTCATCGTGTGCATCAAAGTAAAGATGCATTGCCAAAGCGATTGCTGCTTGTTCGTGAGATGTAGGATGTTCATTTGTAGATGTTTTTTCTACAACTTTAACTTCCGCTTTCGCATTATCAGATGCTGGTTTTTTATCCTTTAAACCTACTGCCCAAGACAATAATTTTATGAATAAAATCAATCCAACTAAGATAAGGAAAGTCATTCCTATACCTGCGCCACAAACAACTCCGGCAAATCCCCAATCAATACTTAATAACATCATAACTATAATGGAATATTAGAATGTTTCTTCATTGGATTAGTTACGCGTTTAGTTTGTAGAGATTGGAAAGCACGGATTACTCTGAAACGAGTATTTCTTGGCTCTATCACATCATCTATATAACCATACGAAGCTGCTTTATATGGATTTGCAAATGCGTTATTGTATTCGTTTTCTTTATCTGCAATAAATTTAGCCTTTTCTTCTGGATCTGTTATTGCAGACATTTCTTTTCCATACAACACTTCAACAGCTCCTTTTGCTCCCATAACTGCGATTTGTGCAGTTGGCCAAGCGTAATTGAAGTCTCCTCTTAATTGTTTTGAAGACATAACGTCGTGTGCTCCACCGTATGATTTACGCAATGTAACTGTAACTTTTGGAACTGTTGCTTCTCCGTAAGCGAACATAAGTTTTGCTCCGTGAGTGATAATTCCACCATATTCTTGTACTCTTCCTGGTAAGAAACCTGGAACATCAACAAGAGTAAGGATAGGAATATTGAAACAATCGCAGAAACGAACGAAACGAGCTGCCTTTCTTGAAGCTTCAATGTCTAAAACACCAGCAGAAACGTTAGGTTGGTTTGCTATAACTCCAACAGATGCTCCACCCATACGGCAGAATCCAACTATAATGTTACGAGCGTAACGTTCATGTACTTGAAGGAATTTACCATCATCAACAATTGCTGTAATAACTTCCATCATATCGTAAGGAAGGTTTGGATTGTCAGGGATAAGGCTGTTCAATCTATCTTCCAATCTATCAAATGGGTCGTTACATACTGTTGTTGGTGCTTCTTCTAAGTTATTGCTTGGTAAATATGATAACAATTCACGAATAGTTGCGATACCTTCTTCCTCAGTTTGTGCTAAGAAATGAGAAACTCCCGATTTAGTTGAGTGGATTTCCGCACCTCCTAAATCTTCTGTTGATATATCTTCACCTGTAACGGTCTTTACAACTTTTGGTCCTGTAACAAACATATAAGATGTTTGATCTGACATAAGGATAAAGTCGGTTAAAGCTGGTGAATACACAGCTCCTCCTGCACAAGGTCCAAAAATAGCTGAGATTTGTGGAACTACTCCTGATGCCAAGATATTTCTTTCAAATATTTCAGCATATCCTGCAAGTGAATTAACACCTTCTTGAATACGAGCTCCACCTGAGTCGTTCAATCCAATAACAGGAGCACCTACTGTCATAGCTTTATCCATTACTTTGCAGATTTTTTCTGCCATCATTTCAGATAAAGCACCTCCGAACACAGTAAAATCTTGTGCGAACACAAATACTAAGCGTCCGTTAATTGTTCCTTGTCCTGTAACTACACCATCAGAAAGGAATTTAGTGTCTGCCATTCCGAATTCTGAACATCTGTGAGTTACAAACATATCAAATTCTTCGAAACTATCCTTATCTAATAATAGTTCTATTCTTTCGCGTGCAGTTAATTTACCTTTTGCATGTTGAGCATCGATTCTCTTAATTCCACCGCCCAACTTTGCCTTTTCTCTGTTGTCAAGCAATTGCTTGATCTTTTCTTCAAAAGCCATTACTTAAAGCTTAAAATATTATTATTTAAAATTATTTACAGCAAAGTTCTGTTAAAACTCCCATTGTTGATTTTGGGTGTAAGAAACCTATGTTTAAGTTTTCTGCACCTTTTCTTGCTTGTTTGTCAATCAACTTAACGCCTTTTTCTTCTGCGTCTTTCAATGCTTGATCAGTGTTTTCTACTGCGAAAGCTATGTGATGTACTCCCGCACCTTTCTTTTCGATGAATGAAGCAATAGTACTATCAGGGCTTGTTGCTTCTAATAATTCTATTTTAACTTCTCCTACTTTAAAGAAAGCAGTTTTAACTTTTTGGTCTGCTACTTCTTCTACGTTGTAGCACTTTAATCCCATTACTTCTTCCCAATACTTGATAGCTTCTTCCAAATTTGAAACAGCTATTCCGATGTGTTCAATATGTGTTGGTGTCATAATAACTTAATGTTTTATTGTATGTTTAAAAAATTTAAAAATAATTTTGCAAAATTACTGACTTTTTGATTACAAACAAAAAAAAACTCGTAAATTATTACAAGTTTTTTTCGCGTTTTTAGATTTGAGTTTTTTGTAATGACCCCAAAAAGTTGGACTAGTTATAAACAAATATTTCGGTATGAGTTCTGTATTGCACGGGGCTCATACCATTTAAATTTAATTTAATTCTTTCGTTATTATAATAATCGATGTATATCTTCAACTCTTTATTAAAGGAATCAATATCATTAAACTTGTGCAAATATAGAAATTCTGTTTTAAATATGCTGAAAAAATTCTCAATTACAGCATTATCTAAACAGTTTCCTTTTCTAGACATACTCTGTATAATACCAAAATCCTTTAAAGTCTCCTGATATAAATAACTTCTATACTGATAACCTTGATCCGAATGCAAAATAACTTCCTCTGTATTCTTTACTTTCTTTTTTGCTTCTTTTAACATATCTAAAACCATTGCAACATTAGGAGTTTTAGAAATAGAATAACTTATAATCTCTCTGTTAAACAGATCAATAATTGGAGAAAGATATACCTTTTCTCCCGCTATTTTAAACTCTGTTAAATCTGTTGCCCATTTCATATTTGGCTTTGTTGCTTTAAAATTGCGATTTAATCTATTCGGAGCTGCTTTCCCTATTTCCCCTTTAAATGAGTTGTATTTTTTTCTTCTAACGATTGATTTAAGTCCCATCTCTTGCATGAGCTTTTGTACCGTTTTGTGATTTATAGTAAATCCTTCATTACGTAATTGTAGATATACTCTTCTGTATCCGTAACGAAAGTTATGTAAAGTAAATATCTCTTTTATCCTTTTTCTGACTTCTTCATACTTATCTTTGCGTTGTCTTGATATATGGTAGTAGTATGTAGAGCGTGCTATGTTTGCGTAGTTCAATGCAAAGTGTAAGTCTTTTTGGTTTAGCCTTAATTCATGGATTATCAACGCCCATCTGCACGCTCGTGGCCGTATCTTTCCTTGAATAAGGCATTTACTTTTTTTATCAGTTCAATCTGTATTTCAAGTTCTTTATTCCTTTCTTGTAAGGCTTGATTCTCTGCTTTTAAGCGTTTGACTTCACTCGTATTGTATAGTTCAGTCTTTTTGTTTTGTTTTCTCATATTCTTTGGTCGCCCTCGTTTCTTTTCGATTAAAGGAGTACCTTTTTGTGCTTTAATCTTCCTTATCCAGGATCGTATAGTTGCTATATGTACTCCATATTTTGACGAGGCTTGATGCAAAGTTATTTCTTTTTTCTCTATTTCATGGAGTATTTGTTGTTTTAATTCTAGTGTTCCTCTAAATGGTTCTTTTCTTAAACTCCTATCTTGCTTTTTTCTTTCGTGATCTATTTCTCCTGTCTCTTGGTAGGTTATCCATATCCTTTTTAATCTTCTTTTGTCCATTCCATAATGTTTAGTGATGTAGTGAATAGAATAGCCTTCTTCCAGCAACTTGATATATTTTATCAAGGCTAAATAATCATGTTTCTTATACATTGTTCCCCTTTCGTTTTTTTGTCCAAACTTTTGGGGTCATTACATTTTTTTCCTTAGGATTAAAAAAATTTTCCTTAGGATTAAAAAAATATTTCTTAGCTTTATTTTAATTTTTCTTAGCTTTATTTTCGTATTTTATTCCATAGACAACCGATTCTAATTGCATAAGTTGATCTCTCTTTGATTGCTTTGGAGAATACACGAAACAATCTATCATTATGAACCTATTTCCGTCGTCATCTCTAAAACAATAATTAACAAATGGGCCTCCCATGAAATCATTGTATAATCTCCACAATCCGCGTGTTTCGATTGCTGTTATTTTTTCGTCTCCTATTTGAACGGTATCGCGAGTAAATCCAAAACGTTCCTCAGTTCCCATATAAGAACCGCGAGTTGGACCCGGAATGAACTTCTTTCCTAATGTATCTCTTAATGCTATTATATTTTCTTCTTCAAATTGCGAGTCATTCTTATAATCCATTGCATAAATCATAATGTTTAAACTACAATCTTTTGGTTCTTTTCTCATCCAAACGAAATTATCTTCATTAACTGCAAGATAAAATTCTTCACTCAATGTTAAATAAAATCCATATTTACTTTTCAATTTACGAGTTATGTCAGTATTTTCAAGTTTCTTAAAAGCTGCATTCACTCTTTTATGTTCATTTGTATAGAATTGGCGTTTTATCACATTAGAATACCTTGCTATTAAAGCAAAAAGGCTATCTCTATTATCAACTGAAAACTCAAAATAAGCCTGAGGGTAAGATTTATAATCTAATCTTTGTTTTAATTTATTCGGATTACCTGCTTTTATATCTATAATTATGATATTTCTATGTTTAGTAAACATTTCAGAATTGAAAAAGCCTGTTGGATTCATTTGAACCACGTCAAACAATGGCTCAGGCTGAGGAAGCCAATCGCAAGCTTTCATAAAATATTTCCCAATCGTGTCTTTTATTTCTCCTTTGTAAACCTCATCAGGTATAACTACTATTGTCTCTAATGTTTTTCCACCAGAAGAAGGCAATCCCTTTGATTCAACATCTTGTTGTGTAGGTTCCTTAGAACAAGCCACCATAATCAAAGAAAATACTACGACAAAAAACCCAATCAATCTTTTACATTTCATACATTTATACGATTTAAATTTTGAGTTGCAAAAATAAGAATTTATTTTAGAAAGAGTAACAAATTTGTACTATAAACATATTTTCGTAACTTTGCACCTTAAAAATCGATTTTTTATGTTAGAGAAGTTAGAAGTCATAAATGAGAAATTTCTTGAAATAGAACAGCAAATGAATCAGCCAGACGTAATGAGCGATATGAAACATTACGTAAAATTGAGCAAAGATTACAAAGACTTGCAACCAATTATTGCTGCATACAAGGAATATAAAAACGTATTAGAAAACATAGATAACGCAAAATTCGTATTAAACAACGAAAAAGACGAAGAATTTAGAGATTTAGCTAAGGAAGAATTAAACGAATTAACAACTAAGAAAGATGCAATGGAAGATGACATTCGTTTAATGTTAATTCCTTCCGACCCACAAGACGGAAAAAATGCTATTTTTGAAATTAGAGCAGGTACAGGTGGAGATGAAGCAAGTATATTCGCAGGCGACCTTTACAGAATGTACACAAAATTCTTCGAAAAGAAAGGTTGGAAAGTTGAAGTTGTAGATTTCACAGAAGGAACCGTAGGTGGCTACAAAGAAGTTGTGCTTAATGTATCGGGAGAAGGTGTTTACGGACAAATGAAGTATGAATCAGGAGTTCATCGCGTACAAAGAGTTCCTCAAACCGAAACACAAGGACGTGTTCACACCTCAGCTGCATCAGTAGTTGTGCTTCCAGAAGCAGAAGAGTTTGATGTGGATTTAAAAATGAGCGATATTAGAAAAGATACCTTCTGTTCATCAGGACCAGGAGGACAATCAGTAAACACAACCTACTCTGCAATTCGTTTAACTCACATTCCAACAGGAATAGTTGTGTCATGCCAAGACCAAAAATCGCAAATTAAAAACTTCGATAAGGCATTAGTTGTATTGCGTTCTCGATTATTTGAATTAGAATACAACAAATATCTTGAAGAAATTTCGTCTAAAAGAAAGACTATGGTATCTACCGGCGACCGTTCTGCGAAAATCAGAACTTACAACTACCCTCAGTCGAGAGTTACCGACCATCGCATCAACTGGACTATGTATAATCTTCCTGTATTTATGGATGGAGATATTCAAGACGTATTAGATGCACTTCAACTTGCAGAAAATGCAGAGCGTTTAAAAGAAGCTGTAAGTTAATAAAAATCTTAGAAATCATAATAATAAAGAAGAATCTGTCGTTCTCTTATTTATAAAAATAAATATAGCACAAAATGATAAAACACAGATTCTTCTTATTTTTTTTACTTTGTTTAAGTTTCCTAAACACGAAAGCGCAATACGCAAACTCTGTATTAGGGCAATGGAGAGACCACTTATCATATTATTCCACAAGCTCCGTAAACAAAACCGATAACACAATTTTAGTAGGCTCAGAATCCTCTCTTTTTTATTATAATCCTATAACAAACGAATGTGAAAGATTTTCGAAAGTTAATGGATTATCCGATGCAGGCGTAACCTTATCTTCTTACGACCCTGAATCAAAAACAACAATCGTTACATACGAAAACTCAAATATAGATATAGTTCAGAATGGTAAAGTATATAATATATCTGACATAAGAATTAGAAGCATAGAAGGAAGTAAAGAAATCAATTCTATTTACTTCAATAATGCAAAAGCATATCTTTCTTGCGGATTTGGGATAGTTGTTTTAGACCTTGTTAGAAAAGAAATCTTCGACACATATTACGTTGGAGAGAATAGCTCAAAAATAAAAGTGAATGCCGTAACTATTAACGACACTTCAATATTTGCTGCAACAGTAAACGGACTTCTTTACGCGCCTAAAAGCAGTAATGCTCTCGCTGCAAGCCAAACTTGGCAAAAAGTACAAAATATTGCAAACAGAGGCATAAGCAATATAGAAATTCTTAATATTCTTTCTCTCGGCAATGGAAAACTTTTGGTAAATCTCCCAATAGCGAATAGTACTTGGAGCGACACTTACACCTTTGACGGACAAGAATGGACAAGTGTTTTTGAAAATGAGTACATCAAAAGCATGAGATTGTCGGAAGGCAGACTCATAAAAATAGCATATAGAAGCCTTAATATATATGACGTAAACAATTTAACAAATGGTGGAGAAATACATCATATAAGCGACGAATGGAATCCTGTTCCGGGCATTCATTTAGATATAAACGACGCAATAACTGACGGAAACGACCTTTGGTTAGCCCATGAAACGAAAGGGTTAATCAGAATACAAAATTACAGATACGGAACTTCTCAAAAAAGCGAACATTTCCCAGATGGGCCAAAAAGTAATCATATTTATTCTATCACATCGACAGAAGACGGCAAGATATATATAGCTCCCGGTGGAAAAACCATACAAAATGCCCCTCATGGCTTGTCTTCCGATATTTATACCTTTGATGGTTGGTGGTGGCAAGCGCTTTCAGAAGTAGATGGTCAAGACACAATAAAGGATTTGCTTAATGTGAGTATAGATCCTAACGACCCTACGCATTTAATGGCGTCTTCATGGTGGAATGGTGTAGTAGAAATAAAGAATAACAAAATAGTAAAAGTCTATAACTCTGACAACACAGATAGTATCATTCAAAGACATCCTTATTGTTATAGAATTGCATCTGTACAGTATGATGCCTCAGGTAATCTTTTAATAGCAAATTCATTAGTTGAAAATGGATTATGTTTTTTGAACTATCACAATGAATGGGGAGCCTTTGAAACGTATTCTTTCTTAGGGGAAAATGAAATTTTAGGCATGACGTTAGACCGTTTTTATCATTACAAATTCTTATGGACAAGTAATAATATGATTTTGGTAATGAATAATAACGGAGATAAGGTAATACTAAATCCTAATCATGGTGCCTTAGATGAAAGTACAAAGGTAAATTGCATAGTGCAAGATATGGACGGAGAAATGTGGATTGGGACAGACAAGGGTATAAAGGTTGCTTACGGAATAGAGAATATATTTGAAACAAGTGATGGAATACATTCCAATACTGAATGTAATAATATCATTTACCAAGAAAACGGAATTGCTCAATATCTTTTAAATTTCGAAAACATTACTTGCATAATGATTGATGGAGGAAATAGAAAATGGGTTGGCACAGAAAGAAATGGTATCTATGTTTTGTCGGCAACAGGCGGAGAACAAATTCATCATTTCACAGCGGAGAATAGTCCTTTGATTTCAAACAGAATTATAAGTATGGCTCAAAATGATTTAACAGGGGAAGTATTTATCGGAACCGATAGAGGGCTAATTTCTTATAAAGCTGAATCTGTAAAAGGTGCTGAAAAAACAGGAAAACTTGTTGCTTATCCAAATCCTTTACGTCCTCACCATAGTGGAACGATAGCAATTAAAGGTTTTGTTGGCGATTCGGATGTGAGAATTACTGATATGGCAGGCAATAGCGTTGCTCACATAAAATCAATAGGTGGTCAAGCAATATGGGACGGCAAAAACTTCAATGGAGAGGATGTTGCTTCTGGTGTATATCTAATATTCTCCTCTGCCGAAGAAGGAAGTAAAACCGCAAGCGGTAAGGTTCTTATAATAAGATAAAGAAATGCCTTCTTATAGCGGAAAAGCCATTGTATTAAGTTCTATTCCTTATTCTGAATCAAGTTTAATCTGCAAACTATACACGGAAGAGTTTGGTTTAAAATCATATATTATTCGTTCGGCTAAAAAGAAAAATACGCCAACTCCTACATCTCATTTTCAGCCTTTAAGCATTATTGAGTTTGAGGCTTACAATGGATTAAAATCTAAGTTAGAAACAATTAAAAGTTCAAGACTTATTTTAGAAGAGCAAACATTAAGTTTTAGCATAGTGAAAAATGCTCTTACTTTTTTCGTTGCGGAGATAATACATCTTTCTTTAAACGAATCAAACCCTAATAAAGAGTTGTTTTCTTTTTTATACAAACAGATAGATGTTTTAAAAAAATCGGCAGATGAAGACCTCGCTGAATTTCATCTATATTTTATGATACAATTTGCAGAGAAATTAGGGCTTGCTCCTATGGATAATTATTCTGATATTGCTATTTTCTTTAACCCTTTGGCTGGAAAATATACTGAAAATAAAGACGGACAAAATTTTAGCAAAGATATTTCTCTACAATTACATAAGTTAATGCAAAATAATAAGGCAAACTATTATCAAAAAGTATGCAAAAATAAAATAGAACGAAATCTCATCTTAGATGCTTTAATCATTTTTTATGGTATTCACATAACTAATCATCAACAAATAAAATCTCACAAAATCTTAACAACAATACTCTAAAATATCTCTTTGATTTATTTTTTTATTCCTAAGAAATATTTTTCTAATTCTAAGAAATATTTTTCTAATTCTAAGAAATATTTTTCTAATTCTAAGAAAAAAAAGAGCGACTCTTTGATTTGAGTCGCTCTTTTGTATTATTTAATTCATTAAATCTTATTCAACTATTAATTTTTGTGTACTAAATGCCTTTTCTGTCATTATTTTAACGTAGTAAACTCCACTTGCAAATTTTTCAAGTTCTAATTTATACTCTTTTTCATTGTACTTCATTTCCCCTTTTCCTACAATTCTTCCTTGCATATCACAAATTAATATTTTTGCATCTTGACTTAATCCTTCAACCTTTAAGATTGCTTGATTATTTGCAGGATTAGGGAATATTGTTGCTTGCAATTCATTTGCATTTTCAACATCTGACAAAGCACCATCACCAATACCTCCTAAATCATAAACACTTAGAGCATCAAGACTAACTGCTAACGGATAATCTCCTGATGCTTTGAAAGCAATTTGATAACTTGATGTAGGATTTGGCAAAGATAATGAATCTAATAACCAATCCATTGTTAAGGTAGTATAATTCTTTAAATTTATCCATTCTGAACTTTGATTTTCTCTATAATAAAGAGAAAGTTTATCTCCATAATATCCATTCAAACTTATATAATACCTAAACTTTACATAAGGTTGTTCAAGTTCACTAAGGTTAAAAATAGGAGAAGCTACGATTGAATTATTGCCGTCTTCTGCTTCAAAACATAACATTTGATTTCCTTCGTATGCAATAGGTATTCGAGTACTTGATTCAAAAGGAGATAGTGTTGTCCAATCGTTTCCTCTATTCCCTTCTATAACCCAACACGACAAATCTTGATCTTCAAAACCTACAAAGTAAGGAAATTCCTCAACACCTTCACAATGAGTTTGGAATCTTATTGTATCGGTAGAATAAGACTCCTCATCACCACAATTAGTTCTTACATAAACATAATAAAATGTATATAAACTAAGCTCTGTCAATGTAACTGAGGTTTGATTTGTTACTGTAACAAAATTATAGTTTGTTTCATTCTCAGATTTGTAATAAACATTCCAAGCATTATGAGTAGGGTTGTTATCTTGCCAAGAAATAGTAGCAGTAGTTTGTAAGACATTATTTGCAATTATTGAATTACTCTCAGGTTTTGTACAAGTAATAATATCTCCTATTTCTTCAACAATCACATTATCAATTATAGCACCCAGAGCACTGACATTATTATAAGTATTGACCCAAACAAATACAAGTTTTCTTATTTCATTATACGGAGTTGGAATAGTTATACTCATATTCTGCGTATTAACAATATTATTTATTATATAACTATTCTCACTTTGTGAATTGCTAATTAAAACTCCGTCTGAATAGTCAATAGACGAAAAGCCATAGACGAAAGATAAAGATTCAAATTCAACATTCTCTGGAACAAAAAATACTTTCAAATAGTTATAATTATTATTCTCTGGCAACTTCACATCAAAGCTTATTCTAATTGAATCACTTTGTCCTAATTGGAAGTGTTTCTCTGCTATAACAACAGATGGATTTGAAAAATTAATATTATTTGTCAATCCATTATCACCCGTTACAAACAAAGCTTTATTTGAATTATGATTTATATCTCCAACCCACCATTTATTTTCACAATTTCCATTTTTGATTACCCAACCATTAGCACCTGCACTTTCAAAATCACAAGAATAAGGTAAAGTTGCTATTTCCGATAGAGTAATTTGTGAAATTTCCTCAGAAATAATAGATTCAGATTCTCCACACACACCTTTTACTTTAATAAAATAGCGTGTTGAGGCTCCAATATTAGAAAGTGTTGCAAAATTATTTGTAGTTGTCATCGTTAAATACTCAGAAGAATATTCATCTCTATAATAAACAACATAACTATCTGCTCCTGTTTCTTCCCATACTAAATCCATTGAATTTGTTCCTATATTCAACACAGACAATTCTTCAATAAGAGAGCAAGGCGAAACAATTATTCCTACATTATCAATAGCAGCAGGAGTCAATGCTTCATTTTCTGTTGTATATCCGTATGTTGCAAAAACTAAACGTTTATCCCCTATTATATTTCCAAGGTATATTCTTTCCGATTGCCATTGTTCAGAAGAATGTAGTGTAATAATAGGATTAGAAGGCAGTTCGGCTATTGACAATGGAGCAATATCCACAAGATAAACATTTATCGCTCCATAAACTTGTGAAGCTCCTACTCTTCCTATACATTTCCAATCAAAAGAAAGTTCAAAATTATTTTCTGTTTCACCAAAAGACAAATCTTGCCATAGATATGCTATTGTAGAATTTTGAGTTATTTCTGCATCATAGCTTATTCCTTCATCGGTTGATAGATATGCTGCCATACCATTTGAATCTGCTGATGTCGCACTACCAATACTCCAAGAATTTGCATTAACCCCATTTGTAGAATAATACCATGAGACATTATCACTAAATGTTGTTACAAAAGGTATTTGCTTTGGTTCAACAAGTGTTGTAAAGGTTGTGGAAATCCAAGAAGAAGCCATATTTTCTCCACAAATACTTCTTACGGCAAATGTATAGAAAGTCTCTTCTTCTAAATTTTGCAATTCAATACTTGTTTCCGAAGAGGTCATTGTTTGAAGTGTATCAAAATTATCACATTCCCCTGCCACAATTACATATTCAAAATAATCAACATTATCATCAATAGTTGTAAAATCAACAATTGCAGAACTACTACTTACGTTTTCTGCTAAAACGTATGGATTATGCGGAGTTTGACATTCATTCCAATCCTCAACAGAAAGATTATCTATACACAATATATTATCAGTATTAGCAATTGTGCTTTCTACGTAAAATGCTATCTTGACTAAACCTGATAAAGCTTGATTATTTTCATCTAAAAGTTTCCAACCAAAAGGAAGTGCTTGATTTGTAATTGATGAAAGATTGTGTAATGTATCTTCATCATTATTTTTGAATACAATTGCATTATGTATATCCCAACTTTCTCCATTATCAGTTGATAACATAACAACAAACCTATCGTCATTGCCACATTGATTTGAAACATCTTGATTTGAGGCTCTTAATGCAAGATCAAAAACAAGTTGTTTTACAGTTGAGCCATCGCCTAAATCGATTGTAGGGGTTACAACCCAATCTTTTGTTTCTAAACCTCTTAGATTAACATTTAATCTACTTGAATTAATTCCATTAAGCGTAACTTCTTCTATCGCCCAAGAAGAATTAGGATTTAATGCCGAAGTATATGTAGTGTCATTTACAGAAATAAATCCATTATAACGCTCCCAGCAATATTGTTCTTCTAATATATTTTCTTCAAAATCCATTTCCCATGGAGTTTGCAATACTATACAAGGAGTCATTATTGAAAAAATCTCTTCATTAAAATAAGGCTCTGCTCCTTGCTCACATATTACTCCTATTTGTAATTGATAAATGCTTTGATAGTCTATTTGGTTTGACAATGTGTAAGGAAAAGAATCACGTGTTAATCCTGTGATTTCTGTAAATGTATTTTCATTTGATTCTTTGTAGCGTAAAACGTATGAAGCACTTGTATTAAATTCATCTAACAAGCCTACAACTACATTAGGTCCTGTTTCTGTATCGGTAACCGATAAATCTAAATCTACAATTCTTGCACACTCATTAACATCTATTCGTATATTATCAATAATAGCTGGCAAACGATATTCAGATAAATAACCATTTGCATGAAATTCAAAAATTAATTGATAACCTCCATTATATCTATTTGCAGGTAGAATAACTTGTTTTCTTTGCCATTGACTTGAAAGATTTAATCCCTCTGTTATTGCATATTCCTCGCTTATTGATTGACCAAACGGCACAAGATAAACTTTCAAATAATCATTGTTAGCATTACCCTCACAAATCCAATCAAAGAAAAGTTCATATTCTGCTCCAGAATTAAACTCTACATTAAGATACGCATAACAATTATTATTATTTCCAGGAATGTATGATGCACTTGTACCATTATCGCTTGTTACATAAAGAGCTCTTCCTGGCAAAGAATCAGTTTCAAAACTACTATTGTAAATTTCACCCAAAAACCAATTATTATAATTATTTGTTGTAGTAAAATTCATTTCAGGAGTTGAGACTTCTGTATCTAAATCAAATTCAAACGGTACCGAATACACTCTTGGCAATGTAGCTTTAACAGTATCGCTCCATTCTCCTCCACAAGTTTGTGATGCAGCAAAGATATATGTTTTTCCAGGCTCTAATCCTTCTAAAATATATGGCAATTCTTCATCTCCTGATATAATTTCCATATCTGCACTCTCTGGATCAAAATGCTGATTCAATATCTCTTCTGCATAAGCTATTGCAACTCCTGAGCCAGATATATTATCTGTTTCATAATTCACGGAAACAGAAGTTCCAGAATAAGCTTTCACTTCAAGACCATAAACTTCAAAACAATCAGGTATATCACTTACAACAAAATTGTCAATAGAAAAATTATCACAAAGTTCTCTTACTACAATAGCAATCCTATAATTACCAACATAATCGTTCAATAATATTTCTGCCATCTTCCATTTTGTTGCTGTAAGATTACTATCGTAAATAGTTGTAACATATTCACAATACACTGTATCTTGCGGTGAAGAATAATCAACAATATTTGTATTATAAAGATAAATATCAATTTTAGGCTTAGGCATTCCCTGATTTTGATACATTAATTTATATTGAAAATTAAGACGTTGATTTCCATTTAAAGCAAAAGTAGGAGAAATAATCCATTCATCAACAACTAATTCATCTCCATAACCTAATATTTGCAAATATAAATTTCCACTTCCGTTAATTCCATTCTGAGAATAATAATTCCATTGACTATATTCTTCACCTCCGTTAATAGTTTTCCAACAATTTGGTGTATTACCACTTGATGTATTAATAAATACATTAGATTCAAAATATTCTTTATAAGGGAAATTTTCTGTTATTCCACAAGGAGTTGATATTTTTTTAATAATTGACGGCATAGAAACGCCTGATGTACCACAATTTGCTACAACTCTATATTCTATTGTAGAAGAATATGGTAAATATGGTACTATCACCGGATTTGCTTCTTGAATTGTGTCCCATATTGATTCTCCTGCAAGTCTATATTCTACAATATATGAAGCTGCTTGATTGACATTATCAGTTATATTCACTGTCATACTTGCATTTCCGTCAACATCTGCTAATGTAGCTGCAAAATTTGCTGGTACAGCACATAGTGAAGCTTGTACTCTCAAATTATCAATTGCTGCCGGAGGGTTTTCTCCTGAATAATTATTATTTTTCCAAGTAAATATCAATTGATAATCTCCTTCAACTAAATTTTGAGGAAATACAGCTTCAAATCTTCTCCAAGTGTTATAGGAATTATCTATTGTAGCTATTTCTATAAAATTAGAATTATTGGTATTTAACTCAGTATAAAGAGGAGCCAAAGATACTGTAAGATTATCATAATAACCTTGTCCAACAATTTTATAATCAAACGAGATTCCATAATGCACACTGTCTAATAAAGTCAGCAAAGTTGAAAAATGAGAAACAGATGTAGATGTATTCTCGTAGGAATTTGTCAATCCACCATCATTACTTATATATAAAGCATTGCCTTGTGTGAAATCACCATCTAAATTGCGAGTGTTATTTACCGCAGGTCCAACATGCCATTTATTTTCTCCATAGTGAGTGTAACGCCACTTGTTTCCATCGTCAAAATTATCAAAATCCTCATCATAAGTCAAAGAAATAAAACAACTTTCATCAGGTTGTGTTATAAAAGATGTCTCTCTTTGAAAACTATTGCTTCCAGGACAAAGCGCCCATAACTTAATATGATATTTTGTATAAGGAAGAAGCGAAGTTAATGTATAAGATGTATCTTGTATTTCATCATCTGCAATAGTCCAATCATCATCTACATCAGTTTTATATGCTAAGGCAAAAGTAGAAGACGATTCATTGCCAACCCCCCAACTAATTGTTGCAGCATAAGGTGAAGAAACATATACCGATAGGTCATTTGGAGGATAACAATAGTCTTCCGAAGGGAAAAGTCCAAATTTTGTTACCGGCCTTATTGTTTGCAATGAACCCGAACCATGAGTAGAACTTAAATTATAGGCTTGCGTATCGCTGTATCTAACAATTGAAGAAGAATTTGAGGCTGATACTTTAAATCTTCTTCCAGAATAATATTGATTATCGGACTTTATTACTGCAACCATCAAATTATTTTGCCCCGAATATTCAAAAATCTCTGGAAAATTAAAAGTTGTCCAACCATTTGTCAAATGCAACGGACCAGAATATACTTGAACAAAATTATAAGATGAAGAAAATTCCGAAAGAATTGAATCACTAACCTCTTTCATATAAATAGTTATCGTTCCTGAGCTAAAAGATTCTCCTGTAAAATAATAACTTATACTCGAAATCTCCCCTGCTACTAATTCACTTCTATTATATATCGTCTGACTATAAGAATAATTATAAAACATATTAAGAGGTAATTCTTGCGAGGTTTGATTTGAATTAAGATTTCCAATAACGATTTCTGTTTGTGCCGAAATTTGCATTGTAATCAATAACGACAAAATAAATATTATTTTTTTCATAACACCTTATTTTTTATTACAGAATAATTACAACGGCAAATATAAAAATATTTCTTTGATTTATTTTAATAAAACAAAGAAAAAATTTAATAAAACAAAGAAAAAATTTAATAAAACAAAGAAATATT
This sequence comes from Candidatus Onthomorpha sp., assembly GCA_045644685.1. GTDB lineage: Bacteria > Bacteroidota > Bacteroidia > Bacteroidales > P3 > Onthomorpha. The sequence continues at coordinate 34,670 of JAZRHI010000018.1, forward strand.
TTTCTAAATCAAAGAAAAAAAAGAGCGACTCTTTGTTTGAGTCGCTCTTTTGGGTTATTTGATTGTTAAATGTTATTCAACTATCAATTTTTGTGTGCTGATTGTTTCGTCAGCTACTATTCTGATGTAGTAAACTCCACTTGCAATATTGTTCAAGTCGATTGTGTAAGTTGTTGTGCTTGCACTGATTTCTTCTTGACTTAATATTCTTCCTTGTAAGTCGCTGATTACTATCTTAGCGTCTGTTTGTAATCCTGCTAATTTCAAGGTTGCTTGTGTTGTTGCTGGGTTTGGATATACGCTTACTTGTAATGTGTTTGCCATTGCGTCAGTTAAGCCTGATAAAGTGAAGGTTTCTACTGCTCCGTATGCTGTGCCTGCTTCGTTTGTGATGTATGCACGATAGAAGTATGTTTGTCCTTCTACTAAGTCGTTTACTGATTGGCTGAATGTATTACCTGTAAGTGTTGCTACTACGTTTTGTACTCCTGCATCTTCTAATGTGAAGTCTGCTGTTGTTGATAGTGCAAAGCCTACTGTGTAGTTTTCAGAGTTTCCTGCGTTTACTAAGGCTCCATTCAAGGTTGCTGATGTGTTGCCTACTTCTGTTGCTGGGCTTGTTGTTACTTCGCCTTCTACTATTATGATTTGTTCTAATGTAGTGAAGTTTGTGCTTACCCATGTTGATGTTTGTTCTCCGCAGATTGCTCTTACTTCTATTGTGTAAGCTGTATTTGGTGTTAAGCCTGTTAATGACTTAGTTGTAGTTGTAAGTGTTTCTGCTTGTCCACCATTTACTTTTAATTCGTATGTAGTTGCTGTGCCATTCCATGTGATTTCAGCTGTTGTTTCTGTGATGTTGCTTGCTGAAAGGTTGGTTGGTGCATCGCATGGTTCTGGTTCTGGGTCTTCTCCGCCTTGTTCTGCTAATGTTGTGAAGGTTGTTGTTACCCAATCAGATGTTTGGTCTTCGCATACGGCTCTTACTTCTACTGTGTATGTTGTTGATGCTGTTAAGCTTGTTAATGTTTTTGTTGTAGCTGTAAGTGTTTCTGCTTCGTCTCCGTTTAATTTGAATTCGTATGTAGATGCTGTGCCGTTCCATGTGATTTCAGCTGTTGTTTCTGTGATGTTGTTTGCTGAAAGTGCTGTTGGTGCATCGCATGGTTCTGGTTCAGGATCTGGGTCTGTACCGCCTTGTTCTGCATCATAAACTACTACATTATCTATTGCAGCTCCATATCCATAGTTAGAAATTCCAAGGAATGCTATTTGATATGTTGCACTTGGGTTAGGTAAAGTAATTGTTTTTTGTGACCAAGCAGTTTCTTCTGTATTGTAGTGTACTAAATCTACCCACTCTTCTTCTGCACTTGTTCTGTATTGAACTTTTAATTCATCTAAATCAGAAGACCACCTTTTTGCTATATAGACAAAATCTAAAGTAGGATTAGTTAATGAAGTCAAGTCAAATATTGGAGAAGTCAATCTTGCAGATGATCCTCTTGAAATATTTTTAAAGATAGCAAAAGCTTCGCCTTCTGCCGGTGCAACATCTCCTTGATAAGTTGCAGCTATTGCCCAATTATAAGTTTGATTAACTGGAACTGTTGACCAACAAGGAATAGCTGTTGAGTTGAAGCCTTCGTTATATGGGAATTCGTCCACTGTTAAACATTCTGTCATAAATACTATTGTATCTGTAGGATCTGACTCGTCTCCACTTCCACAATCTGTTGTTACATATACGCTATAAACTGTAGCTGGATCAAGAGTTGTAAATTCAATAGTTGTTTCACTTGCAGAAATCACAGAATATTCTTCTTCTGCTTCTGTTTTGTAATATACATTCCAAGCAGAGTGTGATTCATCATTGTCTTGCCAAGAAATTGTTGCAGAAGATGCTGTTACTTCTGATGCAACTACCGATGTTTCCACAGGTTTTGTACAAGTGATTTCTTCTCCTACTGGTTCAATCATTATATTATCAATAATTGCTCCTTGTTGGTTTCCTCCACTACCATCATTCTTCCAAACAAATACAAGTTTTCTTAATTCATTTGGATTGTTTTCTAATGTAACACTCATATTTTGAGTTTCAGAAAGTAAATTAACAAAACGATAGTTTGAAGTACCTGTGTAATTATTCATTATCACATTATTAACATAACCACTATTTCCATAGTATGCAGTGCTTGCTGGTAAGTAAGTTGTATCGGCAGGTAACCAATAAACCTTTAAGTAGTCGTATGAAGATTCTCCTCCTATTGTAAGGTCAAAACTAATTCTTACAGAATCTGTTGCTCCTAATTGGAATAATTTTTCCGCCACTACAACAGATGCAGAGTGAGCATAAGTTGCTGTTGTTCCATTATCATTAGAAATAAATAGAGAGTTGCTTGTTGCTCCTGATGGTGTTCCTATATGCCATTGATTTACTATTGTTCCATTCTTTATCATCCACTCGCTTTCGTTTTCTTCTTCGAAATCGCAAGTATATGGCAATTCTGTAGCTTCTTGTAATGTATAGAATGATTTTGTATATGTTGCATCTGATTCAGAACCATCGCTACAAACAGTTGTTACATAAACTTGATAAGGTTCTCCTGGGATTAAATCTGTTAATTCAACTGTTGTTTCTGTTGTTGTTTCTGATAAGTATTCTTCATCTGCACTTGCTTTGTAGTAAACAGTCCATGTAGTGTTGTTTTCATCTGAATCTGTCCAAGCAACTGTTGCTGTTGTTTGTGTAATATTGCTTACTTCAACAGAAGCAGGAGCTGGTCTGAAACATGTAGGTATTTCTATTATAGATAAATTATCCATATAAATGCTTGTACTAACTACATCTTGTCTTACAAATGCTAAACGATATGTTGCTGGTAAATCAGCAAGTATATATTCATATTCAGCAAATGTTGTAGTTAAACCATCTATTGTACCTATTGTTACAAAGTTTGCTGTGTCTGCAAGTCCTGTAACATCACCATAAGTTGCTACGTCTAAGTATCTAAGTGTTATTCCCGGTACTGATGTTGTTGAAGAAACTTTTGCAAAAAATCTTACTATTGCTCCACCTTCGTTAGATATAACAGGAGTTACAATCCAATCATTATTTCCTGGTGAAGTTGATGTAGCATAAGAATAAAGTGATGCTCCGCCTTCATGAACAGACGATGCTGTTGTTGTACGTTGCCAAATATAAGATGTAGAATACCCTCCATTGTAGTTTAACCAACAAGCAGGTGCTGCTGCATTACTTAAACCTTCTGTAACGAAAACATCTTCAAACCCTTCAAAGAAAGGAAGTTCTGTTATATAATCACAAGAAGTCATAAATGTAGAAATTACTGTTGGTTCTGATTCTTCATCACCACAACTTGCGACTACATAAACTTCATAATAAGTATGAGATGTTAAATCTGGTAATTCAACTGTTGTTTCAGTAGAAGAAACCATTTGATATGTTGAATCTTCTTCTGCTTTATAGTAAACATTCCATGCTGTATTAGTTTCATCTGTCCAAGAAACTGTTGCAGTATTTGGAGTTACCCCTGAAACAACTACATTTCCACCTGGACGAGGACAAGAAATATTTGCTACTTTAACGTCATCTATTCTAATATAGTGAGATGTTGGTGCAGTTTGAGAAACAAGGAATGCTAAACGATATTGACCTGCGCCCAAACTTGCCAAAGAAACATCATAAGGTGCGTATGTGTTTGTTAAGTTTTTATCTTCTAAACTAACAAATAAAGCAGTGTCAGCAGTAGAACTCATATCACCATTTTCATCAACACTATAATACATTATCTTGATAGCACTTTGAGCATCCGCAGCAGTTAATGTATGTTTTGCAAAGAATGATAAAGTTTCTGTTCCTGCTAAATCAAATATAGGAGTAATCAACCAATCCACAGCTGTTGTTGTTGTTAAGTAAAGTTGAGCATATTTTTCACCAGAATAAGGTTCTGTTGTAGAACTTGCCCATCTATAAGATGTAGAACCTGCATCAACATTTTCCCAACATATTGGAGCGTAAGCATTAGGCGAAGTTACACTTCCTAAACGGAACCAATTTGCAAGTTCAAAATCTTCTTCAAATGGTTCTTCATCTGTAACAGATATGATAGGACAAAGTGTTTGATATAACAATTCGCTTGTGAAATGAGATTCTTCACCTTCACAAATAGAACGAACTTTAAATCTGTACATTGTTCCTGGAAGAAGATTAGAAACTTCTATTCCTTCTGTATCAGTTGAAAATACTGATTGCCATACTGTATCAGAATATTCTTGATATTGAATTTCCCAAGTATCTCCTGAACGAGTATCTACATCAAAAGTAAGAGATGTTAATTGTCTTCCATCTTCTGCTAATGAGAATCCATCAGGAGCAATACAATTAATTGGTTCTACTGATATATTATCTACTGTTACTACAGAGGCAACTCCACCGCTACCGTCATTTCTCCAAGCGAAAACTAATTGTTGTAATGAATTATTAGCAACTGCTCCATCAACAATAATACTTCCTCTTGCACCTGTTGTATCAAGGTTAAATTTAGCAACACCTCCTACATATTCAAATCCTTCTTGAACAGTTCCTGCACCTGTCCAAGTTGGTGCACCAGTAATTCCTACATAAGATTCATCCCAAGGTCTTAAAGCAACCTTAATGAAGTCATAATCACCTTCCCCTTGTGCTTTGAAATCAAAAGAAATTTCGTATGCTAAGTTTTCGTCAAATTGTAATAATCTACTTGCGAATACATAAGATGCTACAGAAGGTGTAGCGTATGCGTTTGAATAAATAGAGTTTACTCCTAATGAATCATTACTTACATACAACATATTACCTTCTTCTGCAACGTTTGCAGGATCACCTATAAACCATCTATTAACGTAAGAATTGTTTGTAATTGTCCAATTTGTATTTTCATCTAAATCTTCAAAGTTTTGATAATAAGGAATTGTTGCAAACATATCCATACTTTCTGGTAATGTAACAGTAGATGAACCAGACCAACCACCACCACAATCAAATTGAACTCTGAAAGTATAAGTTTCACCTTCTGTTAATCCTTCTATTACATAAGGCATTTCTGTTCCGTAAGGAACTTCTATTGTTGTAGCATTACTTGGGTCATCATTAGTAGTACCTTCTACATAAGAAACAATCCAACCTGTTGCTGCCATATGCTCTTCATCATTCCAAGACATTACAACAGAAGATGAAGAATTTGCACTTACAAGAGGATTTCCAACCATATCACCACAATCAACATGTTCTTGAACTGCAACATTGTCGATGTGAATATCGTTGTCGCAACCAGAAACAAGGCTTTCTGCATAGAAACCTATTCTAACTACACCTGTATAACCTAATTCTGATAAATTGATTTTTATTCTTTGAGCAAGGTTTGTAAGGTCTGTTATATTTCTTTCGTTAGTTCCTTCTGTAGGAGTTGTTGTCCAAAGTATAGCATTTTCAAAATCCCAAGAAGAACCACCGTCCAAAGAAACAATAACACCAAATCTTTGAGAGCAATAAGAGTCTACAGGATCTGAATTACCAAAATCTGTGTATGCTATATCAAAAGCTAAGTCGTATTCTGTGCTTCCATCTCCTAAATCAATATTTGGAGTGATTAACCAATCTCTTTTAGTGTTACTATAATTGTTAATCTTTGCGTGAGGTCCTTCTAAAACATTAGTATTTGTTGCCCAAGCATTTGAATAACCATATAAAGGAGCACCTGCTTGAACAGAATCCCATGTACATTGCGCTTCTCTCCAACAAGTAGTTGAAGTACCAGCTGGATATGTTTCAAAATCTTCTAAGAATGGCACTGGGTATGTTTGGCAATTTGTTGCAACAACAAGATTTCCTGCTAAAATAAATCCTGTTTCTATACCATCATCACAAACTGCTGTTACATTTATAGTATAAGATGTTGCAGATGTCAAATCTGTTAAAGTATAATAGTTATCTGTTATATCTTCTATTACAGTCCATTCAGGAGTTGATGTTGTTCTATAATATAATTTATAAGAGGCAGTACCATCTGCTCCTTCCCATGCTAAAGAAATAGAGTTTTCTGTAACCTCTGTTGTTACCAAATTAGTTACTCTTTCGCAAGAAGGAGCAAGTGAAATTTTTACATTATCGAAATAAACAGCACCATGAGCAATTGTTTTATTTCTAACAAAAGCCAATCTATATTCACCTTCTAAATCAGAAAGTAAAACTTCCCTATCAACGTATGTAGTAGTAAGATCAGCTAATGAATCAATAAGAATAAAGTTTACAGTATCTGCTGCCGAAAGCATATCTCCATTTGTTGCAACATCAAGAGCATATATTCTTAACTCAGGAGAATAAGAAGTAGAAGATTTCTTTGCATAGAAAGAAAGCATTTCTGCACCTGTAAGTTCTATAACAGGAGTAATAAACCAATCTTTATTAGCATAACTTGTAGAAGTAGAAGAAGCTGAACCATAACCATACATATAAACTCCATTACCTTCGTATGCAGTAGAAGATTTAGTGTAATATGTAGAACTTCCATCTCCATTGATATTTATCCAACAATTTGGAGCAGATATTGTACCAGGAAGATGTGGATCAACCCAAGCAGATTCAAAAGTTTCTGTCCAAGGTAGTTCTGTTATAACTGGACAATTTGTTTTAAAGTTTGCTGTCATCCAAATACTTTCTGTTCCATCACATACAGCTCTTACTCTTACTGTATAATATGTTGCAGGTAAAAGTTCATCTATTGTTGCAGATGTTGTAGTTGAATAAACTGTTACAACGTTTTCTGATTCCCATGTTTCAGATTCTAATTTATATTGTATTTCAAAATTAGTGTTATCGCTTGTCCAAGTTAAATCTACTGATTCTGTACTTGTAGTTAATAACAAGTCTGCAATTGGATAGCAATAATCTTCTGGAATTCCTGTATAGAAAAATCTTGTGTTTGTTCTGTGAGTATTAGTATTTGCAATAGGTGTTGTTAAACTTGGAGTTGTAGTATCCCAACATTTAACCCAACCTTTGCCTGTTCCTGCTGTGTATTTTACTTTCACTTCACAGCCTCCGTCAGATGCACAACCTTCACCTTCTAGGAATACATACAAACTTCCTACTCCTGAATAAACGAAAGGAGTTTGTAATTCGAATCTATACCATTCGTTAGATACGCAAGCTTCCCCTGCTGTTGGAGAGGTGTAAACCAAAAACGCATCATTGGCAAGTTCATTTATAGTCATAGACGTAGGCAGAGTTGTATCTGCTACTTCTTTCATATAAATACGCACTTGTCTGTTAGAACCACTTCCTCCTACTGTTCCAAGTTCAAAGGATATGGCTTCTATTACTCCTCCTTGAGGCATATTCAATTCCCAAGAAGAATACAATTGTACCGCACGGTGATTACCATAATAACCGGGTACAGGCCCAATACTAGTTGTTGTGGACCCTGTTCCTATGGACACTGAATCTTGCTGTGCAAATAATTGCATCGCAAAGATGATTGCCATAGCAAAAGATAATAATCTTTTCATAACTACTAAGTTTTAATAAATACTAAAATAAAATTAAAGTCGCAAAGATATTTCTTTTTTTTAATAAATTAAAATTTTTATAAATTTTTTTTTACAATAAAGAGTTAATCTGCCATTATTGAATAAAATATATTAAAGTCGGAGATTAAGAAAAATAACCTCCGACTTTAATATTAGAAAATCGTAAAATACTTATATATTACTTTATTATAACAACTTTCTTTGTTGGATTGTTTCCTGCTTTTACGAAATAGACTCCTGAATTTAATCCTTTATTGACTGCTTTGAATAGTTCTATATCAAAGATTATTATTTGACAAAGTTTTTTCTTAGATTTAGAAAAATAAAGCTAAGGAAAATTTTTCTAATCCTAAGAAAAAAAAGGACAACTCTTTGAAAGAATTGTCCTTTGTTTTTTTTGATTGTTGAGGGTTATTCAACTATCAATTTTTGTGTGCTGATTGTTGTGTCTGTTGTTAGTCTTATGTAGTAAACTCCGCTTGACATATTGCTAAGGTCTA
>JAZRHI010000019.1:0-39777 GCA_045644685.1 Candidatus Onthomorpha sp.
GATGGATGGAATACGTATTATTTCCCGCAAAGAGATTATGGGGCTCTCACTAATATAAATGAATTTAAGATAGCTTTTGATGTACCTATGTATGGTTCAAGTTATTTTTATATGTATCACACTTGCAGTGTTTATAGTCCATGTTTGCGAGATTCTATTTTTGCTAATGGAGGTCCTATTCAATGCGGACTTAATTATGATACGATTTATGCAGGCATGGTTCCTTGGCCTCAATTGTATTATTATCTAAAAGATTCTCTAACAGGTGAGTGGTATTCTGAAACATTTCGTCCAACAAATCATCCAAGTATGTATGGCTGGGTTGATGAGTATTTTGATATGATTAAAGATTATGGTCCTGAGGATAATATTCCTTTATGTTCTTTTTCTGATTCAAAATATTTAAGACACGAAGGGCAATGGGTAAACTTTGCTGATGATCCTGCTTATACTCTTTGGCAAAATATTTATATTGCTATGGTGCCTATTATTATGATTCCAAGAAGTGAACAGTCGATTCCAGAGGTGGAATTGGAAAAGATGTGTTATTTAATGCCAAATCCATCAAAGGATTATTTTAAGGTAATGAGTCATTACACGATAAATAGCATTCAAGTTTTTGATATGGTTGGGAAAATGTTAATAGAAAAAGACGTAAATTATTTTGAGAAGGAAATAGATATTAGCAATCTTTCGGCTGGTTCTTATGTTGTGAAGATAAACACTGCAAAGGGAAGTGTGAAAAAGAAATTGATTGTGGAATAGCTAAGAGTTAGAAAAATAATCCTAAGAGTTAAAAAATTATTTCTTAGGTTTAAAAAAATAAAGCTAAGAGTTAGAAAATGTAAAAACGGGACTGCTTTTAAAGTTGTCCCGTTTTTTGAAAGTATTTCGTCATTACTAATAAGGCAATTAGTTTTTCGCGTTTTTTGTCTTTGAATGGTTTGACGTATTCGTTCGCGTTTCTAATGATTTGTAATGCTTCGTTAGGATGTTTTTCGTAGTAGGTGATTTTTTCTATTAAGTCGCTAAAATCGTCTTTTATTTCAATGTAGTGATAGTTAGGAATTAGACATCCTTCCATGAACCATGTTTCGTATTTTGGGCGAGGCATAACGGCTATTGAGTTAGAAGACATAATCCATTTAAGATTGCTTGCTACATCATTGCCTTCTATTGCCATAATGTATTTATATCGTAATTGGTCTTTAAGGCTTATGTGTTTGCTTTGCCATTCTTTCGGATTGATTGAGTCTTTTGCTGTGTCTTTTACGTCGCATATAGGATGATTTACATACATTTCTATGAATTTTTGCCTATTGGGTTTGCCGTGAGCTGCTCCTCGGAAAAGGATGTGTGGAATTTTATCTTGAAATTTCCTTTTGTCGTGCACGAAAACGAAATGTCTGATTTTATTTAGTTTTAATAGGATAGAGTTTTCGTTGTCTTCGCCAATAGGACGGCTTTTTACTATTGTGGGTTCTGGTTGTAGTTCGGTTATGTCTCCTGCTTTGAAAATCCATTTTAGGTGTTTGGGAAAGTATCTTAGGATTTCGTGTGTGTCGAAGAAGTAAACTTTTGAGAATTTGGAGTTTTTTAATTTGTGGTGTGAAATTTGGGTTGCTTTTTCTGAAAGTGCTTTTGTTTCTTTTAGCTTATTGTAGTAGTTGCAGCGGAAATGTAAGTCTATTGTGTTGTACTTGGTGTAGTATTTGTTTAGAAACATTTGTCGTTTCTTTACACACCAAGCGTGAGGGCTTAAAAGCATGAGGCTTGCCTTGCAATAGTAAAGGAATTTCATGGAGTGCTATCTGTTTTGTCCTATATAAACTTCTGTTGCGCCTACTCCGTATTTTGCCATTGAGGCATCGAAGTGGTGAATGTTTTGATATTTGTTTAGTTCTTTTATTAGTTCTGATTTTAATACGCCTTGTCCAACTCCATGTATGAAGATTATTTTGCTCAATCCTTGAATTATTGCTTCGTTTAGGCATTTGCGTGCGTATTCTACTTGGATTTTTAGCATTTGTTCGTTCTCCAAAAGGTAATAGTCTTCAACTAATTCTCCGATATGTAGGTCTATTTCTGCGGTGTTGGAGTTTATCATGTGTTTGTCAAGGAAGGTGTTTGTGTAGGCGCGTTTTGCAATGTTTACTACAATGTTTTCTTCTTTTGTTACTTTGTCTTCTTCTTTCACAATGCTTGTTTGTACAAAATTACTTATGGTGTTCATTTTGCAAATTTCGTACATAAGGGCTTTTTCTCTAAAAAATCCTGTTTCAACATAGCAACCTTCTTTGAAAAACTTGCTTCCTCTTAGTTTTAATTCGCAGTTGCAAGGCATCAATACCTTAGTGTCTTTGTCGTTATGGAAGAGTATTTGTATAACTCCTTTTTCCCATTTGCTGATTTGCTCGCGTGAGATTGTGTCTAAAAGGATTTTTTCCATTTTTTCTAATGTGCCAAAGTCTTCTGATTGAAATCCGTCTTCGTTTAAAAGAAGTATGGAATAGATTATGCGGTTTTGTGAATTATTTACTAAATATACATCTATATCTCCCGATATAAACCATTTTTGGTCCTCTGGTACAAAGCAAAGGTATGTTCCTTCTTCTTGTTTTCTTCCAATCGCAGAAAGATACAACGGACTTATTCTATCGTCTTCGGAATATGTTGTGGTGTGTGTTTCTTTTTCTTCTATTTCTTGGTGAGTTTCTTTTTCTTTTGTGCAGAAGAATTGTCCTGCTTTGTCTTCACAGAAATCTAAAACTAAGTCTGAAACTAATGTTGGTATTTCAAATCCATCTACTTCTACGTTTGCTACATTGGTTGCGGAGAATCCTTTTATTATTCCTCCGCCTTCTGAACTTAAAAACTTTACTCTATCGCCTATTTTAAACTTTGCCATTGTCTTTTTCTTTTATTTATTTTATTATTTCGTTTGCAAGATTTTTTAAGCCCAAGCCTCCAAAATTGCTCGAACTCATCATAAGTATGTTTTCTCCGTTTTGACTGTTTGCTTTTATGAAATTGTAAACTTCTTCCTTAGTTGTGAAGATTTGTAAGCCTTCTTTGTCAAAGGCTTCGTAAATCATTTCTTTGTTAAGGTTAGGAAGACGTTTTAATTCTAAGGCATGGGAGTTGAAATATATTGCTGCTGTATCAACAGCTTGCATACAGCCTTTGTATTGTATTAGAAATTCTTTTGTGAGTGAAGAGAAGGTGTGCAATTCCATGCAAGCAGTGAGTTTTCTTTCGCCATACTGAGTTTTCATCGCCTCAACAGTGGCATGTAGTTTAGAAGGGGAGTGTGCAAAGTCGGTATAAAAGGCTTGCTCTTTGTTTTCTTTAACTATTTCTAATCGTTTAGATGCTCCTTTGAAAGATTGGATTGCTGTAAGGAAGTCAGATTTTTTTACGCCTATTTGCTCTAATGCTGTCATTGCGGCATTTAGGTTGATAAGGTTATGCTTTCCGAAAATTTGCAATGGATATTCTTTGCCTTCACTTAGGACTATTGTGCGGTTGTTCTCTATTTTGTGAGCAATTTCTTTATATGGAAGTTTATTTATGTCTTTTCTTGCTGTGTTTGCGATATTGCAAATGTTTTCATCGTCTTGGAAATACACCAAACTGCCATTCTCTGTTATTTTGTCGGCAAATGTTTTGAATTGTTCTACATATATATTAAAGGTTGGGAATACGTTTATGTGATCCCATGCAATGCCGTTAATGATTGCGACGTTTGGTTGGTAAAGGTGAAACTTTGGTCTTGGATCTAAGGTGGAAGAGAGATATTCATCGCCTTCTAATACCATATATGGCGCATCGCTCATCTTAACCATTACATCGAAGCCTTCAAGTTTTGCTCCTACCATATAATCTGTTTCAATGCCTAAATTTTGCATTACATGTAGAATCATGGCTGTAATAGTCGTTTTTCCATGACTGCCACCTACTACTATTCTTGTTTTATTTTTGCTTGCTTCGTAAAGGTATTCTGGATAGGAATATATCTTTAATCCAAGTTCTTTTGCTTTTAAGAGTTCGGGATTGTCGCTTTTTGCGTGCATTCCAAGTATTACTGCATCGATTGTGTTGTCTATATTGTCGGCATTCCAACCTATTTCTGTAGGTAATAGGGAATGTTTTTCTAATCTTGATTTTGCTGGCTCAAATATCTCATCGTCAGAACCGCTTACTTCAAATCCTTTTAGTTTTAGGGCAATGGCTAAATTATGCATGGCACTGCCTCCAATAGCAATAAAATGTATTTTCATGTTCTATGATTTACGTTTTTTTTCTCTTTATTAGGTGCAAAGGTAATAATAAATCACTGTTGTTTTAACAAAAAATGAACAAAAAATCTCTTAGAATGTTTGTAGATACTAACAAAAGTAGTATATTTGCAAGCGATAAAAAGTGAAAAAATAATAAATTACTTACAAACAAAAAACAATTAAAAAATGAAAAGAACATTATTAGCGTTAGCGTTATTGCTTTCTACTACTGGCTTGTTCGCTCAAGTTGGTATGCAAATGAGCAATAGACAAATGCAAAAAAGTCCTGTTTCTTCAATAGAAAAACAGGTTTTGAAAGGTAAAAAAGCTACATTACCTTCAAAAGATGGTGAAATGGAATTATTATGTGATTTCTCTAACTCTTCTGATTATTCATTCGGAACAGTTGAAGGACACGGCGTTCCAGGTTGGGGATGGAATCATCAACCAGACACAAACTCTCTTTTCGGTTTACAAGGAGATGTACTTAACACTTGGTTAGGTATTGTTGACTCTAACGGAAACATAGATCAAGGTTGGTGGATGTTTACAGAAGATGTAGAGTACCTTAACCCAACTTGGAATAACGGATTTGCTTATTTGGACCTTTTAACTATCGAAAACGAAGGTCTTACAGCTACAGGAGCAATGAATTGTTATGTTCAAGTAGCTAACCCTATCGTTGGTTTTGAAAAAAATGCTATCGACGTTTATTTCAACCAAGCTATGATGAGATTTAATTCTGATCGTTACTACATAGAATGGAGTAATGACCCAACATTCTCTACTTATGATGAATTAGAATTTAACGTTAGAGGTCTTGAAATGAATGCTAACGACGCATTCTGGGGAAGCAAGAGAGTAACTTTACCAAAAGGTACTTTAAATGCAAACTCTGTTGGAGCAACTGCTGATCAACTTACTTATATCCGTTTCAGATATACTTCACCAGCAAATGCTGATCAACCACACTCTTATTTCTGGTTTATAGATGACATAGCTTGGGAAGAAGCTCCTGCTGCGAGAATGGACCTTATCGATAATCAATACTGCACAGGTGCATATCACTCAATACCTGCTGTTGTTACTCCTGACCCTGTTATCTATGCTGTTGAAGTTGAAAACACTGGTGCAACAGACTACCCAGATGCAGTTTTACAAAATGAATATTATTCAATAGAATTTGCACAAGATGAAACAAGCGAAGATGTTTACACATTTGTTTCTTCACATGTTTCTCAACCTGTTGAATTAAAAAACACAACTGTTAAAACTGTTGAAAGAGTTACAGGTAATGATACTTTATTTGCTATGAGAAGAAATGTTCAACTTATAGCTGACACTAATGAAGCAACAGCTGGTCCTATTGGAATGAATGGAGTAGGAACTTATGCTGCTTTATCAAAAATTGTTTCTGCTACTGCTGACGAAGAAGTTGCATTAGATGATACACTATATTATAATGTTGTTGATGCAGATGTTGCATTAAACGGATCATATCGTTGGTCAAGAGGTAGAAATCTACTTATCGAAGGATCTTTTGGCCAATTTAAATATGGTTTGATGAGCTCTGGTGGAAATATTTACTTGACTGACAATGCTGCTTACAATAGAGCAGGTTACGAAGTTTGTATTCCTTACACTGCAAATGAAACAAACGGAGATTTATACCTAAACGGAGTTGAAGTTGTTCCTGCTGGTGATGTTTGTCAAGCTGGTGCACAAATTATATCTAAATTAAGAAAAATTGACTGGGAAGCAGCATCTATGGATGCTCTTATCGTAGAAGTTGTTGATGCTTGGGATGTTCCAGTTGAATCAGAAGTTTATACACTTCAATCAACAGACTTAAACGATGGTTTATTCAGAGATCCAGATAAAACAGATGTTTTAACTCCTGATCAATTCCACTCTATCTATTTACCTTTCAAAAACAGTGTTGAATTAGTTCCTGGAGAAACTTACTATGCATGTTACAGAATGGCTTCTAACGGTAGATTTATGATTGCTTCTGATAATCCTGGTTTAGGAACATTTGGACCTGGTACAAACTACTATACTTCATTGATGTTAATATTCACTCCTGGTCTTCCAGCAGCTGCACAAAATGGTTGGGGTGGTGAATTCTTCTTCCCTGAATATGTTGATTACAGAACTCCACTTGTCCACATGGTAGTAGGAGATGCTTCAACTCGTTCATTAGCTGAAGAACTTACAGTAACATCTTCATTAAATGCTTATCCTAACCCAGCTGCTAACAATGCAACAATATCTTATTCTTTAAACAAATCTGGTAATGTTAACATAGTTATTACAGACTTAATGGGAAGAGTAGTTATGAATATGGAACAAGGAAACCAAACTGCTGGTGTTGCTTACTCTGTTGATGTAAACACTGCTAACTTGGCAAACGGAACATATTTCTATACTTTGAGCGTTAATGGTGAAAAACAAACAAAGAAATTTGTTGTTAGTAAGTAAGAATAAAACATAAAATATTGAAAAGGCAATTCTTAGAAAGGATTGCCTTTTTTTATGCTTTATTGAATTTTTCCTTTGATTTATTTTAAAAAATCAAAGGAAATTTTGTTTGAAAACCGAGATTTATTTGTAATTTTGCTGGCTTAATGTAATTTATAAAGATAGAAAATGAGAAAAGTGTTAAAAAATACACCTAAAACGATAAATTTTTTAGCAATTTTATTGATTGCACTTGTTTTTTCAACATCAGCATTTGCTGTGCCGGCCGATACTACAATGAAATCAAAGAAACAATCCGATACAAGATTGTTAAATTTCTATTTAATAGGGGATGAATGTGTGAATTTTGGACGTACTCTTGACGGATACACGCTTTTATTGAATGGGAGAGGGGATTATTGTTATGCTTACAAAGATGTGAACGGCAATTTAGTGCCTTCTAATTACATCGCTTCAAATCAAAATCAACGAACTAAGGCGGAAAATGAATTTTTAAGTACAATAGATAAAAGACTTTCCTTTTCTGCTGAACAAATTGCGGAGAAAAGAGCGCCTTTTACAAAGATAGAAACTAATTTTCCTACAATAGGAGATAATAATCTATTGATTATTTTAGTGTCTTTTTCAGATAGATTGTTCACTTACCAACAAGCAGATTTTGATTCATTGCTTTCTCAACCGGGTTATGATAGAAATGGCGCTACTGGAAGTGTTAAAGACTATTATCATGATGTTTCTTTTGGACAACTAAATTTAAATCCAACCGTTGCAGGGCCTTATCTTTTATCTCAGCCAGTTGCATATTACGGAGCAACAGGTCCTAATTTTTCTGACATAAATCCAAAGGGCATGATTGCAGAAGCGTGTGCCTTAGCTAACGATGACGTAGATTTTACTCAGTTTGATATAAATAATGACGGAATAGTGGATGCTGTTCACGTTATTTTTGCAGGAGCGGGCGAAGCTTCCACAGGAGAAGAAAGTGCAATATGGCCACATCGTTGGAGTTTCTATCCGTCAGACACCTTTGATATAGAATTTGACGGGGTAAGACTAAAAGATTATTCGTGTTCAGCCGAAATGATGGGTGCTGGAATGGACGGAATTGGTACTCTATGTCATGAATTCGGGCATGTGTTAGGCTTACCCGACTTATACGATACTGATTATGAAGGTTCAGGAGGACAAGCCACAGCAATAAATAAATGGAGTATAATGGCGTCGGGTAGTTACAATAATTACAGTAACACACCTGCCTCTTTCACAGCTTATGAAAAGTATAAATTGAATTGGTTGCAGTTAGATACATTGCAGATTGCGGGAGAATATGTTTTGCCTTCGTTAATGGATAGCAATAGAGCGTACGTTATTACAACGCCTATTGAGGATGAGTTTTTTGTTTTTGAAAACAGAAGACGTATTTCTTGGGATGCTTATATACCTAACGATGGTGGTTTGATATATCATGTAAAGGGAAGAGGCGATTATGATATAAATTCCAATCCAGCATATCAAAGATACGATATTGAGGAGGCTGATAGGGACGATAGCGAAGCTACTTTGGTAAATGACGTATTCCCTTCTGAACAATTTAATAATTTCTTTACAGATTATTCAATGCCAAACAGCATCCTTTGGTCTGGCGCTACTTTAAACAAACCTATCACACAAATTACAAGAGATACAACTGACCACTGCATACGTTTTCGATTTATGATACCAGATACAGCAGCTATTGTCGAAACTGCACTTGAAAATATAAAACTAACAAATATTTCTTACAAGATTAAAGGAGTAGAAGTATATGCAGGTCTGCTTGATTACGAATTTAAAGGTTTTGCAATAGACACTTTACAAGACTTCTCTACAAAGCAATTATTCGAAGCAAACGAATTTGTTGCCGATAGCTTTATGGCAGTTGTCGAAAACTTAGCTTATGGAAAAACCCACTATTATAAAGCAATCTATATCTCAGGGTCTGACACGGTTTATGGAAACGTGCAAAACTTGACCACGGTAGATGGACAACCATTGATTAAAACAAATTCTGCAAGCAATATAACCCTTAACTCTATGACAGTAGGAGGTTCAAAATTGACAGAAGGCGATTTTCCTATTATAGAATATGGAGTATGTTATTCAACAGAACAAAACCCAGATATAAACTCTAATGTAGTAAGTTTCGAAGGAGATTTCACAACCTTTTCAACCGAAATCACACAACTTGAACAAGCTACAAAATACTATTACAGAGTTTATGTAAAAACAGCATTAGGAATAAAATACGCAACACAAAAGAATTCAACAACTGATTTTATACCAATAGAAAACAATGTTATCACAGGCGGAGCAACACTTTGTGAATTAGCTGACTTTGGTATGATTTTAGGTAGCCAACCTGAGGCAGGACAAGGCAACTTTACTTATCAATGGCAAAGAAAAGTTGCAGGACAAACATGGGAAGATATTGACGAAAACGGAAATGATAAAAACTATTTAGTAGGAACACTTACAGAAACCACATCATTCAAACGTATTGTTTACTCTTTTGCAATCAAAAGCGAAAGTAATGTTGTGGAAATGAAAGTATTGAAATCAAAAGGTGGTGAAATAAATGGTAAAACAGAATGGATGAGTTCCGATATAGACACTCTTTCTCTTCAATCGCACGTTGGAGAAATCCTATTTTGGCAAGAAGCCAACCAAGACTTTAATTGGCACACTATTTCCCAATCAGAACACGACACAAACTTGCTTTACAAACCAAGTCTTTTAGATACAGTATATTTAAGAGTAGCAGTACAATTAAATAACTGTCCAATAGCCTACTCAGATACTTTAAAAATAAACGTAATACAAGACGTTTCTCTATCAGACATAGAAAACGGAGAAACATACTTTGCTTATCCTAATCCAAGTAAAGGAGAATCCTACTTAAACAACTCAACACAACAACAACTTTTAATAACAATTTTCGATTCACAAGCAAGAAAAGTTTCAAGCATTGAATCCTCAGAACGATTGATAAACTTGCCATTATCAGGCTTGTCAAATGGAATTTATTTTTTAAGAATAGAAAATAAAAACCAAGAAAAAGCAGTTAAAGAAGTTAAACTAATATTGATGAAATAATAAAAAAAGTAATAAACAATTAAAAAAAGATGAGAAAAGGATTTTTAAAAACGATTACTCTCTTTATGTTGATGGCTTTAATCAGCATAGGAGCGTTTGCAATTCCAGCAAACAAACAAGCAATCACAATTCGTCAGCCAAATGGCAAAACATTGACTTTTGTACTTGGTGGAGATGAATATGTAAATTGGGCAACAACATTAGATCAATACACTTTGGTAAGAAATAGCGAAGGTGTATTTACTTATGGTGTGTTAGATGCAAATGGAGATTTAGTTGCATCAAAATATGTTGCGTCAAATGCAAATGAACGTACAGCAGAAGAAATAGCATTTCTTGCAACATTGCCTGTAAATCTTTTCTATTCAGAATCTCAAATAGAATTGAAAAAACAAAACTCACCAGCATCTGCACCTGCCAATCATGATGCAAAATATCCTTCAATAGGAACAGTTAAATTGTTAGTTATCTTAGCAGGATTTAGCGATTTGCCATTCACTTATACAAATCAAAACTTCGTAGATTTAGTAAGTCAAGATAATTACAATGGAACAGGTTCTGTAAAAGACTATTATAGAGATAATTCTAACGAACAATTCGTTATGGATATAGATGTTGTTGGTCCATATGTGCTACCAAATACAATGGCCTACTATGGAGGAAACAATGCCTATGGAGACGCAAATGTAGATTGGTTTGTTGCACACGCACTTGCAGCTGCTGACCCAGATGTTGATTATTCAATTTACGATAACGACAACAACGGATATGTAGATGCTGTTCACATTATTTTTGCAGGAACTCCTGAGTCTTCAACTGGTGTTGATAACGAAATTTGGCCACATAGAAGTAACGTAAACCCTAATATAGTAAAGGATAACAAACGTTTTGGACCATATTCTTGCTCAGCAGAAAAGAGAAATTCAGTTGTGATGGACGGAATTGGAACAATCTGCCACGAATTCGGACACGTATTAGGATTTCCTGACTTTTACGACACAGACTATACTGGTTCAGGTGGAGATGCCGTAGTTCCAGGAGATTGGGATTTAATGTCATCAGGTTCATACCTTAACAATTCTGCAACACCTGCGGGATTAACAGGAATGGAAAAGCACATTGCAAACTGGGCTCACCCAATTGAACTTACAGAAACAGCAGATTATTTATATTTACCAGCAATTAACGATTCAGCAGTGTTCTATAAAATTGATTTAGGAAACAATAACGAATTCCTTATGATAGAACACAGAAGAAAAACAAGATGGGATGCTTATATTCCTGGACAAGGAATGTTGATTTACCACGGACAACAAAATAGAATAGATAATTGGTTATACAATAGTCAAAACAACATAAACGTAAGCCCTAACAATCGTGGATGGTACATAGTTCCAGCTTCAGGAAATGACGGACACACAGAAAGTTCTTATGCTCCATTCCCAGGATCATCAGGAAATACAAACTTTACTAATACAACAACCCCTGCAAACACACTTATGAATGGTACACCAACCAACAAACCAATCACAAGCATACAATACTTAAACGATTCTGTTATTACATTTAACTTTATGTCTAACCTACCATCAGTAAAAACTGACTCAGTTTCTGCAACTGCTACTACATCAACAACAGCAACAGTATGGGGAAGCATAACTTATGCAGGAAATGGAGAAATCACAGAACGTGGAGCAGTATGGAGTTTAAGCCAAAGCGCATTGGGCAATTTAGAACAAGATAGCATAACATCGGTTGCATCAACTTCAACAGATGATGTTTTCTCAGTAGGATTAACAGACCTTGAACGTTCATCAATAATCTATTATAGAGCATACGCAGTAACTTCATCAGGAATTTCTTACGGAGGCATAAAACAATTCAGTACTCCAAGCGGATTAGGAACAGTATTAACACAATCAGCAACAGCAATTGACTCAAT
This sequence comes from Candidatus Onthomorpha sp., assembly GCA_045644685.1. GTDB lineage: Bacteria > Bacteroidota > Bacteroidia > Bacteroidales > P3 > Onthomorpha. The sequence continues at coordinate 11,836 of JAZRHI010000019.1, forward strand.
TCACGCAACATTAGTGGGAAGACTAATGGGATTTGGCGAAGGTGAATTCGTAGAAAAAGGATTCGTTGTATCAAGTGATTCAGAAAACGAATTAACATTAGAAAGCACTTGGTCTGTTCAAAACGATACAGTATCAGCAGGCTACTATTATGTAACACTTGACACATTGACAGAAGGACAAACATACTATTACAAAGCGTACATAACAACTACATTAGGAACTGCATACGGTACAAAACGTAACTTTACAACTACCTTCCCAGCAATCGAAAATAACGTAATTTCTTCTAACCAAGCATTCTGTTTAGGCGAAACTCCACAACTTCTTACAGGAACAGAGCCAACAGGAGGACGTGGAAACTTCACTTATCAATGGCAACAAAAAGGTAGAACAGGAAGTTGGGTTAATGCAACACAAGAATCAACAAACCAAAACTACCAACCAGAAGCTATAACAGACAGTACATATTATAGAAGAATAGTTACATCAAACGGAGTAGTAGAACATATTTCTAATACAATACTTTTAGATGTTAAAATATCAAGAGGAGGATTTATAAGCGAAACAATCAGCAACGATACAATAGCATTAGGAAACTCAACAGGACAATTAAAACTTAACAGCTATAGAGGTACAATCATAGATTGGGAAAGAAGTATAGATAACCAAGCATGGGAATCATTAAACTTCAACGAAAGAAATTATCCTGGCGAAACACCAACCACAGAAGCTACTTACACATATAGAGTCTTAGTACAATTAGACCAATGTCCGTCAGAATACTCAGAGGAGAAAGCAATATATGTAAAAGATTACTCTTCACTTCAAGATGTAGCAGATTTATTTGAATTTAGCGTGTTACCAAACCCAACAGTAGGTCAAATCACAATCACATCAGAAGAAGCGCAAGCAGAAGTTCTTGTAATCACAAACGTATTAGGCCAAGAAATTCTTAAAGAAACTAACTGCAATATCAATGGCAAAGTAATCAACCTTGACGCCTTTGAAAGCGGAGTATATTTCTTGAACATAAAACAAGGAAACAAACAAGCAACAAAACAAATAATCTTAAAAAAATAATAATATGAATAAAGTAATAAACACAGACAAGGCTCCAAAAGCAATAGGACCATATAGCCAAGCTATATTGGCAGGAAACGGAATGCTTTTCATATCTGGACAAATTCCTGTAAACCCTGAAACAGGTAAAATACCAGAAACAATAAAAGAACAAACAGAACAAGTGTTTAAAAACATAGAAGCAATACTTACAGAAGCAGGATACACCTTCAAAGACGTAGTAAAAACAACATGTTTACTTAACTCAATGGATGATTTCGCTGCAATGAACGAAGTATATGCGAAATACTACAACGAAATGTTGCCTGCAAGAGCAGCATACGCAGTAGAAAAATTACCAATGGGAGTATTAGTAGAAATAGAAACCATAGCATACAAAGGATAATAAACCCTAAAAAATGCAAACAAAAAGTCGGAGCTTCAAAAACGAAGCCTCCGACTTTTTTAATTTAAGAAACAAAACAGGATTGTTATAAATAAAAAAAGAGTATTTTTGCATTAGTTTAAAAAATGATGCTATGACTAATATTCAAACATATACAGAAGCAGTAAAAATTATAAAAGAAGCGATTTTGCGAGGACAATATCGTGCTGCTTCTTTGGTTAATAAAGAACAATTATCGCTATATTATGGAATTGGTAAATATGTGTCTGAAAATTCTAGAAATGCAGTGTGGGGAAAGGGTGCAATAGAAACTATTAGCAAACAATTACAAAAAGAATTGCCTGGATTAAGAGGATTTTCTGCTACAAATATCAAAAATATGCGTTTGTTTTATGAAGAGTGGTCGCCAATTATAAATCGCCAGCCAATGGCTGACGAAATCAAAACCTTAAAAACAAGTACTACTTCATTGCTTGATGAAAATTTATTGTTAATGGAAATACGCCAGCCAATGGCTGACGTGTTTAATTGGTCGGAATTTTGTGCTATAGGATTTAGTCATCATATAGAAATCATAACAAAAGTAAAAACAATAGAAGAAAGATTGTTCTATATACATGAATCTGCCACACGATTTTGGAGTAAATACACTTTAAGAGATTATCTTAAAGCAGATTTGTACAATCATAAAGGAACTCTTCCTAACAATTTTATAAGTACAATGCCAAATACACATCAGGCATTAAAAGCAGTAAACTCATTTAAAGATGAATACTTATTGGATTTTATAAATATAGAACAATTAGATGCACAAGATGAAGATTTAAACGAACGAGTATTTGAACAAGCCATAGTAAATAATGTCAAAAGATTTATACTAACCTTTGGACAAGACTTTATCTTCATAGGAAATCAATATCGTATAGAAGTTTCCGAAGAAGAAATGTTCATAGATTTACTATTTTTCAATCGTGAACTTAATTCCCTTGTAGCTGTTGAGTTGAAAACAGGTAAATTTCGTACATCATATTTAGGGCAATTAAGTACATATTTATCTGCACTTGATACATACGTTAAGAAACCTCATGAAAATTCTTCTATTGGCATATTATTGTGTCGTGATATGAATCAATCATTTGTTGAATTTGCGATACGAGATTATGAAAAACCTATGGGAGTTGCAACCTATCGTGCAACAAAGGATATGCCAGAAAGATTACGTAAAGCATTACCTAATATTGAAGAATTAAGAAAGATACTTTAATCCCTTCCTTTTAAGAAACAAATCATTCCAACGCGTTTGTAATGTTTCTCCAACGTGCTTGTAATGTTTCTCCAACGCGCTTGGAATACTTCTCCAACGCCTTTGTAATTTTAAAAATCAAATAAAAGCAATTTAGAATCAAAGATTTGGTAAATTAAAAATTTGTTTCTAATTTTGCAAACGAATTAAGGAGAATGATAACGAGTGCCCCGTATTGATGTCATGGTGTGCAGGAGTTATTATTTTTCTAGTTTTACTTATTTAAGTACAAATTAGGGGAACCCTTCGGGGTACTCCACCAGCCTGGCGAGGGGGGTGGGTCCGAATACGCAAAAAGCGAGAATCACTCTCGCTTTTTTAATTTCAATAAAACGCGTTTGTAATTTTTTCTTTCTTTGTTTTAATTTACTGAATCTTTGTTTCGTTGTAGCGAAATGGCGTTTCATTTTGCTGATGTTGTTTTGTGTAAATTGTGGGCTTTATTTGTGAGTTTTGCCACTTTGCGAGAGATTCATTTTGTCAAAAGAAAAATTCTTTCTACCTTTGTTTCACTAAATCAAAACCTTAAAACAAGAAACAGAAATAAAGAATTAGAAATATAAGATAAAATATTAAAATAATATATTGAGCTTTAAGCTCTTATTCTCGAATTACGAAATCCGCCAAATTTCAAATGCACGTAGAGAATAAGCAGTTGAAGGTTCGCGTCTTAGGGCGTGAACCGTTTTGTGCTTATTATACGTGTGAGGTTCTTGGCGGAGCCTGTAATTCTAATAAGCAATAAAAACGGTAACGCCTTTTTCTTTTGCCCGAATCGGAGTTTATGGCTTCAAGTCAAAAACACCGACAAATTATGGCAAAGAATGACAATCTTCACAAGGCAAAACGAGCAAAGGCAGATGAGTTTTACACACAGCTTTCCGACATAGAAAATGAGTGTCGCCACTATAAAGAACACTTTAAGGGGAAAACAATTCTCTGTAACTGCGACGACCCACGCGTAAGCAACTTTTTCCGTTATTTTTCCTTAAACTTTGAACACTTAGGCTTGAAAAAGCTGATAGCAACCTGCTATAAAAGTCAAGATATTAACCTTTTCAGCGAGGGAAACACCGAAAAAGCAGTCTATATCGTTTACGAGGGCGACAAAAACGGAAATAAAAAAGTTGATGACAACGAATTAGACATAAAAGAACTGCAAGGCGATGGCGATTTTCGTAGCAAAGAATGTATAGAACTGTTGAAAGAAGCCGACATAGTCGTAACAAATCCACCATTTTCCCTATTTCGTGAATACATTGCTTTGTTAATGGAGTATGAAAAGAAGTTTCTAATCATTGGAACGCAGAATGCTATTACTTATAAGGAGATTTTTAAACTTATAAAGGAGAATAAAATTTGGTTAGGTTGCAAAAGTGGAGATATGTCTTTCACTGTGCCTGCTGATTCGGAGCCTCGTGCAACAAGATATTGGGAAACGGAAGACGGAACAAAGTGGCGAAGTATGGGAAACATTTGTTGGTTTACTAATCTCGACCATAAAAAACGCCATGAAAAGATTGTGCTTTATAAAACTTACATTCCCGAAGATTTTCCTAGGTATGACAATTACGATGCCATAGAAGTAAAAAAGACTGCTGATATTCCAATGGATTATGATGGCGTTATGGGAGTGCCAATCACATTTTTAGATAAATATAACCCTGAACAATTTGAAATAATTGGGCTTGACAGATACGTAGAAGATAATCCAAATTACGGACATCGTTTTAAACTAAATGGAAAAGAAACATACGCAAGAATAATTTTGAAATTAAAAAAATAAATGCCGTATGAAAATAGAATTAAGAAAGATTAAGATTAGAGAATTAGTAGAAGGATATAAGGATAGCGAGGAAGAGGGTGTTGTTGGTTGGGATGGAAGGCTTAATATCAGACCTAAGTATCAGCGAGAGTTTGTTTACAAAGACAAACAGCGTGATGCAGTAATAGATACCGTAACAAAGGATTTCCCTTTGAATGTTATGTATTGGGTAAAGTGCGGAGCAGATGAATATGAAGTGCTTGACGGACAGCAAAGAACTATAAGCATTTGCCAATACGTTAATGGAGATTTTGCATTTGATATGAGGTATTATCATAACTTGCAAACCGATGAGCAAGAGCAAATATTAAACTATGAACTTATGGTTTACTTTTGCGAAGGAACGGATAGCGAGAAATTATCTTGGTTTCAGAGAATAAATATTGCAGGAGAAAAACTAACCGACCAAGAAATCCGTAATGCAGTTTATGCAGGTAGTTGGACAACTGACGCAAAACTCCATTTCTCTAAAACGAATTGCGCAGCCTATCTTTTGGCTAAGGATTATATGAACGGAAGTCCAATCCGTCAAGACTTGCTTGAAACAGCTATTTCTTGGATTAGCAAAGGCAATATAGAAACCTATATGGGAAATCACATGCACGAACCCAACGCAAACGAACTTTGGCTATACTTTCAAAGCGTTATAAATTGGGTAAAAGCCGTTTTCCCAAAATATAGAAAAGAAATGAAAGGCTTAGATTGGGGAACGTGGTACAATAAACTAAAAGATGAAAAATTCGATTCCGCAAAACTTGAAGCAGAAGTAAGCCGTCTAATGCAAGATGAAGACGTTACAAGTCGCAAAGGCATATATCAATACCTTTTATTCGGCGATGAACGATACCTAAGCATAAGAACATTCCGAGAAAGCGACAAACGCTACGCATACGAGAATCAATTTGGAATCTGTGTTAAATGTGGCGAACACTTTTCCATAGAAGAAATGGAAGCAGACCATATAACCCCATGGTCAAAAGGCGGAAAAACCGAACGAGATAACTGTCAAATGCTTTGCAAGCAATGCAACAGACGCAAAAGCGATAAGTAGGAGAGAATAAGTCTTAGCTTTGTGAAATTATTGTAAAGAAAGAAAAAAATAAGTCTTAACTTTATTTTTTTCTTTCTTTGTTTTGTATCTTTGCGAAAAAAACTAATTTTATGCGTAAGATATTATTGACTTTAATGCTTGTGCCTTTTATGTTTGCTTTTGCAGAAGGGGAGTTAGATAAGCCAAAGGCTATGTGTAAAGAGTGTGAGAAAAGAATAAAAGCTGCGAAAACGGAAGCAGAACTTGACACAGCGGGCAAGGCATGTGCAGAACCATTGAAGAAATGGGCGAAAGAAAACCCAAAAGTAGTGAAAGCAAAAAAGAAAGAACTTGGCACAATGGTTGAAAGTGTAATTAAAACCTATAAAGCAAAGAAAAAGGAACTCAAAAGTAAGAAATAGAGGCTATAAAACCGAAACTTATCGTATTTTTGCTAAGAGAAACAAATCTTTTTATGGCAGAGACAAATCGCATAGAGTATAAAAGGGAATTAAATTCAGAACTTGACATAGAAAAAGAAGTAGTCGCTTTTCTAAACTACAAGGAAGGTGGTTTTATCTACATAGGTATAGACAAGGATGGTACGATTGTGGGTGTAGATGATGTAGATGATTGTATGCTAAGGCTGAAAGATAGAATTAAACATAATATTTCTCCTTCTGCTATGGGTTTATTTGATATTGCGGAGGAGAAAAAAGATGGTCGTAGCATTGTTAAAATTACGGTAGCAAGTGGAATAGAAAAGCCTTACTTTAAAACAAAGTTTGGAATGACACCAAAGGGAACTTTTCTTCGTGTAGGAACTTCTTCTGAGCCTATGCCACAAGAACAAATTGACCGTTTGTTTGCTATGCGTACAAGAAATTTTATTGGGAGAATTGTATCTAATAGACAGGATTTGAGTTTTGAACAACTGCGTATTTACTATGATGAGCGAGGTAAAAGATTGAATGATAATTTTAAGCGAACCCTTGAATTGTTTACGGAAGATGATAAACTAAATTACGTTGCTTATCTTTTGGCTGATGAAAATGGTAATTCAATTAAGGTTGCTAGATATTCAAGTCTTGACCGCTGTGATTTAATTGAAAATAATGAGTACGGATATTGCTCTTTGATAAAAGCAACTAAAAGTGTGCTTTCAAAACTTGATATAGAAAATAAAGTTTCTGCAAGAATTACTCCTATGGAACGAGAGGAAACTCCTTTGTGGAATAAGGTTGCTTTGCGTGAAGCTGTGATTAACGCAATTGTACATAACGATTACTCTTTTGAAGTGCCACCTAAATTTGAGATATTCCCAGATAGACTTGAAATTACTTCAGCTGGTCGTTTGCCCGAGTCGCTTACAAAAGAGGAATTTTTCAGTGGTATTTCTATTCCACGCAATAAAGAACTTATGCGTATATATCGTGATGTGGAATTAGTAGAATCGTTAGGTTCTGGAATACCTCGTATTTTAAAAGCTTACGGAGAAGACTGTTTTAAGTTTACCGATAACTTTATTCGTATAATTCTCCCTGTAAATTCTTCGGTTAGTGCTCATGAAAGTGTACAAGTAAGTGTACAACTTAAAATGTTGATAAACTGCATAAAAGACAATGAATTGTCGGTTGATGAAATATTAGAAGTGTACAAGCAAGTGTACAAGCAAGTGTACAAGTCTAAGTGGTATTTTAAGAAAAATACAATTCAGCCTGCTATTACAGAAGGTTATGTTGAAATGTTGTATTCCGAAAATCCGAATCATCCAAAACAAAAATATCGTCTTACGGAAAAAGGTTTAGCATTAAAAGAAACTTTTTCTTAGAAATAAAAATTTTCAATAAAGAAAGAAATGAAAGAAACGAAGTTTAGGTGCATTAAAACAATTAACACAGAAAACCATAGTATATTTTCTATTTCTTGGAGCCCTGAGGGGAAACGTCTTGCCGTAGGTTTTGATTACGAAGATATAGAAATATATGATATAGATAGTTGTAAATGTTTACAATCTTTCAAAGAAGAATATCAACACTTCATTGTAGTAACTTGGAGCCCTGATGGAAATACTATTGCAACCGCTTCGTATGATTATTATCCAAAGATATGGGACGTAAGTAATGGGCAATGTATCAAAATCCTTTATAGACATCGTGGGTATGTTCATTACGTTGATTTTAGTTGCGATGGTAAATATTTACTCTCAGCATCCGAAGATGGGAGCAGTAAAATATGGGAAGTTAGTAGCGGGAAATGTTTGCAAACTTTAAGAGAAGATACTTCAAGTGTTAATAGTGCTAAGTATAACAAAGATTCAACGCTTATAGTTTCTGCTTCAAATGTTAATAATGTCAGTATTTGGAATGCTATAAGTGGAAAATGCTTGCAAAGTATAGTAGCACACGATAGTTATGTTTATTTCGCCTCATTTAGTCCTGATGAAAAATATATTATTACAACAGCAGAAGATGGAGATATTAAGATATGGGATATAAATAGTTTGAAATGTATTAAAACTCTTAAAGGACATTTGTATGAAACAAATTCTGTTTCGTGGAGTCCTTGTGGAAATTTACTACTTTCAACATCGGAAGATGGAACAGTGAAAATCTGGGATTCGAATACAGGAACAGAATTACAAACATTAAAAGATGAAAAGAGTTATTATACTTCTGCTCAATTTAGTCCTAATGGAAAATATTTTGCAACTGCATTAGATAATGGAATCCTTGAAATTTGGGGAGTAGAGTAAAGAAACAATTCTCTAAATCAAAGAAAGAAATCATCAAAACGCTGTATGATTTATAATTTTTTGAGGATTTTTGCGTTAGTTGTTTAGTTGAGAGTGATTTTATAAATAAAAGAAAGAGTTTTAATGCGATATAGAAATTTAAGTAGCCTTATGCGTAGGTTGTTTTTTGCTTTGGCTCTTGTGCCGTTTTTGTTTGCGTTTAGCGAAGGGGAGTTAGATAAGCCAAAGGCTATGTGTAAGCAGTGTGAACAAAAGATAAAGGCTGCAAAAACTAAGGCTGAGCTTAAAAAGGCGGAAGATGAATGCTCTAAACCTTTGATTGAATGGGCTAAAAAGAACCCCGATGTTGTTAAGGCTAAAAAAGAGGAATTGAAAACTATGGTTAAAAAGGTTGCAGAGGTGTATAAAGCCAAGAAAAAGCAACTAAAAAAGTAGTAAGTTTTTATTGATTTCATAATGTTTAAGACTTGCATTTTTTTAATGTGAGCTTTTTTTTATTCTTTTATTTACTCGTTATCAATTTATTTAGTATCTTTGCACACTTTTTAAAAGAAAAACTATTATGAATATATTTGAAGAACAAAAGAGAAAGCAAGATGCTATCAATGCTGCGATGAAACCTATTAAACACATCATTGCTGTTGCAAGTGGTAAGGGAGGAGTAGGTAAATCAACAGTTGCGGCTAATCTTGCTATATCTTTAGCTAAGAAAGGTTACAGAGTAGGACTTGCAGACGCGGATATTTATGGTCCTTCTATACCTACGCTTTTTAATATAGAGAATGAACAAGTTATGGCAACAGAAATAGATGGTAAAAACTTTATGTTGCCGTTTGATAAGTTTGGAATAAAGATGATGAGTGTAGGTTTCTTTGTAGAAAAAGACCAACCTATGTTGTGGCGTGGGCCGATGGCAGCAAACACTCTTACACAAATGCTAACAGAAACGCATTGGGGAGAATTGGATTTTATGGTTTTGGATATGCCTCCTGGAACTGGCGATATTCAACTTAGCCTTGTACAACAATTCTCAGTAAGTGGTTCAGTTTTTGTTTGCACTCCACAACAGTTAGCAGTTGCTGACGTTCGTAGAGCGGTGAATATGTTTACTAATGACCAAGTTTCTATTCCTATTTATGGACTTGTAGAAAATATGGCTTACTTTACTCCAAGAGAATTGCCTGAAAACAAATATTATATCTTTGGAAAAGGAGGCGCAGAGCAGTTGGCAAAAGAATTAAATATGCCATTGCTTGTAAGTATTCCTATTTCGTTAGACATTTCTGAAACAAATGATACAGGAAATCCTATTTCATTGGAATTTGACTCGCCTGAGGCGAAAGCATTTATGGAATTAGCAGAAAAAGTTATAGCAGAAACAATTAAAAAATAAGAGATATGACAGCAGAAGAAAGAAAGGATTTAGAAAAAAGAGTAAAAGAAGTTATTGAAAGTATACGTCATTATTTGCAAGAAGACGGTGGAGATGTTGCTTTCGTAGAAATGACAGATGAAAAGGTTGTTTACGTTGAATTACAAGGACATTGCGGTTCTTGTCCTCATGCTATGGCAACTTTAAAGAGGGGTGTGGAAGCAGCAGTTAAGGAAGTGATTCCTGAAATCGTGTCAGTAGAAAGAGTAATGAGATAATAATTTACCTATTTATGATATATACAAAGACAGGTGATAAAGGCACTACAAGTTTAGTGGGAGGCAGTCGAGTATTGAAGTGCTCTGCGAGAGTGGATGCTTATGGTGATTTAGACGAGCTTGTTTCCTATTTAGGATTGTGTAGAGAGTATTTATCGGATGCCGAATCATCTGATTTGTTGCAAATACAAAATGTTTTATTCAATATAGAGAGTATTATAGCTTGTGAGAAGGAAGAATTCTTATCGAAATTGCCTCCTGTGAAGCAAGAAGATGTAGAATTTTTGGAAAGGAAGATTGACGCAATGAATGAAGTTGTACCTCCTATGAAGCAGTTTATAATACCGGGTGGCGATAAAACATCTTCTCATCTTAATGTTGCGAGAACAATATGTAGAAGAAGTGAAAGAAAGATTGTGAAACTTTCACAGGAATCGGAAGTGAGAGAAGAAGTATTGCAATATGTGAATAGATTATCAGATTATCTTTTCACATTGGGTAGATTTGTTATGGTGCAAAAAGGTAAAGAAGAAACTTTTTGGCGACCTTAACGTTAAAGACATACAATTAAATAATTAAATAATTAAAACAATGTATTGGACATTAGAATTAGCCTCAAAATTGGAAGATGCTCCATGGCCAGCAACGAAAGAAGAGTTGATAGATTATGCAATTAGAAGTGGAGCTCCGGCAGAAGTAGTAGAGAATCTATCAGAAATAGAAGATGAAGGCGACATCTATGATTCTATTGAAGACATTTGGATTGACTATCCTACAAAAGAAGATTTCTTCTTCCACGAAGACGAATATTAGTCAATCGTATTGAGTAAGCAAAAAGTGAGTTAAAATATTTAACTTGCTTTTTGTTTTTCTCTTTTTTTGTTTTACTAAATTATAAACTTATAATTATGGATAAGGTATCGGAAAACCCTTTCAAAAACCGAGATAGAAGTTATACTTCTTTAATTTTCGTAACCGCTCTTTTCGTAACGCTATACTTAGTCTCTAATGTGATGGCGGTAAAGGTAATTAGCATTTTCGGATTTCTTTATTTTGATGCAGGAACTATTACATTTCCTTTTGCGTATATGTTAGGAGATGTCTTAACCGAAGTGTGGGGGTATAAAACTTCCAAAAAAGTAATTTGGATTACATTCTTGTGTAATATTATCTTAGTTTTATGTACGCAAATAGGTGTTTGGCTTCCTTCTTTGGATTATTTGTCTGAAACAACCTTAGCTTACAATCATATTTTTACATATGTGCCGCGTATAGTTTTAGCTTCCTTAGTTGGATTCTTGTTAGGAGAGTTGTCAAATGCGTGGTTTATGGAGAAAATCAAAATAAAGATGCAAGGACGTCATCTTTGGGTGCGTACAATTTTAAGTTCCGTAATAGGATACTTGTTTGATACATTACCTTTTGTGTTGATAGCCTTTGTAGGCGTAGTTTCAACTCACGATTTGTTAATGATGATTGTCTTTCAATATGGAGTTAAGCTTGCTATTGAAGCATTCTTCGGCACGCCTATGGCATACGTTGCAATACATTGGATAAAACGTTACATAAAAGACTAAACAAATGGAACGATATTCGCTTATAGAAACCAAAATGCCAAGAGAATTTGTCCTTTTGCAAGGAAGAGGGTGTAAATGGGCAAAATGCACTTTCTGTGATTATCATTCAGACAAACATCCCGAACCTTTTGAACAAAATCGCTTAGTATTAGAAAAAGTAAGAGGTGTTTACGGAGTTCTTGACGTGATAAACTCTGGCTCTGCCGTAGATTTAGACTCTCAAACCATAGACTTGATAAACAAAGTCGTGAAAGAAAAAAATATACATACCCTTTGGTTTGAAATGCACTATATGTACAGAAAACAACTCTTAGATTTCGCAAAACTCTTTCCCAATGTTAAAGTGAAATTTCGCTGTGGAATAGAAACCTTTGACGCAGACCTTAGAGAAAAGTGGAATAAGGGAGTAGCAAAAGACGTAACGGCAGAAGATGTTGCACGATATTTTCAAGGCGTATGTCTATTGTGTTGCACGAAAGGGGAAACAAAAGAACGAATTCAAAGAGATATTGATTTGGCTTTAAAATATTTTGAATATTTTAGTGTAAATCTTTTCTGCAACAATACAACGCAAGTAGAAAGGGACGAAGAACTTGCTCAATGGTTTGAAAAAGAAATCTATCCTCAAATAAAAGATAACCCAAAGGTCGAAATCCTTTTAAATAATCTTGATTTAGGAGTAGGGTGATAAAGAAAAAGCCGAATAAATTGCTTTATTCGGCTTTTATTATTTTGCTTTATTTTAATATTTGTAGAATCCTTCTCCTGTTTTTCTTCCAAGAAGACCTGCTCTTACCATTTTTCTTAACAATGGGTGAGGACGGTATTTTGGATCTCCGTATTCGTTGTATAATACCTCCATAATCGCAAGACAAACGTCTAATCCGATTAAATCTCCCAAAGCAAGAGGTCCCATAGGGTGGTTAGCGCCAAGTTTCATCGCAGTGTCAATTTCTTCTGCGCTTGCAACACCGTCTGCTAATATACCAATACCTTCATTAACCATAGGGATTAAAATTCTGTTTACAACAAAACCTGGTGCTTCGTTTACTTTAACAGGAACTTTTCCCATTTCGGTTGCAAGGTTCACGATTTTTTCGCAAACTTCTTCGCTTGTTTTTTGTCCTTTTATAACTTCCACAAGTTTCATTACAGGAGCTGGGTTGAAAAAGTGCATGCCTATAAATCTATCTGGGCGATCTGTGCAAGCAGCTATTTCAGTTATTGAAAGAGATGATGTGTTTGTTGCGAAAATTGTTTCAGGTTTACAAATTTTGCTTAATTCCGCAAACACTTCTTTTTTCAATTCCATTTCCTCTACGGCAGCTTCTATCACCAAATCAACATCTGCAAGTTGAGCATATTCAGTTGTTGTTGTAATGTTAGCAAGTGTTGCATCCATTGCGGCTTGCTCCATTTTACCTTTTTCAACTAATTTAGATAATCCTTTGCTTATTCTTGCAACTGCTTTATCTAAACTTGCTTGGCTACGGCTTTTTACTATCACTTGCATACCTGCTTGTGCAAATGCTTGAACTACGCCGCTACCCATCGTTCCTGTTCCGATTATACAAATTTTCATTTTTTTAATATTTTGATTGTTATTTATTATTCACCTTTAAATACTGCTTTTTCTTTGTTTAAGAATGCACGCATACCTTCTTTTTGGTCTTTTGTTGCGAAACATTTTCCAAATAGTTTGCTTTCGTATGCTATTGCTTCGTCTGCACAAAGATCATACTCCTCATTGATACAATCTTTTGCGTAAGCAACTGCCAAAGGTGCGTTTGCAATTATGCTTTCCGCCAATTTAATAGCTTCGTTCATAAGTTCAGATTGTTCATAAACGGCATTTACCAATCCTATTCTTAGAGCTTCTTCTGCTTTTATTGGTTTTCCTGTGTAGATTAGTTGCTTTGCCATTCCCATTCCCACAAGTTTTGTAAGACGATACGTTCCGCTGAAACCAGGTACGATACCTAATCCAACTTCTGGCTGACCAAATCTTGCATTTGACGAACATATTCTTATATCACAAGCCATTGCTAATTCGCAACCGCCACCTAACGCAAAGCCATTAACGGCTGCAATTACAGGAATAGGAAGTGTTTCGATTTTTCTAAACACATCTGCACCTCTTTTGCCGAATGCTTCTCCTTCTGCTTCGTTTAAATTTGCCATTTCCGAAATATCGGCTCCCGCAACAAAGGATTTTTCGCCATCTCCTGTGATTATTAAAACTCTTATGTCTTTTTCTATATTAGAAACAAAACTATCTAATTCTCCAAGTATAGTTGAATTTAATGCGTTAAGCGATTTTGGAGCAGAAATTGTAAGGATTAAAATCTCTCCACACTTTTCTGATTTTAAGAAATTGTATTCCATATTCTTCTTCTTTATTATATTGCAAATTTACGTAATTTTTTTGAATTTTCTCTTAGGTTTAATTTTTTAAAGCAAAGAAATAATTTTTTAAAGCAAAGAAAAAAAATTCTAACTCTTAGAATAAAGATTTTCTTACTTTGACTAATTTTTCTAAAAGACTTTCTACTTGGTCTAATGCCAACATATTCTTTCCGTCACTAAGGGCTTGGCTTGGGTTTGGATGAGTTTCCATAAATATTCCATTAGCTCCAACTGCTATTGCGGCCTTTGCTATTGTCTCAATCATTTGTGGCATTCCTCCACTCACGCCTTCGCTCTGATTAGGCTGTTGAAGAGAATGAGTAATGTCCATTACAACAGGATAATTGAAAGACTGCATAATCGGAATTGAACGAAAATCAACAATTAAATCTTGATAACCAAACATAGTTCCCCTATCGGTTAGAATAATCTTGTCATTGTTAGCAGATTTTACCTTGTCGGCTACATGTTTCATCGATTGTGCCGAAAGGAACTGCCCTTTTTTGATATTTATTATTTTATTGGTTTCAGCAGCAGCAAGTAATAAATCGGTCTGTCTGCAAAGGAAGGCAGGAATTTGTAGAATATCAACATATTCTGCCGCCATTGCAGCTTCTTCTGCCGAATGTATGTCTGTAATTACAGGCACTTGATACTTGTTTTTAACTTCTTTCAATATTGTTAAGGCTTTTTCGTCGCCTATTCCGCTGAAAGAATCTATTCTTGAACGATTTGCTTTTCTGTAAGAGGCTTTAAATATAAATGTTATATTCAATCTCTCACATATTTCTTTCAATCTCTCACATATTTCAAAAGGCATTTCTTCATTTTCTATCACACAAGGGCCTGCCATTAAGAAAAAATTACCTGAATTGTTGTTTAGTTTTTTATAAAGTTCCATTATTTTTTTGTATTTTCGCACTTTAATGTACAAAGTTGAGAAAATTTTCAGAAATGAAAAAGCAAAAATCTAAAAATATAAAGATTGCCTTATCTCAAAAGGACGAAAAATTACTCACAAAGTATTGTGTGTCAAATAAATCTACGCCTAAGCGTGCGATTAAAAAGATTTTGCACGATTTCTTGTTAGAAAATGTTGAGCCAATAAAGACTGAGGCTGACAATCAATTAGAATTGTTTAAGCCAAAGCAGATGAATATTTTTGATTAAAAGCTTTCCCATTCTTCTATCGCTTTTAAAATATGGGAATAAATAACTGTCTTGTTTAATATATTCTTATCTTTATCTAAAATATAGATTTCAGGCGTACGAACTATGTCTATATCATATTTTTGCTTTAATATTTGAGGATTTATCTGCCAATTTGTCCAAGGAAAAGGATTTGTGTCATTACCTTCTCCGATTTCTATTGATATAATCTTAGTGTCGTATTTATTTGCTTGATTATTATAAAAATCAATTAAGTTTTCAATATTTTTTTTACAACTTTCGCAAGTTGCAGAGTGGAAGTGTATAATGGTATATTTAGATTTAATATCGTAAAGGTTATTTATATTAGGGAATTTGTTGTTTGGAAGAAATGGTTTTATTGCTTCGGTATTTATATTGTGGCGTTCAATGTCGCTAATGCTTAACCAAGGAGTTTTTCCTTTGTTTATAAGATTTTCAACTATTTGAACATATAAACTTTCGTTAAAAGAAAAAGGCATAAGAGGGAGTTTTTCTAAATAAAGGTCGATTATATATTGAGAATATAATTGTCCGCCTTTTTGATTTGCGATATTGATAAAATCTTCCATTGCTTTATAGACAGAATCTGCCGTTTGCATTGTGATTTTATCAATATATGTTTTGAATTTGTTATAGAAATATGGTGTGGAAATTATCCTTTGGTCGGAGAATTCAAAGTTGTCCCAAAATCTTGTACGATAATCATATGCGTATTCTAATTCTTTGCCTTTTATAAGCTTACCATTTTCAAGGAAAATAGGGTTTGGTTTAGGGTTTTGTATAGAACGCATAAGCACACTCATGAGATTGTTTGGGTGAGATTTGAAGAAATGATTTTGATATTTAGAAAAATCTGTCTTTGCTTTTTGAATTAGGTTTGTCAAAGAGTCTTTTTCTGCTGGATATTTTTTGATGTCTAATTCGTATTGTGAAGTTAGTTGTCTAAATTCTTTATTTCGTTTTTGGTATTCTAAGTAATATTTGTTTTCATCACAGCCTTTGACTTCAAAATAGCCGTAGGGGTACATGTCTATACTGAAAACTGGATTTTTGTCTAAAAGAAATGAAAATAATTTTTGTTTTGCTCTCGATACTACTACTAATCCGCTTTTGTAATCGCCTTCAAGAATAAAGCTTCCTTCGCTTGTTAATTGTAAGGTGTCAAGTATGATGTTTTCTTTTTCGCCATAGGATGATGAAACATAGACAGTGGAATCTTCTAATTGATGAATCCAAAGTGTTACTTTGTAATGATTTGTTTGTGCTGATAATAAATTTGACAATGCTAAGAATAGCAAACTAAATACAAAATTTTTTTTCATGTTTTTATGATTAGAAATTTAGACGTCCTTCTTTTAGCGCTTTGATTATCGTTTCTATGTTATCTGCTGGCACGTTTTTAGCAACTATTGTGTTGTTTCTGTCTAAGATAAACATAATTGGGGTTTTTTCTATGTCAAAATATTCTCTCCAATCATAGTTTGCAACTAATCCATTAAGGTTTATCCATTGTAGGTCTTTGTCTTGGATGAATTTCTTCCAGGCTTCTAAGTCGCTTTCTGTGTTTATAGCAAATATGTCAAAAGAATAGATGTCTTTCTTTTCTTTATAGAATTTGTCGTATTTAGGAATTTCTACGGAACAGTGTCCACAGCCTGGCGACCAAAAGATTAGAACTTTGAATTCTTTATTACAAGAGTTTAAGTTGTGCCAAACGTTTGCGCTATCCATACATGCTAAATCGGGAACTTGTTTTCCTATTAGGATGTTTTCCCATTTATGTGCTCTTTCTACGTTTTTCTCTATGTCTGTTGGTGATGCCCAATCGGCAATCCCTGTTTCGTAATAGGCTTTTATTAGTTCTACATATATTTTGTCGTGTCCCATATATGGGCTTTGTAGATAGCGTTCTGTTATGTTATGTATAAGAAAACGTTTCATGCCTTTTGAGTCTTTTGCCATAGAGATGACTTTGTGGGCATAGTGAGTTATGGAATCTGTTCTTTCGTATTTCATGACATCATCCCAATAGCGATTGTAGGTTTCGTAAAAGACCATCTTAGGTGTGCGTAATAATCCGGCACAAGAAAGATCCATATTGTCGAAATAATGATTTTTGTAGTAATACCAACGTTCTGAATTCCATTTTATTGAATCTGGGGTTCCGTCTTCTTTCTTTGGTACTTCAAATTCTGGAATTGTTATCGGTTTTGTGGCATTGAATATTTTTGAAAGCAAGTAGTTGGGATATTTTTCTATGAAAGCCTTTTTTATGCTATCGTTTACAAGGCTTAGGGCTTTCATTTCTTTGTCGTAAACATCTTTTTCAACTTTTTGTTCTATTAACGCTTTTGCCCTTTCTTGAACTTGTTCAGTGTTTTGCATGTATTCATAGTAGGCTTTCAACTCTTGGCTACCAGATTTTACTTGCATAAATTTATTCCAGTTCTCTTCCTTAGTTTTTAGTCTTAATTTACCTTCATTTTGTATCATAATCTCAACAAATCTTCCATTAAGGTTGCTCAGAAAGTAAATTCCGCTATCCAATTTCTTGTCTTTGGATTTAAATGTAAAGGTATTCTTTTTGTTCCATGCGGTATCAAGTGCGTATGTCTTGTCAAGATAATAATAACCCAAAATAAGAGCAGTGTCTTTACTGTCAGATATTTCTATTTTTATGTCATATTGAGCACGACCTTGTTGATAACATAACATAATCAATAGTAATAAGGCATATTTCTTTAAATATTTCATAGCGATTTTTTCTTTAATTTTATTCTTAACGCAAAAATAATCATTATCTCATAATAAAGGACAATTTTTTCTTAGAAATCGTTTCATAAAGCAAAGAAATAATTTTTTAAAGTAAAGAAATAATTTTCTAAAACAAAGAAAAAATATGACAATTTGTCGTTTTTTTAAACTCGGAACACTTTTTTCTGTTATAACTACAAAATTTAAAACAAGAAAATATGGAAACAAGAGAATTAAAATTAGAAAATCTTAATCGTTTTGCTCATAATCTTATAGCAGAAGCAAGGGATGGAAAATTAGATCCCGTGATTGGTAGAGACGAACAAATACGTAGAGTGCTACAAATCCTTTCCAGAAGAACAAAGAATAATCCTGTGTTAGTAGGTGAGCCAGGCGTAGGAAAAACTGCCATAGCAGAGGGATTGGCTCAAAGGATTTTTAAGAAGGATGTACCAGAAAATTTAAAGGATAAGTTGATTTACTCCTTGGATATGGGAGCTTTGATTGCAGGAGCTAAGTATAAAGGAGAGTTTGAGGAGAGATTGAAAGGTGTAATCAATGAATTGGTGTCTTCAAACGGAAAGGTGATTCTTTTTATTGATGAGATACATACCTTAGTCGGAGCAGGAGCAGGCGAAGGTGCAATGGACGCGGCAAATCTTTTAAAACCAGCATTGGCTCGTGGCGAATTAAGAGCCATAGGTGCAACAACGCTTAACGAATATCAAAAGTATTTCGAAAAAGATAAAGCCTTAGAAAGACGATTTCAAATGGTGATGATAGACGAACCGACAGTTGAAGACACAATCAGCATACTTCGTGGATTGAAGGAAAGATATGAGGTGCATCATCATGTGAGAATAAAAGATGCGGCAATAGTTGCGGCGGCTGAAATGTCTAATCGTTATATCACAAACAGATTTCTGCCAGACAAAGCAATAGATTTGATTGACGAAGCAGCGGCTAAACTTCGTATGGAGATAGATTCTTCTCCGGAAGACTTGGATGAGCTTGAAAGAAAGCTAATGCAATTAGAGATTGAAAAGGTTGCAATTAAGAAAGAAAAGGATGAGAAAAAGGTAAAGGAGTTGCAACAACAAATAGACGCGCTAAAAAAAGATAGGGACGTATTAAAGGAAAAGTGGTTGGCGCAAAAGAAACTTGTTGATGCAATTCAAGATGAGGTTAAAAAGATTGAGCAATTCAAATTCGAGGCAAGTAAGGCTGAAATGGAGGGTGATTATGGCAAAGTGGCACAATTACGTTATGGAAAGATAAAACAAGCCGAGAATGATTTAGAAAATTATAAGAATCGCTTGAAAGAACTTCAAGTTAGCGGAGCTTTGATTACCGAAGAGGTAGATTACAATCATATTGCAGAGGTTGTTTCTCGTTGGACAGGCATTCCTTTGGCTAAAATGATGGAAAGCGAAAAGGATAAGCTGTTAAATCTTGAAAAAACATTGAATAAGAGAGTTATAGGACAAGAAGAAGCAATCAAAGCAGTATCTGATTCGATTAGAAGAAGTCGTTCGGGATTGAATGACGAGAAACGTCCTATCGGGTCATTCGCTTTTCTTGGTAGCACAGGAGTTGGTAAAACCGAATTAGCAAAAGCCTTGGCAGAGCAACTATTTGACAAAGACGATTTAATGATACGAATAGATATGTCTGAATATCAAGAAAGGCATACCGTATCTCGCTTAATTGGAGCTCCTCCGGGCTATGTGGGATATGAGGAAAGTGGTTTGCTTACTGAGGCTGTAAGAAGAAAACCTTACTCTATAATTCTTTTAGACGAGATAGAAAAGGCGCATCCAGACGTATTCAATATTCTTTTGCAAGTATTGGAAGACGGACGTTTGACAGACAATAAGGGAAGGGTAGTTGATTTTAAGAATACCATAATCATTATGACTTCTAACATAGGTTCGGAAATTCTTCAAGAGTTTTTGGAAAACGATAAGGAGAGTTTGATTTTGAAGTGGGAGGAAGTAAAGTCGGAAATTATGGCAGTGATGAAGAAAAGCGTACGTCCGGAATTCCTTAACCGAATAGATGAAATTGTAGTTTTTAAACCTTTGATGAAAGGACAGATTAGAGAAATTGTAAACTTACAATTAAAGAATTTACAGCAAATGCTGAAAAATAAGAACATAGAACTGATTGCTACGCCAGAGGTTGTGGATTTTTTAGCAGACAAAGGATATGATATTGAGTTGGGAGCAAGACCTGTAAAGCGTACTATACAAAAGTATGTAACGAATAGATTATCAATGTTTTTGATTGAAGGTGCGGTAAGAGAGAATACGCAAATTCAAATGGTGTTAGCAAATGATGAAATAAACTTTAAGCTTATCAAATAAAAGAATAGTTTTTTTTTATGTGAAAAAAGAGTATCTTTGCAAGCTAAAAAGGTAATAATTATGGCGTTAATAAAATCAATTTCAGGATTTAGAGGAACAATAGGTGGCAAAGTTGGAGAAGGACTCTCACCTATTGATACGGTAAAGTTTACAGCAGCATTTGCAGCTTTTATAAAAGAACTTTATAATAAAGAAAAAATAACAATAGTCTTAGGACGTGATGCAAGAGTGTCAGGAGAAATGGTTTCACACCTTGTTGTAGGAACGCTAATGGGCATGGGCGTTGATGTAATCGATACAGGACTTTCCACAACTCCAACAGTAGAGGTGGCAGTTACAGAAAAGAAAGCCGATGCTGGTATTATTTTAACTGCAAGTCATAATCCAATGCAATGGAACGCACTTAAATTCTTAAATAACAAAGGAGAATTTATTTCAGCAAGCGAAGGAAAAAGAGTTTTGGAAATAGCAGATGAAGATAATTACCTTTTCGCAGAAGTAAATCAATTAGGTAAATGTATAACTGACGATTCTACAATAGACACTCATATAGAAAAAGTATTAGCATTAGAACTTGTCGATGTAGAAGCAATAAAACAAGCTAATTTTAGAGTTGCTTTCGATGCTGTTTGCTCAACAGGAGGATTTGTTCTTAACAAATTGTTAAAAGCATTGGGAGTAAAAGAAATTGTTGCTTTGAATGATGAGCCAACAGGAGTATTCCCACACAATCCAGAGCCACTTCCAGAAAACATTACTCAAATCTGTAATGAAGTAGTAGCGAAAAAATGTGATGTAGGCTTTATTGTAGATCCAGATGTTGATAGATTGGCAATAGTAAGTGAGGACGGAACGCCTTTTGTTGAAGAATATTCGTTGGTATCTATTGCAGATTACGTTTTGAAGCATACACCTGGTGCAACTGTTTCTAACATGTCTTCAACCCGAGCATTAAGAGATGTAACAGAAGCAAAGAATCAACAATATTTTGCTTCGGCTGTTGGAGAAGTAAACGTAGTTGAAATGATGAAAAAGCACAATGCAGTAATAGGAGGCGAAGGAAACGGAGGAATTATCTATCCTGCAATCCACTATGGTCGCGATGCCTTAGTGGGAATTGCTTTATTCCTTACTCTACTTGCAAAAAGTAAAATGACTTGTTCACAACTTAGAGCAACTTATCCTAACTATGAAATATCTAAAAACAAAATGGAACTTACAAAAGATATGGATGTGGATTCTATTTTGGAACAAATGGCTGAAAAATACAAAGACTACGAAGTTTCAACCATAGACGGAGTAAAGATAAACATAGAAAAAGAATGGGTGCACCTAAGAAAAAGTAATACTGAGCCTATTATAAGAATCTATTCTGAAAGTAAGGACTTAGAATCTGCAAACAAATTAGCACAAAAAATAATAAACGAAATAAAAGAAATTATAAACAAATAAAAAACAAAGAAAAGTATGCAGAAAATTTTAGCATTAGCATTAACATTAGTGTTTGGCTTAAACGTATTTGCACAAACACCAAATGTAACAACAACAATTGACAACCTAACACCAACAACTATTACAGCATCTTTTGATATGGATGAAAATTGTACAAAATATCATATCTTAGCCGATGTAGTTGGAGGAATGGAGCAATGGTCTCAAATGTTCGGTATGCCATTAAGAGATTTAGTTATTTCATGGTCTCTTGGATTTGAAGCAGATACAACATACACTTGGACAGATATGGCTCCAAATACAGATTATATTGTTTATGTTGTAGCAGTTAATGCAACAGATACATCAGATGTATTGATGACTACATGTACTACTCCACAAGCAGGCGGAGAAGGAGCAAGCGTTGTTACAATAGAATTGTCAAATATAGCAGACAGCTCTGTTGTTATGACTGCTACTCCAAACGATCAAACAGCAAGATTTCTTGATGGTTTAGTTGAAAAAGCATTATTTGATGAAATTGGACAAGATTCATTGATGACTATCTTATTAGCACAACCTGAATGGTTATATGAAACAGATGTTTGGGAATGGCTTAATCTTACACCAGGAATGGAATATTATGCTTTTGCAATAGGACAAAACGTTGCTGAGCAATGGGGAGAAATGACACTTGTTCCATTCACTACATTAGTTGGCTTGAATGAAGTAGAAAATAACCAACCAACATTATTCCCTAACCCAGCTACAAGCACATCTACATTAAACAATGCAGAAATAGGAAGCTTAGTAGAAATAATTGATGTACAAGGAAGAGTATTAGACTCATTCGTAGTGAAATCTACAAGCGAAACAATAGATTTACAAGGAATGGAATCAGGATTGTACATAATCAAAACAACTTCATCTAACAAAGAAAGAGTATTTGTAAACAAACTAATTGTTAATGAATAATACAATTCTTAAATTCTAAGGAACAACACAAATCTTCTCAATAGTGATGAATTAAACACGCTATTGAGAAGATTTTTTTTGAAAATAATATGGAAATATCAGCAATAGTACCAAGTTATAATGAGGAAAAGAATGTTCCATTGATATATGAAAGACTTACGAAAGTGCTTTCACAAATTAGTCCACAATATGAAATAATTTTTGTGAACGATTGTAGTAAAGATAACACACTTGAAACAATCAAAACAATATCACAACAAGACCCACACGTTAAATACATTAGTTTTTCAAGAAACTTTGGTCATCAAATAGCAGTAAGTGCTGGATTAGACTTCTGTAAAGGCAATGCAGTAGTTATAATAGATGGTGATTTACAAGACCCGCCAGAGTTAATTCTTGAAATGTATAATAAATACAAAGAAGGCTATAAAGTAGTCTATGCAAAACGCCTTACAAGAGAAGGAGAAACATGGTTTAAGAAACTAACAGCAAAGATATTTTATAGAATATTAGCCGCAATGACAAGTATAGAAATCCCAGTCGATGTAGGAGATTTCCGTCTTATAGACAAAGCCGTTGTAAACCACCTTCGCAATATGCCAGAGAAGTCAAAATATCTTCGAGGTCAAATTTCGTGGATAGGATACAAACAAACCTTTGTAGAATACCATAGAGACGCACGTCTTTACGGCAAAACAAATTACCCACTTAAAAAGATGATACGTTTAGCCTTAGACGGCATAACAGCATTTAGCGACAAACCACTAAAAATGGCATCAGCAATAGGAATAATCTCGGCAATACTTGCACTACTCGCTATTTTATATGCACTAATCTCACACTTTATATTCGATAGTGCAGTATCGGGTTGGACTTCCTTAATAATAAGTGTCCTTTTCATTGGAGGAGTTCAGTTAATTACGATAGGAATCATAGGAGAATATATTGCGAGAATAAATAACGACGTTCGCAATAGACCTCTTTATATAATAGATGAAGAAAATATAGAAAACGAACAATAAATACATAGTAATATGAAATATATAGAAACAGACAATAAATTTAATAGATATTGCGTAACAACAGCTTTGCCATACGCAAATGGTCCTGTGCATATAGGACACTTGGCAGGCGTTTACGTTCCAGCGGATATATATGTACGTTATCTAAGAATGATGAACGAAGACGTACTCTTTATAGGAGGAAGCGATGAACACGGAGTGCCAATCACAATCAAAGCAAAAAACGAAGGCGTTACACCACAAGACATAGTAGATCGTTATCACGGAATAATCAAACAAGCATTCCAAGATTTAGGAATATCATTCGATATATACTCTCGTACATCATCAAAAATACATGCCGAAACAGCCTCAGCATTCTTTAAAGACCTATATGAAAAAGGAAAATTTGTAGAAAAAGTATCACAACAATACTACGATGAAGCAACAAATACATTCCTTGCCGACCGTTATATAACAGGCACTTGTCCACATTGCGGAAACGAAAAAGCATACGGCGACCAATGTGAAGCGTGTGGAACAAGCCTTTCAGCAACCGACCTTATCAATCCTAAATCCACACTTTCAGGACAAGAACCTCAATTAAAAGAAACAAAACATTGGTATCTTCCATTAGAAGAATACGAAACCTTTATGAGAGAATGGATATTGGAATCGCACCCTGAATGGAAAACAAACGTATATGGACAATGTAAAAGTTGGATTGACCAAGGCCTTCAAGCCAGAGCAGTAACAAGAGATTTGGATTGGGGAGTAAAAGTGCCAATAGAAGGAGCCGATGGCAAAGTATTATATGTATGGTTTGACGCACCAATAGGATATATCTCAAACACAAAAGAACTATACCCTGAAAATTGGGAAAAATGGTGGAAAGAAAAAGACACAAAGCTTGTACATTTCATCGGAAAAGACAATATCGTATTCCATTGCATAATATTCCCAGCAATGCTTAAAGCAGAAGGAAGCTATATCTTGCCAGAAAACGTACCAGCCAATGAGTTCTTAAACCTTGAAGGCGATAAAATCTCTACCTCTCGTAATTGGGCAGTATGGTTACACGAATACCTAAAAGATTTTCCAGGAAAACAAGACGTATTGAAATATGTACTATGTGCAAACGCACCGGAAACAAAAGATAACGACTTTACATGGAAAGATTTCCAAACACGCAACAACTCAGAACTTGTAGCAATATTTGGAAACTTCGTAAACCGTACAATAGTTCTAACACACAAATATTTTGAAGGCAAAGTACCACAAAGAGGCACACTAAACGAACTTGACATTCAAACAATAGAACAAATAAAACAATACCCTGAAAAAATAGGACGAAGCATAGAACAATACAGATTCCGCGAAGCCCTAAACGAACTAATGAATCTTGCACGCCTTGGTAATAAATACCTAACCGAAAACGAGCCTTGGAAAACAATAAAAACAGACGCAGAACGCACAGCAACAGTTTTGAATATCTCATTACAAATCTGTGCAAACCTTGCCTTATTATCAGAACCATTCCTGCCATTTACAGCAGAAAAACTACGCAATATGCTAAACCAAGACAAAGCCTTTTGGTATGAAGCAGGCAATTCAGAACTCTTAGAAGAAGGAAAACAAATCAATCCAGCACAATTATTGTTTGAGCAAATAGATGACAAACAAATAGAAGCCCAATTAGAAAAACTACAACAAACAAAAAAAGCAAACGAATTAGCATCTGCCACAGCAGAGCCACAAAAAGCCAATATAGAGTATGATGATTTTGCAAAAATGGACATAAGAGTAGGCACAATACTTGCAGCCGAAAAAGTAGCTAAAACAAAAAAACTCTTAAAACTAACAATAGACACAGGAATTGACCAACGCACAATAGTAAGTGGCATAGCCGAATACTACAGCCCAGAAGAAATCATCGGCAAACAAGTATCCGTATTAGTAAACCTTGCACCAAAAGCCCTAAAAGGCATAGAAAGCCAAGGAATGATACTAATGGCAGAAAACCTTGACGGAAGTTTAAGCTTTATTTCACCAGAAAAACCAATCAAACCTGGCGGAACAATAAGCTAAAACGAAGAATAGAGATAAGAGATAGTGTCTATATTTACTATGGGCACTATCTTTTTTTATAAACCAAAAGATAGTAAAACCCATCCTTTGATTTAATAAAATAATCCTAAGGAATAATTTGCTAATCCTAAGGATTGAAGAATTAAACCTCAAAACCAAAAAGGCATACCAAAAGTGCAAAAAAGGCACATTTATGGTGCAAAAAAGGCACATTAGACTTACCATTTTGGTATATAATATATAATACTATACCAAATCTATACTTTTGGAATATTATAAAAAATGTTTAGACGTTCACGAAAATTATTTTTTTTTGGGAGTTTTTTTTCTTTTTTTTTGATTAAAAAATGATATGTTATTCTTGTTTTGTCCAAATAAAAAGGCGCGCGAGGTAAACAATGTTTTGTAAACAGTTGATTTTGTGTATTATATCGGTGTTTAAGTGGAAAAGAACAAAAAAAGACTCAAAAAAAATTTTTTGTTATACAAAATAATCGTATCATTGCACCGACAAATCAATTATTAACCCTTAAAAAAGGAGTACAAAAAGGAGAAAAAGAATAATTATAATTTAGACTAAGTAAATTTTAACGACATATAAAAGCGTTTTTGCTTATATTTGGTTACATGAAACTTCGACAATTTCAGAAAATTCACCAAAGAATAAGTGAAAAACGCTCACGTATCATAGCGTGGGCTTTTTCTTATTTGGTGAATTAGGTAGTCGAAGACCTCATGTAACGATAAGAAAAAAAGTCCCACGCTTTTTTATGCCCATAAGTCAAACTTTCAGAAAAACATCTTGCCTTTGGGACTTGGGCAAATCAAAAGAAAAATAGTAAAATTAAAAATTAAAAGCATTAAAACTATGAATGAAATTGGAAAACTAATTGATGAGTTTAAGGGTTTAAGGAGTGATGATACTCATAGAGACGCTTCTTTTGATTTATGCTTCTATTATTTTCAAACTAATAAGGAGCGTATCGCAGAAAAAGAGAATTTAGAGAAAAGTTGTATGTATCTATGGTCATATCTTTCAAGTTGGGGAATGTTAAGAGGAAGTAGTTACCTTTTGACAAAGAGCCCGGCTTTTTTAATTCCATTGATTGAGCATCTACAAAGTTCAGATGTTTGGGGAATAGATGTAAATAATTATACAGAAGAGAATATTGCCAAAATACTTAAAGAGTACGAGAATATAAAAAATGCTTTAATAGATAAAGAAACAAAAAAAGAGCCTACTGATACTCTTGTTACAAAAATTATGTTAGGGGTTTATGGAAATATTCCTGCATTTGACCAATTTTTTAAAAAAGGTCTTGGTGTAGGAAGTGTGAATGAAAAATCTCTAAACAAAATTAAGAATTTTTACGATAATAATAAAAATAGTTTTAATAAAGAAATAAAAGTTTTAGACTTTGAAAACAAAGAAACAGAACTACGATACACAAAAGCAAAGTTAGTAGATATGTATGGTTTTCAAAAAGGATTGAATAAATAATAAATAAAAAACGAATAGAAATGAAAAAGATTTTAACTTTAATTTGCACTCTATTATGTGCAAACGTGCTTTTGGCACAAACAGAATTTATAGTAGGAAATTTGAAATATATAGTATCCTCTTCAAATCCGACAAAAGTTTCAGTTAAAGCAGCTAATACAACAATAACAACAGCAAATATTCCTGCAACCGTTAGTTACAATGGAACAACTTATAATGTTACTTCTATTGGAGACTTTGCGTTCATAAGTTGCAGTAGTTTAACATCTGTTACTATTCCTAATAGCGTTACTACTATTGGAGATTATGCGTTCTCTGATTGCAGTAGTTTAACTTCTGTTACTATTCCTAATAGTGCTACTACTATTGGAGCTGGTGCGTTCCTTGGTTGCAGTAGTTTAACTTCTATTACTATCCCTAATAGTGTTACTTCTATTGGATTTGCTGCGTTCTCGGGTTGCAGTAGTTTAACATCTGTTACAATTCCTAATAGTGTTACTTCTATTGGAATTGGTGCGTTCTGGAATTGTATTTAGAAACCCCAAACAACCAAAACCAACCAGAAATAACCATTTGTAAACCTTTAATTATCAACACTTTCTAAAATTTAACGCTTTCAGGCT
>JAZRHI010000020.1:0-35086 GCA_045644685.1 Candidatus Onthomorpha sp.
ATCAGTATTCTTGATAGACAACGAAGAAGAAATAAAGATGAGCGAAAACATAGCATACACAACACTTATTTCAGAAGGAGAGAATGCAGATAGATTCCAAGTATTGTTTAAAAAAGCAAGCATTATAGAAGAAGCAAAAGAAAGCGACATAACAATAACAAACTCTAATCGTTTAGTGAACGTAGCATCAGAACAAACAGATTTAAGAATTGAGGTTTACAATGCCTTAGGACAAAGAGTGTTTGCTACAAATGACTACAACTTTACCCTAAACCAAGTATCAGCAGGTACTTATATGATAAAAGCGTTCAACAACAAAGTAAGCAAGACTCAAAAGATAGTTGTAGAATAGTAAATCTACAAAAATAGAATTTTAGGGCGGAGCGAAAGTTCCGCCTTTTTTATTTTTTAGAATAAGCTTGTTTGATATGAAAGATTAAAACTCTTTCTATGAAATGGAGTTATTCCGTTTTCTATAATTGCTTGACGGTGTTGTTTTGTGGGATAGCCCATGTTTTTATCCCAATGATATTTTGGAAATTCTTTATGAAGATTTAACATATAGTCATCTCTATATGTTTTGGCAAGTATTGAGGCTGCGGCTATTGATTGATAAAGACTATCTCCTTTTACTATACACTCAAATGGAATATCGGTTTTATTGTTAAAGCGATTGCCGTCTATTAAAAGTAATTCAGGCTTTTGTTTTAAGCCCTCAATAGCTCTATTCATTGCAAGAAAACTTGCTTGCAGTATGTTTATTTTATCGATTTCTTCATTGTTTACGAAGGCAACGCAATATGCTAATGCTTTCTCTTCTATGATTGGACGCAGAAGGCGTCTTTGCTTATCTGAAAGTTGTTTGGAATCATTTAAAAGGGGATGAGAAAAGTCAGAAGGTAAAATAACAGCGGATGCGACAACAGGTCCGGCTAAACAGCCTCGTCCTGCTTCGTCGCATCCGCATTCTATTGTTCCCTTATTGGAAAAGAATTGTTTTAGCAAACTATTTGCTTATTTCTTGTAAAAGACTTTCAAAAAGTATTCTTCCGTCTGTGTTTCCAAGTTCCTCATCAGAGCAACGTTCAGGGTGAGGCATCATTCCGAATACGTTTCTTGTCTTATTTGTAATACCTGCAATATTTTCTACGCTTCCATTTGGATTGAACGCTGTATCTACATTGCCGTTTTCGTCGCAATAGCGGAATAATATTTGGTTGTTTTCGTTCAATCTCTTGATAGTTTCTTCGTCTGCAAAGAATCTTCCTTCACCGTGAGCAATAGGAATATTTAAAGCCTTGCCCTTTGTTGCAAGTTTAGTGAATGCAGTATCAGTTGTTTGTGTTGCAATATATTGGTTTTTGCAAATAAATTTTTGATTATTGTTTGCAAGCAAAGCTCCTTCTAAAAGTCCGCTTTCGCAAAGGATTTGGAAACCATTGCAAACTCCAAGAACATAACCTCCATTGTTAGCAAACGCCTTAACGCTTTCCATAATAGGAGAAAGACTTGCTATTGCACCTGAACGAAGGTAGTCTCCGTAAGAGAAACCTCCTGGAAGAATTATCATATCGCATCCCTGTAAATCAGTGTCTTTATGCCATAGTTCTACAACTTCTTGCTTCAATAAATCTCTCAAAAGGTAAACCATGTCATGATCGCAATTGCTACCAGGGAAAATTACTACTCCGAATTTCATATCTTATATTTTTTGTTTCTACGCTTGCAAAGTTACAAAAAAAACTTTTATAATAGAAATAAGAATAAATATTATAAAAAATGTATTGATTTTTCGTTGATTCTGATATTGTAAAAAGAAGTTAGAAAGAAAGAATGTAAGTGCAGGAGCAAAGATAAAACTCATGTTATATTCCGTTTTCGAAAGGAAAAAAGGGAAAAGTGAAATGATAATCATAGCAAACATAACTGCTGATTTCTTTCTGTATTCAATTACTCTATTGCTTCTTGACGAAAGCGTTGTGAAGATAGCCGGCACTGCATATAAGAAAAGACTTGCCATATATACTACTTGAATAGGTTCGTTTAAGAAATTCAAATCCAAATAGAACCAATGATTAGTATGAGAAATAAGAGTTGTTTGAATGTCAATACCTTTAAGATAATAGAAAATGCAAATAAGTATGTAAGGTGTTAAAATACCTAAAATACTCATTAACCAACTTCTCCATTTATATAATTTGTAGATAACTAATCCTAACCAAATCCAAAGTATAAAAATAATGGCAGGAGCATAGAAAAGACTTGCAAGAGATAGTAAAGCGCAAGAATTATAAATTTCATCAATACCCTCTTTCTTGTCCTCGCAATTCAAAAAGAAATAAAGAGCAAAAATAATTAGCAAATTAGCAATCAAAACTGAGTTTAGCGTCATGCACTGATAAGAACAACTCATCAGTAAAATATAGATAAAAGCAGGTAAGAAAGTATTTTTCTGACTTAAATGATTATCTGTGAATAATTGATTGATAAGAAGACCTTGTAATATAACTAATATAAAAGCACAAATACTTGAAAATAATTGATAGTCCTTTGCCCAATCATATAGCAATTTATAAATCGGCATATCAAACTTATTACTTATCACCTCAGGAGGGTTGATAAACCCTTGCATCCAAAACACAAGAGGAACTATCGAAAGTAATAATAATTGTAAAGTGTAGTTTTTCTTAAATATATTTATCATCTTCTTTTCATTTTTAATTGTAGTGTTTACGTTTAAATTTTAAAAAAGATACATTTTTTATTGATTTTATTCAGTTTTTAAACGATAAAACATAAAACCTATGAAAATCCTAACCCCACTTGCGAAGTCATTAGGAGTAGAGTTTAGATTGACTAAATAATCTGCTTTAAGAGTTAGACGAATCTTATCGTTTAAAGCGTATTCTATACCAACAAAAGGGGATAAGGCTAAGAAAGAGTTTTTTCTATATGAAACATTTTCTTCTGCAATAAAGTCATCATCGATAGGGGCAAAGAGAGTAGTGTTTTGAGTGCTACCTCCACCAAATAAAACTCCAACGTAGGGCGAAAAACGTTTGTTTTGCCAAACATAATCAACCAAAACACCACCATAAGAAAGACTAAAAACACTATTGTGCTTACCATAATTAAGATTAGAGACGTATCCCTCGCCTCCAACTCTTAAATGCTTTCCTAAATGCACCTTTGCAGCACCTCCAATGCCAAAAGGTACGCCTTTTGCTTGAAGATTTTGTAGCGGTTGTCCATTATTTGTAGTTATTGTAAAGTCTTTCGATTGCAAATAACCACTATGCACCATCATTCCACCAGAAAATCCATTGTATTGAAAAAGATTTTGAGCAAAGCCAAAGAATGACAAAGTGCAAACTAAGATTAAAAAACAGATTTTTTTCATTTTTTCTTTCCTTTTTTGTTTGTAGGCTCTTGATTTATGATTTCTTCAAGAGCTTTCTCGTCAATAGATTCAGGAGTCATTGTCTTTGGAATTTTGTAGTTGTTTCCATCGTACTTAATGTATGCTCCGTATCTACCATTTAATAACTCCGCTCCATTAGCGAAAGTTTTGATAGGAAGTTGTTTTTTGTTTTTTTCTTCCAATAAAGCAATACATTCTTCAAGGCTAATAGTCATAGGAGAAGAAGTCTTAGGAAGAGATGCGTTTACTTTGTTATGACTGATATAAGGGCCAAAACGACCTGTATTTGCTATAATATCCATTCCGTTGTATTGACCTACAACTCTTGGAAGTTTAAAAAGATTCAACGCTTCTTCTAATGTGATTGTGTTAATTGACTGTTCTTTTGTCAAAGAAGCAAAACGAGGTTTTTCTTCATCGGTTGATTCTCCGATTTGTATCATTGCACCAAAGCGTCCAATCTTTGCATAGACGTTTTTGCCACTTTGAGGCTCTACTCCAAGCAAACGCTCGCCCGAAGAACGTTCTGTTTTTTCAGAAGCAAGGACTTCGTTGTGGAAAGGAGTGTAAAAATCTTTAATCATATTTTTCCAATCTTCTTTTCCTTGTGCTATGGAGTCAAATTCTTTT
Organism: Candidatus Onthomorpha sp.; assembly: GCA_045644685.1. Taxonomy (GTDB): domain Bacteria; phylum Bacteroidota; class Bacteroidia; order Bacteroidales; family P3; genus Onthomorpha. Next base: position 4,052 of record JAZRHI010000020.1, read on the forward strand.
TCTGCCTCTGCTGTGAAGTTGTAATCTATTACGTCAGTAAAGTGTTGAGAAAGAAAATCGGTAACAATAGTTCCTATGTCGGTAGGATTGAGTTTTGACTTTTCTGCTCCGTAATTTTCTTTTTTGCTTATTTGCTTGATTGAGTTGTTTTCAGAAATTATAATCTCTATTTCTCTAACCGAAGCAGGCTTATCCATTTTTATTACATACTCTCTTTTTTGTATTGTAGAGATTGTAGGAGCGTAAGTCGAAGGACGGCCTATTCCAAGGTCCTCTAATTTTTTTACAAGGCTTGCTTCGTTGTAGCGAGGAGGGTGATTGTTGAATGTTTCCGTAGCCTTAGTTGTTAAATGTTGCAATTTTTCGCCTTGACTTACAGCAGGAAGAAGTTTTTGATTTGTATTCTCTGTTTCTTCATCTTCATTTGCAGAATGTTGATAGACTTTCATAAATCCATCAAAAAGAATTACCTCGCCTTGACAAAGATATTTCTCCTCACGATTAGAAATATTTATTGTGATGTTTGTTTTTTCAAGTTTTGCATCTGACATTTGAGAAGCAATAGTGCGTTTCCTTATAAGATCATAAAGCCTTTGAGCAGAAGCATCAAGATTTACATCTGTATTGCTAAGAACGGTAGGACGAATTGCTTCGTGAGCCTCTTGTGCTCCTTTGATTTTATTTGAGTATTTGCGTGATTTAAAGTATTCTTCTCCGTATTCTTTTAAGATTAACTCTTTTGCTTGTGAGAGAGCAAGGTCTGAAAGATTTACAGAGTCAGTTCTCATATATGTAATGTAACCTGCTTCATATAATTGTTGAGCAACTTGCATTGTTCGTGCAACTGTGAAACCTAATTTCCTACTTGCTTCTTGTTGAAGGGTAGATGTAGTAAATGGTGCTGCGGGTGATTGTTTTGCAGGCTTAGTTTCTACGGCTTGAACGCTGAAATCTGCTGAGGAACTTTCTTTTAAAAATTCTAATGTTTGGTCTTTTGTTTCAAATCTTTGGTTTAAAGTAGCCGAAATCAAGGATTGTTTTTCGGTTTGAAAGTCTGCAACTACTTTATAAGTCTTATTTTCTTTGAAATTATTGATTTCTTTTTCTCTTTCTACAATTAGTCTAACGGCAACCGATTGAACTCTTCCTGCACTTAAAGAAGGCTTAACTTTTTTCCAAAGAATAGGTGAGATTTCATAACCTACGATTCTGTCAAGCACTCTTCGGGCTTGTTGAGCGTTTACAAGATTTAGGTCAATGTTACGAGGATTTTCCACTGCTTTAAGAATAGCGTTTTTTGTGATTTCATTAAAAACTATTCTCTTTGTTTTGCTTTCATCAAGGTTTAAAGCCTCTTTCAAATGCCAAGCAATAGCCTCTCCTTCGCGGTCTTCATCGGAAGCAAGCCAAACAAACTCTGCTTTTTCTACTGCGGCTTTTAATTCTTTTACTACCTTGACTTTATCATCTGTGATTATATAATTAGGTTCAAAGTTATTTTCCAAATCAATGCTCATATCCTTTGACGGAAGGTCGCGAATATGTCCAAAACTCGACATTACCACAAAATCTTTACCCAAAAACTTTTCTATTGTCTTTGCCTTAGCAGGCGACTCCACTATTACAAGATTCTTTGCCATATATATTTTTTTAAAAAACGGTTGCAAAATTACAACTTTTAATAGAATAATAAATTAAAGCTAAGAAAAAATAAAATAATTCAAAGAATTAAAAAAATAAAGTAAAGAAATAATTTTCTAAAACAAAGAAAAAAATCGTGGGGTTTTTGTATCTTTGCACGAAAAGAAAACGAAATGATTTTTTTTCCTAATTGTAAGATAAATATTGGGCTGAGTATCGTTGAGAAACGCAAGGAAGACAGATACCATAACATAGAATCTGTTTTCTATCCTGTGGATTTGTGCGATGTTTTGGAGATTAGGCCAAACGATGCAAAGCAAGATTGTTTTAAAATAAGCGGATTAGATATTGGAAATACGTCTGCGGAAAATAATCTTTGCATAAAGGCAGTTAATCTTTTAAGAGAGGAATATAAGTCTATACCTTATTTAAATATTCATTTACATAAACAAATTCCTGCTTTCGCTGGCTTAGGCGGAGGAAGCTCTGATGCAACTTTTTCTTTGAAACTATTGGATTTTCTTTTCAATCTTGAAATCGAGAAAGAGAAAATGCTTTCTTATGCAGAGAAAATAGGAGCCGATTGTTCGTTTTTTGTGAATAATAAGCCTGCATACGTTTTTTCAAAAGGAGAAAAATTTGAGGAAATAACACTTGATTTGAGCGATTACTACATCGTGCTTGCAAAACCTGAGTTAAAAATATCTACTGTTGAGGCTTATTCTAATGTTGTTCCGAAACCATCAAAGGTTGATTATAGAAATTTACCTGATATAAAGGAATGGAAAGATGTCTTAAAGAACGATTTTGAAGAAAGTTTATTTCCTAAATACCCAATCTTAAAAGAATTTAAAGATACGTTATATAACAATGGCGCTATCTATGCTTCATTAAGCGGTAGTGGTGCTACGGTTTATGGAATTTTTGAAAAAGAAATAGATATTCAAAGACTAAATATGCCTTCTGAGGCGTTTATTTGGCAAGGAAAGTTAAAATAAATAAAAAAATAAAGATTATGAGTGAAATAGTTAATTTAGAACCAAAAGCATTGTGGAAACACTTTGATAATATATGTGCAATTCCACACCCTTCAAAGCATGAAGAAAAAATAGTTGCAGCCTTAGTTGAGTTTGCAAAGACTAACAATATAGAATACAAACTTGACGAAGTTGGAAACGTGATTATGCGTAAGCCAGCAACGAAAGGAATGGAAAATCGTAAAGGTGTGATTTTGCAAGCACACTGTGATATGGTTCCTCAAAAGAATAACGATACAAAACACGACTTTTTGACTGATCCAATCCTTCCAAGAATTGAAGGAGAGTGGGTAAAAGCAACAGGAACTACACTTGGAGCAGACAATGGTATAGGAGTAGCGGCTGCATTAGCTGTTTTGGAAGACAAAACCTTAGAACACGGTCCTATAGAAGCCCTTATCACAATAGATGAAGAAACAGGAATGACAGGAGCCTTTGGATTGAAAGCAGGAGAGTTAGAAGGAGATATTCTTTTGAACCTTGACTCAGAAACAGAAGGTGAATTATATGTAGGTTGTGCAGGAGGAATTGACGCAACTATTACATTTGATTACACAACAGAAGCTTTTGATTCTTCTTACAAAGCATTTGCTTTATCAATCAAAGGATTGAAAGGTGGACACAGTGGAATGGATATCATTCTTCAAAGAGGAAATGCAAATAAGATACTTTTCAGAATTTTAAAAGCCTTAGAAAAAGTAGAAGTTAGAGTATGCGATATAAATGGTGGTAGTTTGCGTAATGCAATCCCAAGAGAAGCATTCTGTACAATAGCATTGCCTGCTGCAAAGGTTGAAGAAGGAAAACAAATCATTGCAAACCTTACAGAAATCATCAAAAACGAACTTTCAGCAGTAGAGCCTGAAATCTTAATTGCATTAGAAGAAACAGCAAATCCTGAAACTTTCATTGACAAATGCACAATGGCAAGAGTAATTCGTTCAATCTATGCTTGCCCTAATGGAATTTATAGAATGAGTGATTCAATGGAAAATCTTGTTGAAACATCTTCTAACCTTGCAATAGTAAAAAGCGATGGAAAACAAATAAAAGCTTGTGCGTTATTAAGAAGTAGCGTTGATAGTGCTAAGGAAGATTTCGCAGAAATGATGGCAAGCGTTATTGAACTTGCAGGTGGCGAGATAGAATTTGCAGGTGGATACCCTGGTTGGAAGCCTAATATGCAAAGCCCAATACTTTCAACAATGCAAACTACATATAACAAACTTTATGGAAAGACTCCAAAAGTTATGGCAATACATGCAGGTTTGGAATGTGGATTGTTAGGAGGTGTTTACAAGAATTGGGATATGATTTCATTTGGACCAACAATCCAAAACCCACACTCTCCTGACGAAAGAGTAAATATCCCTTCTGTTAAATTGTTCTGGGATTATTTAGTAGAAACTTTGAAAAATGTTCCACAAAAATAAATTATTGAAGTATATAAGCATTAACCCTCTTGTTAAACATAGCAAGAGGGTGGTGCTTTTTATTGGTTTCGTTTTAGCGTTTTCTGGTTTGTTTGCACAATATAATGTTAGTGCAAATGATGATAGCAGAGTAAAGTATAGAGAAATCAATACAGATAAGTTTCATTTGGTATATCCTCAATCATTTGAAACAAAAGCACAAGAACTTGCGCGTGTGCTTGATACAATGGTGAATCACATAGGTAGAAGTGTTGGAACAAATGCGCCAAAACTACCAATACTTATTCACCCTTATACAGCAAAGTCAAATGGTATGGCAACTTGGGCACCAAAACGTTTAGAGTTTTACCCAACTCCTTCACCTGATTACTTTGCTTATCCTTGGATATGGCATCTTGCTGTTCATGAATATCGTCATGCTTGTCAGTATTATGCTCCTTATAAGGGGATTTCTAAGACTTTAACAGATATACTTGGAGAACAATTTCTTTTGGGCGTAAGTGCTCTTTTGATTCCTAACTGGTTTATAGAGGGAGATGCAGTTCTTGCAGAGACAGCCTTAGCTCAAACGGGTAGAGGACAGACTCCTGATCAATACAATCGGTTTAAAGCGCAGCTTCTTGAAAAAGGAGCATATAAATTCCATAAAGCAAAACTCGAAAGTAGGAAAGATTTCGTTCCAAACGACTATACTTTTGGCTATTATATGTCTGCGTACACAAGAAACAAATATGGAAAAGATATTTTCTCAGATGTCTTTGCTACAACTGCAAAATCGTGGTTGCAATTAAAGTGGTTTAATACAGCAGATAGCCTAAATGTAAAAATTCCACATAGAAAGATTTATTCAGAATTGATTGATACTCTTTTGCCTCTATGGAGAGAAGAATACAATCAATGGACAAAGAAAGAAAATACGTCAAAATTAGACACATTAGATATAGATAAAGAGTATTATACTCATTATTTAAATCCAATTTTAATAAGCAAGGATTCTATTCTTGCATTGAAGACAAGTGCTTTCGAAGTGCAAAAATTAGTTCTCTGCACTCCAAATGGTGAGGAGACTATCGCACGACTTCCTTATTTAATGCACTCATATTTTGATTACAAAGACGGAAGGGTGCTTTATTCTCAAAACGCATTAGATAAACGTTGGGGAGAAAAAACCTATGCAAATATTGTAGAACTTGATATTCACACAGGAAAAACAAAACTTATTACAAAAAACAAAACATATTTCACACCAACTTACTCTCCTATGAATGAAGAAATGCTTTATGTTGTAGGGGGAGATGATTTGTCTTATCCAGCTTGGGATAAAGACGGAGAGAGTGTTTATTATATTGAAACGACTCCTAAGGGAAAGAGAATTATAATGAGAGATAGCCTTACGCATGAGGTGATTTCTCCTTCTTATGACAATATTTCGCATCTGAAATATCGTGATAACAAACTTTATTTTTTGAAAGATATTTCATCAAAATATGAATTAGTTGAGTTTGATTTAAAAACCAAAACTGCAAAACAATTAACCGATACACCATTTGGTATAGGTGGATATTCTTTTAATGGAGAAGAATTGATTGTTTCGGTTTATAATAGTGATGGATACTTTCTTGCGAAAACAAAACCTTTGAATCAAAGTTTGGATATAAATAAAAAGAATAATCCTCAAATATTTGTAGAAGAGCTTCAAAGACAAGAGGGATTTCTTTTGCCAACCGAGTACGATGAATCAATAAAATATGAAAGTAAGGAATATAAAAAATATAAAAACCTATTTAATTTCCATTCACGTTTACCTATTTTCCTAAATTTAGAGAAGACAAATTTTGGATTAGGCGTTAGTGCATTTTCTCAAAACCTACTTTCGACTTCTATTTTTCAAATAGGGTATAAATACGATGTAAAAGATTCTTGGCACGAGGCGTATATGACTTATACATATAGCGGATTCTATCCTATAATTGATTTAGAGGCAGGATATAAACTTAGAAATACTTCAAACAATACACTACAAGAAGAATATTTAACAGGAATAAAAATAGGTGTGCCGTATTCGTGGAGTACAAGACAATCTGTCAATAAATTGCAAGCAGATTTTAATTATACTCTTACACAAATGCAAAAGCAGACTCCTTCAATATATAATATATATGGCTATGCTCTTTCTTTTATTCATCAACATGCACAAGCAAATAATGACATTACTCCAAGAAAAGGGCTTAGTGTGAATTTTGCACAATACGTTACGCTTGGGGATAATGCTACTAATAACACATCTCTAAGTTCAAAACTATATTTACCTTTCTTTTTTAGAAATAGTACAACAGAGCTGAACTTTAATTATCAATATAACAATAGAAATGTAAACGGATATGAATTTGCAAACCAAATAGATTTTATAAAAGGCATAAAAAATCAATTTCCTACTGAATATTACGGAGGAGGTCTAACGTTCAATCTTCCACTTTTTTATCCTGATTGGATTATTGGCCCTGTGTTTTATGTTAAAAGGGTAAGTATAAAACCTTTCTATGAAATAGCAAGTTTCGATAAGCAGATTCATCAAAGTTTTGGAAACGATTTCAGTTTTAATCTATGTGTATTTGGAATTAAATTGCCAATAGAAATAGGTTTGCGTTGCGGTTATGAAACTTTGAACGAAAAACCATTTTTCCAATTCTTGCTTTCGTTGTAAAAAAGTAAAGAAAAAATAAAATAATTCTTTGCTTTAAAAAATTCTTTCTTTGTTTTATTTTAGCGATACAATGTAAAAAAATGTATTATCTTTGCAAATTAAGAGTGATTGACTAAAAATATTAAATAAAAATGAGAAATAGTATTTTTGTAATAGCATTATTGTTCCTTACGTTAAATGTTTGTGGACAGAATACAAAGACATTAGATGATGAAAAGCTAACAGAATTTGCTTATAAATTGAGTGAGTTGCCGTTTTCAGAAAGAGATGTTATTGAAGACGCGTGTAAACTTTTTGAAGAAACATTCCAAGGCGATAAAGACGGAGCAGACTGGGGCTATCAGTTGCTTTATTATTATCATGAAATATCTTGTGATGACAAAACAGTAACCTTGCATAAGACTTTCTCAGAAGAGGAAATTAGAGCTTTGGTTCACGGAGATATTTATGTGCTTGGTGGTTTAAAAAAGGACATGAGACGTTTCCGTGATGAGTATGGTAAGTGGGGATATCGCATTATGAGTTACGAAGACACTTCTTATGCTATTGAAGTACAACCTGCATTTCTTTATGAAAGATTTAAGGAAATGCTAACTCCTGAATATCGTTACTATCGCGGACTTTGGATTGCAGAACACGATATTCCACCTTATTGGCATGCAACCTTAGATATTCCAATGCAAGAGTTGTTTAATAGAATTGCTTGGAGAGATGAGTTTTTGAATGAACACCCAGATTTTATTAGAGAAGACCTTGTTACAAGAGAGATAGAATATCTTTGTTTCTCGGTTACAAAAGGATTAGAGAATACACCGGTTTACGATGAAAAAGACGTAATAAAACCAGAGTATAAAACAGCGTTGCAAACCTATTATAAAGCACATCCAAAAACAAAATGGGGACTTTATATGACAGAATATGTACATCGTCTTGCACTAAACAAATATAGAAACAGCAATGAAATTGATACATGGGTAATAAATACGCTTTATCCTCCTGAAAGAAAAAACATAGATCCACTTTTGAAATATAAAGACATATTGATAGATAACATAGTTGATTAAAAATAAAAATTACATGAAAAAAATCTTAACATTATTATTAGCATTACTAATAGGAGGAGTTGCTTCTTCTCAACAAGAAATTACATTAGAAGATATTTGGACAAAGGGCACTTTCCGTGGTAAAGGAATAGATGGTATTCGCTCAATGAAAGATGGAAAACACTATTGTATATTGACTCAAAACGCAATAGAAAAATACGATTATGCCAAAGCAAGCAAAGTAGGTGAGATAGTACAATTCTCTGGTTTAGACTTGAAAGGATATGTTGTAGATTATCAATTCTCAAAAGACGAAAGCAAGGTGTTGCTTATTTTAAATCCTGAAATGATTTATCGTCATTCTTACTTGGCAGATTGTTTTGTTTACGATATTGCAACAAAAAAATTAACCTCTGTTGCAAAAGAGAAGGTGAGATTAGCAGAATTTTCTCCAAACTCTCAAAAAGTGGCATACGTTTCAAATAATAATATTTTTATCTTTGATATTGCTTCTTTGCAAACAAAACAAATCACAACCGATGGGGAGTATAATCACATAATCAACGGTACTACCGATTGGGTTTATGAAGAAGAGTTTGCAATTACAAAAGGTTTCTTTTGGAGCAATGATTCGGAAAAAATAGCTTACTATAAATTTGATGAAAGTAAGGTAAAACAATTCTCTATGACAATGTATGGAGATTTGTATCCTATGGAATATGTTTATAAATACCCAAAAGCAGGTGAAGATAACTCGGTTGTTGAGATTTTTGTATATGATTTGAAAAACGATAAAACAAATCACATTGACATGGGATTGAATAAAGATATTTATTTGCCACGTTTGCAATGGACTCCTAATGATGAGGTGTTTATTCACAAGTTAAATCGTCATCAAAATCAATATGAATTATTTATTGCCTCAACTAATGATTTCAAACCAAAGAAAATATATGAGGAAAGAAATCAATATTACATTGAACAAGTAGAAGATGTAGTATTTCTTAATGATAAAAAACACTTTATCTTAAAAAGCGAAAGAAATGGTTATATGAACTTGTATAAAATTGGTATTTACGATAGAAGTATTGACCCGATTACACAAGAAAAATATGACATTGACCAAATATGTTATATAAATCCAAAAACAGAAGAAATATTCTACACAGCAGCTCAATCAGAAGCATATAACAGAGAGCTTTTAGTTGTAGATAAGAAAAAGAATATTAAGAAAATATCAGGAGAAACAGGTACATATTCGGCAGACTTTTCAGCAAATGGACAATATTATATTTCAACTTTTTCAAATACCGATACGCCTACTCAATATACTATCAACAATAGTAAAGGTGAGGTGTTGATTGTTTTGGAAGATAACAAAGAACAAAAAGAATTGTTGGCAAAGTATGGAGCTGAAAGAAAAGAATTTGGAAAATTCAAAACAACACAAGGCACTGAATTGAATTATTGGATGATTAAGCCAACAAATATGGAAAAGGGTAAAGAATATCCTTTGTTGATGTATGTTTATGGAGGACCTGGAAGTCAAGAAGTATTAAATTCTCAAAGCAGATTTTCAGATTATATGTGGTTTCGTATGCTTGCACAAAAAGGTTATGTAGTTGCTTGTGTTGATGGTAGAGGTACAGGAATGAGAGGCGAAGAATTTAAGAAATGTACTTACATGGAACTTGGAAAATACGAAACAGAAGACCAAATAGAGGCAGCTAAATATTTTGGAAGTTTAGATTTTATCGATAAAGAAAGAATAGGAATTTTCGGATGGAGCTATGGCGGTTATATGTCTACTCTTTGCATCACAAAAGGAGCAGATTATTTTAAAACTGCAATAGCTGTTGCCCCTGTAACAACATGGAGATATTACGATAACGTATATACAGAACGTTTCATGCGTACTCCACAAGAAAATCCAAAAGGATATGATGACAACTCACCAATCAATCACGTTGATAAATTAAAAGGAAACTATCTTTTAATACATGGAACAGCAGATGATAACGTTCACTTCCAAAATGCAGTGGATTTAATGACAGCTTTAATAAAAGCAGACAAGCAATTTGAACAATTCTCTTATCCAAACAAAAATCACAGCATATACGGAGGAAATACAAGACATCATCTTTATACATTGATGACAGATTTTATATTGAGAAAATTATAATGCAAGAAAAATTTGATGCTTTCATAAGCGAGAATAATTTGTTTTGCAAAACTGACAGAATCCTTATCGCTATTAGTGGCGGTTTGGATTCTGTTGTTTTAGCAACTCTAATGAAAAACTCAAAATATGACGTAACCCTTGCTCATTGTAACTTTCATTTAAGAGAGGAAGAAAGCAATAGAGATGAAGAGTTCGTAAGAAATTGGGCAAAAGAAAATAATATAAAACTATTCGTAAAAGAATTTGATACATATCAATATATGAAAGATAATAAACTTTCATTGGAGATGGCAGCAAGAGATTTGCGTTACGAGTGGTTTAACTCCCTTATGCAAGAACATGATTTCACTTATTTAGCAACGGCACATCATTTAGACGATTCGATAGAAACTTTTTTCATAAACCTTTTGCGTGGAACAGGTATTGCAGGGCTTCATGGCATACAAGTGAAAAACGACAAAATAGTACGTCCCTTGCTTTTTGCAACAAGAGAAGAAATCACAGAATATGCAAAAAAAAATAATATATCCCATGTAGAGGACTCCACTAATGCAGAAACAAAATTTACTCGCAATAAAATCAGACACAATCTATTTCCTATTCTAAAAGAAATAAATCCTAATTTTGAGATAGCGCTAAAAAAAGATATAGAATACCTAAAAGACACAGAAACTATATTTCGCAAGGAAATAGAAAAGGCAAAACAAGAGATAATAGAAACAGATAACGAACTTATAAAGTTAAATATTTTCAAATTAAAAGCACTAAATCCTATCAAGATATATCTTTACGAAATCATATCGGAATATGGATTCAACGAAACTAACACTATCGATATACTTTCTTGCCTTGACGAAACCTCTGGTAAACAATTCTTCTCTAAAACACATCGCCTTATCAAGGATAGGGAGTATATTTTCATAAACAAAATAAAGAACAACAGCACAAATGAATTCTTTCTTATCAATCAAGAACAAGGCTCGTTGATACACCCTTTGAAAATGCAAATAGAAATACTCAAAGACTTGAAGTTTGTAAATATTTCAAAGGAAAAAAACATTGCGATGCTCGATGCCGACTTGGTAAAGTTCCCTCTTATTCTTAGGAAATGGAGACAAGGAGATAGCTTTGTGCCTTTTGGAATGAGGAAAGAAAAAAAACTAAGTGATTACTTTACCGCAAATAAATATTCTCTTTTAGACAAGGAAAATCAATGGATTCTTTGCAGTGAAGAAAAGATAATTTGGTTGATAGGAGAGAGAATAGACGATAGATTTCGCATAAGCAATGCAACAAAAAACATATTAAAAATAGAACTTGAAAAATGAAAGGAATAATTTTATATCTCTTAGCTTTAATAATTTTTCCCTTTGGTTTATTTTCACAAAACGCAGAGATATTAAATCTAACTCGTCAAATAAACCAAGATACTCTAAAACAAAACGTTATAGAGTTACAAAACTTTTCTTCACGCTACGCCTACAACCCAAATAGAAAACAAGTAGCAGAATATCTCAAAACCCGATTAGAAAATTATGGCTTTGAAGTAGTCTTAGACTCCTTTTTATTGCAAACAAATTGGTATCCAACAGAAGCAGATACCCTTTGGCAATATAATGTCATAGGAGAGAAACAAGGAATATGGGCAAAAGACACCACCATTCACCTAATGGCACATTACGATTCGCGTTCCGACATGGAGGGATTTGAAGATTATTTTAATTTTGCACCGGGAGCAGACGACAATGCAAGTGGAGTAGCAGCGCTATTGGAGATTGCAAGAATTTATCATCAAAATAATATTCAACCAATCAAAACTTTGGTGATAGATTTCTTTGCCGCAGAGGAACAAGGACTAAGAGGTAGTTGGGACAGAATAGAAAAAATTTCAACACCTATTTGGAAAGAAGACATAAAGGCAGTGATAAATCTTGACATGATAGGCTATTGCACAAGCGATTCTACGGATTATGTTTTCGATATCATAACCTATCACAACAGCGATGAACTTACCAATATGGCAATCGAGTTTTCAGAAGATTATTCAATATTGCAATACAATACAACAACAGAAAACAATTACGCATCAGACTCTTATAGTTTCTATTCTTACGGAGTGTCAAGCGTCTTTTTGATGGAACACGAGTTTACGCCACATTACCACACCGAAAGAGATGTTCACACCACAATTAACTATCATTTTATGCGTGAAATAACAAAAATAGCATTCGCTCTTGCATACGAATGTAGCGTAAAGAACGATTATGGTACAGTAAGCATAGATGAGGTTAGCAAATCAATATCAGAGGTTAAGATAGTGGGTAATCCTGTTTCAAAAGAGTTGAAATTCTCTTGTAGAAACCTTGATGTGAAAAGTAGATATACAATTTACAATCAATCCTCACAAATAATAGCAGAAGGAAGGGTAGAAAACCCAAATGGAATGAATAAGATAGAAATTTCAAACCTAAAAAGTGGAATTTATTTCTTGAAAATAATAAGTGAAAATCAAAACATTACAAAAAAACTTATAGTTTTAAATTAAAAAAACATCATAAAATTTTGGTGAATTCAAATAAAGGTGGTATTTTTGCAAACGCTTTCAGGAAATAACACTGAAACGGTCCCATAGCTCAGTTGGTTAGAGCACCTGACTCATAATCAGGGGGTCCTTGGTTCGAGCCCAAGTGGGACCACGCAAAGAAAAGGAGAGGCAAAATAAAGTCTCTCCTTTTTTGTTTTTAGATATAAAATACTAACTTTGCGAAAATAATCAAGAAAATCTTGATATTTCCCGAGAATTTATGACCTCTATTACTGAAAAATACCTCTAAAAGAAATAGAGATTTACCTAAGAATAATAAATGATAGATTTATCAAAAAAAATCAAAGGAAAAATTATTTTTTTCTTTGATTTAAAAAAATATTTCTTTGATTTATTTTGCTAAGACAAAGAAATGTTTTATATTTGTTGCGTAAATATAAAAATATTGTCTTATGAGAAAGAATTTATCTTTAATAGCAATGCTTCTAATATTGCTATTTACTGCAAAAATCAACGCACAAGTTTTAGCACCGACAAATTTGGTAAAAGAAGTTAGTGAATATCACATTCCATTTTCATCAAATCTTGTAATAGATCATAGTTCCAAAATTGTAAGATGGAGAGAAGACGCATCAGTTGTGTTAAATAATATAGATTCTAGCTATCAAGCAACATTTGGACTACTAAGAAAAGGGGATACATTAACAACAAAAACGGCATTTCTTCCTGTTGGATACAAAATTAATGATTTTACCATATTTAAAGACACCTTATATTTCGTAGGGAGCAGAATCTCATCTTCAAATGCCACAAAAGGGATAATAGGGTATGTAAATGTAGCAAGTTTATTTAGTACGCCCCACCAATCATGTGTGTATGCGGAAATTCGTTCAATATATAATTTGTTTAGAGTAGAGGCGTATAATGACAGAAGTGGAGAAACTGTTGTTGTTGCAACAGGCAGACAATTCTATGGCGAAGTTTACTATATAGAAGAACATGTCTTTGGAGTTGAAGATTCCCTTATAGTTGGACCAATAATACCAATACAATCCAATTCTAATATAATAGAACCTCAGATTACAGGAGAAAATGAAGCTCAAATAAATAGTACTTATGATGAATTAGGTCTAGGATGGAGAACAGATTCTTTAATGCACAGAGAATGCATGGCAACATTGCACATAAAGAGAACAGCAGATGATATTGAACATAAATATGATTTGTGGTATTTGCCTTATGAGAATTTTCAAGGAAGAATTAGAGATTTGTGTCTCACAGATGATTTTATAAGTGTAGTTACTACATATTTTGATACAGGATATTGTGCACCAAAAAATAATTTTAATGTTTATTGGTTTGATAAAAATAATTTAGAGAACAGATGGGCAAAAAGATTGATAGGACAAACTTACGCTTTTTCAGATTCTACAATTAGAGGAGAGTTAGAAACGGTTTGTGTAGGGAGGAATGATATAGCAGTGTGTTTTATGGCAGATGTGGGTGTGTATTGTAATGTGTTATATAAACTAAGATTAGATCAAACAACAGTTACACCGATTTTTACACATTATTTTGGGGATTCAGGAAATGATATAAAACATCCTGTTTGGGATTTGGAGTATATAGATATGTTTAATATGTTAGCAGTCCTTAAAAGGTCAAATATATATGAAGGCATTGACGAAGTATGGCATTTAAGTATGAATGAAAATACAATGATGCCATACGAAAGTTACGTGCATACAAAATATTATGATAATCTCTCTTCCTTAGAGTTATATGATGATATTTATTTAGGTATATATGGAAACATTCCTTCAAGAAAAATATTATTAGAAAAACAATGTAATAAGTTTAATTCTTACGGGAATTGTTATGATATAAGGAAAGATAAGGTATATTCAGAGTTGTTGCCAATTATATATGAAAATCCATTAATGGAACGTTGTGAATTTATTTATATGGATCAGCAAGTTCAAAGAGTTTTAACTCCACCTGCATATCAAAACGTGAGAAATTTTAGAACTCAACAAATAAATCAATATAATATAATCAAACCTTGTGAGAATATAAATACAGATATAATTTATAAACAACCTGAGTAAATTTAAAAATATAAGTAGTATGAAAAAGATAGCAATAATAATTTTATTAGCAATAAGTTTTAGAGCATATTCACAAGAACAAGAATATGATACAATAATTTATTTTCCACAAACAATATTTGAATGTCCAATGTTGTGGGATCCTGTGTATGGATCTCAGTATTACAATAATTTGGCAGAGTATAATGCTTGGATTGCAGCAGGAGGAAATTCTGGGGCTGGTTGGTTTCAACCAGATTATACTACTTTTTATAGGTTACGTCGCCTTTGTTATGCGTCAGATAGTGCGATTTCAAGTATAGATCAAGATTATTTGTCTACATTTTCACTTGCCCAAATAGTAGGATTTGAAACAATGCCAGGAATTAGGAGTTTTGCACAACCATATTATCTTCCCGATTTAGATACTGCTGCAAGAGTAATAGGAGTTGCAGCAAAAATTAAAGGACATCAACCTCCGATGGCACAAGTTCCTTATTTCTTTTTGTATGATAACAACGGTGTTATGATAGACTCTTCACCTGTTTTACATTTTGACGGATATGGTCAATATAATCAAACACCTACGACGTATGATTGTCATTATTTTGCTAATCAACATCAGATTCAAGCCTTTTCTTTGGCGTTTGACAAAAATCATACGCACTATGAACATGAAACTGCAAATAATAAACCTTATCTTTTTGATCATACAATAACTTTCAAAGGAGGAGATCCAAAATTAGAATGGTATCAAGATTGCAGATATGAAGACTTGGGTTGTTATGAATATTTGCCACCATTATATCTAATGTATGATTCTACAAATTGGGTAAGTTTTGAGCAAGACCAATACTATCAATTCTATTACAAAAAACAAATAGGATTTTTCCCAATCATCATTATACCAAAAATAGAAAATAGTTTAAGCGAAGAAGAATTATCAGAGCATTGTAACATACTTCCAAATCCTGCAACCACATACGCAAAAGTATTAAGCAGATATAAAATAGAGAGATTAGAAGTCTTTGATATGCAAGGCAAAAAAGTAGAAGAAATAAATGTAAATGACTATGAATATTACATAGGAGTGCAAAACTATAATAAAGGCACATATTTAGTAAACATAGTTACACAAAAAGGCACTACGACAAAGAAAATGATAGTGCAATAATCTTTCAAAAAAAGCAAAGAAAAAATAAAATTTTTCTTTGCTTTTTTTTATTTTTTCTTTGAATTATTTTGTTTTTTCTTGATGTTTTACGCCGTAATCAAAGAGAGCGTAATCACCAAGCAAAGATTCTTCTGGAAAAGTAATTTTTAGCTCTTCTGTTATTTGAATTGCAGAGAGCATATTGGCTTGTTTGCGATTTGTTAGAGAGAGTTGTTTTGAGATTCTAAACACATGAGTATCAAAAGGAATGATAAGGTCATTTAAAAAAAAAGAAGATTGTTTTGTTGTTGTTAAAAATTGTTCTACTTTTGCAAGTATATTATTTAATTCACGAAAAAAAAGGAGAAAATCATTAAAACTTAGCAAATTGTTATACATATAAAAAAGAGTTCTTATATTAAAAATAGATAAATCAATTATTTATAAATAAAAAAAATAAATAGACATTATGAAAAAAGTATTATTGTTGATTTGCACTCTATTATGTGTAAACGTGCTTATGGCACAAACAAGATTTTGGGTGGATTCGTTACAATACGAAGTAACTTCAACAACCCCAGCGCAAGTATCGGTTTATTATGCTGATAGTTTAATAACTAATGCAAATATTCCCGCAACCGTTAGTTATAATGGAACAGATTATAGTGTTACTTCTATTGGAGAAGGGGCGTTTGCCAGACGCTGGGATTTAGTTTCTATTACTCTTCCTAATACTATTACTTCTATTGAATATGCAGCATTCTATGCTTGTCGTAGTTTAAGTTCTATTACTCTTCCTAATAGTCTTACTTCTATTGGAGATTTAGCATTACATGGTTGCTGGTCTTTATCTTCTATTACTATTCCTAATAGTGTAACTCATATTGGAAATTCTGCTTTCAATGAATGCAGAAGATTATATAGTATTAGTATTCCTAATAGTGTAACTTCTGTTGGGTATAGTGTGCTTCCTGAGATGCTAACTTCTATTTATGTAGATATGACTTCTATTCCTGAGTATTTCGCTGCTTACTTGGAGTTGGATACTATTACTTTTGGAGAAAATGTAGTTTCTATTGGAGTTAGTGCGTTTAAGGATTGTTATTTTATAGCAAAGGTTACTTGTTTATCTCCTACGCCACCAACTTTTGAGGATAGTACTGCGTTTACTGATATTCACTACGCTACACCTTTAATCGTTCCTTGTGGAAGTTTAGAGGAATATTCTTCTCCTACGTCTTTATGGAGTATGTTCTTTAATAAGATTGAAGAAGATTGCGAAAGCAATACAGGTATAGAAAGCGTTGAAGATACTCAATTTTCATTCTATCCAAATCCTACAAATAGCAAGATTACTTTCAATGCTATGATAGAAAAGATAGAGGTAATAGATTTGACAGGTAGATGTGTTTTAACTTTCTTTAATGTAAGAGAAATAAACATTGAATCATTGTATGCTGGTGCTTATTACTTACGCTTAACTAATAAGGATAAAGCGATAATACGAAAAGTTATTAAGGGATAAAGAAAATTCAAAATAATAAAGAAGGCTTAAATCATTTGTTGGATTTGAGCCTTCTTTTATTTTATTGATTTACTCCATAACCGAAAAGGGCATAGTCTCCGAGCAAAGGGTCTTTTGGAAAAGTTTTTCTTAGGCTTTGGGTTATTTGAATAGCGGTTTGCATATCTGCTTGTTTTCTTGTGGTGAGTTGCAGTTCTTTTGAAATTCTAAAAACGTGTGTGTCTAATGGAATAATAAGTTCTTCTGTTGGTAGAATATTCCATATTCCAAAATCAACGGGGCTATCTTTTCTTATCATCCAACGAAGAAATAGACATAAGCGTTTGCAAGCTGATTTTGTGTTTTGAGGAATACCATTTTGATTAGGGAATATTTGTATTATTGTTTCTAAAACATCTAATGCCGTAGGTGTATTTGTTTTTAAAGAGTCTTTGATTTTGTCTTCTAATGAGGGATAAGATTTGTTCGCATCAAATAGTATTTGATGCAAGGTTTCGCATAGTTGAAAAAAGTCTTTGTTTTTGTAAAATCTATACAAGCAATCTTCATTTTTCTCAAAGAGAAAATATTTTTTTTCTTTGATATATTTTGTTGGATTGCCGTTGAATTCTTGGTGAATTTTGTTTAAGGTTTTTATTATTTGCACTCGGGAACCGTACGCAATCCAACTGCTTATGAATGCAGAGATTTCTATGTCTGTTTTCTTGCTATAAAGATGTGGAAATTGAACAGGGTCATCTTTTATAAAGTCTGCGTTGTGGAATTGAGCGGCTAATTTATTTAGATTCATCTTTTAGTATTTCGTATATTAAATCGTGAATATCGGTTCTTATGTTTAGGTTTGCTAATTTATTAGTCTTTGCGTCAGGATATACTCTGTTTGAAAGGAAGATTAGTATCGTTTCGTTTTCTGGGTCAATCCAAAGGTATGTTCCTGTGAAACCACTGTGCCCATAACTGCTTTTGCTTGCGTATTTTGAGGTATGAGATGATTTTGAGTGCAATAGAGGTTTGTCAAACCCTAATCCTCTGCGGTTGTTGTGCTTTTCAAAGTGTGTGCGTGTGAATAAATCTACCGTAGTGCTATCAATATATCTTTTTCCTTTATATTCGCCTTTATTTAAAAGCATTTGACAGATTGCAAATAAGTCTTCTGTGTTAGAAAATAAGCCTGCGTGTCCTGCAACTCCACCAAGTAAGGCGGCAGTCTCGTCATGTACATTTCCTTTTATTTGACTATTTCTAAAATCAATAGCTTCTATTGTTGGAACGATGTTTTTGATGTTTTGAGTTTCTTTTGGGCGATAATCAGTGTGCAATAGATTTAGTGGTTTGTAGAAGTTTTCTTCAAGATATTTGTCAAGAGTTTGGCCTGATAATGCTTCTACAAGTTCTCCTAAAAGGATAAATCCTAAATCGCTGTAAACGTATTTGTGTTTTGGGTTAAGGGGTGAGTCGCTTATTTGTTTGAATATGTCTTGTTTATATTTTTTGTTGATATAAAGCGAATCGGTTAGTTGGAAATACTCATCTGTATTCTCTGTTTTCCAAGCAAAAAGAGTGCTGTCTTGTTCTGCTGTTTTTAGAGCGTGAATCCAAATTGGCAAATAAGCCTTCATTCTTCCGCAATGCGATAGAGCTTCTTTTATTGTTATTTTTCTTTTATTGGTCTTTTTAAGCCAAGGAATATAATTCGATAATCTGTCATCGAGTGCGAATTTTTTTTCATCATATAGCTTCATTACTGCAAGGGTTGTTGCCATTACTTTGGTTAGTGATGCTAAATCGTAAATAGAACTATCGTTTATCGCTACTTTCTTTGCGTATGTTTGGTAGCCTGCGTTCTTTTTATAGATGATTTCTCCTTTATGTGCAATTAAAACTTGCGCTCCTGGATATGCTTCTTCATTTATGCCAAGATTTATTAAAGAGTCGATTTTGCTAAATCGTGAAGGCTCTTCTTTTGGTAGTTCTATTGCAAAATCAGGGCTTGCTTTATAGGTTTGAGAACCGTCTACGGGTAAGGAACCTCTAAAATCATGAGGTTTGAATATGCTTTTTGCAGCGGCGGATTGCAGTTGCGTTGTGTTTTGATAGGCAACTATTAGGGCATTATAATCACATATTGTGTCAATGCTTTCTAATACATAAGGATTTGCAAAGAGAACTAAAATATTTTTTGCTTTGGTTTCTTGTATAGCAAAAAGTGCTTCAAGACTTTTTTGATTTATTCCGTAGTTATTTGATTTCTTTGAATTAACTCCACCGCTTGCTGCTATGATTATGGTTTTGGTTGAGTCAATATCGTTCATTATTTTTTCGTAATCGTCTTCTTTTATTTTGGAGTCAATGCTATAAGTCTTTATGTCTTTGTATTTTTTTGCTTGTTTAATGAAAGCAGAATAGTCATTGTCGTCTATGCTTACGAAGATTATTTCTCTTTTATCTTTTCCATTAAGTGGGAGAATATTGTCTTCGTTTTCTAATAGTGTTAAGATTTTTGGAGCAATGCTATCGCATAATTGTGCAATTTCTTCTTTTTGTTTTTTTGATAAAGGTTTTGGTTGTGTTTTTGGTTTTATTACTCCAAGTTTATATTTCCATTCAAGAACTTTTCTACACTTTTCTTCTATCAATTTTTCGCTTAATTCTCCTTTTTCTATGGCGGTAAGTATAGCATTCATTGCTGAATCTGTGTTGTTTGGCATAAGAAGAATGTCTACACCGGCCTTTAACGCCAAGACTTGTGCTTGTCCGTCAGGGTAGTCGTTAGTTAGGCCTTTCATATTCATCGCATCGGTGAAAATAAGTCCTTCAAAATTTAGTTTATCTACTAAATAACCTTGAATGATGTCGGGGTTTATTGATGCTGGATAGGTGTAATTTTTATTTAAAGCGGGAACATTTAAGTGTGCAATCATTGCTCCCCAAACTCCTTTTTCGATATTGTATTTAAAAGGTATTAAATCGACTGTATCAATGAATTCTTTGCTGTGATTTATCGTAGGAAGGTTAAGGTGAGAGTCTAAATCAGTATCCCCATGACCAGGAAAGTGCTTTATAACTGCCATTACGTTATTGTCTTGTAAACCTTTGATATATTGTTCTGAAAGAAGAGAAACTTTCCACTTGTTTTGTCCGAAAGAACGTGTGTTTATCACAGGATTTGCAGGGTTAAGGTTTATGTCAATATCAGGTGCGAAATTTATATGTATGCCAAGAGTATTGCATTGCTTTCCTATAACACTTGCTTTTTTGTAAACCAAGTAATAATCGTTTGAATCTAATGCCCCTAATGCCATTGCTCTTGGAAAAGGTGTTAAGTCGTGCAAACGCATCGAAAGGCTCCATTCAGCATCTATTGAAACAAGTAAAGGTATCTTGCAAATCGCATTATATTTCTCTATAAGTTTTGGGAGATTATCGCTTTTGCCTTTGAAAAAACAAACTCCTCCAACTTTATTTGAATCAATATCTTTCAGTATCTTTTCGCAATATTTTTTGTTTAAGTCAGTATCTGCACCAATCATTATAAGCTGTCCAACTTTTTCTCGTAAAGACATTTGCGAAATCAAAGCACTGATTTCTTTATCGCGTGTTTTATTTTTTTTATCCTCCGAATCATTTGCTCCAAACAAAGGAAGAGAAATGCAAATTAGTAATGCAATGAATAATTGTTTCATATAAATTCGTTTTTTATTTCTGCAAAGATAAGGTATTTTGTTTTTATTTTGTATCTTTGTGCAATTAAATTGAATAATTGTGAAGTAATGATAAGCATTGAAAGATTGATAACAATGAAGCAAGGAGTTTCTAAACTCTTTGTTTTTATCAAAGATGAAAATGAGGTGATTTCTTCTAAATTTGTTGAACACGATATTTTAAGTTTCGTAAATCAACAAATTCAAGAAAACGATAAAGATTTTTTTGCTTTTAATCAGTTGTCGCAATGGTTGTGTATAGCAGTTGTTCCTAAGAAAAAGGATTTGAACTTACAGGTTGAGGCGTTTAGAAAGTTAGGAGCAAAGATTTTAGACTTTTGCGATAAGGAGTTTATTAAGGATTTACAATTTGTTAGCGATGTTCAAAAAGAGTTTGTAATGGGTTTTGTTGAAGGAATGTTGCTTGCAAGCTATACTTTCGATAATTACAAAACAGATGCAAAACAAACAATTCATCCTTTCGATAATTTATTTGTTGTAAATCCATTTATAGAAAATAATGATATAGAAGAAGCAATCGTAGTTGCAAGAGCAGTTGAGAAATATAGAGATTTGGTTAATGAACCTTATTGTAGTTTGAATGCAGAGGGATTAGCAACTGCTTTCGTAAACATGTCGCATGAGGCAGGAATAGAAGTAGAAGTTTGGCATAAGGATAAGATTGAGGAAGAAAAGATGGGAGGACTTCTTGCTGTAAATCAAGGTAGCGTAGATCCGCCAACTTTCACTATTATGCGTTATCGTCCTGAGGGTTCTAATGAATCTCCTTTGGTTTTAGTGGGTAAGGGATTGGTTTACGACACAGGTGGATTGAATTTAAAACCCGGTGATTATATGAACGACATGAAAGAAGATATGGCAGGCGCTGCTATGATGGCAACTGCTATTTATGCTATCGCTTCATTGGGATTGCCTATTCATGTAGTGGGAGTTTTCCCTTCAACAGATAATCGCCCAGGTTTTAACGCCTATGCAAGTGGCGATATTATCAATATGTATGATGGAACAAACGTAGAGGTAGTTAATACTGATGCTGAGGGTAGGTTAATCTTAGCAGATGCACTATCTTACGCAAAGAAATTATCTCCATTCTTAGTTGTAGATTCAGCAACACTAACAGGAGCAGCAGCAAGAGCAATAGGTTCTTACGGAATAGCAGCAGTTGAGCAAGATGCCAAAGAATATATGGCAATAATGAAAGAGGCGGGAGATAAAACTTATGAAAGAATTGCTGAATTCCCGTTTTGGAGCGAATATGATGAATTGATAAAATCAGATATTGCAGATATTAAAAATTGCGGCCCAGGAGAAGCAGGCATGATTACGGCAGGAAAATTCTTAGCACACTTTACTGATTATCCATACATACATTTGGATATAGCAGGTGTCGCAATGTTTGAAAGAAAAAGGGATTATATCCTAAAAGGAGCAAGCGGTTACGGACTTAGACTAATGGTAGAATTTGTTAAAAGCCTTATTGAAAAAAGTAAAATTTAATTTGAATATAAAATGAACAACACAAATAATAAAAGAACATTCAATCACGATAGAAGAGATAGAGAAATAGGACATATAAAGTTAGGTATATCGCAAGGAGATATAAACGGAATTGGATATGAGGTTATGTTGAAATGTTTTTCTGATAACAGAATGTTTGATTTCTGTACTCCTATTCTTTATGGTTCTTCAAAAATTGCATCTTATCACAAAAAATTGATAAATGCTACTGATTTTCCATTTGTAAATATACGAACTGTTGAACAAGCAGAACCAAACAAATTCAATATTCTTAATATCATTCAAGAAGAGGTAAAGATTGATATAGGGCAAGCAACAGAGATAGGAGGAAAGTTAGCAGCAATGAGTTTAGATACTGCTTGTAGAGATTTGATGAATGGAAAAATTGATGCACTCGTAACAAATCCAATCAACAAAAAGAATATCCAAAGCGAAAAGTTTAACTTTCCTGGACACACTGAATATTTAACAAAAATATTTGGCGTAGATGAAAGTTTAATGATAATGACTTGTAATAATCTTCATATAGGAATTATGACAAATCACCTATCGCTTTCACAAGTTCCAAAAGTTATCACTAAGGATTTAGTATTGCGTAAATTGAATGTAATGAACGAATCTTTGAAAAGAGATTTCGGAATAAGAATGCCGAAGATTGCAGTTTTAGCACTTAATCCTCATGCAGGAGATAGGGGACTAATTGGAGAGGAAGACGATGCTGTAATAGCACCTGCAATACAAGAAGCATTTGATAGTGGCATTTTAGCATTTGGACCATACCCTGCTGACGGATTCTTCGGAAATGGCACTATGAAAAACTTTGATGGGGTTATGGCATTATACCATGACCAAGGGTTAATACCATTTAAATTGATGAGTTTTACAGAAGGAGTTAATTTTACGGCAGGATTACCATTCGTAAGAACATCTCCTGCTCACGGAACAGCATACGAAATCGCTGGAAAGAACATTGCTTCTGCTGATAGTTTCAGAAATGCAGTTTTCTTAGCATTAGACATTATCAAAAACAGAAGAGAATATGATGAACTTACATCAAATACTTTAAAGACTGTAAGTAGAGAAAACATCATAGAAGAAGACATTACAATGGAATTAGAAAAAGACGATAATGAACCAACAATCTAATTTAATTCAAAACAAAATAGAAGAATTGCGTAGATTGCTTAATAGATATAATTATGAATATTATGTCTTAGACGAGCCTACCATAGACGATAGGCAATTCGATATTTTGATGCGAGAATTAGAGGATTTGGAAAAACAATATCCTGAATTTCAGTCGGCAAACTCTCCCACACAACGTGTAGGTGGCGAAGTAAGCAAAGGTTTCGTTCAAGCAGAACATAGTTTCCCTATGCTATCTCTATCGAATACTTATTCAAGAGAAGAGTTGATAGAATTTGTTCAAAGAACTTCACAAGCCTTAAATGGAGAAGAATTAGAATGGGTTTGCGAACTGAAATACGATGGCGTTGCTATTAGTTTATTATATGAAAACGGAAAATTCGTTAGAGCATTAACAAGAGGCGATGGCGAAAAAGGAGATGATGTAAGCGACAATATCAGAACTATAAAGTCAATTCCATTGGAGATTTACGGAGAAAATATACCTCCAAGATTTGAAATAAGAGGAGAAGTCATATATCCACACAAAGCATTTAATGAATTCAATCTTAAAAGAATAGAAAACGGAGAAGAACCTTTTGCAAACCCCCGTAATGCAGCCTCAGGAAGCATAAAACTATTAGATTCCAAAGAAGTAGCACAAAGAAAATTAGAATGTTTCCTTTATTACATAATAGGAGAGGGCGTAAACGAAAACCTACATTACAATCGCCTAAGTCAAGCACGTTCATGGAATTTCAATACTCCTAAATACATAGCACTTGCTAAAGGGATAGACGAAATAATGGACTTTATCAATTATTGGGACAAAGAAAGGTATAATTTACCATTTGATATTGACGGAATAGTTATTAAACTGAACGACACAAATCAATGGGAAAAACTTGGCGCAACAGCAAAAAGTCCACGTTGGGCAACAGCATTTAAATTTAAAGCAGAACAAGCAAAGAGTAAACTAATAGAAATAGAATATCAAGTAGGAAGAACAGGAGTTATAACACCTGTTGCTATATTTGAACCCGTAAGACTTGCAGGCACTTGGGTAAAAAGAGCAAGCGTTCACAATGCAGAACAAATACAAAAGTTAGACATAAGAGAAAACGACATAGTAATTGTGGAAAAAGGTGGAGAGATAATTCCTAAAATCGTAGGAGTGGAGAGAACAAACGAAAACCAAGACAATCCACCTATTAAATTCATAGAACATTGCCCTATTTGCAATGCAAAATTGATACAAGAAGAAGGAGAAGCAGGGCATTACTGTCCTAATTACAATCACTGTCCACCACAAATCTTAGGAAGATTTCAACACTTCGTTTCAAAAAAAGCAATGAATATAGATACGCTTGGAGCAGAGCGTATAAAAATGCTATTCTCGGCAGGATTGATAAAAGATTTCTATTCATTCTACACACTAAACCAAGAAGACCTAATAGGACTTGCCTCTTTGGAGCAAGAAAACAAAGCAAGCATACAAGAAAAAGGCGCAAAGAATATAATACAAGCAATAGAAAAATCTAAGGAGATAGAATTTCCAAAAGTATTATACGCATTAGGAATAAGATATGTAGGAGAAGTAACAGCTAAACGATTGGCAGCTCACTTTAAAAACATAGAAAACCTAATCAAAGCAACAAAAGAAGAACTGCTATCAGTAGAAGACGTTGGTGAAAGAATAGCAAATTCAATTTTAAATTACCTTTCAGATAAAGATAATTTAGATTTGATAAAAAACCTCAAAGAAGCAGGCTTGCAATTTGAAATAAAAGAAACACAAAAATCAAGCACAAAACTCTCAAATTTAAGTTTTGTTGTCAGTGGCACGTTTACAAACTTTTCAAGAGAAGGATTAAAACAAATAATTGAAGAAAACTCAGGAAAAATACTTAGTAGCGTATCTTCAAAAACAGATTACTTAATTTGTGGCGAAAAAACCGGACCACAAAAGATAAAACAAGCAGAAAAACTTGGCGTAAAAATGTTAAACGAACAAGAATTTATACACAAACTAAACATAGGAGAATTTTAATTTGGCGACTATTGCATTTCATACATTGGGTTGTAAACTAAATTTTGCAGAAAGTTCCGACTTGGCAAGAAGATTCTCAGCTATTGGATACAAACAAGTTGATTTTAAAGAAAAAGCAGATGTTTATGTATTAAATACCTGCACTGTTACTCAGATTGCAGAAAAGAAATGTCGTAATGCAATTCGCCAAGCACACAATCTAAATCCACAATCAATAATAGCAGTTATTGGATGCTTTTCACAACTAAATCCAGGCGCAATAGAAAAAATCGAAGGAGTAGATATAATATTAGGAAACGATGACAAACATAAATTAGTCGATTATGTATTAAATCACACCAAAACAAACACCCCTTCAAACAAAGTATTTGACATTTCTCGCTTAAAAACATTCTATACATCCTATTCTTCCGATGATAGAACACGTTCATTCCTAAAAGTACAAGACGGTTGCGATTATTTTTGCACCTATTGCGCCATACCACATGCAAGAGGACGTAGCAGAAATGAAGACATAGAAACCATAGTTTCCTGTGCAAAAGAATTAGCAAAAGAAGGCAAGAAAGAAGTTGTGCTAACAGGAGTGAATATTGGCGATTTCGGAAAAAGCACCAATGAAACCTTCCTGCAACTCATTCAACGCCTTGACAAAATAGAAGAAATACAACGATATAGAATATCAAGCATAGAACCAAACTTAATAACAGAAGATGTAATAGACTTTTGCGCAAAATCAAGAGCGTTTTTGCCACATTTTCACATACCATTGCAATCAGGAAATAACAAAATCCTAAAACTAATGCACAGAAAATATGAGCGAGAACTATTTGCCGAAAGAGTAAACTACATAAAAGAAAAAATGCCTTACGCATTCATTGCAGCAGATGTAATAGTTGGATTCCCACAAGAAACAGAAGAAGACTTCCAATCAACCTATAAATTCATAGAATCATTACCACTTGCCTTTCTTCATGTGTTTACCTATTCCGAACGACCAAATACCATTGCCGCAAAAATGGAAGGAAAAGTACCAATAGAAGAAAGACGTCGTCGAAGCAAAGACTTACAAAATTTATCCTTAGAGAAAAAAATCCAATTCTATGAAAAAAATAAAGGAAACAAAGGAAAAATTTTATGGGAATCAGACATTGAAAACGGAATGATGTTCGGATTTTCTGAAAACTACATAAGAGTAGCACGACCATTTGAAGAAAAATATATCAATCAAATAACAGAAGAAACATTATTAGAATTAGATTATCAAAATCAATATTATAAATTATAAAACGAAAAAAAAACACTAACGACAGATGAGAAAAATATTATTACTCTTAGTAACCATAATTGGGTTGAGTTCTTGCAAATCATTAGAACAAGATGTATTTGCACCAGATTATCAAAACGTAAATTTATTACCAAGATTAACATGCTGGATAGACCAGCCGTCATTTGAAAACGCCTATGGAGCAAACTCCTACTCCATAAAAGTTTCAGATGATTTAAGAAGCCCATACGGATTGACAGAAACCCCTTACGGAAAAGGCGTTTACGAAATAACAGACAAAACAAAACTTTACACAGCAGAAAAAAGAATACAAGATGCTGCCACAGTATTTGTAAATGAAGTAACACAAAATATCTGCGACGAAACAACACGCCGTCAAGGTAATATAGTATTGCGAGCAGGTGCCATTTACAATAAAAATAACTATAAATGGTCATGGCTTAGTGGCTTTACATTTGGCACACTTAACCTTTTCGGGATGCCATTCTGCTCAAACGTAACAGAACTTGAAGTAATCGTTGAAATATATGACGCAAGAAACAATTTAGTTGCTAAGTTCAACGAAAGAGGATACGCAAAAGAATATATGGCTTTCTATCATGGCTACTACGAATTCCAAAGAAGAGCAGCAACCCTTGCATTACAAGACGGCTTAATGAAGATTAAAGAACTGATAGAAAAAGACAGTCAAATAATACAAGCAAAACTAAGATAATATCACCATAACAACACATAATGTGAATAAGATTTATGTTGTATGCTTTATATTATTTAATATTTTTGCACTTTCAATAAGAGGGCAAGACGTACACTTTTCCTCAATCAATGCAAACGATATGTATAACAATCCAGCAAAGACAGCATTCTTCGAAACCGACTTCAAATTTGCGACAATATATCGCAATCAGTGGCAAACTGTCTCTACAAATGGATATAACACAAGTCTTTTCACAGCAGAAACACAACTATTCAAAAGCAAAAGATACAGACACTCGTTTGGATTAGGAGTAGGCTTTATGAGAGATGTAGCAGGTACACTAAACTTTGGACAAAGACAAATCTTAATGAGCCTATCCTATAACAAACAACTCTCAAAACGTAATAATCATTTCATTTCCTTAGGGCTACAACTAAGTAATAACTATTGGGCATACGATGCTACCCATGCAGATTTTGGACAAGAACAATCAGATTGGGAAGGACTTTATTTATCAAACCTATCCTATAACGACATGTCCGCAGGCATATATTGGCAAATAGAACCTACCGATATGCAAACCCTATCAGCAGGAGCAGCAATCTTTCATATAAACACCCCATCCTTATCCTTCTTAAACGAAGACAATATCTATCAAATAGAATTAAAATCTCGATACTTAGCATACATAAACTACCTATTTCCGACCTCAGATGCCACAAGCATAAAATTACACACGCAAACCAACCTTCAAAATGATAATTACGAAGTCTTAGCAGGCGGAGAATACATAATAGACGTATCGAATACAATATTTTCTCAAAACAACATAGGAGCAGGGCTATATTATCGTTCAAACGATGCAATAATTCTTGCATTAAGATATCAATATAACAGTCTTAATGTAGGCTTATCATACGACATCAACATCTCTGGACTATCCCAAGTATCGAATACTTATGGCGGATTAGAGATATATATAACTTATGGATTTAATAAATATTCGTATAACAAAAAAATAAAAACAATACCATGTCCAACATTTTAAAAAGCATAATCTTGCTATTAGTATTCACAGCAGGATTAACAGTAAAAGAAGTAAACGCACAAGAAAAATATGCAAAAGCATACGAAGAGCAAGGAGATAAAGCATTCAAAAAAGGAAATTACCAAGAGGCTATGGAGAATTATAAAATGGGTAAGCGATTTATCCTAAACCCACTAAGCCTTAATTACAAGATTGCCGAAGTTTGTAGAATGCAAAAAGACTATGACAAAGCAGAATATTGGTATCAAAAAGTGCTTATCGAAAGCGATACATTAAACATTAACGCTACATTTCCATACCTATACTTGCACTTAGCCGAAGTAGCAAAATGCAATGGCAATGTAATACAAGCACAACACTTTCTTAACACATGTTTATTAGATTGTCCAGATATAAATATCAGAAAACAAGCAAAACAAGAATTAGAAACCCTTCGCTGGATTTTTGATAATGACAAATTAGAAGAAAACACAACAGTAGTGAACTTAGGCTATAACGTAAACAACGAATTCTCACAAAGCAATACATTCGTATTAAGAGACAGTGTCTTATACTTTACAACACCAATCTATAAAGAAGAAGAAGAGAACGGACAACGACTTTACTCAGACATATACAATCAAATATTCTTCTCTTACATAGATGACAAATTTTACACCCCAGCACAACCATTAGAAATAGGAAAAATCAACAATAAAAAACAAAACATATCAAACTTTTTCTTTGACACACTAAGCAATACCATTTATTTCAACCGTTCAACCCTTAAAAACAACAAAGAAATTAGTCAAATCTATTACACACAGTTTAAAAACAACAAATGGAGCAATCCAAAATTAGTACCACAAGCCTATGACAAAAAATCTTCCAATGCAACACCAATCATAGTCCGTACAGAAGAAGGAGAAACCTATATGTACTTCTCCTCAGACAGAGCAGGAGGATATGGAGGCTATGATATTTGGTATGTAAACCTAACAATAGCAGACTCAAAACCGATAAACTTAGGCAATGTCATAAACACAAAAGGCGATGAGGTAACTCCACATTACTGTGATGACGAAGAAGCAATCTATTTCAGCTCAAACTATCACAAAGGCTTTGGAGGATTTGACATATTTCGTAGTGAAGGAGCCCTAAACCGTTGGACAACACCAGAAAACTTAATGCAACCAATCAATTCCCCAGCAAATGACTTATATCCATTTGTAAACATAAGTGGCGAACAAGGTTACTTCACCTCTAACCGTAAAAGCGAAAACAATACCGTAAATAAAACCTGTTGCAACGACATTTACCGTTGGGATAAACACCTTCCAGTAGTTTCAACTCAAAAAGTAGTAGAACAAAAAGAGAAATTCAACCCAGTATTCGACTTACCAATAGCACTATACTTCCATAACGATGAGCCAAATCCAGGAAGCGTTTCACCAACCACAGACAAATCATACCAAGACTGCTACAAACAATACAGACTATTAAGCAACCAATACAAAGCCAATACAACAAGAGGATTAGCCGATAGCTTAGAAGCACCAGCCTTAGAGAAAATGGACTCATTCTTTAAAGAAAAAATAGATAAAGGAATGATGAAATTAGATTTGTTAGCAGAATACCTATTAGAGCAAGCACAAAACGGAAAACAAATAACATTACACGTTAGAGGCTATGCTTCCGCCCTTCACGATACAGAATACAATCACATACTATCGGAAAGAAGAATCGTAAGCTTAGAAAACTACCTTAAAACATGGCAAAACAACAGACTACAACCATACTTTGAAAGTGGTAAAATCTACATAGAACAAATGCCTGTTGGAAAACTTGAAAGCAAATCAGCAAACCCAACAACCTTAGAAGAAAAACGCCGCTCAGTCTTCACACTTCAAGCCATGGAAGAAAGAAGAATTGAAATCAGAGTAGTCAATGTAAAATAAAACAAAAATAAAGCAAAGATTAACTCTTTGCTTTATTTTTTTAATCCTAAGAAATATTTTTTTAACTCTTAGGATTATTTTTCTAACTCTTAGTATTCCACAATCAGTTTCTTTTTCACACTGCCCTTTGCGGTGTTTATCTCCACAACATAAGAACCTGCTGAAAGATTGCTAATATCTATTTCCTTTTCAAAGTAATTTACGTCTTTTTCTATTAACATTTTCCCAACCATATCAAAGACTTGAATGCTATTTATCGTGTAATGACTCATTACCTTAAAATAATCCTTTGATGGATTTGGC
>JAZRHI010000021.1:0-1509 GCA_045644685.1 Candidatus Onthomorpha sp.
ATATGATAGCAACTATTGCAGAGATTGAACAATTCCTTCAGGGATTCAAACAAAAAGTAGAAATTTTTGATATCATCTTTTGGGATGAAAGGGGCAAGAATACAGATGCGCTCGCAGCCTTGGATATCATACCAAACCAAAGAAAGGAAATCATTAAAACAATCACGGTTACAGATTATTCCGAGGGACCAATAACTAACCTATTAAACCAACTCGGAGATTTATGGGTATTTGGCAAAGAAGTTAATGGACAAGAAGTATATATCAAGATTTGTTATGGTCTTCCTAACAAACAAACGATTTGTATCTCGTTCCATGTAGCAGAGCACCCGATGAAGTATCCTTATAAAAAAGAAAGAAAATGACTAGTCCATTTACAGGAGGAGAAGTACGATTGTGCGAAGAACCTCGCAGCATGACTTATCGTAAGGAGCAATACAACTATATCCACCGTCATTATCAATGCGTGGATACGGGTATGTATTTTACGGATACGGAATTAGATACTGCTAACCTTGAGCAAGTGCATACCCAATACCGTGATAAGTATGGTATTCCATCGCCTTCAGAGATTGCGCAGACGCGTAAAAAATATGGTCTGTCCGCATCTAAAATCTCGCTTGTATTAGGTTTGGGCGTAAATCAATATCGTTTGTACGAAGCAGGTGAAATGCCAAGTGAAGCCATAGGAAAGATGCTTAGGAGTATTCAAACGCCAATGGTATTCTATGGTTATGTAGAGAATGCACGTAAGCAGATGTCACAAGAAGATTATACAAAAATGTTTCAGAAAGTTCAACGTTGCTTCATAGAAACGATGAAGAAAATGACTTCACTTTCTGAAGTTCCAGATATGTTTTACTCGGCTCCAGTAGCATTGCAGTAATTATTTTAGCTACGTAACAAAGTGAAATAATCGCTTCACTTGATTGAGGCATCCCTTTCCCCTCGCCCAGTTCCTTGTGGACTGGGTGAGTTTTTTATGCCTTTCGGCAAATAAAGTATGCAAACACGGGCAACACGAACAGGTATCGTCTGCTACTTTAGCATCAAGATTTTTAATCATGTTCGCTAAATTTTATTGTTCATTACAGCCGAACAAATCGTTCTTGCCGAACAATTCTTTGGCAAAAGTACTGTTTTTTTTGAAATAGACAAATTTCTGATTAAATTTCTGTATTTTTTTTCGAATTATATGAATTTTCTAGTTGAAATCATGTTGTTACGTTCAAAAAACTGCAAAAGTTGTGCCAAAACTAAGGGGCAAGAGGCTAGAATTTAGAACAGGTGGTGGGGGATGTCGTCGGCTTCGGGGATGGAGAGTTTTTGACGGATTTGAGTCTTACGCTGGTAAATAGTTTGAAGACTTTGACGAGTGAGCATGTTAATCTCCTTTGTCGAAAAATTTGCCTTAAGTAAACAACATAATTGAATCTCCTTTTCATTCAAAATGCCTGAATACCGATTATTCAATTGTGTGTAAAAACCATCATAAACAAGGTCTATCAT
>JAZRHI010000022.1:0-21978 GCA_045644685.1 Candidatus Onthomorpha sp.
AGCCTGAAAGCGTTAAATTTTAGAAAGTGTTGATAATTAAAGGTTTACAAATGGTTATTTCTGGTTGGTTTTGGTTGTTTGGGGTTTCTAAATACAATTCCAGAACGCACCAATTCCAATAGAAGTAACACTATTAGGAATAGTAACAGATGTTAAATCATCGCAATCATAGAACGCTAAACCTCCAATAGAAGTAACGCTATTAGGAATAGTAACAGATGTTAAACTACTGCAATCACAAAACGCATGACTACCAATAGAAGTAACACTATTACCAATAATAACAGATGTTAAACTACTGCAATTTCTGAACGCATAATCTACAATAGAAGTAACGCTATAATTTGCTTCTTGGTAACTTAATATTGATGGAATAACAATATCTCCACTTAAACTTTCATCACAATCTATTACACTAACTTCACTTGGTGTAATAGTAGTTGCATTTCCATCTAAATAAAATGTAATAAATCCAACATTATTGAAAGTATAATTTCCTATATTAACTGTTTCTTTTCCTCCATAATAAATTCCACCAACATTTATTCCTCCCGTATTTTCAAAAGCGTCCGAATAAATATTAGCATTATTTGGTAAAATAACAGAAGTTAAACTACTGCAATATTCGAACGCCCAAGTTCCAATAGAAGTAACGCTATTAGGAATATCAATAGAAGTTAAACTACTGCAAGAATTAAACGCAGAAGCTCCAATAGAAGTAACGCTATTAGGAATAGTAATAGATGTTAAACTACTGCAATGAAAGAACGCAGCAACTCCAATAGAAGTAACACTATTAGGAATAGTAACAGAAGTTAAACTATAGCAATATGCGAACATTTGATATCCAATAGAAGTAATGCTATTAGGAATAGTAACAGATGTTAAACTACGGCAAGTATTAAACGCCCAAATTCCAATAGAAGTAACACTATTACCAATAGTAAAGATGTTAAACTACTGCACAAATAGAACGCATAATCTCCAATAGAAGTAACACTATTAGGAATATCAATAGAAGTTAAACTATAGCAACTTTCGAACGCTTCTTCTCCAATAGCAGTAACAGTATAATTTGTTCCTTCGTAACTTACTGTTTCGGGAATATTTGCTGTTGTGATTGATGAATTAGCATCATTAACTTCTACTTTCGCAGGATTTGTTGATATTACTTCGTATTGTAAATCCCCATCCCAAAACGTTTGTGCGAAAAGAACGTTTGCGCATAATAGTGTGCAAACAAAAAATAATATTTTCTTCATATATTCAAATACTTAAAAAATGTTTTGCAAAGATACTGCAATTTCAACAAAAAAAATTAAAAAAAACTCCAAAAAAAATGTTATTTCGTGAACGTCTAAACATTTTTTATAATATTCCAAAAGTATAGATTTGGTATAGTATTATATATTATATACCAAAATGGTAAGTCTAATGTGCCTTTTTTGCACCATAAGTGTGCTTTTTTTGCACTTTTGGTATGCCTTTTTGGTTTTGAGGTTTGTGGTTTCTATTTCTTAGCAATGGTTTATTTTTCCTAAGAGAAAACGTATTATCTTTTAGAGAAATTTTCCTATTACTTAGAAATAATATTCAGATGTATTGTAATTCACAAGTTGATTAAGGTATAAAACAAAAGAAGGCTGAACAATTTTAAGTTCAGCCTTCTTTTTAATCTATTTTTTCAGAGTTATTTAATTATAACTTTTGTTGTTTGACTTGTTGTTTTGTTGTATGCTTTTACCATATAGGCTCCTGCTGAAAGGTTGTTTAGGATGAAGTTATGGTTTTGGGTTTCATATACTTTTTGTCCTAAGGCGTTATAGACTTCTATATGTAAATCTTTTTCCGTAGTGGCGATATTTACTGCTCTATCGTTATTAGTGATTTGAATATTTGAAGTTGTATTTTCTGTTTCTGTTAAGCCTACTGTGCTTCCAAATAGTATTTTAAATCTATCGGAATTTTCTCCTGCTACTATATTAGTTTTATATATTTCTCCATTGTTTAGACTTATTATTTCTTCTCCATCTATTATGCTTACTAAATAGCCTTCTGGTATTTCTACGGCTTTAAAGCTTACTTGTTTTTCTTCAAAGCTACGAACATTCATTGTTGCATAGTATGGTAAGTCTTTAACCTCTTCTTTTACTAATGCTATTCCGTCTGTTACAAAGTATGGTTCTGATATTTCACTCATAGAGAATAATTTGTTTGCATCATATATGTCATATTCTTGTTCTGAATCTGGATTTTGTGCAAACAAGAGTTCGGTTTCTACTCCGTCTTCTATCATTACTATTTTTACGAACTCTTTTATTGTTGCAGATTTTGCATGAGAGTGATCTTCATGTCCACAAGTTGATTCATCATATTCATGTAATTGACTCTTAGTAAATGTTATTGTTGTAGGGTTTGAATTCTCTACTACATTAACGAAGAATCCTTGTCCTACACCTAAATCATATTTATTGGCTTCAACATCTGTTAGCGGTTTAAATTCAAATTCTTGTTTATTACCCACTACTTCATTTGTTAAGACATAAACTCCTTGTCCTTGAAGTGTAGATGTATTATCTTGAAGTGGAGATGTATTATCTTCAACGAAAGAATTAACACATAGTTTTGCAGGATATGGATTTGCAAGCGCCAACCAACGACCATCTACATCTGTTCCTACAACTGTTTTTTCTACTATTACAGTATCATTGTTTAATGCGAAGTCTTCTTCCATTATCTTTGTTCCTATAACTTTCGATGTAGTTCCATAATCTCTTTTTGTTGAGAATATTATTCCTCCATCATAGAATGGCCATGCAAGGAATCCTTCTCCCGGATTTATTTCATCATCTACGGTAGAGAAAATATCAGACCATTGTTTGTTTACATAGTCAAATTCTACTATTGTTACATCGCTACCACCTGGCCCTATCTTTACAGACCATAAGTCGTAACCATTGAATGGTGCTCCTACGAAATTCCATCGTCCTTGTGTTGCTGGAACAACAATTTCTATTTCTCCACCCAAATTTTCGTGCATTTTAACGTGTCCATAGACGTAATCTGTTCCGTGAAGCGTAACATCTCCACTCATATCTATTGTTACAGTAGTGCTTTCTCCATTAAAGGTTTTATTATGCTTTATATATTCAAAACCACCCTCAGTTTTTTTCCAAAAACCATTAGGAATTGTATCCTGAGGCAAGGAAGTAACATCACAACTAATTACAGTAGGATACTCACCGTAATAATGCAATGTATTACCTTCCATTCTATAATAGTCGTAATCAGTAACCTCAACAGAATAACTTTCGCCATCGCTAATAATATTCATTAAACAACGAGTTTCTGTATCTCTATAGAACTCATTTTCATATCTATAATCCCCACAAGTTGTTTGATTATTTATTAAGTCTGTAATATCTGTTGCTTCGTGATGATTTCTTGTTATGAAAACCGAGCTATTTTCTGTGTATATTTGATATTCAACTTCAAGTGTATAATGTTCATCAAAGAAAAGTGAGTCTCTTTCTATTAGTTGTCCTCCTTCTTGTGTATTAACTTTTAATACTCCTTTGTTTATTGAGTTAAAAGGATAGATATGACGTGAGTGATTTAATTCTACTGTATCTCCTTGTTTTATATAAAAAGGATGTTTTGGCTCTCTTGGTACAAATGTTGGATAACTATTGTTTCTCAACCATGCTTCTTTTGCCTCATAAGTTGAACCCGCTGCTTCATAATCTCCTCTATCTGACCAAGATTCATAACCCTCCCATGTTTCAGGTAAACAGAAAGGTCCATTTTGCCTTGATATACTTACACAATTTTCTTCCAAAAATGTAATATTATTATATTCTTCATCATATTCATCCGACATTCCACAAGGAACATGGAATTTAGTATTATTTCCAAAATTTATAGAAGCACTATTTTCATCTTTAAAGTTTAGTACACCATCTAAACACAATATTTCTATATCGTCATTATAGCAATTTTGAAATGCTGTTGAATGTATTGTTATTTTATGTTCTCCATCTCCACAACCTAAAAATATTATTTTTACATCGTGAGTATTTTGAAAAGCTCTTGCACTTATCGAAACAATCCCTTCTGGAATAATGATTTCATTTAGGTTATGACAGCTATGAAACAAATCATCGCTAATTTCTGTTAAGCTTGAAGGTAGTTCTATTGAGTGAAGTTTATGGCATTCTTGGAATGCTGAACTGCCTATTGTGCTTACGGTGTTTGGCATATCAACTAATTCTAATGCTCCACAACCTTGAAATGCGTTATTCCCTATTATTGTAATAGTGCTTGGGAGTATGAGCGTTTTTAAACTATTTGATTGCATAAATCCTTCGTCTGCTATTCTTGTAACTGTATAGTTTACACTATTATGCGTAACTGTCGCTGGGATAGTTAAGGATTGAACATTAGAATTATTAAAATCGTTTTGCTTTTTCTTAACTTCTACATAGTTATTAGTTGCATCTATAACTGTAAAAGTTAGTTTTAAGCTATCTACATCAAATGATGTTTGTCCAAAGAGTGTTATTGAACAAATTACTGATAAGATTGTTAATATGTGCTTTTTCATTTGTTATTATTTTTTAAAAAATTGACGTGCAAAGGTACAAAAAAAAATTTCCCCCCCCCAAAAAAAAAACACAAAAAAGCGCCATTTTATGAGAATAAAATGGCGCTTTAATAAATTATTCCTTAGGTTTATTTTTCTATTCTACCCTTTCCAAAGCTCCTGTTTGTGGTTTAAAGCTTATTTTCTTTGGTGAGTCAAGCATATATGACACTACTCCGTATTGTGTTAAGTGTGTGGTTTTAAAATAGTGCTTTCCTTCAAAGTCTATGCTTAATTCTACCATTTCTGGTATGCGATAATACAAACCTACTCCTTTTTTTGCTATTAGTTTTTGTAGTTTTTCGTCTTTCTTCTTTTGTTCTTCTATTTTTTCGTATTCCTTAGTTGTGTTTAGTGAGTGTATATTAACTGCTACTATTGGTGCGTCTGCTTTGTTGTTAAGGGCTAATACGCCTTCTTCTTCTGAGAATTTAAAAATTCCTAATAATAGGTCTTGTTCTACGATTAGTGGTTTTTCGGGTGTTAGGGTAAAGGTGTATTCTAATTCTTCGCTTGTGGTTTCTCCTGTGAATAGGCTAATATAGCTGTTGATTATTTGGTCTAATTGCTTATACATATATTCTACTGTGTTGTTCATATATGTTCCGTCAATGTTTCCTGATAGTACGTCTAATTGGCGTTCTCTTAGTTCTTCGATTTTTTCTACTGCCTTAGCTGCTGTAAGGTTTGGCATTGCGTCTAATCGTCCTTGCATTAGTAGTCTTTGTTCGTATAATGAAGGATAGGTTGTTGTTTCTTTTGGTTCTTTTGATTGTTTTGGATGTTTATGGCCTTTATGACATGGAGTTTTCATTGCTTGCATGTCTTCTCCTATTGATAATAGGGCTCCTTCTTTGGTTTTATTGATTTTAATGTCGTTTTTTACATCAAGAAAATAGATGTTTTCGCTATCGCCTACGGGACGTGTAGTGATGTCTATGTCTTTTATTCTATATCTTACTGCATCGTTAATGATGATATTCTTTGCTCCTATCAGGTAGGCATAGTCGGCATAGACTCCTTTGTTTTCTTGTATTTTTTCTACTTTTACTTTAAAGATAATTTCTGTTTTTGGTAGTGTGTAATAAACTCCTGTTGAGTTAAAGTTTATTTTATCCATAGGGAATGAACGATAGTCTTGTGCTATTGCTGTAAGACTAATAATAATTGCCACTATGTATAGGGCTGTGTTCTTTATTGCCTTTTTCATATTGCTATTGTTTTATGTTTATTACTCCGTATTTCTTTTTGCTTTTGATAATATAGTAGTTTGCTTCCATATAGGATGATAGTCCTATGTAATTTAGTTGCAATTCTATGTTATCTATTGGTTCTGGTATTAGAACTCCTATTTCTTGGAATTTATTGTTAATGACTTTTAATTGGTTGTCTTGGTACACTAAGGCTTCTCCTTTGTAAAAGGTGCTGGCTGATTGATAGTATTTGTCTGTTAATGGTTTATAGTCTTCTGCTGTTAGGAAGGTCCAGCCTTGTTTTGTTTTCGCTGTAAGTATTCCGTTTGAGGATGCTTTAACTATTTGTATGTGTTCTGGTTGTTTGCTTCCGTCTGCATAGACTTTTTGCCTTTCTTTCTTTTCTCTGTATTCTATATAGTTGTTGGTTAGCATTATGGATTCTGTTTTAGGGAAGGTTAAGATTTCTCCTTTGTCGTTTATGAGTTTTGAGTCTTTCTTTCCTTTATATAGCACAAAGAATTTCTTGGATGGTGATATTTTGGCTTCTTTGTATTTAAAATCTATTATGGTTTGGTTGTTTATGTTTACTACTCCCCATTTTTCTCCTTTTCGGAAACAGATATTGTCGGATATTATTGTAAGAATTTCATCGTATATTGGGTTTATTACCCATTCTCCTTTGGTATTTTGTATTCCGTATGAGAAGTTATGTTCTATCACAAAGTAGGTTTCACCGTTTTTATTGCTTACTATGTCTAATATGTTTCCTTCTATTTCTGCTATCTTTGTTTGATGTGTGTTATAGATAAATGTACGATTTTCTTTGTATGCAAGGAAGAATGTATCGTTAGTTACCATTATTTCTATTCGTTCATAGGTGGTTGGTACATAGATTACGCTATCTCTTCCTATTATTCCTTGTTCAAGGTTTTGGCTTATGTGAAAATAGTTTGGTAATTTGGTCGGTACGCATACTTGATAGCTTGCTGGTAGTATTACTTTTCCATTTTCATCTAATAGGGCTTGTTGTCCTTCTTCGGTATAGGCTTTTATATAGGTAGAGTCTTTTCCGTTATATAAGCCAAAGTCTGCATATATTGCGGGACAAATGATTTCTCCTTTATGGTTTATCAATCCACATAATGGTATTCCTGAGGTAGTCATTTGCTTGAAAGAATAGATTTTGCTGTCTATTAGGATGGATATGTCAAGATATTGTGGATAAAGTAAGACTTTTCCTTTTGAGTTAAAGATTCCGAATTTTCCGTCTTTCTTTACTGCTACTGCATCGCCTATTCTTGAAACTATTTCATAGTCCTGAGGAATAATTTCTTTGTTTTGCTTGTCTATTAGTTTGTAGTCTCCTTCGACTTCTACAAGACAGGCTCCATTGTCATAGACATTGATTTGTGATTTGTCTTCTCTGTAAACTGTTTTTTCTATTACATAGGTTGGCTCTAAAAGTAGGTTGCCTAAGGTATCTACAAATCCTATTTTATCGTTGTTTATGATTGATATTACTCCATCGCCTAATGCGTCTATGCCTTGATAGATACATGGTATTATTTCTTGTCGGTCTTTTACTACGCCCCATTTGCCTGATTGTTTGACTGCATAGAATCTTCCGTCTAATGAGAAGATTGAGTCGTATTTTATATCTACTGCAAGGGTATAAACAGACTGCGAAAAGGCTATGCTGCTTATTATTGTTGCTATTAGTATGCTTATTACTTTTTTCATCGGATTTGGGTGTTTATAGTAATGGTTCTTGTTGTGATAAGCAATGGAAACTTCCTAATCCCCATATTATGTCTGTTGAGTCTATGCCTACAACTTTTCTGTCTGTAAATAGTTTGCTAAGGATCTCTATTGCTTCTTGGTCTTGTTTGCAGTTGTATAATGGTAATATCACTGCATTGTTTGCAATATAGAAATTAGCGTATGATGCTGGCAAGCGTTGGTCTTCCCATATTACTGCATCTGGCATAGGTAATTCTACAATGTTTAGTTGTTTTCCGTTTTCTAAACGTGCTTTTGAAAGGAGTTTTAGATTGTCTTGTAGTGGTTGATAGTTTTCATCGTTTTTGTCTTTCTCTACAACTGTTACTACTGTGTCTGGGTTTACAAATCGTGTAATATCATCTACATGTCCGTCTGTATCGTCTCCTTCTATTCCATCTCCTAACCATATTACGTTATCTACATTATAGTAGTTGCAAAGTTTTTCTTCTATTTCTGCTTGTGTAAGGTGTGGATTTCTATTCGGATTTAATAGACAAGCTGTTGTTGTTATTAAGGTTCCTTTACCGTTTACGTCTATTGAGCCTCCTTCCATTATGATATGTGGATGAAAGACTTCTAAGCCTAAATGGTTGGCTATTTGCATTGGTATTTGATTGTCTAAGTCGCAAGGGTATTTGCCTCCCCATGCGTTGTAATCCCAATTCACTATTGCTTTTTGATTGCTCTTCAATACAAAGGCTGGACCATGGTCTCTACACCAAGCATCGTTTGTTCTAAAATGATGAAAGTGAATATTCTCCATTTTTGTGCCTATTTCTTGTAATTGGGCTGTTACTTTATCTTGTGTTGCTTGGTCTTGTATGTTTATATTTACTTTTTCGCCTTTTGAAAGTTCGGCAATGAATTGATTATATGAGGGAAATATTGTTTCTATCTTATCGGGCCATGAGTTCTCATTATGAGGATAACTCAACCATGTGCTTTCGTGTTTTTCCCATTCTGCTGGAAAAATAAATCCTAAGTCTTTTGGTGTTTTCATAGTCTTATTTTTTTGTTTTTAATCTATACAACGTTTTGTTATATCTGAATAAGAGTCTATTCTTCTATCTCTTAGATATGGCCAATGTATTCTGTAATGATCTGTTTGTTCTGTTTCTATCTCTATTACTGCTATGTCTTCTTCTGTGTGTGAGGATTTGTGTAATAGTGTTCCAAATGGGTTTGATACGAAGCTTCCTCCCCAGAATTGCATATTGCCTTCTTGTCCTACTCTATTGACTGATACTGTGTGAACGCCGTTTGCTATTGCATGAGAGCGTTGTATTGTTTGCCAAGCATTGTATTGTTCTGTATTTGTGGCTTCATCTTGGCTTATATCCCAACCTATTGCTGTTGGATAGAACAAAATGTCTGCTCCTTTTAAGGCTGTGATTCGGCTTGCTTCAGGATACCATTGATCCCAACAGATTAAAACTCCTATGTTACCAAATTTTGTGTTGAATACTTTATATCCTAAATCTCCTGGTGTGAAATAGAATTTTTCGTAGTAACCTGGGTCGTCTGGTATGTGCATCTTACGATATTTTCCTAAGTATTCTCCGTCTGCATCAAGGACTGCTACTGTGTTATGGTATAGTCCTTTCATACGTTTTTCGAATAAAGAGGCTATTATAACTACTCCTAATTCTTTTGCTAAGGCTGATAGTCTTTCTGTTGTTGTTCCTGGTATTTCTTCTGCTAATTTAAAGTTTTCATAGTCTTCTACATCACAAAAGTATAATGATGCAAATAGTTCTTGTAAGCATATTATATTAGCACCCTTTGCGGCACATTCTCTAATCTTTTCTATTGTTTTTTCTATATTAGATTGTTTGTCTTTTTGACAAGTCATCTGAATTAAACCTACGTTTACTTTCATATTTTTTTATTTTTATTAAAACCAAATTGACTAAATAGTAATCCCATTACTACAATCAGAATTCCTAATATTTTAGGTAGTGAAAATGCTTCTTGTCCTAAGATTACTGCTGCTATTATTGTTACTACTGGTATTGCGTTTGTAAATACGCTTACTTTGATTACTGATATTATTTTTGCTCCGTATGAATACAACATAAAGGCTCCTGATGAGCAAAATACTGCTAAAAGTATTAAACTCGTAATTGAGTTAAACGACCACGTGATTGAGGAAATTTTTCCTAAGTCAAAAATCAATAAACACGGAAGAAAATAAAATATTCCTAAGACATTTTGATAGGTGGTAATGGTAAATGGATTGTATTTATGGATTAGTTTTGAGAGTATCACAGAATATCCTGCTCCTGCAAAGACTGCTAATAATAATAGTAAGACGCCTTCCCATGAGATTTGTATTTGGCCTTCTGGGTTTATACTCATTATTGTTATTCCTATGATAGAAATTACGACT
The DNA here is from genome assembly GCA_045644685.1 of Candidatus Onthomorpha sp. GTDB lineage: Bacteria > Bacteroidota > Bacteroidia > Bacteroidales > P3 > Onthomorpha. The sequence goes on from JAZRHI010000022.1 coordinate 10,010, forward strand.
CCTACAAGTAAGTTCCATCCTATCTTTTCTTTATTGAATATAAACAAAGCTAATGGACTTGCTATTGGTAAAAGGGCTATCATAATTGCTGCAAAGCTTGCATCTACATATTGCATGCTGAAATTTTCTCCAATGAAGTAAAGAAAGGGTTCAAAGAAGGCTAAGAGGATAAACTTAAACATGTCTTCTTTTTGTATCTTTTCTAATTTCTTTATTAAAGTGAATGTTGTGAACATTAGTATTGCTGATATAGAAAGGCGTATGGTGAGTATAAGGAATACAGGAAAATTATTGTTTAGCAATTCTTTTGTCCACACAAAACTAATTCCCCAAAATATCATTGAGAAAATGATTGCGATATATGCTGTTAGTGTTTGTTGATTGTTTTTTTGTGTCATATTTATTCGTTAAAAAGTATAGGTTACTCCAAGTGAAGGCATGATTGGTAATTGATCTACTCTTTGTGAGGTAATTCTGTTGTAGTAAAACAAGTTATTGCGATTGTAAACATTAGTTACGCTTAGGTTTACTTCTAAAATAGAACGTTTTCCTATTTCAAAACGTTTCTTTGCTGAAATATCTAAACGATGATAATTAGGAAGACGTTTTGAATTTAAGTCTCCATAGATTGTTGTCATGTTTCCATTTTGAGAAATATAGTCTGCGTTTATACCATTTGAGAAGTTAAGCAATTCAACTACTGAGGATGTTGGAGAATAAGGGAATCCGCTACCATAGTTCCAACGGAAACTTAACTCAAAATCACGACTTTTTCCCATTTGATAGTTGATTAAGACATTGACATTATGTCTTCTATCATAGTGTGGTGTATAGGTTTTTGTTTCTCCTGTTCTTTCTACTTTACCTAATGAATATATTGTCCAAACATATAGTCTTCCGTCATCATATTTTAAAGAGAAGTCCGCACCATAGGCTTTTCCTGTTTCAACGGTGTATTCCTTCTTCATATAATCCGGTTTTTCAATATGCTCTACATCATCGGCGTAAAGCCTGTCCCTATTGACTGATATTAAATTATCCATTGTTTTGTAATACACTTCAACGTTTAAATTGAAGTTACGCAATATGTCATATTCTGCACCAAAGATATAGTGATTTGACTCTTGTACATAAGAGTCTATTGGTTCTGAAAGAAAAGTGCTTACGATGTTCAAATCAGGGCTTGATGTTAAATATCCTGTGAAAAGGTTTACTATATCTCTATCACTTTTTGTATCAAGAAAGGTTTGAGTGTAAATTCCTGTTGCTAATTTAAAGCGGAATTTGTCGGTAACATTCCATTTAGCTGATAGTCTTGGTTCCAAAAATGCGTTGCCTAATGAAGCATAGTAACTAAGGCGTAAGCTTGGCTCTAATAATATGCTTTTATATATTAGCTTATAGATTGCATATAGCCCAATCTCTGTTGAATAATCGGTTGTGGTGTCGTTCATTTTATAGGCTGTCTTTGTGGTGTTGCCTTCCATTTCCATTCCATACTTCAATCTGTCATCTCCGAAGAAGTTTGTAACCGACATTCCTATATTAAATCCTCCTATATTACTCATTTGGTTTTGGTTTGTGGTAGTTTCTTGCATATTCATCGTATAATCTGAATATGCTATCACTCCTTCTACTAATGCTGAGGAAGTTCCAGGTATTAAAAGAAAGTTTGTTCCAAATGCTTTATTACTCCAATTAAAGTCTGCTATGGCTTCGTATTGATTTACTTTATCCGTAAAGTTTAAACCAAAGAAATTGATTTTGCTTCCATTGTCTGTGGATAAGGTTAGTTTACCATATAGGTCTAAATAGTCATAGGGTAGTTCTTTATTCATATAAGAATAGATTGAAGTAGATGTGCAAGATAGGTAAGAGTTCTTTGCTGATAATATATATGAAAGTGTATAGGTTGGTTTATTGATTATTGGACCTTCTAACAAGAGATTTGCTCCAAATGTAGAGGCTGCAAGTTTTCCTGCAAAGTGTTTCTTATTTCCATCTTTGGTTGTAATATCCATTACGGAAGAAATTCTCCCTCCATATTGAGCGGAAAATCCTCCTGTATAGACATCGGCATTTCTTATTATGTCTGTTTCAAATACTGAGAACAATCCTATTGAGTGAAAAGGATTATAAACTACCATTCCGTCTAATAAGACTTTGTTATGTATAGCTGAACCTCCTCTTATATAAAGTTGTCCTCCTTGGTCGCCTGAAAAAACAACGCCCGGTAAGACCTGGATATATTGTGCTAAGTCTGCTTGCCCACCTATCGAAGGCATTTGTTGTATATCTTGGGAAGTAATTTTCTCTATTGACACTTGACTTTCTGTTCGTGCAAGTTCTTGTATTCCTCTAATCTCTACTGCTTCTAACTCTGTGGCAGAAGGTGATAAATCTATTTTTAAAGCATGTACTTTATTCTTTTCTATTTGTATAGGTAGTATTACTGTTTCATAACCAAGTGAAGTTACTTTTATAGAATAGTTTCCTGTCTTTATTTTTGAAAGAACAAAATATCCATTTACATCTGTTGTAGTTCCTATTTGTGTATTTTCTATCATTACATTGGTTAGCATCATTGGTTCTCCTGTTGTCTTATCGTAAACAAAGCCTCTGATTGAGCCTGTTTGTGCAGAAACCAATGTTGTAATAATAATGAATAGTAAAAATAGTGTTTTTTTCATCCTTACTTTATTTTTAATGAGTCAATTTATATATCAATTCTTTAAATAATTCATTGTTGTCAAAGTTTGAACCTAATCCTTTTGTTTTCAAATCGTATTCCTTTATCATCTCTAAATTTTGATATAGCTTTTCTAATGAAAAAATCTGTGCAGCATATATATAATCCCTCGCAAAATAAGGTGAAACGCCTACTGCTGCAACTACATTTTCTGTCGTTTTACTTGGTAATTGTGCAACAATGGTTACTTTTACAAAATAAGAAAACAAATTTGGCAACATAGCTTGTATAGGATTTTCATTAGTATTCGACAACAAGTGTTTTACAATTTGATTTATCTTTGTGTGTTGTAACTTTCCTATCGCATTTTGTAATTCAAATACGTTATAGTCTTTGTTTACTCCTATATGCTTTGCAACATCATCAAGACGAATAAGACTTCCTTCTTTTAAGTTTATAGACATTTTATCTATCTCATTGGCAATTTTTTGTAAATTATTACCAAGATATTCAAATATTAAATTTGTTGCAGTGTTTTCTATGTTAAAGTTATGCTGTCTAACGTAGCTTTCTATCCAAGGTATTACCTTATTTTCATATAGTTTGCTACTTTCAAAGACTATTCCTGTCTTGCTTACCTTATCAGCAAATTTTTTATCTATTGTTTTATTCTTATTAACTAATACAAGTATGGTCGAAGATAATGGTTTTTCAATGTAAAAACTTAAAGGAGATAATTCTTTCTTGTCTATCTGCTGAAATTCCTTTACAATAATCAAACGATTCTTAGAAATAATTGGATATTGCTTAGCAAAAGAACAGATTTCCTTAGCATTTGTTTCTAAGCCATATAGAGTTGCCATATTGAAATCCCTTTCCGATTCATCTAAGACTTCTTCTTCAAATTTAGAAACTAACAAATCTATATAGTAATCCTCTTCTCCCGTTAATAAATACACAGGAGAAAACTCCTTATTTTCAAAATGTTTAAGTAAATCTTCTATCTTTTTTACTACCATAATCACTTTCGACACAAAAAAGAAATCCCTTTCCTCAGAAAGGAAGGGATTTCTCTCTTATATTTTGATTAAAACAAATCAAATACACGTCTATAATTCTCTTGACCCCATTCTATCCATTGCACAACGGAATCCAATCCAATCTGTACTTTGTGCTTGGTCTAAAAATCTTCTTTGTCCTGGGCTTAAATAGAATGCTCTATCCTTCCACGAGCCACCTTTTACTACTCTGGCTTTATCATCAACCATTGAAGACTTTTCGTAGCTGTACATCTTGTTTGTTTCTTTTTCTATTTCAGCTCCTTCTCCTTCTTCTGTGCTTTCTTCTTCATAACCGGCTTCTTCACCTTCTCCTTCTGTATTGCCCAACCATGATTGAGTAAGTTGAGATGCTAAGTCCCCGTCAAGATAGTTGATATTGTCTGATTGACGATAGTTCATACGGTTTATGTTTTCTTCAACGGTAACAGCTCTATAAGATATTCTACCCAAAGAGTCTTTTTCTGCAATCATACCGTCTGAATCTGTAACTTTTGTCATATAAACGTTACCTCTATAAGGGTTTATTCCTTTTGAATCAACTCCTGTACTAACTCTATATACGTCCATTACCCACTCAGCAACATTTCCTGCCATATTGTATAAACCATAGTCGTTAGGGAAGTAGAACATTACAGGAGCAGTATATTCCCAATGGTCATTTAAAGCACTTGCAACGCCCATTGCATCTCCTCTGCTACGTTTGAAGTTAGCCATCATTTGACCATAGTATTTCTTTTCTGCTGTTCTTACAATATGTCCATTCCATGGATAAATTCTTCTTTCAACTATTCTTTCTTCAACAGTATTTCCTACCAAAGACAACGCTGCGAATTCCCATTCAGCTTCTGTTGGGAGCCTGAAACGTGGTAATAACAAACCATCTTCCATTTTTACTTTTCTGAACCCTTCTCCATTAGGATTTAAGTCTAACATTTCAACTTCTCCTGGAATACCTTCATATTGTCCTGCATAATAAGCATCAGTAGTAAACACATTTTCGTTAGATTGGTCTGGGTCTACCATTTCTAATATACCAGCATCTACAAGTATTTTTTCGTTTACTCTATCTGTTCTCCAAGAGCAATATTCATTTGCTTGCAACCAGCTAACTCCTACAACAGGATAATCTGCCCATGAAGAGTGACGTAAATAGTAATCTACCATTGGTTCATTGTAACTTAATTTTGAACGCCATACTAACGTATCTGGCAATGCGTTTTGATAAACTTCTGGATAATCACTACCATAAACTCTATTTAACCAATAAAGATATTCTCTGTAATCAAGGTTTGTAACCTCACATTCATCCATATAGAAAGATGAAACTGTAACTCTTTTTGGTTGGTTATGCCATTCATATCTTACATTATCAGTAGTTTGTCCCATTACAAAAGAACCACCTTCTATAAACACCATTCCCGGAGGTGTCATTTGTTCAGAATATTTTGCTGATTCGAATCCGCCCCATTCTGAGTCATCATAATTCCACCCTGTGGTAGATGATTGGTCTGTTCCTTTACAATTAGCAAACAAAACAATAATTCCTAAACATAGAACTAACTTACTAATTAACGACTTATTCATATCTCAAATTTTAAATTATTTCTTATTTTAATTTTTCTTCAAATTAGAATGATGGACACTTTATTGCTTTTAATTTTTTACGTTTTTCTGGACATGGAAGTTGCATTCCTAATGAAATTTCATGTGCTCCACCTGACGCATTTGACAATCCTGATACTGTTATATCATAGCTATATCCTATCTTTATAGATTCATATTGTACTCCAAACAATAATATCAAAGCATCTGAATTTGCAAAATCTATTGATTGTCTATACCAAGTTCCAACTATGAATGGACTCCAATCCAAGTACATTCCATAGTTCAACATTTGAAAACCACCTTGATAACTATACACTACGTTTGGAGAGATTATAGGTTGTCCAAACAAAGCATTAGTTCTTCTTTTGTCTCTACTTAAATTAAGTCTTATACCTCCGTTTGCAGTAAAACGCATTGGAATTCTGTTATAAGAAATAAAACCATCATTAGGTCTTGTTAAGTTATTAGCGGCTCCACCTACATACCAATTTTCTCCATACAATACAAAAGCAGCTCCAAAGTCCACAAAAGTGTGAGATAATTGTTCAGGACGAGTAGCCATTGTAGAATAAATAAATCCATATCTTGGATCTATCATATCAGGGAAAGAAAGTTGATCCCAATCTAAACTCTTGTTAGTTACACTTGCTTGTGCAGCTAAATTAAGAAAGACTTCGTTAGAAAGTTTCAAACGAAGAGAGTAAATTAACGCCGCAGTATTTGTACGATAGAACTCACTCTGCATATCACTCATTACAGTAACACCTATACCCCCAGCAAGAGCATCAAAATATTGGTCATAGCTTGCAGAAAATGTCTTAAACGCACCTAATGCAGGCCATTGATCTCTGTAAGACAATGAAACTCTCGGACAAACCGCAGAACCAGCCAAAGCAGGGTTTGTATATAGAGGGTTAGCATAAAACTGTGAAAAATGCGGGTCTTGTGCCTGTACAAAGGAACAAGCAAACGCAATAGACACTACAAGAGATAGTATTATTTTTTTCATGTTTCTTTATTATTATTCTTCGTTTTTTACTATTTTTCGGTCTAATTTGAGTTGGCAATATTACGAAAAAAAATGCAAACAGAGAAAGATTTCTTTGATTTTTTATTTTTTTCCCCTTTTCAACACCTTTATTATACTCATAAAAAGGAATTATGTTTCAGTATTATAATCTAAAAAAATAAAGCTAAGAGATATTTTTTTAAAGCTAAGAAAAATTTTTTTAATCCTAAGGTTTATTTTTCCAATCCTTAGAGTTATACAATAAAAGTAAAAAAAATAAGTTATATATAGGTTATCTAATATAGTGTAGCAACAGATGAAACGATTTTTTTTATTCTTTACGATAATTTTTAACGTATTATTATGTAGTGCAAACGGAATTCACTATCCTGACTCTTCCGTTTTAGCATCTGGAAGTTGGTATTCAGTAAATATTCCTTCAAATAATATTTACAAATTAACATATAACGATTTTATTGCATTAGGAGTGCCTCCCGAAGAAATAAATTTCAGCAACCTATCTATATTTGGCAACTGCGAAGGAGCGATTAGCGACACCAATAGTCTGTACACGCAATCGGACTTAATAGAAAATGCGATCTATGTAAACGAACAAGAACGCTATGTGCTTTTTTACGCAAAATCTACAATGGCTTATAAATACGATGAAGAGAATGAACATTTTTATTTCATATCTCATCCTTATTCTGACCTATCTACCTATTTTATTACTTTCGATGCTTCAAAGGGAACAAAGAAAAGAATTTCTGCAAGAAGTGAAATTGTTGCTGAAAGCGTAGAAGAAAGCAAATTCTCAAAAGATTTCTTTTTGCACAAAAGAGAATTGGTTAATCTTTTAGGCTCTGGCAGAAATTGGGTGGGAGAATCTTTCACCACTATTTCAAACCAAAACACCTTCCCTTTATCTTTACCAGCCATTTCTTCGGAACATCAAGCCAAAATCACACTTAGTCTCCTTAATGAAAGTTCTAATCCTATTACATTTAAGTGTAAAATCAACAATAACGAGATTGGCACTGTGAATATGGCAGCTAAACACAACGATTACGCAGCTTCTATAAAAACTCAAAACTTTTACACAACAATATCTAACGAATCCCCTACCCTTGTTTTGCAATTCAACGGCAATAGCAACATTGACAAAGGCAGATTAGACTTTATATTGGTTAATTACACCAAAAAATTAAGATATAACAACTCTTCATTAAAATTCTACGCAAACAAATCCTCAGAAACTAACAAAAAGACTTGCTATGTTGTAGAAAATGTCCGTACAAGCAACATAAAAATTTGGGATGTCAGCAATCCAACACAGATTTCTTCAATAGAAGACTTCCAAAGGACAGATAATAACGAATTAAAAGTAATTATACCTAACGACACTTTAAGAACAATACACATATTCTCAGGCTCATCATTCCCTACCCCTATTTTAAAAGGCAAAATAGAAAATCAAAATCTTCACGCTTGGGAACCAACAGAATTTATCATAATTACAGCACCAGAATTTAAAGAACAAGCAGACACCCTTGCACAACTACATCGTGAATGCGACGGAATAACAGTTAATGTTGCAACAACAACACAGGTTTACAACGAATTTTCATCTGGCACGAAAGACTTCCTTGCCATAAGAGAGTTAGCACGAATGCTTTACAATAAATACTCCTCACAAGGCAAAGCACCAAAAAATCTTCTCTTGCTTGGAGACGGCACATACGACAATAAAAACATCTTAGGCTTAAACAACAACTTCATTCCCACCTATCAATCGTTGAATTCTATTATAGAAGCAGGAACATCCTATACAACAGATGACGTTTTAGCCTATCTATCACCCTATTCAAAAGGACTCATGACTGACACCTTAATGATAGGAATAGGAAGAATAACAGCAAACAACACAAGCGAAGCAAACATAATCATAGACAAGTGTAGAAGATATTTATTAAAAGAAGATTTATCACAAGGTAAGCTTGGCAGTTGGAGAAACGACATTACACTGACAGCAGATGACGCAGACACATGGGGAGAACGCTATTTTATTGACAATGCTGAAACAATATATTACGAAATCAAAGAAACAAATCCTACACTCAATGTAGAAAAAATCTATTCCGATGCTTACAAACAATATTCCTCATCAGCAGGAGCCACATATCCAGATGCCTCAAAAGCAATCAATCAAAGAATGAAGAAAGGCTGTCTTTTATTTAACTATGTTGGGCATGGCTCAGAAGATCACTTGTCAAGTGAAAGACTAATCACAATAACAGACATCACAAGCTGGAACAACTATCACTCATTGCCTATCGTAATCACTTCAACCTGTGAATTTACTCGTTTTGACTTAACAGACAAACAGTCAGCAGGAGAATTCATCCTTTCATCCTCAAACGGAGGAGGAATAGCCTTAATCTCCGCTTCTCGAAAGATACCTTCAAGAAACGAAATCAACACAAACATACATCGTTTTGCAGTTATAAAAGAAAACAACAAAGGCTTAACCTTTGGAGAGATGTTCATGAAAGCAAAAAATGCCACAACACTCGTTGTAGAAGAAAGAAGTTTTGGACTTTTTGGCGACCCCGCATTGAGAATAGACCTTCCTGAATACAATATTCGCACTACAAAAATCAATAATAAAGACTTGTCGCAAAACAACATAGATACAGTGAGAGCACTTTCACAATTAATTATTGAAGGCGAGGTAACAGACCATTCAAACAATGTTTTGCAAGACTTTAATGGTATAGTAGAAATCACACTCTTAGATAAAGCAAGTAATTACTATACCTTAGACAATGAGGGCTTAAATACAGATATAGAATTTGAACAACAAAAAAACATACTCCATAAAGGAATAACAGAAGTTGAAAACGGAAAATTCACATATACGCTAACAGTTCCAAAAGACATAGCATATAACTACGGAAAAGGCAAATTGAGTTTCTATGCTCAAACCTCAACCACAGATGCCGCCGGATACTGCGACGATTTCATTATAGGAGGAATTGACACCACAGTAGTAATAACAGAAACTCGCCCAAATATTCAATTATTCATTAACGATACAAACTTCATTAACGGAGGTATCACAGACGAAAACCCAAAATTATTTGCTATTGTAGAGGATGAAATTGCCATTAACACAGTTGGAAGTGGTTTAGGTCATGATATAATGGCACGATTGGATAATGCAGCAAACACTTTCGTGCTAAACGATTATTTTGAAGTAGATTCAGAAAACCCAAACAAAGGAACAATCACCTTTCCTTTTAGCAATCTTTCTAATGGTGAGCATACCCTTAGTTTAAAGGTATGGAATATTTTCAATTTCTCATCAGACGCAACTATAACTTTCGTAGTAAACTCATCGGAAAATGGAAATGTAATGCAATTAAAGAACTTCCCTAATCCATTTGACAACAACACCCAAATAATATTAGAACACAATCAACCAAAGACAATAGATGAGGCCACATTGCTAATATTCAATCAAGACGGAAGGCTGATTACCACAATGGATGTAACACCTTACATAGGCACTTATAGCATAGGACCAATTAGTTGGGAAGGCGAAACCTTAGGAGGCGAAAAACTCTCAAATGGTATTTACTTTTGTCAAATGCACCTAAGAGCGCAAGGAGACAAATTCACGAGTCCAACTCAAAAAATCGTCATTTTCAATAGGAATAAATAATAAAACAAAAATAAAATCGTTTAAACTTGTAAAAAATTAAAAAATAAGATGAAAAAAGCACTTTTATTATTAGCATTACTTATACTTGGAAACAGCGTTTTTGCCCAATTAGATAATGATAACTTAGATATAGATGAGCTATCTGGAAAGATAACTGACGGAGCAAGAATAATCTCAACAGGAGTTCCATTATTGATAATTGCACCCGATGCAAGAGCAGGTGCAATGGGAGATGTAGGAGCAGCAAGCACACCAGATGCAAATTCAATTCACTGGAATGCAGCAAAATTAGCCTTTATGCAAAACAATGCCGGCGTTTCCTTTACTTACTCTCCTTGGTTAAGAGAATTAGTCCCTGATATCGAATTACTATATCTTGGAAGCTATTACAAATTAAACGAAAGAAGTACCTTAGGAGCCTCATTAACATATTTTTCTCTTGGAGCTATTGATTTTTTTGACCAAGAAGGAATGGCAACCGGCACATATAAGCCAAACGAATTTGCGATGGATTTAGCCTACACAATGAAATTGAATGAAAACTTCGCAATATCTTTAACAGGACGTTACATTCGCTCTGACCTTACGCAAGGACAAAACGTTGGGTCTTCACAAACCCATGCCGCAAATGCAGGAGCAGCAGACTTAGGCTTGTATTACCAAAAAGCAATCAAATCAGAATTACCTTCTGAATACGCATTCGGAGTTCAAATCTCTAACTTAGGTTCTAAAATATCATACTCCGACAATATGAATAGCGAATTCCTTCCAGCAAACCTAAGAATTGGAGGAAGATATTCAAGAGATTTAGACCAATTCAACGAGATTTCATTTATGTTAGACTTTAATAAACTTCTTGTTCCTACGCCACCGGTTTACGATCTTGACAATCCAGGACAAATACTTGCAGGAATGGATCCTAATGTTGGTGTTTTCCAAGGAGCAATCCAATCGTTTTATGATGCACCTAACGGATTTAAGGAAGAAATTCAAGAGATTGCACTTTCTATTGGAGCAGAATATTGGTACAACAAGGTGTTAGCAGTAAGAGCAGGTTACTTTTACGAAGCTAAAAACAAAGGAGCAAGACAATATCTTACACTTGGAGCAGGAATAAAATACAATGTCATGGGATTAGACATTAGTTATCTTATCGCAACAGGGCAAATAAATCACAACCCTTTAAAGAATACTTTAAGAGTTGGCTTAAACTTTGACTTATAATAAAGATGAAAATAAAAACCGGCATAGGATATGATGTTCACCAACTACAAGCAGGTGAACATCTTTGTTTAGGAGGAATTAAAATCCCTTCTGAACTCTCAGCAGTAGGACATTCCGATGCAGATTGTTTAATTCACGCAATCATTGACGCACTCCTCGGAGCAGCTAACATGAGAGATATTGGCTATCAATACCCTGACAACAATATGTCTTACAAAGGCATTGACTCAAAAGAACTTTTAAAAGATTGTATTGAAAAAATTAAAACCAAAGGCTATACAATCAACAACATAGACTCAACAATATGTCTTCAAACTCCTAAAATAGGAAAACACATTCCAGAAATGCAAAAATGCTTAGCCGAAGTAATGGGCATAGACATTGAAGACATATCCATAAAAGCCACAACAACCGAGAAATTAGGCTTTGTAGGCAAAAGTGAAGGCATATCCGCCTACGCCGTCTGCCTAATCACAAAATAATCCTAAGAGTTAGAAAAATATTTCTTAGGATTAAAAAAATAAAGCTAAGAAAAAAAAGAATATTCCTAAGACTTTTGGAATATTCTTTTTTGTTTTTAATTTTATTCCAAACCTTTCCAAAAACAAAGCACCGAAATAAATTTTTAAAACAAAGAAATCAAATTTCTTTTTAATA
>JAZRHI010000023.1:0-44063 GCA_045644685.1 Candidatus Onthomorpha sp.
AGTTCAAAGCAAAAGTAATTTTTTTACCACTTGTTGGTAATACCATTACCCCCAAGGTTAATTTTGCTACCTCACAGAGGTAACACCCTTACCAAAACGAAGTAAAAAATTTGGACGATATTTCAAAAAATCATACCTTTGTAAGCGGAAAAATTAGTAACGAAAAATTATGCCTATGGTAAAAGAAAAAGAAAGATAATTTAGACTAAGTAAATTTTAATACGACATATAAAAGCGTTTTTGCTTATACTTAGTAATGTGAAACCTCGAAAATTTCATAAAACTCGCTAAGAAGATAAGTTGAGAACGCTCACGAGTAATATCGTGGGCTTTTCTTATTTAGCGAGTAGGTAGTTTCGAGGACCTCACATTACGATAAGAAAAAAGTCCCACGTTTTTTTATGCCTTGAAGTCAAAGGAAAAATAAGTAATCGTCATTTGGGACTTGGGCAATAAAAGATTTATAAATTAAAAACAAACAAAAATGGTAAAAAAATTAAGTATTTTATTTGCAATCCTTTTTATGGGATTAGCAGTGTCTGCTCAAATAAATATGAGAGACGTAGTTCATTTAAAAAATGGTGGAATTACAAAAGGTATAATAATAGAACAAATTCCGAATGAAAGTATTAAAGTTCAAACAGCTGATGGTAGTATTTTCGTTTACAAGATGGATGAAATTGAAAAGATAGAAAAAGAAAAAGTTACAACGCCTGAAACCAAGGTAGCAACGAATCAAAATTCCATGCCGGTACAAAATACCAATTATGCTTACAAGCCACCGAGAAAATCAGTATTCGGAGCAGGTTTTCTTTCTTTTCTGATTCCGGGAGCAGGAGAATTGTATGCTACAGATTGGGAAAAAGGTTGGGCAACGTTAGTCTCTTTCTATATAATAACGCCTTTAAGTCTTGGTTTAGCTGCAGCAATTACTGATGGTGAAATTGGAGCAGTTATAGCTGCAGGTAGTTTAATGTATTTTATCGGTGGCGTTATAGCAGTTGTTGAAGCAGTAAAAGTTGCGAAAGAGGTAAATCTTAAAAACGGCTATTTGAGTTTCAAAATCGGAGATAAAGCACATTTGGGCGTGCGTCCGGAGTTCTCATACAATAATATGATGATGCCAAGCGGTAGTATGAGCCCACAATTCACAACAGGATTAGGATTATCTTTAAGTTTCTAAATTTCTATAGTTAAATAAAAAGTATTAAAACAAAATAAAAAAGAAATGAAAACAAGAATTTTGTATTTTTTAATGCTATTGATATTTACCTGCTGTTTAAATAAAGTTTTTGCACAATATAAAGGATTTGGGAATACTCCGTTTACATTATATTATGTTATAGATGTACAAAAAGCAACAGATGAAAATCAAAGAATAATAAAGACTAATGAAATGCCATCAGAAGTTAATTATTTAGGAGGTTACTATGGGGTAATGGGTTATATGACATTTTATGAAGATAAAATAGTAGTAAATGATAAAATAACTTTTTATCGTATGGGTGAAATGGAAAGTGGGTCTGTTGTATTTGCTGATGGAGGTAGATCTTTGTATGGAAAAAATATATTGTTGCTTATGGAGTTTATGACAGAACATAATAATATCCTTTTAAAGAGTCCTAGGCCATTTTTTTGTATTATGACTAATAATGGTAGTTCAAAAAGTAATTTTGAAAACAGAAATATTTTCTTTTATACTGAAAAAGAATGGGCTATCTTAAATAGTAATTATTCAGAAAGTGGTAATATGCCTACTAATACTTACTCCGGTGGTTACGATAACAACAATACTGATACAAAAAAGACAAATAATTACTTTGACAGCTATGGTGAGAAAGATTGTCCTTTATGTAAAGGTTCTGGAACGTGCCAAACTTGTAATGGAAAAGGGTGGTATTATTCCCCATACGGAACAGGAACGGTTACATGTCCTAATTGTTGTTCTGGACACGTCGGTAAATGCGGTAAATGTTGCGGTACAGGAAAAACTTACGGTAAGAAATATTGATCAAACGACTACCTATATATATAACTCAAAGAAAAACGCTCGTGAGTCTTTGAAATATTTTGACAAACGAGCGTTTTATTTTTAGTTTTCTTCAATCAAGCATTGCAAGGTTACTCTATTTTTTTGCTCAATAAGGATTCTGCCTTTTTTGTTTAGGTTTTCTATTGCGTTTTGGTCATAGTGGCGAATTGTTATCAGTTGTAAATCGTTATTGTATTTGACATTATAATTTTGTTGCAAGGTTTCTATTAGTCTTGGCAAGATGTAGTCGTTTTGGTCAAAGCATACGGAAAAGGTTAAGGCGGAGTTTTGAATTAAATTTACCTTTACGCCAAAGGAAGAGAGCTCTGAGAAAATATTTGCTACGTTTTCTTCTACTATAAAGGAGAAATCTTTTGCCGAAACTGAAAGCAGGGTTTGTTTGTCTTTGAAAATATAGTTTGGCACTAAGGGTTTGACTTCTTCGGCGTGCGTTATTACTGTGCCTTCTTTCTCTGGGTTTAGAAAACTCTTTACATAAAGTGGTATTGCTTTGTTTTCAAGTGGTTTTATTGTCTTTGGGTGAATTACTGAGGCTCCATAATAGGATAATTCTATGGCTTCACGATATGGAACTTGTTCTAATTTCTTTGCATCGGGCATTCGTTTTGGGTCTGCCGACATTAAACCTTCTACATCTTTCCAAATCGTCAAGGATTTTGCGTTAAGGCAGTATGCAAATATAGCAGCGGAATAGTCAGAGCCTTCTCTGCCGAGTGTTGTTGTGTATCCCTCGCGTGTAGAGCCTAAGAAACCTTGTGTAAGCACTAAGTCGGTTTCAAGAAATAGGTTTTTGAATTTTTCTTTTGTTTCTTGCTCTGTTTTTTTCCAATCGACTTGGGCGCCACGGTATGAGTTGTCGGTTTTTATTACTTCTTGCGCTGCTACAAGTCTATGACTCATATTGATGCTTGTCATATATAGCGAAATTATTGCGGTAGATATTCTTTCGCCATAGGAAACTATGCTGTCGTAAAGGAAGTCGTAATCTCTTGGGTTAAGGCTTAAAAGATTTTGTTTTAATTCTGCAAAAATCTCTTCCACCATTGTGAGTGCAATGTCTAAGATTGTTGTTTTTTCAAACAGTTCTCTAACTATTTTTGTGTGATATTCTTTTGTTAATGTAAATTCTTCTTCGTTAAATTTGTTGTATCGGTGCCATAAATCAACGATTTTTTCTAAGGCATTGGTGGTTTTGCCCATTGCTGACACAACTACTACTCTTACTTTTTCGTTTGATTGCAATATAGCAATAACATTTTTTATTGATTCGGCACTATTGACAGATGCTCCTCCGAATTTTTCTACATAAACCTCGTTCATAAGAAAATATTTTATAGTTTCTCGACAGCAAAAGTAAACAAAAAAGAGGATTTCCTTAGAGTTTTTTGAAAAAAAAGCGTAACTTTGCCCCAAATTATAAAGAAATAAAAATGGGTAATAATCATAACAACAAATCTCACGGCTTATGGAGTGCGAGTTTCTCTACAACGCTAAGTATTTCCTTAGTAATGTTTTTGCTTGGCTTCATATTCCTTTTTATTTATCATGCTTATAATGTTTCTAACGAAATAAAGGAACAGGTTTCTTTTACTGTGTATCTTAATTCTGGCTCTTCTGAGGAGGAAGCCTTGGAGTTGGAAAAGGAAATTCAACAAAGTCCAAAGGTGAAATCAACAAGATATATTTCGCCTGACGAAGCTGCTCAAATGATGAATAAGATTATGGGAGATAATCACTTAGTTGTGTTGGACAGTGTTAATCCTTATCAAGCATCTATTGAAGTTAATTTAAAGGCTCAATCGCTTAACATAACACAGATAAGACAATTTATTTTGAATGTTGAGTCTAAGGATATAGTTGATGTTGTGGATTATCGACATGACTTAATCACTGATATAAATAACATAATCTATAATATAAGTGCGTTCATCTTTGTGTTATTTTTATGCTTGCTGTTTATAGCTATAACACTTATCAATCACACTATACGTTTGTCTATCAGAAATAAAAGGTTGCAAATTCGTTCTATGGAGTTGATTGGAGCAAAAGCAAGTTTTATTAGAAGGCCTTTTATAGCTAAGGGATTTATGCTTGGTTTGAGCGGAAGTATTTTTGCGGATATTCTTTTAGCTGGCGTTCTTTTCTGGGCGTATTCAAGCATTAGTAGTTTGAATTTAATGGAACATATTAAGATTTACGCAATTATAGGTGTTGCTATCATAATTCTCGGAACTCTTCTTACACTTATCTTTACCAGCAACTCGATTAGAAAAAGTATGAATTTGAAAAGTAGTAAACTTTACATATAAGAAAAAAAGAAATGAAAGAAAATACATCAGAAAAACAAGACTTCGCTTTTGGAAAGCAAAATTACATTTGGATGATTATAGGTGTAGTCGTTCTAATCTTAGGTTACATTCTTCTTTCGGGTGGAGGAAGTGAGGACCCTAATGTTTTTAACGACGCTCTTTTTAACACAAGACGTTTACTTATTGCTCCGTTATTGATTGTGGGCGGTTTAGTAATTGAGGTTTATGCTATAATGAAAAAATCCAAATAATAGAAAATGGAAATTTTAGAAGCGATAATCATAGCCATAGTAGAAGGGCTTACAGAGTTTCTTCCTGTGTCTTCAACTGGACACATGATAATCACACAAGGCGTTTTGGGTATGGAAAGTACCGATTTCGTGAAGTTGTTCACTATTTGCATTCAGTTTGGTGCAATCTTATCTGTCCTTGTTATTTACTGGAAAAGATTTTTTCAAACTATGAGTTTCTATTGGAAACTTTTAGTGGCTTTTCTTCCTGCTGCAATAATTGGTTTCTTAGCAGGTGATTTGATAGACTCTGTTTTGGAAAATGTTTGGGTTGTTTCCGTTATGTTAATCTTAGGGGGTGTGTTTATGCTCTTTGTTGATAAATGGTTTAACAAGCCTGCAAAAGACCAAACTATTACTTACAAAAAGAGTTTCTTTATTGGATTGGCTCAATGTATTGCTATGATACCGGGAGTGAGCCGTTCAATGGCTACAATCGTTGGTGGGATGAGCCAAAAGCTTTCAAGAGAAACTGCTGCTGAGTTTTCGTTCTTCCTTGCCGTGCCTACAATGCTTGCAGCCTCAGGTTACAAATTGTTAAAAGCTATTTTAGAACCGAGTGGCGTGCAAATGCTAACTGATAATTTAGTTCCATTGATTGTAGGTAATGTTGTAGCATTCATTGTTGCTATTTTGGCAATTAAATTCTTTATAAGTTTTCTTACAAAACACGGATTCAAAGCGTTTGGTTATTATAGAATTATCGTAGGTGCGCTTATAATTGTCTTAATGCTTTGTGGCGTAAATCTTTCTGTGGCGTAATGATTGATTTAGAAAAGGGTGGCGTTATTCTTCTTAACAAGCCATATGAGTGGACTTCGTTTCAAGCTGTCAATAAGGTAAAATTCTTACTTAAAAACTACTTTGAAACAAAAAAAATTAAGATAGGACATGCCGGAACTTTGGATCCTTTAGCTACTGGTTTACTTATACTCTGCATTGGTAAGTACACAAAAAAAATTGAGGAGTATCAAGCTCAGGAAAAGGAATATACTGGAACTTTTTATTTAGGTGCGACAACTCCTTGTTTTGATAAAGAAAAAGAAATTGACAACTACTACCCTACTGAGCATATTTCAGAAGAGGATATTTATAAAGCAGCGGAACATTTCTTAGGAGAACAAGAACAAATCCCTCCTATATTCTCTGCTTTGAAAGTAAATGGGGTTAGAGCCTACGAATTTGCGCGAGAAAATAAAGAAATAGAACTCAAATCTCGCAAAATCACAATCAAAGAGTTTGAAATCACTCGCATTTCCATGCCAGAAATAGATTTTAGGATAGTTTGCAGTAAAGGAACCTATATAAGAAGCATTGCAAGAGACTTTGGCAGTTATTTAAATTCGGGAGCGCATCTTTCTGCTCTTTGCCGTACAAGAATAGGTGAATACAAACTCAGCGAGGCGCAAACAATAGAAAACATCATTTCGGAATATAACAAAGGCGAGTAAAGAAATAGAAAATTCTTTCTTTGAGTTATTTTGATAATCCTTAGCTTTATTTTAATAATCCTAAGGATTATTTTTTAAATCCTTAGAGTTAAACACATAAAATAAATACACGCAACAGGACTTAGCCTATTGCGTGCATTTAGTATTTGCTTTATTGTTGTATCAAACTATTTCACTTCCTCGAAATCAGCGTCTGTTACTTCGCCGTCTTGGTCGTTGTTAGTGTTTTGTTGGTTTGGTGCTTGTTCTTGTTGAGGCGCTCCTTGTTGTGAATACATATCTGCTGAGGCTGCTTGGAATACTGCGTTTAGTTTTTCACTTGCAGCGTCTATTGCAGGTATATTCTTAGCTGCGTGTGCGTCTTTCAATTCTTTTAATGCACTTTCTATTTCTGATTTCTTGTCAGCAGGTAATTTATCTCCGTTTTCTTTTAATGCTTTTTCAACTTGGAATATCATTGCATCTGCTCCGTTGATTTTGTCTGCTTCTTCTTTCAATTTCTTGTCGGCTTCTGCATTTGCTTCTGCTTCTGCTTTCATTCTCTTGATTTCATCTTCGCTCAATCCGCTTGATGCTTCTATTCTTATTGATTGTTGTTTTTGTGTTGCTTTGTCCATTGCTGACACATTCAAGATTCCGTTTGCGTCTATGTCGAATGTAACTTCGATTTGTGGAACGCCTCTTTGTGCTGGTGGTATTCCGTCTAAGATAAAGCGTCCTATTGTTTTGTTGTCAGTAGCTCTTGTTCTTTCTCCTTGTAGAACGTGGATTTCTACCGAAGGTTGATTGTCTTGTGCTGTTGAGAATACTTGTGATTTCTTTGTAGGTATTGTTGTGTTTGCGTCAATTAGTTTTGTCATAACGCCACCTAAGGTTTCAATTCCTAATGAAAGTGGTGTAACGTCAAGTAATAATACGTCTTTTACTTCTCCTGTTAATACACCTCCTTGGATTGCTGCTCCTAATGCAACAACTTCGTCAGGATTTACGCCTTTTGAAGGAACTTTTCCGAAGAATTCTTCAACAATTTTTTGAATTGCTGGTATTCTTGTGCTACCTCCTACAAGGATTACTTCGTTGATTTCGTTTTTATTTAATCCTGCATCTTCCAATGCTTTCTTACATGGCTCTATTGTTGCTTTGATTAAATCATCACAAAGTTGTTCAAATTTAGCTCTTGATAATGTTCTTACTAAGTGTTGAGGAACGCCATCGATTGGCATGATATAAGGTAAGTTTATTTCAGTTGTTGTTGAAGAAGACAATTCTATTTTTGCTTTTTCTGCTGCTTCTTTCAAACGTTGTAAAGCCATAGGGTCTTTTCTTAAATCAACGTTGAAGTCATTCATAAATTCTTGTGCTAACCAATCGATAATTCTTTTATCGAAGTCGTCTCCTCCTAAGTGAGTGTCGCCATTTGTTGATTTAACTTCAAATACTCCATCTCCAAGTTCTAAGATTGAAATATCGAATGTACCTCCACCTAAGTCAAATACTGCTATATTTGCGTCAGAGTCTTTTTTGTCTAATCCGTATGCCAAAGCTGCTGCTGTAGGTTCATTGATAATTCTTCTAACTTTAAGACCTGCTATTTCGCCTGCTTCTTTTGTTGATTGACGTTGTGCATCGTTAAAATAAGCTGGCACAGTGATAACAGCTTCTGTTACTTCTTGTCCAAGATAGTCTTCGGCTGTTTTTTTCATTTTTTGAAGTATAATTGCAGATATTTCTTGTGGAGAATATAATCTGCCATCTATATCTACTCTTGGTGTGTTATTATCTCCTTTTACTACTTTATAAGGAACGCTTGCTACTTCTCCTGCTATTTTATCGTAAGTTTCTCCCATAAATCTCTTGATAGAGTAAATTGTATTATGAGGATTTGTGATTGCTTGACGTTTTGCAGGGTCTCCTACTTTTCTTTCTCCTGATGAAACAAAGCCTACTACCGAAGGAGTCGTTCTTCTACCTTCACTATTTGCGATAACGACTGCTTCATTTCCTTCCATTACAGACACACAACTGTTAGTTGTTCCTAAGTCTATTCCTATTATTTTTCCCATATTATAAATTATTTATTTGTTTATACTCTTTATTTTTTGTTTTCTGCCATTATATAATCAATTTTTGTGCCAAAATTGTTCAAAAACAAAAAAGATGACATTTTGTCACCTTTTTTATTTTTTTATCCATGTTTGCTGACAAACAATATTGCAACTCACATTATAATGCTAAAAGAGAAATACTGTTTTTTTAGTTTTTAGCAACCTAAATCAAAATTACTTTGCATTAGTTGTATGCCTTTTTTCCAAGACTTGCGCTCTTGTCTTACTTTGCGTAACGATATAAACACCTAAGAATACTAAGGCTGTCGCTATGCTTTGCTTCAATCCAAATATTCCTAATCCCATAAAAACAGATAACACTGTCGTAACAATAGGTTGCAGATAATTATACATTGATAGGGTTGTTGGGCGAAGACGTGTTTGACCTACTGGAATAAGAAGGTAGGTTACAAAAGTAGCACCAAGAATTACAAAAAGAATTCTTAACGTAATGTCAGCATTTATTTGATTAAATTCTATACTTGTTAGATGCGAAAAAGTAAACGGCGTAGATATTATCGTACCGAAAAGGAACATCCATTTCATTAGGGTAATTGGATGATTTCTTTGTATAAGCGGTTTGAAAGCTGTTAGATATAAACCATAAGATAAGCAACTCACAAAACAAATTGCATTACCTATCCAATTAGAATTACCGCCTGAACTTGTATTTGAAAGGATTAGTATCAACGCACCACTACATCCAATCAACACTCCTAAGACTTTCTTAAACGTAATAGGCTCTTTTATGAATATTGCAGAGAAAATCATTGTTACAATCGGAGTTAAACTCACCACAATAGAAGCATCTACTGGTGAAGTTTTAGATAAACCAAACACAAAGGAAGTTTGATTTAACACAACGCCGAAAAGAGAAGCCAATATAAAGAAAGGAATATCCTTTTTGCTTGCTTTTGGAATTTTAAACACGATAGAAACTAACCAAAACACCAATGTAGCACCTATAAATCTTAGATATGTCAAAGCCAAAGCGTCTATATTCATAGAAGAATTAAGAATACTCTTTGTGATTGGTGTATTTATTCCAAAAATAAGGTTTACCGCAAAAATTGATAAATGACCTATATGAGTTTGTTTCATTTTTCTTTTATTATGTTTTGAGTTTGCAAAGTTAGCACTTTTGATTGAGTTGAAGAATTAAAATTAAAAAAGGTGCAAGTCGATACATACCGTACTCACACCTTGATTTATCTTATCATAACGTAAAAGTTATGTTTTTGTCCCAAGTATTTTTTTTGTTAAAGTGTTAAAAGAATTATTTAAACCCTTTCTATATCCGCAAAATCTGTCGAGTTGTAGTGCCTAAACTAAGAGGCATATCAATATTTCTTAGTTTACAATAAAGAACTGTTTGTTTCTCATACTTGTTTGTTTTATTCTGATGAATAAATGTGTTATCGTCTTGCATAGAACCGCCAATTCCGTGTCTACCTTCCGAAATTACTAAATTCATTCTTTCAGTCGGATTTGGCTTACTATCCTTTATTGTATTCGTTTTAAAATTCTTTATTGATTTTGTTATCTTTAATCTAACAATGCTTGAAGAACTTCCTTGCACAGAGAAAGAATTGCCTATTGTTTGTGAGTTTAGCAAACACACCACAAACAATGCAAAAAACAATACTAACTTATAAAATCTTCTTTGTTTCATTCTCTCTGTCATCTTTCGTTTGCAAAGTTATGAAATTTTACTCTTATATTTCAATATATAAACTGAGTATTTTTTATTTTTGTTTTGTAGAAATGAAAAAAAAGTGTAGTTTTGACAAGTTTTTATATAGTTATTTTTTATGAACGCAGTATTAAATTTAAACACAAATAAGTGTGTTGCTTGTTATGCGTGCGTAAGAGCATGCCCCGTAAAGGCGGTTCAAGTTAAAGAGCACAATCATAAACCTCATATAGTAGAAGACAATTGTATTGCTTGTGGAAATTGTCTTGAAGCTTGCTCCTATTCTGCCATTGAATTAGTGAGCAATATTGAAGAAGTAGAAAATATTTTGCATTCAACATCAAAATCAGCTGCAATTTGCGACCCAAGTATAGCAGGAGAATTTGCCGATGTCAGAGATTATCGCAAATTTGTCAGCATGATAAGAAAATTAGGTTTTGATTATGTATGTGAAGTTTCGTTTGGAGTGGATTTAGTTAGCAGAAAATTTGCAAATCTATGCAACGGATACAAAGGAAAAAGCTACATTAGCTCCCATTGTCCCGTAACTAATTTATACATTGAAAAATATCAGCCAAGTTTAGTACATAATATTGCGCCAATAGTGCCACCTGCTATCGCATCTTGTGCAACCGTAAAAAAATTATACGGAGAAGACGTAAAGGTTGTAAACATTACTCCTTGCTTTGGCCTAAAAAAAGATAATAATAGATACGAAAAGGGAGCGAAAATCGATGCTTTTTTATCATTCCTTGAATTAAGACAATTATTTGAAAAGTATAATATAAGAGAAGAAGCAGTTGAATTTTCGGAATTTGACGAACCGCATGGCTATAAGGGTTCTCTATACCCTATCTCTGAGGGATTTGTTGAAGCCTGTGGCCTTTCTTGTTCTCCAACTAACAATCATATTTTAAGCGTTGAAGGGAAAAAAGACGCTGTCGAAGTTGTTAAACAATTTGCTAAGCATGGAAATGAATTTGACACGCATTTCAATATTTATTTTTGCAAAGGATGTTTAATGGCTCAGGGATGTTCTAAGGGAGAGAAGTTTTTGCGACACAACTTAGTGTTAAAATATGCTGCAAAGAAGTTTGATACTTTGGATAAAGAGAAATGGGAAGATTATTTAAACAAATTTGAAAACATATCCGACTTAGTCGCTTTTTATAAAAACGATGACAAAACACTTTCTATGCCTAACAAAGACAAAATTGAAGAAGCATTTACAGAATTAGGCAAACAAAACAACGGACGTAACACAGACTGTGGCGCTTGTGGCTATAATAGTTGTCAAGACTTAGCAAAGGCTATTGCACAAGGCATTGCATCGGCAGATATGTGCTTTTCGTTCACACAAAAAGGGTCAAGAATTTCTAATGATAAGCTAAAACGAGCAAAAACCGAGCTAATCGATTTACAAAATCAATACAATATTTTAGAAGAAAACCTAAATACTCAAATATTAAGCAATCACGAATTAAGTCGTTCTTTGTCTTCTTTGATTCATCATATCAATCCCGGAATTGCGATTGTGAACGCAGATTTAAAAATAACCGATTCAAACAGTGGATTTATCGATATTTTAGGAGAAGACGCAAAAGAAATTGATGAAATTATCCCAGGATTGATTGGAGCAAACGCCAAATCTTTGCTTCCAAAAGACATCTTCTTACAATTAGAATACGTCTTAAAAAACTCACAAGACATAATGAACAAAGACTTTGATTATAACGGCAGACTTATAAATGTGTCAATTTTTTCGCTTATAGAAAACAAATCAGCCTGCATTATATTCCGAAATCTCTATAACGAAGAAGAACGTCCCGAAGAAATAATCCACAGAGTAAATGATGTAATAAAAGAAAATCTTCTTCAAGTCCAACAAATAGGCTTCATTCTCGGAGAAGGAGCTGCAAAAACCGAAAAAATGCTTAACTCAATTATCAAAACCTATAAAGAACAAATCGGACACAAATAAAGACTATATTGATATGAATAATAAAGAATCTATAAAACTTTTTGAAGAAAAGAAAGTTAGAACAATTTGGGACGAAGAACAAGAAAAATGGTATTTTTCAATAGTAGATGTAGTAGAGATTTTGACTGAAAGTAAAAATTATCAAACTGCAAGAAATTATTGGAAAGTTCTTAAAACTCGTTTAATAGCAGAAGGCAACGAAACGGTTACAAATTGTAACCAGTTCAAAATGCGTGCTGCAGATGGAAAGATGAGAAAAACTGATGTTGCAGATACAGAACAAAAGCAAGCGATTATCTTATTGTAGAAAAAAACGAGGGCGAAACTAATTAAGATTTCGCCCTCGTTTTTTTATTTTATTGTTTAATTACTTTTTGTAGTGAAGTTTTTTCTGCGTTTGTTAGTCTTAGATAATAGGCTCCTGCTGGTAACGATTCAATGTTTATTGTCTTTGCATTAGAGAAAGTAAAGATTGTTTTTCCTGTTAAGTCTATTACTTCTATCTTTTCTATTGCTTGACTGAAAGTAATTTCGCTTTTTGTAGGGTTAGGATAGAAAGAAATGCTTTCTGTTTCTGCTTGTTCAATACCACTGCAATCTTCTTCTATTCTACCATTAAAGAACATATTCCAAAAAGAAGTAGGAGCAGAATAAGCCTCCAAACTACCGCAAGGAACGGTTAAAGTTGCAATATTAGGATAAGGAAAAACAGTATTGTCTGGAAGAGTTGGAGGAGTAGTTGCCAAGCAAGTAACGTTTTGCAAGAAATTACAACCTGTGAATGCACTACTACCAATATAAGCAACACCGTTACCAATAGTAACAGAAGTTAAACTACTGCAATTCTCGAACGCTTGATTTCCAATAAAAAAAATACTGTTAGGAATAGTAATAGAAGTTAAATTACTGCAATTTTGGAATGCAGTATAATCAATAAGATTAACAGGATAAACTACACCATTATAAGTTAGTGCAGAAGCAAGTGTAACATTTCCACCTAATCCTGATGTATGATAATAAACCATTGCACTACTTGGTTTATAAACATTATCTCCGATAGTAAAAGTAACATTATATACCCTTTCAAAAGTATAGTTACCAATATTTTCATCATAATATAAACTATAAATCACATTATCAATAGAAAACATAGCATCTGTTGATCCACATTCATAAAATGCATATGTTGATATTGTAGCATTCTCCGGTAAAGTAACAGAAGATAAATTACTACAACCCCTGAACGCTTGTTCTCCAATAGAAGTAACATTGTTAGGAATAGTAATAGAAGTTAAACTACTGCAACCATAGAACGCTTGTTGTCCAATAGAAGTAACATTGTTACCAATAGTAACAGAAGTTAAATTAATTTGGTTCATAGCAAAAATCTCTGGTATTATTTGTACGCTATCTCCAATATTTATTGTTGTTAGAGTAGCTTCAGAGAAAAGGGAACTACCAAAATCAGGACAATTTATAGCATTATAGTTTAAAGTTGTTAAACTACTGCAACCAAAGAATGCACCTGTTCCAATAGAAGTAACGCTATTTGGAATATCAACAGAAGTTAAACTACTGCAACCAGAGAACGCATAATTTCCAATAGAAGTAACACCGTTACCAATATTAGCAGAAGTTAAACTACTACAATCGTAGAACGCAGCTTCTCCAATAGAAATAGAAGTAACACTATTTGGAATGCTAACAGAAGTTAAACTACTGCAACCATAGAACGCTTGTTCTCCAATAGAAGTAACACTATTTGGAATAGTAACTGAAATTAAACTAGTGCGAGCAAAGATACCACCGAACGCAGCTTCTCCAATAGCAGTAACACTATACGTTGTTCCTTCATAACTTACTGTTTCGGGAATATCTGCAATCACAATTGATAAATTAGAAGAATAAAGTTCTACTTCTGCCGGATTTGTTGATGTTACTTCGTAATGTAACGAATCAATCGTAAACGTTGTTTGTGCCATAAGCACGTTTGCACATAATAGAGTGCAAATTAATGTTAAAATCTTTTTCATTTCTGTTTAATTTAATTTTTATTTCTATGCTTTGCCCAAGTCCCAAATGGCGATATGTTTTTTCTTTTCTTTGACTTCAAGGCATAAAAAAACGTGGGACTTTTTTCTTATCGTTTTTCTGAGGTTCCGCATACCTAACTACCAAATAAGAAAAGCCCACGATATTACTCGTGAGCGTCTTAAACTTATCTCATTGGTAGTTTTTAATGAAATTTTGCGGATTTCAGAAAAACCAAGTATAAGCAAAAACGCTTTTATGTCGTATTAAAATTTACTAAGTCTAAATTATAATTCTTCTTTTTCTCCTTTTTGTACTCCTTTTTTAAGTGTTAATAATTGATTTGTCGGTGCAATGATACGATTATTTTGTATAAGAAAAAAATATTTGGGGTTCTTTTTGGGTTCTTTCTCACTTAAACACCGATATAGTACACAAAATCAACTGTTTATAAAACATCGTTTACCTCGCGCGCCTTTTTATTTGGACAAAATAAGAATAACATATCATTTTTTAATCAAAAAAAAAGAAAAAAAACTCCCAAAAAAAATAATTTTCGTGAACGTCTAAACATTTTTTATAATATTCCAAAAGTATAGATTTGGTATAGTATTATATATTATATACCAAAATGGTAAGTCTAATGTGCCTTTTTTGCACCCTAAATGTGCCTTTTTTGCACTTTTGATATGCCTTTTTGGTTTTGAGGTTTTAATAGGTGAAGGGGGCGTTGGATACAGGTATTTCATAGTATTCTACCAAGAAGCTAAGATTAAAAAAAATAAAGCAAAGAATTATTTTATTTTTTCTTTGCTTTATTTTTTTAATCCTAAGAATTATTTTCTGTTTCTATTGAATTGTTATCTTCCTGCTTACAGGCTGATTATCCATTGTGAATTTTAGTATATAATTTCCTGCTTCTATTGTAGAGATGTTAATCTCCCTTGGAAGAATATCCCAAGCTCTTATCACCCTTCCATAAGAATCTATTAGTTGTGCGTCTTTTAATTCCAGAGCATCGGTTTCTACATAGATAATCGTATCGGATGGATTAGGGAATATCTTAATTGATTTTCCACTGTATAGATTTGCATTTAGGGATTGTTCTCCTACTGTTACTTGTACGACTTCTGTCCAAGAAGATGTATCACCCACGGAACAAATTGCCCTCAAACGAAAATCATATTGGTCTCCCATATTAAGATTTCTTAGTGTGAAACGTGGATTTAACGAAACTATAACAGAAGTGTAATTGACTGCATATCTCTCTTTATAGTTTATTTCCCATTGTGCGTAAGGCGCATCCTCTATTCCGTCCCATGTGCAAACGATTGTTTCATCGCCTTTCACCTGATAGTGTTGGCAAACAAAATTCTCGGGAGTTAAACAAGTTTCTGACGGAGATAGGGTTGTAAAATATGCTTCTACACTATTCAAAGCTTGTTGCAATCCACAAGTTGAATACAATATTACTTTATATTCTTGCATTGGGTTTAACAATGTTGCAACATAAGGAGATTGAACATTAGTTTCAGTTATTGTGTCATTGGTTTGAAGATTGATTATCTTTAAATCGTGGCTTGTTATGTTATCTATACTTTGCCATTCCACAGAAGCAGAATTGTAAGTTATTTGATTAACACTTATATTCTCAGGAGATAAACAAGTGTCTTTAATACTAAAATCCGTAATCGTATAAGTTCTCTCCTCTCCTTCGTAAGTTGTTGAATGAATTGCAAGTCTTATTGTATTATTTCCTACATAACCTATAAGAGGTATTTGATTGCTTCCATTAACAAGGGTATATCCAAAATCAGATAGTGCATTTCCGTCAATAGATATAAACATCTCTGAATTTATTCCTTGTGAGGCAGAATAATTAAACGACAAATATGGATTAGAAAGCGAATTTATATTAAACATTGGAGTAAAAATTGTATCGCCTTCTACTCTCCAACATTCCGAAGCACTGCAAAATGAAGTCAAGGTGGAGAATTGAATAGTGTCTTCTAAGACGTAAGGAAATGTTTCCTCAGGATAGCAAAGTGTATGTAAATAGACTTGCGAAGAAACGCTTGTATCTTGCATAGAAGATATGGCTCTTACTTTTATTTGATAGATTGTATTTGGTAAAAGTTGAGTTAGTTGAATGGTATTTAAGTTTGTTTGATGTAATTGAGAACTATTGTTTGTTGTTGCAATCACTTCTATTTCATATCGTTCAACAGAAAGATTATTTTGCCAAGAGAGGTTTGCAGTTGTGTGTGTATAAGAATCTATTCTTAAATTTTCTGGTGCAGGAATTAAGGTGGATGTTGTAAAAGTAAAAATTTCCGACCAGAAGCTTTGCTCATCTATACAGTCTGCTTGAACCCTAAATTCATAAGTTGTACTTGGTTGTAAGTTTTCTAAAAGATGATTTGGTGTAATTTCGTTTAGACTTATCCATGTCGTATCTGAGGCTTCTTTATACTGCAAATTGAATATGTCTTGTGTTTCGGCAAAATCCCAAGTAAGTATTGCAGAGGTTGATGTTATGCTATTGGCTTCTAAATTTTCAGGAACAGCGCAATAACGTGCAGTTAGATATATGTCATCTATTGCAACAGAATGATTAGTTGTAGCTTCGCTTGTGTTATACCATACAAAAAGTAAACGTCTTACGCTTCCAATGTATTGAGGTGGCAATTCAATGTGTTCTCTCAGCCATTGATTATTTGTTCCTCTGTATGTTTCTTCTCCAACTTGATACTCTGATGGAGGAAGGTTGTGGATGCTGATAGAAGTGCCTGGACTTAAAAGATAGACTTTTAGACCTGCGTTTTCTAATTGAGAAAATGTATGATAACTAAAATCGATATAAAAACTTTCTGCGTAATAAGGGATTTCAAAGTCTATGTAAGCATAACTTACTGAGGCAACATTTGGATTACAAGCATAGGTACTTCCATTTGTTATGTGTAATGCTCGATGTCCTGCACTGGTTGCATTGATAGATGTTGAGATTCCCCATGGGTTATCCATGGAACTAATCATTCCTATTTTAGTGTTTTCTATTGTATCTTCAAAATCTATTTGTATAGGAAAGTTATAAACTGATTGTTCGTTCAAATATCTTGCGTATAGGTATTGCCATTGGCTGAAAGTACCTTGACAATTTGTACGCATGGCAAATTGATATTTGTTTCCATGTGTAAATTCTTGGTTAAACGTGTATTCGTAATTTTGTGTTTGATTTATAATATCATAATTCTCAGGATTGCTACCTACTTCTCCACAAACTATTTGCCAAGTGTCGGTTTCGTCTGCTGGCAACCATTGTATATTCATTGAATTATTAGAGATAGTTCCTAAATACATGTCGGAAACTTGCGGACATAAAGTATCTTCACTCAAAGTGTAAAAATAATTAATTGCACTCCATTGACTTGTGTCGCCATCGTTATCAATTACTCTCACCTTCCATGTATAGCGTGTGTTTGGTGATAGGTCTGTTAAATAAACTTCGTTATTGATTGATTCTATTTGCTGAAATTGTTCTGCTAATGCGGCTTTGTATTCAACTTGCCATAGATATGAGTTTGGATATGCGTTCCATAATAAAGTGGCATTATTGATGTCTATGTCCTGAGCTTGCAATCCTGTCGGAATGTATTCTTGTGTCGTTTGGGCTCTTAGGATGCCTAATGAGAAGGACAATAATATAAAACTTAAAATTAGGTTTTTCATATTAGGTATTTAATTGTTTAAATTTTATGCTTTATGTAAAAATTGAATTGTTTGCTTAATAGGTTGTTTTGCTTGTATAACACAAAATAATATATTGATACTACAAGCAAAGATATAAGGGCTGAGAGGGATTGAGTAAGACTAAATAATTTTATGCAAGCAAAAATTGCTATAACTAATATTATAAGAGGGATGATGAATGCTATAAGAACGGCTTTCATTCCTATTTTTGTACTAATGCCGACTATAACCTCATCGCCTATGTTATATGTATCTGCTTGCTTTGTTTCGATTTCTATTTCTCTGTCTTTTTTGTCTAAACTTGTGCAAGCACCTCGTGCATGACAAGAAGAACAGGTCGATTTCTGCTCTATTTTTACGGTTATCTTGCTGTTGTCTTTACGAAGCACGATTCCTTTTTGTTCAACACAGTCTTCTCTCATTTCGTTATTATATTATCTTGATATTATCCTTTGGAAGCCAAATTTCTTTTCCGTCTTCGGTTTCTAATCTTACTTTATCTAATTGTATTTCTTTTACTTCTACTTTTTGGCCTCTAAACAATTTTTGTTTTTTATCTTGGTTTTCAGGAATTTCTACTATGATTGCATAATTTTGTGAATGAATTGCATTTTGGCGTGCTATGCCTAATCCTATCGATGTTATGGTTAGGAAAAAGAAAACGAGCATTAGGTAAAAGAAAAGCACTTTTTTATCGTAACTAAAATAGTAAATAAAGAATAAAACGGCTGAAACAAGCAATAGGAATATGCTCAAAATTGCCCAAGTTATTGGCGTAAACAAATTATACATAGCCTTAAACCAAGAAACAAGGAAAAAGTCTGGTATTTTGTAAACATCGCCCATTAGTCTTGTCTTAGATATTTTATTATTTATTTGATATACTTCATTGTTTGGCGAAAGTTTTAATGCTTTTTCATAATATAGTGTGCTATTTACATAATCGCTCATACGAAAATAGGTATTGGCTATATTAAAGTAGAGTTCCGCTGAAACGTTTTGCGATTCTATTTTTTTGTATTGTTGTAAGGCTGTTTCATAATCTTGCTCTAAATATGCTTTATTGGCTTTGCTCATATCTTGTGCCGACAAATTAGACAGCAAAAGCAAGGATATGATTAGCATAAGACCTTTTTTAGATTGTTTTTTTATGTATTGCATTTTAGTTTCTATGTCTGTGATTAGTCCTTCTGTCTCTACAAACAATTCATTGTAGAGTTCTGCTCCTTTATTTTGAGAAAAACGTACATATTCGCACTTTTCTAAGACAGAAAGTGTCTTGTCTAATAATTCTTTGTTTAATTCACTTTTTTGAAGTTGCAAGCTGATATTTTCTAAGTTTAAATCATATCGTGATATCTTGAATTTGTCTGACAAATAATTCCAAAGGGCTTGACCTATCTCGGTTTCAAATTTGTCGTCTTGTCGATTATCTAAATATATCTTTGCTTGCTTCAATCTTTTTATAGCTACTTTATTGGCTTTCTTTAATCTTACTGCTACAATGTCTTTATTTTTTTCTATTTGGGTTTGAGTTAGTTTTATCATTACGAACAATAGTGTTATTATTAGTAAGATAAAGAAATAAAATAGGAAACTGCTAAAAGGTTTCTTTAAAACGGATGTAGAGAAACTTTGCTTTGGCGTATCAACTATATCCATATTTTTGTATTTTTCTTTTTCGGTTAGTTGATCTACGAAATCGTTATTGCTATTTCCTTTGTTTATTGTTAGAGAATACTCTGGTGTTGTAATGGTTTCGTATTCTCTTGTGTCTGTGTTAAAGTATGTAAATTCTAAAACAGGGATTTTAAAATTACCTTCTACTCTTGGGATAATAACATATTGAAAACATCTCTCTCCTTTTTGTCCTGCTGATGTTTTTGTTATTTTGTCTGATATTTTTGGGTCAAAGACTTCAAATTCATCGGGTAATTGTAGTTTTAATCCGTCAATTAGTGTTAGGTTTCCTTGCCCTTTTATGGTGTATTGAAGTGTTATTGCTTCATTTGTTTTACATTGTGTAGTATCTATTTGAGATTCTATGGTGAATTGTCCAACTGCCCCTGAAAATTCATGATTTGTTGCTGGCAATGGTGAAACTTCTATTTCTAATGAGTTGGTTTTTAATTTCTTATTTACGGTTTCAAAAACTGGTGTTACTCTTGAAAAGAATGGGTCATTGAAAAAGGCATCAAAGAAGGGATCTCCTGTTGATTGTCTTTGTGAACGCTGTGTTCCTGTTTGGATATGTGCTACTACTTCTAAACCCATTGGGGCTATCTTTAAGTTTCCTGTTTTTTGAGGATAGACTAATACTTTTCTTAGTGTTGCTACTTGATATGCTTTGCCGTTTACAATTTCTCTTTCAAGTGTTGGGGTTGTTTGATTGTCTAATTCTTCTACCCAAAAGCCTTGTGATGAAGGGAATTTATCGACTTGATATTCTGAAATAGGAACAAGGGTGTATATTTTGTAAGATATGATTATTTCTTCTCCCAAAGAAACTTTTGTTTTGTTTGGTATTGCTCTTACAAATACTACATTTTCATCTATTTGTGTTATTTTAGGTTGTTGTGTCTGTTTATACGGGTCGTAATTAGGGTTATTCGTTGCACGTTGTTGCATGCTTGGATTGTTATCAACCTTAATATTTACCGCTTTTGTGTAATAAGTGCGGTCTTTTACAGATACCTTTGCTGGTGGTATTGTTATTGTACCTGTATTTATGCTTTGTAGAAAATAAGTGTAAGTTGTAGTGGTATTGCTTTCTTTTTTTCCGTTTATAATGCTAACAGATGAACTACGCATTACGTTAGGTCCGCTTAATATATTAACGTCTTGAAATGTCGGAGCAATGAAATTTTTTGGGTGATCGTCGTTTACAACAAAACTTACTTTAAATCTCTCGCCTTTTCCTACTATTTTTGGTGCTTCTATCTTAAATTCTATATCCTGAGATAGAAGTGCAATAGTAGAAATTATAGAAAATATAAATGCAATTACTCTTTTCTTCATTTTTTACCAATCTTTTTCAATGTGTCTCTTTTGAACTTGTTGTTCTTCTTTCTTTTTAACTTTCTCTAATGTGTTTTTCTCATTATTTTTCAAAGCTTCCAGCATTCTTTCTGTGTCTTTATTGTCTTTCATTCGCTGTGGTTGTGGTGGAGTGTTTGAGTTTTGTTGTTGTTCTTGTTTCTTATCTTGCTGATTTTGTTGTTGCTGTTGCTGTTGTTGCTGTTGCTCGTCTTGTTGTTGGTTTTGCTGATTTTGATTTTGGTTTTTGTGTTTATTTAATAGGTATTGCGTTAAAGCCAAATTATACTTTGCTGAGCTATCACTTGGATTTAATCTTAGGGTTTGCTTGTAGTCGTTAAGGGCTCTTTCTAAATATTGTATATTTGCCGAAGCTTCGCTATTTGTATCGGTGTTAAACATTTGAAAATTAACATTACCTCTATTATAAATGGCATTTGCATTGCTAATTGTATCATTGTATGCGTTGCCTTTTAGGTATGCTTCGTAATACTTTAATGCTGTTTGCAGTTTTTCTTTGTTTTGTTGTTTGTAGCTTGCGTTTGCTAAATTATATTGTGCTTTTAAATAATTGCTATCGGATACTAATGATTTTCTATATTGCTCCTCTGCTTTTATGTAATCGGATTTTTGATAGAAATCGTTTCCTTTTCTAATATCTCTTTTCTCCTTATCACAGGATGCAAGGAATATCAAAACAAAAAATAGATATACAAAATTTTTATTCATAATTCATAAAATGATTATTCGCCAAAAAATAACTTTCTGTTGATATACTTGTTCTTTTTCTCAAATACAATCCATTCTAACAATAGAAAGAATAGTGCAATACATGCAAAAATATAGAATTTACTATCATAGTTTTTATATGCTATTGCCTCGTATTCGTTTTTCTCCATTTTATTGATTCGTGCTAATATGTTGTCTAAACCGATTGAAGTATTATTAGCTCGAATGTAAACTCCGTTCCCTTCTTTTGCTATATTTTTTAATAGAGTCTCGTTAAGTTTTGTCAAAACTATGTTACCGTTTGCGTCTTTCTTGTATTGGCTTTGTCCATGTCTATCATATACTGGTATGGGTGTGCCTTCTGTTTGTCCCAATCCGATAGTGTTAATAACAACTCCGTCTTTCGCTATATCTTTTGTTACCTCTAAGGCTCCTTCTTCGTTGTCTTCTCCGTCTGAAATTAAGATTATACTTCTTGAACGTTTGGTTTGTTCTTGGTTTTCAAAGGAAGAAAATGCTTTTTCTAAGCATTCTGCTATCGCTGTGCCTTGTGTTTCTATCAATTTGGTGTCTATGACATCTATAAAGGTCTTTGCTGCTGTGTAATCTGAGGTTATTGGTAAGTGAACAAAGGATGTACCCGCAAATACTACTATTCCTACTCTGTCTCCTTCTAATTGATTTACTAATTGCGTTAAGGCTTGTTTTGCTCTACTAATTCGATTTGGTTTTAAGTCTTCTGCCAACATACTATTAGAGACATCTAAGCATACCATTAAGTCTGTGCCTGTGCGTTCTTTCTTTTCAATTGATGTTCCTTTTTGTGGATTGGCTAATGCTAAAACTAAAAAGAAAAAAGAAAGATTCCACAATGTGAAT
Organism: Candidatus Onthomorpha sp.; assembly: GCA_045644685.1. GTDB lineage: Bacteria > Bacteroidota > Bacteroidia > Bacteroidales > P3 > Onthomorpha. The sequence goes on from JAZRHI010000023.1 coordinate 22,308, forward strand.
TTTAGGTATTGCTTTCCTATTGACAAGTCTGGAATAATGGTTTGTTGTGTTTTGGTATCTGCAAATTGTGCAAGTTTCTTTTTTTTCGCCTTTATATAAAAATAGTGTAATAAGTAAAATAAGGGAATCAATATCCACAAGTATAAAAATTGAGGGTTCTCTAATCGTATCATGTAATTACGGATTTGTTCTTAAATAAGTCTTTCTTAAAATCATTTCTAATACCAAAAGTATCAAAGCTAGTAAAATAAAAGTTCCACCTATATCTTTTGTTTGCTTGTAAAGAGATACGTCTATTTTGGTTTTTTCCATTTTATCTATTTCTTTAAAGATTTCTTCCAAAGAAGAATTCTTGGTTGAACGGAAATACTTTCCTCCTGTTATAAGTGCAACTTCTTTTAATAGTTCTTCGTCTATTTTAACTTCTACGTTTTGATATTGTTTTCCGAATGGGGTGTAGTAAGGGTAAGGAGCGTGTCCTTTTTTCCCTATTCCTATTGTATATATTCTAATATTGTATTCTTTTGCGATAGATGCTGCTGTTATAGGGTCGATTGCGCCCATATTATTCACGCCATCGGTAATCAATATTATAACTTTACTTTTTGTTTTCGTGTCTTTTACTCTATTTATTGCCGTTGCTAATCCGTCCCCTATTGCTGTACCATCGTCTATTTGCCCACTTTCTGTTGAGGATAGTAGATCTAATAATACTTTATGGTCAATGGTTGAAGGGCATTTCGTATATGCTTCGCCAGCAAACACAACTATTCCAATATTATCGCTCTTTCTGTTTTCAATAAACTCTTTTGCGACATTTTTTGCTGACTCTAATCGATTTGGTTTAAAGTCTTCTGCCAGCATTGAGGTGGATACGTCTAAGGCAAGCACGATATCTATTCCTTCTATGCTCTTTTCGTCTTTCGACATGTTTAGTTGAGGTCGTGCAATGGCTATTATGATAAGTGTAACTGCTAATATTCTTATGTAATCTGGCAGTTTTCTTATTCTCAATTTTAGAGTTTTTCGTGCGTTTGAAAACTGCGATATGTCAGAATAAATAATATTTGTCGCTTTCTTTTGATTGTAATACCTATGATATAGAATCATCAAAGGTATTAGTAATAAAAGAAATAGCAAATAAGGATATTGAAAGCTTATATTACTCATTAGGTTCATTTAATTCTAATTCTTCTTTTGTGTTTACAACAAATTCTTTTGCGTTAGCGAGAATATTTTTATCGGTTATTTGTTCTGTTTCGTATTTTGCAAACTTCACTAAATCCGATGTATTGAATATTCTTTCTAATATGCTATAATTGTTTTGAGAAATATTGTTATTGAGTTTTACTTGCGACAAAATCTGTGTGCTTGTCATCTCTGAGGCAAATATTCCAAACCTTTCTTCTAAGTAAACCCAAATAATTTCTGTCAATTCTGTGTAATATTGTTTTTGAAGCTTTTGTTCACTAAGTCTTTTCTTAGGTAAATCTTCTAATAGCTGCAAGGCTTTTATATGAGGTGGTATTTTAGGGTCCGCTTTTACGATTTCCGGAGTTTCAATGTTTTTATTTCTTTTGTCGATATACCTTTTTAATAGGTATATTATCACGCCTAAAATTATTAAGCCTAATAATACATATATTATAGGTAAGAGTTCTTTAAAGGTAAACTTCTCTTCTAATACAGGTTTTATGTCTTTAATTTCTATTTTCGTTGTATCGATTGGAAATTGCAGGATTTCTATTTCGGCAGGTATTATTTCTATTATTTTATCTGTTGAATTGCCTATTTTAACTGCAACTCCCTCTCCTATATTCCTTACTCCACTCAAAAAACTTGTGTAATATTGTTTATAAAACAAGTATTGCTTATCGTTTTCCTTAATGGTATCAATGATTGTTGTTTGCAATTCTAAGCTATCACTACTATTCTTCCCTACGATTAGGGTTTGTGGTTGTTTGGCATCGTAAGGTACTTTGAAAGCAAACTCAATTCTATCTCCAATGTCGTAAGTTCTTTTCTCAACTACTCCTTTTATATTTTGGGCATTTAAGAAAGTGGTAGTGATTAGCGATAATAAAACAACGAATATGATTTTCTGTATTTTCATTTATGCTTTCCCTCTTTTTGAAAATAGTTTTATCAATGATTTTATGTAATCCTCCGAAGCAAGTATTTGAACTGAGTCTATACCATACTTTTTAAATTTCGCTAAGTTCTCATCTTGCAATTCTTGTCTTTGTTGTGCAAAACGCTCTCTTGTTATCCTATCAGAAGTATCGACCCATAGCGTTTGTTTTGTTTCTGCGTCTTCAAATTGTACAAGCCCCATATCTAACATTTCAAATTCGCGTCTGTCGTTTACAAAGATTGCTGTTAAATCATGGCGTTTGGCTACAATTTGTAGGCTATCGTCAAATTTGCCAAAGCAGTCTGTGATAAGGAAACAGCTTGAACGTTTTTTTATCACGTTACTTAGAAATACCAATGGTAAAGAAAAGTTTGTCCCTCCTTCACTTTTCTTAAATAATAGCAACTCTCTAATTATTGTTAGTATGTGTGAAAGTCCTTTTTTAGGAGGAATGTATTTTTCTACTTTGTCTGAAAATAATATAACACCTACCTTATCATTGTTATTTATGGCAGAGAATGATAAGACTGCGGCTATTTCTGTTATAATTTCGGATTTTAATGAGTTTTGTGTACCAAAAAAAGTTGAACCACTGACATCTATAAGCAACATCACGGTTAATTCTCTTTCTTCTTCAAATACTTTTACGAAAGGTTTGTTGCTTCTTGCTGTAACGTTCCAATCAATATTTCTTATTTCGTCTCCATAGGCGTATTCTCTGACTTCGCTAAATGTCATACCTTTTCCTTTGAAAGCACTATGATATTGTCCCGCAAATACTTCTTGCGAGAGACGTCTTGCTCTGATTTCTATTCGGTGAACTTTCTTTAATATTTCTTCGGTGGACATATCTTTTTACGGAACGTCTATTCTGTTAATAATTTCTGTTACTATATCTTCTGATTTTACGTTTTCCGCTTCTGCTTCGTATGTTAAACCTATTCTATGACGCATTACATCTAAACAAATGCTTCTTACGTCTTCCGGAATTACATATCCTCTTCTGCGTACAAAGGCTAAGGCTCTTGATGCTAAGGCAAGGTTTATTGTTGCTCTTGGAGATGCTCCGTAGTTTATCAATGGTTTCAATTTACTTAAACCGTATTCTTCTGGATAACGAGTTGCAAAAACTATATCTGTGATATAATTTTCTATTTTCGCGTCTAAATACACTTCTTTTACGATTTCACGAGCGCGAATTATGTCCTCTACGGATACAACTGGCGATATTGCTGTTTTCTTTGCCGCAATTTGGCTTCTTAATATTTCTTTTTCTTCTTCTCTATTAGGATAATTTATGACTACTTTCATCATAAATCTATCCATTTGTGCTTCCGGCAATGGGTAAGTACCTTCTTGTTCGATTGGGTTTTGAGTTGCAAGCACCAAAAACGGTTGTGGCAATTTGTAAGTTTCCTCTCCAATTGTTACTTGTCGTTCTTGCATAGCTTCTAATAAAGCAGACTGAACTTTTGCTGGCGCTCTATTGATTTCATCCGCCAACACAAAATTAGAAAACACCGGTCCTTTTTTCACAGTGAACATTTCCTCTTTTTGAGAGTATATCATTGTTCCTGTAACATCGGCAGGTAATAAATCGGGTGTAAACTGTATTCTACTAAACTTAGCATTTATTGTTTTAGCTAACGCTGTTATGGCTTGTGTTTTCGCAAGTCCTGGCACGCCTTCAAGCAAAATATGTCCATCTGCTAACAAAGCAATAACCAATCTTTCAACCATATTTTTTTGTCCGACAATAACTTTCCCAATCTCAAAAGTTATGGCATCAACAAATGCACTTTCTTGTTCAATCCTTTTATTTAACTCTATTATATCCATAATTTATTTACAAATTACTTTTTTAATTAAATAATTAAACGTGAATTAACCTTATTTATTATAAACTTTAAAATGCAAATTTAATAATTATTAAAATAAGTCTTAGGTTTAGCAAAATATTTCTTTACTTTATTAAATTATTCCTTAGGTTTAAAATATTATTTCTTTGCTTTAAAATCGCTAAGTTTTGAACTATTTTCCCAATAAAATGTAGTTTTTTTTTAAAGTATTTTGGCGCATCATATTTTTTTTGTACTTTTGCCGACTTAAAAGGTGAAAATTAAATAATATAGAAATAAAGAAAAGTAAGTTATGAAAAGCAGAAAGTTACTCTTAAGTTTAGCAGTGTTCTTTCTTGTTGGAGCATTCGCTCCAGCTAAGGCGACCCCTACAACAGCAGTAGAAGGGGAAGAAGTTACTGATCCAATTGTAACAGGTTGGCATCAAATTGGCCCTAATAACGTAGCAGGACGTGTACGCACCATAATGTTTGACAAATTCAACGAAGGTGTTATCTATGCGTGTTCACCAGCAGGTGGATTGTTTATTAGCGTAAACGATGGTAATAATTGGCAAGAAATTCCTCTTGGAGAAGGAGAAAATCGTTCGTATGTTGCGACTTCAATTGCACAAGATGATAACGGTGTTCTTTATGTTGGTACAGGAGAAGGGTTCTATAATGAATCAGAAGCCGGATACAAACATTTCAAAACAGGTTTGCCAGGAAACGGTGTTTACAAATCAAACACATTCAATAAAAATTGGGCAGCAGACCTTCAAAATGACGAAGCAAAATACCAATTCGTTGCAGAAAACATATCTTTCACTCAAATGGAGGAAACAATTCCAGAAAAATACAATATAATGAGTGAATGGATTTACATAAACGATATGGCTTACTCAGGAGGTAAATTATTTGTTGCAACAAAAAACGGCGGTTTAAAGGTTTTTGATGGAATCGAATGGACAGATAAGTCAATAGATGGCAACCCTATTGTAAACGTTACTGACATTAAAGTTTCTGCTAACGGAGAAATAGCAGTTGCATACATACTTAACGATGACGCAGCCGTAGCTGTAGCAACCGATGCTAACGCTGAATTTTTAAACAACTTAACAAAAGATCGTATTGATTTAAACGACGAAGACGTAATCACCAAAATAGAATTATCTTACTCGTTAAACAATTCTAATCAACTATATGCTTTAATGGAATACTACAAAGTAACAGAGCAAGGTGCCTATGCAGTTGAAGCAATATACAGAAGAAATGGAGAAACTTGGGAAAAAGCAACTCCTAACTCATTTGGAATTGGTTCTTCTGACGGAATGTCTTTAGCAATTAACGATAGAGATGAAGAACTTATATATGCAGCAGGTACAATAGTAGTATCAGGTTTCAATGCTAATAATGACCCTGTTTTCTATTACAATACAATCGCTACAGGTTATGAAGAAAGAAATTCAGGCGCATATGTATCACCAGGAATCCATGCTATAGCATTTGATCCTACACCAGAAACAGCAGAAGACTCAATAAAAATTTACCTTGCAACAGATGCAGGTATCTATATCTACAAACAAGACCCTCTAACATACGCAGTACAATGGCATGCTTCAAACAAAGGGTTAGTAAGTAGCCAATACTACAATGTTGCTTCAACTAACGACGGAGCAGTGTTTGGTGCAGGACAAAGTAATGCTATTACATACATCCCAACACCAGACACATCAATAAAATCAGCAGAAACAATTTGGTCTCCTAATAGCACAGGTTATTCAGCAATAGCAAACGATGTTGCACCTTACTTTACAGATATAGCATCTCAAACAGGAAACAACGTTCTTGCTTCTGCTGTACATCAAACTTTACCATCAGTAAAAAAACCAGTAATCTTATCAAGACCTTACTTTGCTATAACAAGAACATATAGCGATAACAATGATTACGAAACAATAAACGACCAAACATGGAGCTATGGTTCTGCGCGCAACCTTTCTTTCATGCACGGCAACGTAACAAATGGACCAGAAAAATCAAGTTTCATAACTGCAATGGAATTATGGGAATCATTTGATGCGCCAGTTGAAACAAGAAACAATGTTTTCTTAAAAATGAACGATAAACTTACAATAAGAAGAAATGGTACAAACTATATGTATAGCCATGGATTTGAATTAAAAGACGGAGACTCTGTTTTAGTTCAAAGTAACAACCTTGGTTATCCATTCTTCTATGTATTTACTGCCGAAGAATACGGAGAAGTTGTTTCAGAATTTACAGGAGAAGAAATATTAGATTTCACAACAACAGAAGATACTGCGATAAACGTACCAAGCCCTATTCAAGCTCGTTTCTTAATTGGAGCAACTAACGGTTTATACTTATGTAATGAAGTAATCAACTTCACAAAAACATACTCAGCAGGAAATACATCATCACTTCCTTGGATAAAGTTATACCACATAAAATCAGCAGAAGAAGGAAAACATCAAATACGTTCAATCGCTGCATCAGCTAACGGAAACAACGTTTTAATGTCTATCGATATCGCAGCTACAGGTAACACTCCTGCTAATACAAAATTGTATAGAATTTCAGGATTACACCAATACGATTTGAGTAGTTTATCAGATTTTAACGCATCTTCAGCTGACGCAACTAAATTTACAGTAGAAGAAATTGGAACATTCAATAGAAGCATTTCTTCAATAGTTTACGCTAACGATTCTACAACAGCAATCATCACATTCCAAGGTTATGCACCTGATGCAAACATCTATCGTGTTGAAAACCTTACTTCAAGTGTAGATGACATAACATTCACTGCTATCTCTTTATCAAACAATTTACAAAAACCTGTTTACACAGCATTAGTTGAAAAAGTAAGCTCAAATGGTTTAACAGCATACGTTGGAACTGATGACGGAGTTTACAAAACATCTGATTACACAGCAGCAACTGTTAATTGGACAAAAGAAGAAGCATTCCCTTCTGTTCCTGTTTACGACTTATTCCAACAAACAGCGAACTTACCTTCTGTACAATTTACAACTTATGTTGCAACAAATGCTTCAAACAATGTTTATAGCGCAACAAAATACCCAGGAGCTATTTACGCTGCAACTTACGGAAAAGGATTGTTCATGAACTATGACAACATAACAGAAGAACGTCCAGAACCAGTAAGCTTAAATACAGTAGAACAATTAGCTACAACAAACGTAGATTTATATCCAAACCCTGCACAAAATAGAACAACTTTAAGTTATACATTATCTTCTTCATCAAATGTAACACTTAACATATTTGACATGAACGGAAGATTAGTATCATCATTAAATAAAGGAAATCAAGGAGCAGGCTTACACACACAAGAAATTTCATTAAACTCTTTGAATAAAGGTGTGTACATGATACAAATCATAACAAATCAAACATCAGAAGCCGTTAAATTGATAGTACAATAAATAACGACAACATAAAAATAGGACGGGGTTTTAATTAACTTCGTCCTATTTTTTTTGTTTATAACAATAAGAAATATATTTTTTAGTTATTATAACATAATGAAAAGAAATATTTTAATAATTCTCGCACTAATCCTATCCACCATCGGAGTAAAATCTCAAATTGGCGGAAGTGCTGCCTTTTCCGTTTTATCGCTACAATCCTCTGCAAAGAATGCAGCATTAGGATTAGATTTTCTACCATGCTTTACCGATGATATTAGCGCAACTATTAGCAACCCCTCAACCCTAAGCGCGCTAAACCATAACGATGTAGGATTTTCTTTCACATCCTTATTCAATGGAATCAACCAAACATCATTAGCATATAGCAATACAGTAAATAAAATAGGTCATTTAGCATTTGGCTTGCAATATTTAAACTATGGCAGTTTCGACATGACAGAAGAAAACGGCGATGTCGTAGGAAAATTCACAGCAGCCGACTATGTCTTCACACTATCTTGGGGAAAAATGTTAGATAGCAACGTTTACATTGGAGCAAACCTCAAACCCGTTTTCTCACAATACGAAAGTTACAATTCTTTCGCGTTGGCAATAGACCTTGCCGCAAGTTATCAATCAACCGATCGCACTTGGGCTCTCTCTCTTATGGCAAGAAATATGGGAAAGCAAATAAAAAAATTAGCACACGAAGACTTCTCCCTCCCATTTGACCTACAACTTGCAGCAAGCAAGAGATTAGCACACGCTCCCTTAACAATATACGGAGCAATCACCAACCTACACAAATGGAATCTAAGAGAAGACGACCCATTGAATCCAAGAGACGAAATAGACCTTAACGGAGAGGTTACAAAAGAGAATAAATTTGTAGGAATACTTGACAACACATTTCGACACCTACAAATAGGCATTGAATTTGCACCTTCAAAATATTTTTACATAGCAGCAGGCTATTCATGGAAACAAAACAGAGAAATGTACCTTAAAGACGCATTCTCTGTTGCAGGCCTATCATACGGAATCGGCATAAACTACTCACGCTTCCGCCTTTGCTACTCACGAAACGAATATCACCGTTACGGAGCACCTAATTACATAACCCTTTTGATTAAGATATAATTTATAAATAATAATTAAGGGCAGAATCTAATTAGACTCTGCCCTTAATTATTTATCAACAAATGAGGGAAATTCAAAGCATTCTCAAACCACAATGAATGCCAATTCTTTTATTTCCCTTTTATTTCTTACTCTATTACTATTTTTTGGTTTTGGCTTACTCTTCCATAGTATGCTTTTACTACATAGCTGCCTGCTGGTACTTGGTCTAGGTGGAAGTCGTAGGATTTTGTCTCTAATACTTTTTGACCTATTGAGTTATATACTTCTATGTTTAGGTTTGTTATATCGCTTGTGATTGTGATTTGACGGTTATTGTTCTTTATTGTGATTTGATTGTTTGTGTTTCTTTCTATTCTTTGTTGTTTTTTTACTAATAATTGGAATCTATCTGCGTTTTCTCCTTCTGTTATAGTAGTTGTGTATTCTACTCCTCCGTTCATCTTTATGTCTTGTCCGTTGTCACGCAAGAATACTGTTACTCCTTCTGGTATGTTATCTATACTAATAGTAACTTCTTTGTTTTCGTAGTTTCTTATATTAAGGTTTGCTGTGTAAGGTAATGCGTTTACTTCTTCTTTTACTAAGGCAACTCCTTCTGTTACAAAGTATGGTTCGGTTATTTCCAATGGTGAGAATAGTTTGTTTGCGTCAAAAAGGTCATCGCCTTGTTTTGCTTTGTCGTTTTGTGCAAAGAGTAGTCTTGTTGTTCTTTCTCCATCGTTTAATAATAGTTTCATATAGTCTTTCTTGGTTTCTGCTTTCTTTGCTCCATCGTATCTGTGAGATTTAGAGAATGAAACGCTGTGTGCACCTGCTGTTTCATAGTTCACAAAGAATCCTTCTGTCATATTGATTACGCCTGCTTGAACATCGTCCCAAGTTTCTCCATTGAAACGATAGACTACTCCTCCTTTTATATTGCTTTGTTCGCTTAGGAATTTGTTTACGTCAAGTTTAAAGGTGTATGGGTTTGATAAGGCTAACCAATTTCCTCCGTCTTCATGGGTTTTAAGGGTTTTTGTTACGGTTACGGCTCCGTTGTTTAAGGCATATTCGGCTGTATCTTCAAAGTTATATTCTTCTGCTCCGTCTCCGTAGGTTGTGAAAACGGTTGGTTCTGCTGCAAAACTCCAAGCAAAGAATCCTTCCCCTGCTCCAACTTCATCTTCTATTGTTGCAAAGTCATTGCTCCAATTTCCTGTTTCGTAATCAAAGAGTGAAATGGAAATATCTTTTGTGCCGGGTTTTACTGCTTCTAATTTATAGTTATTGAAAGGAGCTCCTATAAACGACCATTTATTATTCGCTAATGTTGGAGTTTCTACTTCAAAAATTCCTCTAACATTTGTTCCTGTTTGGTTGATTAGTTGTCCGCTTTGTTTTATTCTCAATACTCCTTGGTTTATTAAACCTGTTGTTGAGTTTATAGTAAAATCATTTGAAAGTTCTTTTGTCTCTCCCTCTTGAATTAAGTAGTTTGTCTTACTCCAAGTAGTAGCACTTTGCCAAGAAGAATAATCACTACCAAAAGGGATATTTAAAAATTTTGTTGATGGAGTAGAAACAAAAACATCAAGACCAAGCGAAGGTGCTGTTTCTCCAAGACAAGTAACAGAATCTAAACTACTGCAATCAGCGAACGCATAAGCGCTAATAAAAGGAACACTATTAGGAATAGTAATAGATGTTAATCTACTGCAACCCTGAAACGCATCCTCTCCAATAAAAGTAACGCTATTAGGAATAGTAACAGAAGTTAATCTACTGCAATTAGAGAACGCACCTGTTCTAATAGAAGTAACACTATTAGGAATAGTAATAGAAGTTAAACTACTGCAATTAGAGAACGCATAAGCGCTAATAAAAGGAACACTATTAGGAATAGTAATAGAAGTTAAACTACTGCAATTAGAGAACGCATAGCTTCCAATATAAGTAACACTATTAGGAATAGTAATAGATGTTAATCTACTGCAATCAGAGAACGCATTACTACTAATAGAAGTAACACTATTTGGAATAGTAACAGATCTTAAACTACTGCAATTCTTGAACGTACCATAACCAATAGAAGTAACACTATTAGGAATATTAACAGAAGTTATACTACTGCAATTATAGAACGCCAACTCTCCAATAGAAGTAACACTATTAGGAATAGTAACATATGTTAAACTACTGCAATTATAGAACGCCATTTCTCCAATAGAAGTAACACTATTTGGAATAGTAATAGATGTTAATCTACTGCAATCAGAGAACGCATTACTACTAATAGAAGTAACACTATTTGGAATAGTAACATCAAATAAATCATCGCGACGATAGAACGCATCTTCTCCAATAGTAGTAACACTATAATTTATTCCTTCGTAACTTACTGTTGCAGGAATATCCGCAATCACAATTGATGAATTAGCATGATTAACTTCTACTTCCGCAGGATTTGTTGATGTTACTTGGTATTGTATATTTCTAATCCAAAACGTTGTTTGTGCCATAAGCACGTTTGCACATAGCAGAGTACTGATAAAAAGTAATAATCTTTTCATTTCTAACTTATTTACGGTTTGCAAAGGTAAAACATTTTTTAGTAACGACAAAAAAAAGCCTTTGCTTTGTTTTAGAAAATTTTGCTCCGATGGTAACACTATTACTCTCCGATGGTAAGAGCATTATCCTCCGATGGTAACAAATTATCCTCCGAGGATAAAACTTTATCAACGGAGGATAAAAATCTGGAACAAAGTCTTTGAAAAAAATCCTAAGAAAAAATCAAAAAAAGCTAAGGAAAAATTCAAAAAAGTTAAGAAAAAAATTAAAAAAGCAAAGGAAAAATTTACAAAGTCAAGGTCTTAAAGTTAAAATACTGATTTTGTGTAGATTGGTTAAGGGTTTGTGTTTTCAAAATTTGCGGTTAGAAATCTTTTATTTGAAATTTATTTAAGCATTATGCGTTAGTGTGAAATGCTATGCTAATTGATGAAAGAAGTTGCGCAAGAAGTAAATTGGAATGCTATTGAAAAGAAATTAGAGATTTTATATTGAATAAATTAAAGTAAGAGTTACTTTTTTTAAGAAAAAGTATTGTTTATTGCGTGCATTGTCGTAAATTTGCAGTTTTTCAAATCAGTAAATAAATATCTTGTTATGAAACTTTCTCAGTTTAAGTACAATCTACCAAAAGAGCTTATAGCGGAAGTTCCTGCAAAGCAAAGAGATGAATCTCGTCTTTTAGTTGTAAATAGAGCGACAGGAACAATTGAAGACAAAATTTTCAAAAATGTTTTAGATTATTTTGATGAAGGAGATTTGTTTGTTTTTAACGATACTAAGGTATTCCCTGCTCGTTTATATGGAACAAAAGAAAAGACTAACGCAAGAATTGAGGTTTTTCTTTTGAGAGAAATCAACGAAAGCACACGTTTATGGGATATTTTGGTTGATCCGGCAAGAAAAATAAGAATTGGCAACAAGTTATACTTTGGAGAAAATAACGAATTAGTAGCCGAAGTGATTGATAACACAACTTCAAGAGGCAGAACTTTAAGATTCTTATTTGATGGCAATAATGAAGAGTTTCATAATTTGTTAAAGAAATTAGGACACACGCCTTTGCCTGATGATTTGTTAAGAATGCGTGGATTATTACCAGAAGATGAAGTTCGTTATCAAACTATATATGCAAGAAATGAAGGTGCGGTAGTTGCTCCTACTGCTGGATTCCATTTTTCAAGAGAGTTGTTAAAGAGAATGGAAATAAAGGATATAAATTCTGCTTTTGTTACATTGCATAGTGGCTTAGGAAATTTTAGAGCTATTGAGGTAGAAGACTTAACTAAACACAAAATGGACTCAGAGCAAATGTTGATTGATGAAAAAAACGTAAATTTAATCAACGAAACTAAGGCTCGTTCAAATAAAGTTTGTATTGTAGGAACTACTACTATGAAAGCGGTTGAAACTGCTGCAATTACAGGCAATAGAGTTAAGACTTATAGTGGTTGGTCTAATAAATTCATCTTCCCACACTATGATTTTGCTATTGCAGATGCTATGATAACTAATTTTCATCCACCTTTATCATCTATGTTGATGATGGTATCAGCATTCGGTGGCTATGATTTAATCATGGAAGCGTATAAATATGCAATAGAAAAGGAATATAAATTCTTGACTTACGGAGATGCAATGCTCATCATCTAAGGCTGTCATAATAGTTGCGGGAGGCGTTGGAAAAAGAATGGGAGGTGATTTACCTAAGCAATATCATCTCTTACGTTCTAAGCCTATTCTTATAAGAACCTTAGAAGCTGTTCACAATTCTGCGCCTGATGCAAAGATAGTTTTGGTGATTACCAAAGAGATGTTTGAGTTTTGGAACAAAATGTGTAAAGATTACGATTGTAAGGTAGAGCACAAATTAGCAGAAGCTGGTAAGGAAAGATTTTTTTCTGTACTTTCTGGAATCAAAGCATTAGAAGGAGAAGATATAGACTTAGTTGCAGTTCACGATGGAGTAAGATGTTTTGTAGATAAAGAAATTTTCGATAATTGTTTCTTGACTGCAAAGAGATTTGGCGCAGCTATTTGTGCGTGTACAAGCATTGAGTCTGTAAGATACAAGGATAACGCTGTCAATCGTGATGAAGTATATTTAGTTCAAACGCCTCAGTGTTTCAAATACGAGATTCTAAAAAAAGCATACGAAAGTCCTTATAACGTTTCTTTCACAGACGATGCCTCTGTTGTAGAAGCATTAGGAGAAAAGATACATATAGTTGAAGGAAGTAGAAAAAACATTAAGATAACTACACCTTTGGATTTTAAAATAGCAGACTGTTTTATAAATGAAGGAGAATATTAAACTATTATTCAAGAAAACATTTGGAGTAGAGCCTAATAGCATTTGCGAAATTGCTGCTCATGGTTCTTCTCGCAAATATTTTAGATGCTCCACCGAAGTAGTAAAGGTTTTAGGAGCCTATAACAGCGATAAAAAAGAAAACATAGCCTTTGTAGATTTTGCACGACAATTAAAACTCAAAGGAATAAATGTGCCAGCCATAATAGCAGTAGACGAAGAAAATGACGTTTACTTATTAGAAGACTTAGGCAATACCACCCTTTTTGATTTTATTTCAACAGCTTCGAAAAACGAAATCGTGGATATTTATAGTAAAATAGTAAGAACGCTTCCTAAAATACAAATTGAAGCAGGTAGAGATTTCGATTTCACAAATGCTTATCCAAGAAAGGCTTTTGATGTTCAATCTCTGCAATGGGACTTAAACTATTTTAAGTATTATTTCCTTAAACTTGCAGATATTCCTTTCAACGAACAAGAATTGGAAAACGACTTTGAAGTTTTAAAAGATTATCTTTTGAATTGCGATTGTAATCATTTACTTTACAGAGATTTTCAATCAAGAAACATAATGATAAAAGATAATTATGAAATCTTTTTCATAGACTTTCAAGGAGCAAGAAAAGGAGCATTGCAATATGATATAGCATCACTTTTATATGATGCCAAAGCAAATTTAAGCCCCGAAATAAGAGAAAAATTATTAAATATTTACGTTGAAGAAGTCAAAAAATACATAGAAATAAAAGAAGAAGACTTTGTTCAACACTTTTACGCATACGTTTATATCCGTATAATGCAAGCTATGGGCTCGTATGGATATAGAGGATACTTTCAAAAGAAAGAACATTTCTTAAAAAGCATTCCTTTTGCCATTGAAAACATACGTTATTTAGAAAACAACATAAAACTACCTATTGAATTACCTTGCATACATAACATATTTCAACAAATAATCAATAACGAAAAATTGTTATCTATTAGCAAGAACAATAGCATACTTAATATCAACATAAAGAGTTTTTCATTCAAAAAAGGTTATCCGCACGATACATCAGGAAATGGCGGAGGTTTTATTTTCGATTGTAGAGCCTTACCTAACCCTGGCAGATATGAGGAATTTAAATCTTTAAATGGATTGGATGAACCTGTAATTGAACATCTTGAAGCAAAAGAAGAAGTTAAATTTTTCTTTGAAAACGTACGTTCTTTGATAGAACAAAGTTGTGCAGAGTATCAAAGAAGAGGATTTTCTAATCTTTCAGTTTATTTTGGCTGTACAGGAGGACAACATCGCAGTGTTTTCTTAGCTCAAAAATTAGCAAACCACCTGAAAAATAAAGAAAATATTAAGGTAATTGTACAACATATTGAACAAAATCTATAAAAAAATCAAAAAGAATATTGATTTTTCGACTAAATACCTTAACTTTGCAGTCTTAAAATAAGAGATTAAATAGAGTAAATAACAAAAAATATAAATAACAATGAAAGCAAGAAATACAATTATTTCAGTAGTACTCATAGCAGTAGCAGTTGTATTGATAGTTGTGCTTTACAACTCAATTATGCGTCCTGTAAAATTTGAAAACGAGTACAACAAACGTTCAGAACAAGTAATCATTAAGTTAAAAGATTTAAGAGCAATTCAAGAACTTTACAAATCTGCTCACGGAGAGTTCTGTAATGACATAGATTCTTTATTGTTGTTCTTGAATACAGGAAGAGTGCCAATGGTTCAAAAAAGTTTCCTTCCTGGATACGACCCTGATGCTATGACTGAGTTTGAAGCTCAAAAGAAAGGATTGCTTCGCAGAGATACAACTTGGGTTGAGCCAATCAAAAAATTAGTTGAAGAAAAGAAACTTTTAACTTCTGTTGATAAAGTAAACGAATTGAAATATATTCCTTTCTCAAAAGATAATGGAAAAGAAATATTTGCAATGAGTGCAAAGAAAGTAAATAAGGGTGGTTTGGAAGTTCCTGTTTTTCAAATAACTGCTTCTATTGACACTTACACTTTTGGAATGGACAGACAAGATGTAATTAACAGAAAAGCAGAATTAGAAGACAAAAACAAATATACCGGTTGGAAAGTTGGTGATTTGGAACAACCTATCACAGATGGAAATTGGGAATAACGAACAATTATAAAATGGAGACATATAAAGTAAAGCAACTTGTAAGAGTTGAAGAAAGCATTGTTTCCAACGAGACAAGATTGTCCATTTGCCTTAAAGCAAATGGATTTTCTTTTTCGTTGATTGACAATAAGAGTTTAAGATTATTATGTATTGGCGAATTTGAAGTTGATACGACTGGAAGCATTCCGCAAGTTATGAATAGAATCAGGGAGTGTTTTTCATCTATCGGCATAAAGATTTTCAAATTTGCAAAAACTCGTATAATTTGTGAAAGCACTAAAAACGTATGGGTGCCATATAAGCTATACGATCAAACAAAAAACAAAGAGTATGTTAAGACTGTTTCAAATCTTTTAAGCAATGAAACTGTTCTTTCTAACACTTCGGAAAAATTAGATGCCGTTTCAGTTTTTGCATACCCTATGCACACTTATAGTGGTGTAAAAATACTTATGCCAAATGCAGAATATTGTTGCCAACATCAAATAATGGCAGAATATGCTTACGATATAACAAGATTTTCTCAAAATACACTTTTAATAAACAAAAGAAAATCTGCTTGCGACATAGTATTATTCAAAGGAAACTCGTTTGTATTAAGCAATAATTTTGAATACCAAAACGCATCAGACTTAATCTATTTCATTTTGTTTACTTTACAACAATTATCCGTAGATACAGCAGAAGTAAAAACACTTTTAACAGGAGAAGATTACACAAAAGAAGAATTAAGCTTGCTTCGTAAATACATAAAAGACGTTTCCTTCTCAAATCCTATGGAAAACATAAAAGTAGGCTGTGAATTCGATTCAATAAACTTACAAAACTATTTTTTAGTTATTGCTTAAATGAGAATAATTTCAGGATACTTAAAAGGAAGGCGTCTTAATCCACCGTTAAACTTGCCGGTAAGACCTACAACCGACATGGCGAGAGAAGGATTGTTTAACATACTAAACAATAGAATAGACTTTGAAGAAACAAGGGTGCTTGACCTTTTTGCAGGCACAGGAGCGATAAGTGTAGAGTTTATTTCACGAGGTGCAAAGCATGTTACATCAGTAGATGAAAGTCCAAAATGTATCGATTTCATAAAAAAGACTTGCACAACACTTGAAATAGATAATCTATTCGCACTAAGGGCTGATGCTTTTAACTTTTTAGGAAGAAGTCAGCAAAGTTTCGATTTAGTATTCGCCGATCCACCATACGATTTAAAACAATTCGATTTAATTCCTTCGCTTGTATTAAAATCTTTTGTAAAACCGGGAGGAATATTCATACTCGAACACTCCAAAGAGCATAATTTCTCTGACAATCCTTATTTTACAGAACAAAGAAACTACGGAAAGGTGAATTTTAGCTTCTTTACATTTGAACAAAACCAAACAACAGAAAACGATGAGTAAGAAAACAATATGTATAGGTAACGCTCTTGTTGATAAGATATGTTTGCTTGAAAACGATACTATGCTTGCAACAGAGAATTTACCAAAAGGAAGTATGCAAATCATAAGTCAAGACGAGTCAATCCGTTTACAAGAGGCTACTTCTAAACTTAAAAGCGAGATTTCCACAGGAGGCTCGGCTGCAAACACAGCAAACGGACTTGCAAACCTTAATATAGAAACTGCATATATAGGAATGGTTGGAAAAGACCAATATGGAGATTTCTATATTGAAGATATGCAAAAAAATAACATAAAGACAAACTTCTTTAAAAGCGAAACAACTCAAACAGGCTTAGCCTTAGCTCTTGTTTCAAAAGACGGAGAAAGAACATTCGCTACTCACCTTGGTGCAGCTATTGAATTGAACGCTTCTCTTATTACAAAAGAACTTTTTGAAGGCTACGACTATTTGCATATTGAAGGTTACTTGATTTCAAATAGAGATTTATTCCAAAAAATAATAGAATGCGGAAAAGCATCTGGTTGTAAAATCAGCATAGACCTTGCATCATACAATGTTGTTGAAGACAACTTAGAATTTTTGCAAGAAGTATGCAAAGGAGTTGAAGTAATATTTGCTAATGAACAAGAAGCAGAAGCATTTACTAAAACCTCAGCAGAAGAAGCCGTTCATATAATTGCACAATATGCCAACATTGCAGTTGTAAAACTTGGAGCAAAAGGCTCAATCATAAAACACAACGGTGAAATCACATCAATACAAGAAGTAAAACGCGAAAAGATTGACACAACAGGCGCTGGCGATCTTTACGCAAGCGGATTCCTTGCAGGCTTATGCAAAGACCTTCCTTTAAATCAATGTGGAAAAATGGGAAGTGTGCTTGCTGGAAACGTAATAGAAATAATGGGCACAAAGATGTGCCCAGAACGTTGGAATAAGATTAAAGAAGAAATTTCTAAATCTTAACCTTAATCTTCCAAATAATAAGTTATTGTACTGACAACCCTGCATTTCTTAATATGTGGGGTTGTTTCGTCTAAATCCTCTATTGAAATCTGTCCTTGCCAAGCAGTTTTCATTTTTCCCAACTTGCTTTCGGCATCTTTTGCGAATTGTTCTCCTGCTTTTTTCGCATTAGCCAGACTTTCAGTTATTAGTTTTGGCTTAAAGACATTAACATCTGATATTTCATAACTTGCACCATCGTCCCAATAGTCTTGGTCTATCACTACGCCTCTTTCATATAACTCGGTAACTCTTTTTTCCAAAGTTTGCACTTTTTCAATTGCTTTACTCTTTACAAAAAGTCTTACGCTACCTCTTACGTATTTTGTTTTATTATTTTCATATTCATCATAACTAACTTTGCCTACGAAAATTTCTTCATCGGTAAAGCCAATTTCTTTCAAGAAATCAACTACTATCTTTTCTTTTTCCTTTGACACTTTCAAAGCATCTTGAAGCGTATTTTGAAGAATAGCAAATCTAATAGACATTGAAGCTACGTCTGCTTTGACTTCAAGCTCTGCTGCACCTTTTACCGTTACTACTCTTTGGCCCATAGACACTGCCTTCAAGCCTTGATAGACAAATAAACCGATTAAAGCGGCTGCAACAATGACTGACAAAGACACAACCCAAGTTGAACATCTTTTTTGTTTCATTTCTTTTTCCATAATTAAGTCGTTTTATTGATTAACACCACAAAGATACAATTATTCCTAAGAAAAAATAAATTTTTTCAAAGAAATATTTTTTTAAAGCTAAGAAAAAATTTTCTAAAGCTAAGAAAGAATTTTCTAAAACAAAGAAAGAATCCGAAATAATTTCATATCTTTGCACTCAAATTTTTTGAAATCAAATTTTTATATAATTATGACAAGAGATACACAAATCTTTGACCTTATTCAAAAGGAAAGAGAAAGACAAACAAAAGGAATAGAATTAATTGCTTCTGAAAACTTCGTTTCAGATCAAGTAATGGAAGCAATGGGTAGCGTAATGACAAATAAATATGCCGAAGGCTATCCTGGAAAAAGATACTATGGTGGTTGCCAAATCGTGGATCAATCTGA
This sequence comes from Candidatus Onthomorpha sp., assembly GCA_045644685.1. Lineage (GTDB taxonomy): Bacteria > Bacteroidota > Bacteroidia > Bacteroidales > P3 > Onthomorpha. The sequence goes on from JAZRHI010000023.1 coordinate 41,379, forward strand.
GCAACTTGCAATCGACAGAGCAAAACAATTGTTTGGAGCTGAGTGGGCTAACGTTCAACCTCACTCTGGCGCACAAGCAAACATGGCAGTTTTCTTTGCTTGCTTGAATCCTGGTGATACTTTCATGGGATTAGACCTTAATCACGGTGGACACCTTTCTCACGGTTCTCCTGTAAACATTTCAGGAACTTATTTCAACCAAGTTTCTTACGGAGTTAAGGAAGAAACTGGTACTATCGACTATGATATGATGGAACAAGTAGCAAGAGAACACAAACCAAAACTAATCATCGGTGGAGCTTCTGCTTATTCAAGAGATTTCGACTGGAAAAGAATGAGAGCTTTAGCTGACGAAATTGGTGCTATCTTAATGGGAGATATTTCTCACCCAAGTGGTCTTATCGCTAAGGGAGAATTGAACAATGCTGTTGAATATTGCCACATTGTTACAACTACAACTCACAAAACTTTAAGAGGACCAAGAGGTGGTTTGATTTTAATGGGTAAAGATTTTGAAAACCCAATGGGAAAAACAACTCCAAAAGGAGAAATCAAAATGATGAGTGCTGTTTTAGACTCAGCTGTTTTCCCAGGTTGCCAAGGTGGTCCATTGGAACACGTTATCGCTGCTAAGGCTGTTGCATTCGGTGAAGCATTAACAGAAGATTACGCTCAATATATTAAACAAGTTAAGAAAAATGCTGCTGCTATGGCAGAGGCTTTCGTTAAAAGAGGTTACAAAGTTATCTCTAACGGTACAGATAACCACTTAATGTTGATAGACCTTAGAACAAAATTCCCAGAATTAACAGGTAAGGTTGCAGAAAACACATTAGTTAAAGCTGACATCACAATCAACAAAAATATGGTTCCATTTGATTCACGTTCTCCTTTCCAAACATCTGGTATTCGTGTAGGAACTCCTGCAATCACTACAAGAGGTTTGAAAGAAAACGAAATGGAAGCTATCGTTGAAATGATTGACGCAGTTCTTTCTGACGTTAATAACGAAGAATTGATAGCTGAAACTCGTAAGAAAGTAAATGCAATGATGGAAAACAGACCATTATTTGCTTGGTAATAGAGTCCAGATTTCAAACACAAGGAGAAGCCAAACGGTTTCTCCTTTTTTATTTTTGTTTACTTTATTGTATTTCTATATTCCTTTGGAGAGAGTCCTGTAAGTCGCTTAAAGTATTTGCCAAATACCGATTGCGAAGGAAAATTCATTTCATCGCTAATTTGCTGTATGTTCATGGTGGTGGAAGAAAGCAAAGCCTTGATTGTAGTTATGGAATACTCCTCTATTATCTCCAAAGCAGTTCTATTACATAGTTCTTTGGTAATTTGAGATAAATATTTAGGACTTACACACAAGATTTCAGCATAAAAACTCACTTCCCTATTTTCTTTATGATAGAGTTCAACTTTCTCTAAGAAAGAGTTATACAATTCTTTCTTACGATTATTCTTTATTCTCTTTACTTCGTAGTTGTGATTCTGAAAAGAATATCCATAAAACATTGCAAGAGTGAGATGTTTTGCTGCTTGAATCCTAAATTCTTTTAAGGGAGATTTCGCAATGTTTAATAACATATCAAAGAAATTACCAAAAACATTTTCTTTATTAGGAATAATCATAGGCTTGTTTTGGATATAAGTTTGCAAAGGCTTATTCATAGTTGCATTATCAAACAAAGAATCGGTAAACTTCCTTGACATAACAATAACTCTACTTTTCAAATCTTCGGAATAATAAATTGGCTGACAAATTTGATCCTTAAAAATAATAAACACCGAAGGCGATTCTATATGATAAGACTTCATATTTATTTTACAATCAACGCAGCCTTTATCATAAATCAACGCCATAGTAACATCTAACTTAAACGCCTCGCAATTAAGTAATCGCCCTGCCCTACTTACATTCTCTTCATCTATAAGAATAATATCATTTTCTATACAATGATTTTCAGGAGTTATCTCTTTGATTTGAGATTGCCATTTCAAGTAAGAGATTTTTCTTTTCACAATCTATCGTTTTAATTCTTAGACAAAATTACCAAAAAACAAAGAACGAAAAGTAATTTCTTCTACAAAAACAGAATTTTATACCAACTTCAAAGAAATGTATCAAAATTTCGTTTGATTATTCCGCTTAATTTTGCAACGTAAAACAAAAACAAAAAACGAATATGAGCAATTACAAATTGAAATCAACAAAAACAGAAAAAGCAGTAGTAGATGCTTACAAGAAAGTAGAAGACGGAGTTGTCAATGGTTACAAAGCGGTGGAGAATACCGTAGTTGGTGCTTACAAAGCTGTGGAAAAAACATTTGTTAATGGTTATAAAAGTATAGAAAACGCCTTTGTAGATAGCAAAAAAGGTTAATCTGCAATAGGAATAGAAATAAAACGTTTCTCTATCCGTGCCGGATATGAATATCAACATAAGGCGTGGGGCGTAGATAAAGGAGCAAACAAGCATAATTTTAAATGCTCAGTTGCTTTCACTTTCTAAGAAAATTTTTCCTTAGGTTTAGAAAAATAATCCTAAGAGTTAAAAAAATAAATCAAAGAGATATTTTATTATTTCTTTGATTTATTTTTTGTTTTTATTCGAATTTTATATTATCCATTGGATTTATTTTGCTAATGTTTCGCGCTGGAAATATAAGTGTAAA